>NZ_JAKSYH010000154.1 GCF_022829295.1 Methylobacterium sp. J-088
CCGCAACGGCATCGCGGCGGCCAACGCCGTCCAGGCGGTCGGCGCCGGCCGGCTGTTCGACGCGGCGGTCGGCTTCACCACCGGCGAGGCGGAGAGCGGCTTCCGGGCGCTGGCGGGCGACATCCACGCCAGCACCGTCTCGACCGCCTACGAGACCGCCTTCTTTGTGCGCGAGGCCGTGCTCGACCGGCTGCGCTGGGGCAATCCCGGCACCGGGCTCGACTACGGCACCCTGCCGGCCACTCACACGGCCGACCTGCCTGGCCGGCAGCCGGTGGTGGCCAACGTGCCGGTGCGCACCCTCGACCCGCAGGTGTTCGGGCTCTGGGGCCAGGGCTTCGGTTCGTTCGGCACGGCCGATGGCGGCGGCAACGCGTTCGACCTCGACCGGCAGATCGCGGGCTTCGCGGCGGGCGCGGACATACGCTTGGCCAACGGGCTGCGCTTCGGCGTGGTCGGCGGCTACACCGAAGCCTACCTCGACAGCGCCGGCCGGGTCGGCGGCCAGAGCCGGGCGGAGAGCGCGACGATGAAGAGCGGGTTCGGCGGCGTCTACGGCGGCTACGAGGTCGGGCCGCTGTCGCTGCGGCTGGGCGCGCTCTACGCCGACACGGATGCGCGCACGCGCCGGGCTGTCCTGTACGGGCTGTCCGACACCCTGAGCGGGCATGGCGGCGGCTCCACGATCCAGGGTTTCGGCGAGATCGGCTGGAAGATCCCGCTGGGTGAGCGGGCCGTGGCGGCTCTGGTGTCGAAGGACGGGGCCGCGGTCGCGGTTCAGCCGGCGGCGTCGTATGTCGAGCCGTTCGTGGGCGGAGCCTATGTCGGGATCCGGCGGGACGGGTTTACCGAGGCCGGGGGCGCGGCGGCGCTCGTGAGCTTCGCGCGTGACTACGACCTGGGCGCGGTGACCGCGGGCGTGCGGGCGCAGACGAGCCTGGATCTGGGTCTGGGCCTGCCGGTGACGCTGCGGGGCTTGGTCGGCTACCGGCGCGCGTTCGGGGACGTGGTCCCGACGGCGCTGCTGCGGTTCGGTTCGGGCGGCCCGGCGTTCCTGAGCGCGGGCGTTCCGATCGACCGGGACGCGCTGGTGGCGCAGGTCGGGCTGGATCTGGCGGTGGCGCCGAACGCGACGCTCGGCGTGGCCTATACCGGCCAGACCGGCAGCCGCGCGCAGGACCAGGCCGTGAAGGGCAACTTCACCGTCCGGTTCTGAGGACCTGCCCGGTTCTGAGGACCTGCCCGACGAGAGCGCGGATGGCTCCCGTCTTGGTTTCGAAAGGTCGAGACCTTTCGCGGGTCCAGGGCAGAGCCCTGGTGACCATCTCAGGGCTCTGCCCTGAGCACCCGCCAAAGGGCTGAGCCCTTTGGAAACCCGGGATGCCAGGACGCGACGGGCCGGTGAATCCCGGCTCCATCCCGCGCGTGTCACACGACTGACGCGGTCCGGCCGTTAGCGACCGGGCCGCGCACGACGCTAAACGGGGACCCGCATGATTGACGCCACGGAGCCGGCTCTCGCCCTCGGCGCGCTCTTGTCCCTCGTCCAGATCGGCAGCATCGCCATCGCGGCCCGGCGCCTCGGCACGGTCCACGGGCCGTCGCGGTTTCCGGCCGGGGCGCCCGTCTCCCTGGTCCGCCCCCTGCGCGGCCTGGAAGCCTACAGCGAGGAGATGCTCACCCGGAGTTTCCGCCTCGACTATCCCGCCTACGAGCTGATCTTCTGCGTGGCCGACCCGACCGATCCGATCGTGCCCCTGGTCGAGCGCCTGATCGCCGCCCACCCCCGGGTGCCGGCCCGCCTGATCCTCGGCGACGAGCGCGTGAGCGACAATCCCAAGCTGAACAACTGCCTGCGCGGCTGGCGCGCCGCCGCCCACGAGTGGGTGGTGCTCGCCGATTCCAACGTGGCCATGCCGCCGGATTACCTCCAGCGCCTCCAGGCAGCGTGGCGCGACGACACCGGCCTCGTCTGCTCGACCCCCGTGGGCGCCCGCCCCGGCAGCTTCATGGCCGAGGTGGAATGCGCCTTCCTCAACACCCTCCAGGCGCGCTGGCAATACGCCGCCGAGGCGTTCGGCCTGGGCTTCGCGCAGGGCAAGAGCATGCTCTGGCACAAGCCGTTCCTGGAGGCGCACGGTGGACTCCAGGCGCTTGCCGCCGAGATCGCCGAGGACGCGGCCGCCACCAAGCTCGTGCGGGCCGCCGGCAAGCGCGTCCACCTCGTGGCGAGCCCGTTCGAGCAGCCGCTGGGCCCGCGCGGGTTCCGGGAGGTCTGGGCGCGGCAGCTGCGCTGGGCTCGGCTGCGCCGGGTGACCTTCCCGCTGTTCTTCGCCCCCGAGATCGGCAGCGGCGTCCTGCTGCCGGCGCTGCTGCTGGCGCTCTGGGCCGGCAGCCTCGCCGGGCTCGTCGGCGCTGCATGCCTCGCGGCGCTGTGCTATGCCGCCGAGGTCGGGCTCGCGATCCGCGCCGGCTGGCGGCGCGCGCCCCGCATGCTGGCGGCCTTCCTGGTGCGCGATGCCCTGATCCCGGCGATCTGGTTGGGCGCCTGGGTGCAGAGCGCGATCGTGTGGCGCGGCAACGCCATGGATGTCCGCCCGCGCCGGGCCGCCGAGGCTCGGCCCTATGCGCCAACGGCCTGATCGCGGTCGCCCCGCGCCCCGGAGGTGAAGACGTGACGCGCCGCTATGCCCTGTATTGGCTGCCCACCCCGGGCTGCCCCCTGGAGGCCTTCGGCCGGAGCGTGCTCGGGTACGACACCGCCTCCGGGGAGGCGGTCGCACACCCGGCGGGACTGGGCGAGCTTGCTGCCGTCAACGCGGGGGCCCGGGTCTACGGCTTCCACGCGACGCTCAAGGCGCCGATGCGCCTTGCGCCGGGGGTAACGGAGGCCGATCTCGTCGTCGCCGCCCGCGGCCTCGCGACCGCCCACCCGCCGGTGGCGCTCGGGCTGCTGCGGGTTGCGGCCCTCGGGCGGTTCCTCGCCCTGGTGCCGGAGGCGCCGCCGCCGGAACTCGGCCTGCTCGCGGCCGAATGCGTGGCGGCCCTGGAGCCCCTACGGGCGCCGCTCACCGAGTCCGAACGCGCCAAGCGCCGGCCGGAGCGCCTGGATCCGCGCGGCCGCGCCCTGCTCGACCGCTGGGGCTATCCGCACGTGTTCGAGGCCTTCCGCTTCCACATGACCCTGACCGATGCCCTGCCGGAGCCCGATCGCGACGGCTGGCACCGCCGCCTCGCCGAGGCCTACGCCGCCTCGGGCCGGGAGCCGGTGACGATCGACGCGATCTGCCTCCTGACCCAGGATGCGGGCGGGCCGTTCCGGCTCCTGGCGCGCCTGCCCTTCGGTGCGTCCCATGGCTGAGGTTCCCAAGGTCTCTCCGCCCCTCGGCCTCGCACCCGCCATCGACCTCAGCGCCCGGGTCGAATCCTGCCGACTCGGCCGATACACCGAGATCGGCGCCCGCACCCGCCTGACCGAGACGAGCCTCGGCGATTATTCCTATATCGGCCAGGATGGCGAGGTGATCTACACGGCGATCGGCAAGTTCTGCTCGATCGCCGCCAGCGTGCGGATCAACCCGGGCAACCACCCGATGGAGCGCGCCTCGCAGGCCCACTTCACCTATCGGGCGCGTGCCTACTGGCCCGAGGAAGCGGACGAGCCGGCCTTCTTCGACCGGCGCCGGGCGAGCCCCGTTACGATCGGCCACGATGTCTGGATCGGCCACGGCGTGGTGGTCCTGCCCGGCCGAACCATCGGCACCGGTGCGGTGGTGGGGGCGGGCGCAATCGTCACGCGCGACGTCGCCCCCTACGCGATCGTGGTCGGCAACCCGGCCCGGCCGGTCCGGCGCCGGTTCCCCGAGGATATCGCCGCGCGGCTGGAGCGCCTCGCGTGGTGGGACTGGGACCACGAACGCCTGCGCCGTGCGCTTCCGGATTTCCGCGCCCTGTCGATCGAAGCATTCCTCGATCGATACGACACGTGAGGCCGCTATCGGGTAGATATCCTGCGCCGGCAAACAACATCGACATGTATTCGTCATCCAATCGTCGCGTAAGCAGCGTCTAGCTGCGGCCATTCCGCAGCGGATGGATGCATGCTCGTCATCGAGGATCTTACGCGCCAGTACGGTGACCGGCGTGCCGTGGACGGCGTCACGTTGCGAATCGAGCCGGGCAGCTTTGTCGGGGTGATCGGCCGGTCCGGCGCCGGCAAATCGACGTTGCTGCGGCTGATCAACCGGCTGGCGGACCCGGGTTCGGGCCGTATCCTCCACGACGGGCGCGACGTCACGGCCCTGAAGGGGCGGCATCTGCGAGAGTGGCGCACGCGCTGCGCCATGATCTTCCAGCAGTTCAATCTCGTCGGACGCCTCGATGTGATGACCAACGTGCTGATGGGGCGGCTCAGCCACGTGCCGAGCCATCGGGCCCTGCTGCGCCTGTGGTCCGACGAGGACCGGGCAATGGCGCTCGCGGCGCTGGACAGCTTCGACATGGGCGAGTTCGCCGGCCAGCGGGCCGACGGCTTGTCGGGCGGCCAGCAGCAGCGCGTGGCGATCGCCCGCGCCCTCGTGCAGGAGCCGCAGATCCTGCTGGCAGACGAGCCGGTGGCCTCCCTCGATCCGCGCAACACGCGCCTCGTGATGGACGCGCTCGCCGAGGTGAACCGGCGCTACGGCATAACCGTGCTGTGCAATCTGCACTCGCTCGACCTCGCGCGCGCCTATTGCGACCGCCTCGTCGGACTCGCGGCCGGCCGCGTGGTGTTCGAGGGCGGGCCGTTCGACCTGACCGAGGATGTGGCGCGCCGGCTCTACGGGCTGGAGGCCGGCGAGGTCTTGGACGATTCGGCCCAGCGGGAGGCGGAGCAGCGGGCGGCGCTGCCGGGCCGCGTTCCGGCCCGGCCAATCCGCGAGGCCGCCCTCGGCGCATGAATCGGGCCCCGGCCCCAAAACAAACGACAGATCGGGAAACGCCCGGCCGACCCAGAGGGCGGCCGAAGCCCGCACCAACGCCGAAGGACCGCACGATGATCACTCGACGCACCCTCGCCGCCGCCGCCGCGGCCCTCGCCCTGCTCGGCCTGCCGGCCGCCGCCCAGGATTGGAAGGCCAAGTATCCCGAGCTGACGCTGGCGGTCATCCCGGCGGAGAACGCCAGCGGCACCGTCGAGCGCTACACGCCGCTGGCGGGTTATCTGGGCAAGGCGCTCGGCGTGCCGGTGAAGCTGCGGGTGGCGAGCGACTACGCCGCGGTGATCGAGGGCCAGCGGGCCGGCAACATCCAGATCGGGTATTACGGCGCCGCCTCGCTCTCCCGCGCCGTCATGACCGGCGTGAAGATCGAGCCTGTCGCGAGCCCGAAGCACGAGACCGGCATCTCGGGCTACTATTCCGTGGTCTACGTGCTGGCCTCCAGCCCGTACCGGACGGTCGCCGATCTCAAGGACAAGAACCTCGCCCTGGTCGATCCGAACTCCACCTCGGGCAACCAGGCGCCGCGCTTCTTCCTGCGGCGGGCCGGCTACGATGTGGACAAGTTCTTCGGCAAGGTCTTCTTTGCCGGCAGCCACGAGAACGCCGTGCTGGCGCTGACCCAGGGCACCGCCGACGCGGCGGCGAACTTCTGGAATTCGGCGGCCGACAACAACCTCGCCCGCATGCTGACCAAGGGCATCGTCAAGGATGCCCAGGGGCGACCGATGACGAAGGACGACTTCCGGATCGTGTTCAAGTCCGATCTCCTGCCGGGGGATGCCTACGCCGTGCTGTCCAGCCTGCCGGACGACCTGAAGGCCAAGATCCGCGACGCACTCCTCGCCCTGCCGACCGCCGACAAGGCGGCCTTCGACCGGCTGTCGGACGGCAAGGATCTCGGCATCATCCCGGCGACGATCCAGGACTACCAGCCGGTCATCGACATGCTGCGGTTCAACGACAAGCAACGCAAGAAATCCTGATCCGGACCGTCGGCCTTGCGTAGCCTGACCAAGCTGCCGCCGGAGCGGGAAGCCGCCCTCTCCGGCCTCTACGCGGCGGCGACCGGCGCCGCGCGCCGCCGCACGCTCGCGGGCTTTGCACTCATGGCGGTGCTCGCCGTGCTGGCGGGGCTCGTCGCCGAGGTGCGGCCGCTGACCTTCGCCGAGAACATCGGCAAGTTCACCGCCTACATCCGGCAGATCCTGCCGCCGGTCGGCCTCGACCACCCGGTCGCCGACCTGCGCGAGTGGTACTGGGGCCTGTCCGGCTGGTTGGCGCTGCTGGGCGAGACCCTGCTGATGGCCTATCTCGGCACGTTGCTCGGGGGGCTCGCGGGGTTCGTCCTCAGCTTCGCCGCCTCCGCCAACCTCATGCGGTCGCGCGTGCTGCGTCTGCTGACCACGCGCTTCCTGGAGGTCTGCCGCACCGTCCCGGACATCGTGTTCGCGCTGATCTTCGTGATCGCCTTCGGCCTCGGCCCGATGGTTGGCGTGCTGGCCATCGCGATCCACACCACGGGGGCGCTGGGCAAGCTGTTCTCCGAGGTGGTCGAGAACATCGACATGCGCCCCGTCGAGGGTCTGTCCGCCGCGGGCGCCACCTGGGTCGAGACGGTGCGCTTCGCAGTGCTGCCACAGGTTCTGTCGAACTTTGCCTCCTACGGGCTGCTGCGGTTCGAGATCAACGTGCGCGGGGCGGCCGTTCTCGGCTTCGTCGGCGCGGGCGGTATCGGCCAGGAGTTCCTGGGCGCGATTCGCAATTTCTACTACGCGGATGTGAGTGCGATCCTCGTGCTGATCATCCTGACGGTGTTCTGCATCGACCTCGTTACCGAGCAGGTCCGCCACCGGTTGATCGGCCCGGAGAGCCTCCGATGAGCGCGGCCCGTACCGGAAACCTGCGGGCTGAGGCGCAGGACAATCTCGCGCGGCTGCGCGGTCGCTATCCGGCGCAGTTTCGGGTGGATTGGGCCGCACGGGCCCGGTTCGGCCTCGGGCTCGGTGTCCTGATCGGCCTTGCCGCCCTGGCATGCTGGCGCCTCGACGTTTCCATGGCGCGGATCCTCAACGGCCTCGGGCGGCTCGGCTCCTTTGCGGTGCTGATGCTGCCGCCGTCCCCGGAGGGCCATCTCTGGACCTTCCTGCACGCGCTCGGCGAGACGCTGGGCATCGCGTTTGTTGGCACTCTGACGGCGGCGATCCTGGCCTTCCCGGTCGCGTTTTTGGCGGCGCGCAACGTCGTGTCCAACCCGTTCGCGCATTTCGCCGTGCGGCGCGGTCTCGACGTGATGCGCTCGGTCGACGTGCTGATCTGGGCGCTGATCTGGATCAACGTCGTGGGCTTGGGCCCCTTCGCGGGGGCACTCGCCATCGCGTGCTCGGATTTCGGGGCTCTCGGCAAGCTGTTCTCGGAGGCGATCGAGACCTGCGACCGGCGCCCCGGCGAGGGCGTCGTCGCCTCGGGCGGCTCAAGCCTGCACCGGATCCGCTTCGGGCTGATCCCCGGGGTGCTGCCGGTTCTGGCGAGCCAAGTGCTGTACTTCTTCGAATCGAACACCCGTTCGGCGACGATCATCGGCATCGTCGGCGCAGGTGGCATCGGCCAATACCTGACCGAGCTGATCCGCGTGCTGGAACTGCAGCAGGTCGCCTTCCTGGTGCTGATGATCCTCGTCACCGTGGCGGCGATCGACTGGGTCTCGACCCGGCTCCGGCGGGCACTCATCGGGCCGGCGGCGCGCTGAGCCGGTCATGGTTTCCAAAGGGACTCGTCCCTTTGGGACCCCGTCATGCAGACTGACACGCTCCGGCCCTCAGCCGCCGATCACCAGCTCCACCCGGTCGGCGGCGAACAGGGTCCGGTTCGCCTGGATCGGCACGCCCGCGGGATCGATATTGACGCTCGACACCACCAGCACGACCCGCCCCGGCGCGATGTCGAGCCGCGCCGCCTCCTGGGCCTCGGCCGGGCGGGCGTGGATGCGTGTCGAGAGCCGCGTGTAGTCGTGGACGCCGCAGGCCGCGAGCGCCCGGGTGATCGAGCCGCGCTCGGCATAGGCCTCGGCGAAGCCCGCAAAGCGCGGCAACGGTACCCAGGTCAGCGAGGTGGAGAGTGGCGCGTCGTCGGCCCGGTGGACCGTCAGCAGTTCCAGCACCGGCGCGCCGGGGGCGATGGCCAGCGCCGCCGCCGGCTCGGGCGCGGCTGCGACGGTGGCCGAGGCGATGAGATCGCCCCAGGCTTCCCGGCCGGCCTCGGCGACGATCTCCGAGAAGCGGGTGCGCGGCCCGATCGGGTAGGCGAGCCGCGGCTCCTCCACGAAGGTGCCGCGGCCCTGGCTGGCGCGCACGAGGCCGCCCTCGGCCAGGGCGGCGAGCGCCCGGCGTACGGTGTGCCGGTTCACCGCGAAGCGCGCCGCGAGCGCCGCCTCGGTGGGCAGTTGCTGGCCGGGCGCGTATCGCCCCGCCGCGATATCGGCCGTGAGGGTGTCGGCGATCTGCCGCCACGCCGTCAGCCCTTCGCCCCGGACGAGGCCGGGCGCCTGTGCCTCTGCATCCATCCTGTCATCCAAACTTCATTTGTCCGGCGCGCGCCAGTTGTCTATAGATCTATACAACGACGCGACGGAGGGATTCGCTATGACCCCGAACCCGGCAGGCCCTGAACCCGGACCCGAGATCGTGGCCCGACAGGCCGTGATGGCCCTGTGCGCCGACGCCAGCCGAACTGAATTGGAAGTCGCGCTGACGCGGCTTGATGTCCCCGCTGCCGAGGACTTGCGCGCGCCAGAGACCGGCCTCGTGATGGCCACCGGCCGGATCGGCGGCGATGGGCGCCCGTTCCATGTCGGCGAGGTCAGCGTCACCCGGGCGGCGATCCGTCTGGCGGATGGGGGCACGGGATTCGCCTACCATCTCGGCCGCGACCGGACGAAGGCGCGCCTCGCCGCGATCCTCGACGCGCTCTGGCAGGATCCGGCGCGACGCGCCCACGTCGCGGCCGCCCTGGCGGATGCCGCCAACCGGGCCGAGGCGGATCGCCGGAAGGCGGCGCGGCAGACTGCCGCCACGCGGGTCGAGTTCCTGACCGTCGCCCGTGGGGAGGATTGAGCATGCTCGCACCCGGCTTCGCCGATCCCGTCCACGACGCGCAGGCGACGTTCCGCGCCGTGATGGATGCCCTCGCCCGGCCGGGGCTGCCACGGACGCTCACCCCGGGCCTGAATCCGCCGGCGCCGCTGACCCCGGAACTCGCCGCCGTCGCGCTCACCCTGGCCGACGCCGACACGCCGGTCTGGCTCGATGCGGGGCTCGCGGCGTCGCCCGCGGTCGGCGCCTACCTGCGCTTCCACACCGGCGCTCCCCTCACGGAGGATCCGGCCGCGGCCGCCTTCGCGCTGATCAGCGATCCGGCGCGCTGCCCGCCGCTCGACGCCTTCGCCCCCGGTACGCCGGCCTATCCCGACACCTCCACCACCCTGGTGTTCGCCCTGGAAACGATCACCGCGGGGGAGGGGCTGTGCCTCACCGGGCCGGGCATCCGCGGCACTGCCCGCGTCGCGCTGGCGCCGCTGCCGGAGGGCTTCGTCGCGCTGCTCGCCGGGAACCGCGCGGATTTCCCCCTCGGCGTCGACCTGATCCTGACCGCTCCCGGCCGCGTCGCCGGGCTGCCGCGCTCCACTGCCGCCACGGAGGGCTGACCCATGTATGTGGCCGTCAAAGGCGGCGAGGCCGCCATCGACAACGCCCACCGGCTGCTCGCCGAGGCGCGCCGGGGCGACACCTCCGTGCCGGAACTGTCCGTGGCGCAGATCCGCGAGCAGATGGCGCTGCTGGTCGACCGGGTGATGACCGAGGGCTCGCTCTACGACCCCGATCTCGCGGCGCTCGCCCTGAAGCAGGCCCGCGGCGACCTGGTCGAGGCGGTGTTCCTGGTCCGCGCCTATCGGACGACTCTGCCGCGCTTCGGCGCCTCCGTGCCGCTCGAGACTGGCGCCATGGCGGTGGCCCGCCGGGTCTCGGCGACCTTCAAGGACCTGCCGGGCGGGCAGGTGCTCGGGCCGACCTTCGACTACACGCATCGGTTGATCGACTTCGCGCTGGCCGCGGAGGGTGAGACCGAGACCGCCGCCGAGGCCGAGCCCCGCGCCGATGCCGCGCTCTGTCCGCGGGTCACAGACCTGCTGGCCCAGGACGGGCTGATCGAGGCTTCGCCGCCGGACGAGGGCGCCCCCGTGGGCGACCTCACCCGCGAGCCCGTGGATTACCCGGCCGACCGGGCCCTGCGTCTCCAGGCGCTCGCCCGGGGCGACGAGGGCTTCGTCCTCGGTCTCGCCTACTCGACCCAGCGGGGTTACGGCCGCACCCACCCGTTCGTGGGCGAGATCCGGGTCGGCGAGGTGGCCGTGGAGTTCGTGCCCGAGGAGTTGGGCTTCGCGGTGCCGCTCGGCCGGGTGCAGCTCACCGAGTGCCAGATGGTCAACCAGTTCAAGGGTTCGGGCGCGGCGCCGCCGCAATTCACCCGGGGCTACGGGCTGAGCTTCGGCCAGAGCGAGCGCAAGGCCATGGCGATGGCGCTGGTCGACCGGGCGCTGCGCGCCGAGGAGCTGGGCGAGCCGGTGGTAAGCCCGGCGCAGGACCAGGAATTCGTTCTGGCCCATTGCGACAGCCTGCAGGCGACCGGCTTCGTCGAGCACCTCAAGCTGCCCCACTACGTCGACTTCCAGGCGGAGCTGGAGCTGGTTCGCCGGCTAAGGGCTGAATTCGAGCACAGATCCGAGCCCGTCGAGATGCAGGAGGCCGCGGAATGAGCGGGACACAGACTTTCCCCTCTCCCCGCGCGCGGGGAGAGGGCTGCGGCGACCTCGTCGTCGACGCGGCAAGCCCGAAGGGCGAGGGTGAGGGGGAGTTTCCGGGTCGGGCGCCTCCGTCGGCGCCCCCTCACCTTCGGCTGCCGCCTCGTTTCGCCGACGACGAGGTCGGCAAAACCCTCTCCCCGCAGGCGGGGAGAGGGGATGTGAACCCGACGTCCCAGCAGCAATCCGGCTACAACTTCGCCTATCTCGACGAGGGCACGAAGCGGATGATCCGCCGGGCGATCCTCAAGGGGATCGCGGTGCCGGGCTATCAGGTGCCCTTCGCCTCCCGCGAGATGCCGATGCCTTATGGCTGGGGCACCGGCGGCGTGCAGGTGACGGCCGCGATCCTTGGCCGGGCGGACGTGCTCAAGGTCATCGACCAGGGCGCCGACGACACCACCAATGCGGTCTCGATCCGCCGGTTCTTCGCCAAGACCTCCGGGGTGGCCACCACCACCCGCACCGCGGAGGCGACGGTGATCCAGACCCGCCACCGCATCCCCGAGACGCCGCTCACCGAGGGCCAGACCCTGGTCTATCAGGTGCCGATCCCCGAGCCCCTGCGCTACCTCGAACCGCGCGAGACCGAGACCCGCCAGCTCCACGCGCTCGCCGAGTACGGGGCCATGCACGTGAAGCTCTACGAGGATATCAGCCGGCACGGGCACATCGCCACCACCTACGCCTACCCGGTGGAGGTCGCCGGCCGCTACGTGATGGACCCGTCGCCGACGCCGAAATTCGACAACCCCAAGATGGACGACTGCCCGGCGCTTCAGCTGTTCGGCGCGGGGCGCGAGCGGCGGATCTACGCGGTGCCGCCCTACACGCGCGTGCGCAGCCTCGACTTCGAGGACCATCCGTTCCGGGTGCAGGAATTTACGCACCCGTGCGCGCTGTGCGGGGCCGAGGGCGTCTATCTCGACGAGGTGCTGCTCGACGATGCCGGGCGGCGGATGTTCGTGTGCTCGGACACCGACCATTGCGAGGGGCGCCGCGCGGACGGGCATGTCGGTACGGGAGACGCGATATGACCGGTCTCACGGTCCGCCGGGCCGGGACGCCCGACCTCCCGGCTGTCCTCGACCTCTACGCCGCGCTGAACAGCGGGCGGGTGGCCACCCTGGAGCAGGCTGAGGCGCTCCTCGACCGGCTCGAGACGGCCTACCCCGATTACGGACTCTACGTGGCCGAGGTCGATGGCACGGTCGTCGGCACCTTCTGCCTCATCATCCTCGACAACATCGCCCATTGGGGCATGCCCTCGGCGCTGGTCGAGAGCGTCGTGGTCTCGTCCGGGCAGCGCGGCGGCGGACTCGGCCGGGCGATGATGCACGAGGCGTTCCGCCTCGCCCAGGCGCGGGGCTGCTACAAGCTCGCTTTGTCGTCGAACGTCGATGCCAAGCCGGCGCATATCTTCTACGAGCGCCTCGGCTTCGAGCGCTACGGCTACAGCTTCCGCCTCGATCCCCCCTTTCTGCCCAGCGCCGAAGAGGTGACCCGATGACCGAACCGTTGCTTCAGGTCCGCGGCCTGACCAAGCGCTACGGCCCCCGGCTCGCCTGCGCCGACGTTTCGTTCGATCTCGTCCCCGGCGAGGTGCTGGCGATCGTGGGCGAATCCGGCTCCGGCAAGTCGACGCTGCTCTCCTTGATCGCCACCGAGCTGGCCCCGGATTCCGGGACGGTGTCGTACCGGATGCGGGATGGGGCGCTGCGCGACCTCGCCGGCCTGAGCGAGGCCGGGCGCCGGGCGCTGATGCGCACCGACTGGGGCTTCGTGCGCCAGGACGCGACGCGGGGCCTGCGCATGGCGGTCTCGGCCGGCGGCAATGTCGGCGAGCGCCTGATGGGGCTCGGCGAGCGCCATTACGGTCGGATCCGCGCCCAGGCCACCGACTGGCTCGGCCGGGTGGAGATCGATGCCGGCCGGATCGACGACCCGCCGAGCCAGTTCTCGGGCGGGATGCGCCAGCGCCTGCAGATCGCCCGCAACCTCGTCACGGGTCCGCGCCTCGTGCTGATGGATGAGCCGACCTCGGGTCTCGATGTCTCGGTCCAGGCCCGGCTCCTCGACCTGATCCGTCGGCTCTCGGCCGAACTCGGGCTCGCCGTGATCATCGTGACCCACGATCTCGCGGTGGCGCGGCTACTCTCGCACCGGATCGCCGTGATGCGGGCCGGCCGCGTCATCGAGACCGGCCTGACCGACCGGGTGCTCGACGATCCCGAGCACGCCTACACCCAGCTCCTCGTCTCCTCGGTGCTTGCCGCATGACCGCGCTCCTCACCTTCCAGGACGTCGCCAAGAGCTTCACCCTGCATCTGCGCGACGGGGTGGTGCTGCCGGTGGTTGGCGGCGTCAGCTTGTCCGTGGAACCCGGCGAGTGCGTTGTGCTGGGCGGCCCGTCCGGAGCCGGCAAATCTTCGCTCCTCAAGATGGCCTACGGCAATTATCGCTGCGACGGCGGCGCCATCTTGGTCCGCGACGGCGACACGATCGTCGACGTGGTACAGGCCGATCCGCGGGCAGTGCTGGCGCTCCGGGCGCGGGTGATCGCCTACGTGTCGCAATTCCTGCGGGTGATCCCGCGGGTCTCGGCCCTCGACGTGGTCGAGGCGGCCGGCCGGGAGGGCGGTCTCGACCAAGCGGCGGCGCGGACCCGTGCGAAGGATCTTCTCGCCCGGCTCAACCTGCCCGAACGGCTCTGGGGCCTGCCGCCCGCGACCTTCTCGGGCGGAGAGCAGCAGCGGGTCAACATCGCCCGGGGCCTGATCGCCGACCGGCCGCTGCTGCTGCTCGACGAGCCGACCGCCTCCCTCGACGCGCAGAACCGCGCCGTGGTGGCCGATCTCGTGCGCGAGAAGCTGACAGGGGGCGCCGGCGTGCTCGGCATCTTCCACGACAGCGAGATGCGCGATGCTGTGGCGACTCGGGTGGTCGACGTCACCCATTTCGCGCCGCGCGCCCGGGCAGCCTGAGGACGGAGACGATGGACGACTTCATCATCGAGAACGCGACCCTGGTCCTGCCCGATCGGGTGCAGCGCGGCTGGCTCGCGGTTTCCGACGGGGCGATCGCCGAGATCGGCGAGGGCCGCCCGCCTGCCCGCGGCCTCGATCTCGGCGGCGACCACCTGATCCCCGGGTTGATCGAACTGCACACCGACCATCTGGAGAGCCATTACGCGCCGCGTCCGAAGGTCCGCTGGCACCCGCTCGGCGCGGTGCTGGCCTACGACGCGCAGATCACCGCCTCGGGCATCACCACGGTGTTCGATTCGCTGCGTGCCGGCAGCGATCCGGATGGCAGCGGCCTCGGCTCCGAGCTGGAGCAGCTTGCGGGCGCCATCGCCACCGCCCGCGTCCAGGATCTGTTCCGGGCCGAGCATTTCACGCATCTGCGCTGCGAACTGCCCTCCGCGGACGTGCTCGACACGGTGGCGGCTTTCACGGCCCGCTACCCCGTGGGCCTGATCTCGCTGATGGACCACACCCCGGGCCAGCGGCAGTTCCGCGACATGGAGAAGTACTACACCTACGCCACCCGCGGCGGCCGGCCGATGGAAGAGATCCTCGCCAACACCGAGCGCAAGATCCGCGACGGCAAGGCGCTCAACGCGCAGAATCGCCCGGCCCTCGTCCAGTTCGCCCGCGAGATGAACATCCCGCTGGCGAGCCACGACGACACCACCCTGCAGGATGTCGAACTCGCGGTCGACGAAGGGGTGCGGCTCGCCGAGTTCCCCACCACCCGGGAGGCGGCCGAGGCCGCCCACGGTCAGGGCCTCACCGTGATGATGGGCGCGCCGAACCTGATCCGCGGCGGCTCGCATTCGGGCAACGTCGCGGCCCTGGCGCTCGCCGAGGCCGGGCACCTCGACATCCTGTCGTCGGATTACGTGCCGGCGAGCCTGCTGATGGCGGCCTTCCTGCTGCCCGGGCAGGCGCCGGACATCACCCTGCCGGAGGCGCTCGCCACCGTGACGGCGAACCCGGCCCGCGCCACCGGCCTGACCGACCGCGGCGCCCTGGCGCCGGGGCTGCGGGCCGATCTCGTGCGGGTGCAACTGGCCGAGGGCGTGCCGGTGGTCCGCGAGGTCTGGCGCACCGGGCGGCGGGTCGCCTGATGTTGGGCGGCCTCGTCCTCGTTGTCGGGCCGAGCGGAGCCGGCAAGGACACGCTGATCCGGCTGGCGCGGGCGACACTCGCCGACGATCCCCGCTACGTCTTCCCGCGTCGCCTCGTCACGCGGCCCCCCTCGGCGGACGAGGACAACGACGAGATCGATGAGGCCGCCTTCGCGGACGGCTGCACGGCGGGCCGCTTCACCCTGCACTGGCGCGCCCACGGCCTGGGCTACGCCATCCCGGCGGAGGCCGGCCGTCTGGCGGAGGCGGGCCACGTGGTGGTCTGCAACGTGTCCCGCCGGGTCGTGGCGCAGGCCCGCGATGCCGGGCCATCTGTGAGCGTGGTGGAGATCACGGCGCCGCCGGAGATCCTGATGCAGCGCCTCGCCGCCCGGGGCCGGGCCGAGGACGGCGACCTCGCCGCACGGCTTGCGCGGGCGGTGCCGGTCGCGGCGGATCTGCGGATCCTCAACGTGGGTGCGCCGGAGACCGGCGCGGAGCGCCTGATGGCGCATCTGCGCGCCTGTTGAGCCGCCTGCCCGCGGCATCCGCCGGGACGGCGCTTACAAGGCACGCCGCTTTCCCGGACGGGTGGAGCGAAGGGGAACCCATCCGGGAGCCGGCACAGGACTCGCCGCGTCGGCGGCACAGGTTGATCGAGATCGACACGGCGCGGTGTTTCGTGCGGGATCCCGGGTCGCATCCCGCTGGCGCTGCATGCGCCCGGGAAAAGGGTGGCGCTCGACAAGGCGCGCCGCTCGGGCATGAAAAAAGGCGCGTGCCGTCTTTGGCACGCGCCCGTTCGGTCGCCCGGGGGCAGGAGCCCCGGGCATCGCTGGGAAGACTAGAAGCCGCCGAACTTGTAGTTGAAGCCAGCGCGGACGATGCTGCCTTCCGTGCGGAAGCGCGAGATGTAGGAGCCGGTACCGACGCCCGGGACGGCGGCGACCAGCACGCTCTGGCTGCCGAGATCGTAGTGCAGGTACTCGGCCTTCACGGTGATGGCGTCGTACTTGATGCCGAGGTAGCGGCCCAGCGCGAAGGTATTCAGGAAGCTGTCGGTCGGCAGCGCGAACTCGATGCCGCCGCCGTAGGCGAAGCCGGTCTTGAAGTCGTCGTAGCGGCCAGCGAACTGCAGAGCGCCGCCGGGGGTGTAGAAGTTGGCGTCGTGGAACACGTTGCCGTAGGCGAGGCCACCCATCCCGTAGACCAGGACCCGGTCGAACGCGTAGCCGGCGCGACCCGTGAGGGTGCCGAGCCAGTCGAGGCTCTGGCGGAACTGGCTGAGGTTCGGCGGGCCGCCGGCGACGTTGCCGGTGCCGAGCACGACCCGGTTCTTGGTGATGTCGGTCCAGTCGATGCTGTTGGCGATACCGACCACGATGCCGGAGCCGGGCGTGAACTGGTAGTTGTAGCCGGCGGTGCCGCCGATGTTGGCGAAGCCATCCTGCGAGGTCGAGGTCAGGCCCGGGCGGCGGCCGAGCGCCACGTTGTTGGCGTTGCCCGGCAGGACACCGGCGGTGGTGATGCGCTCGCGATCGGTGAAGGTGTAGGCCGACTCGAGGCCGGCGTAGAAGCCCGTCCAGGTGAAGACCGGAACCGGCGTGAAGACCGGCGGCGGCGCGGCGCGGCGCGGCAGGTCGGCGGCCGAGGCGGCCGTCGTGACCAGGGCGGTCGCAGCGGTGGCGAGGAGGAGCTTCTTCATCATGGTTGCGGGGTCCAGGCTTGTGCGTTGTTGAACGCACTTAAGCGCGGCGGCACAGATCCCGCTATGCCTCCGCTGCCACAGTGTGGCTCGAAAGTGTCTGATGGATTTCTGGAGACTGATAATTCCACGATCAAGACACGGCGTTGGCGCTTGACAGTCGAGGCGGTCGCAGGTCCCCGCCGCCCCCGGGACCTTGATCCGGGCCGGCCGACCCTCTAATCGGACCGCGTTTTGCGCCCCTGTCCGAGGTCGGGGCGGCCGATCAGGATCCGGGGCTCCGCACGGTCCCCGCCGCAGGAATGGGAATCATGGGCAAGGAAAAGTTCTCCCGCACCAAGCCGCACTGCAACATCGGCACGATCGGTCACGTGGATCACGGCAAGACGTCGTTGACGGCGGCGATCACGAAGGTGCTGGCTGAGACGGGCGGCGCGACGTTCACGGCCTAC
>NZ_JAKSYH010000159.1 GCF_022829295.1 Methylobacterium sp. J-088
CGCTGAAGTGGCTCCGCCGGGCGCGGGCGCCCGGCGCTGGCGAGTGGGTGGCGCTTGGGCAGCTGGAAGTCCTCGCGTTCGCCGATGCCGTCCTCGGCCACGTCCCAGCCGTCGGCCACGTGCAGGTGGTCCAGATCGGTCATCGGCTCCACCGCGTTGTTGACCCGGCGGTTGACCGCCACGATCGTCGCCCAGGTGGCGGGCGTGAGGCTGATGCGGGCCGGCTCGGTCCGGTCGACCGCACACTCGGACACGTAGCCCTGGCAGAACGTCACCCAGGCCGCGATCGGCTTCGCATCACCCTGCACCCGGGCGCCGACCTCGGCCGGCAGGCTCGCCAGCGTCTGCGCCTCGGCGGCGACGCCGCCCATCCCGAGAGCTGCCACGGCCAGGCCGAACACCGCGTTGCGGAGGCGGGAGACCCCACGCGATGCAGAGCCGGACACCAGCCCCTGCACCTTGGAAACCGCGAACCGCATCGCCGTCACTCAACCGTTAAGCTCTCGTTAACGAAAGCTCTCACGCCGGCGGCCCGGCGGCAATCCGCCGATTAACAAAAGGTTAATGCTGTGCGCAACGCGGATAAGGTTTTCCGTCCGTGCAAGCCATGGAGCGCTCTCCGCCGAAGAGGGCACCGGTTCGGCGCAGGACAGCGCGTCACAACAAGATCTTAGCGCCACGCACGATTGCAACGCGATCGGGCACGCCTCCCCGTGCGCCTGGGCGGCAGCGCGAAATCGTGATGGCGCGGCGGCGCGTCCGACCCGCTCGGGCGCCGTTATGTCCCCAACGCACCCGCGCGACGCCGCGTGTGGGCGGAAGGAGGAACGTCCATGCGGTGCGCAGCGAATGGATTCGTCGGGGTCATTCTGGTCGGAGTTGCTGCAGGGTCCCTTGGGACGATCCCCGCCCGCGCGGCGCCCCCCGCCGCGAAGCCCGCTGCCCCGTCCGGTTCAGCGGACCTGAAGAGCGAAGGTCCGACCCAGCCCGCCAAGGTCCAGGACGGCCAGTACACCGATAAGAACGGCGACCCGACCTACCACATCGCCGACGACGGCAAGAAGGTCGATTGGTACACGATGTCCGGCTACCTCCGGTACAACGCCAACTGCATCGTGTGCCACGGTCCGGACGGCATGGGCTCGACCTACGCGCCGTCCCTGGTCGATGCCCTCAAGGGCATGGACTACGCGCATTTCGCCGGCATCATCGTCGGCGGCAAGAAGGACGTGAACGCCTCGCAGGAACTGGTCATGCCGGCCTTCGGGGATAACCGGAACGTCATGTGCTACATGCCGGACATCTACACCTACCTGCGTGCCCGCGCGGACGGGGCGCTCGGCCGCAACCGCCCCCCGGAGCATGAGCCGAAGCCCGCCGCCTTCGAGAAGGCCGAGGACGCCTGCATGAAGTAGGGTCCGGCCGACCCCGTATTGGACGGCAGAACGCCCCCGTTGCGCGGATCGATTGCGCACGACATACTCACGCCGTGACACTGAAGAGCGGCAGCAAGCCCGCCGAGGGGGTCCGCCGGGGATGAAACGTGGCTCAGGGATCAGGTGCGCGCCGCCATCTGTGCGGCATCTGGACGGCCTGGACGGAGGCGGCCTCGGCCGCCGACGCTGTCGCCGGCGTGGCCCTGGCGATCCAGGAGGCCTGCCTGTCGCAGATCGTGGCGTTCTTTTCGGCCGACTACGACGCCGAATCCCTGGCGCGCGAACTGGAGCTGCGGTTCCCTGGCGTGCCGGTCTCCGGCTGCTCGATGTCCGGCGGTATCGCGCCGGCGGGCGGCCTCGACCGCGGGCTCGTGGTCATCGCGTTCCCCGCGGAGCGCTTCCGCATCGTCTCGACGGTCCTCGACGCCATCGACCATCTCGACGTGGAGCGGACCGCGTCGGCGGTGCGGGCCCTGCGCCGGACCCTCGATCCGCTCGATCCCTGCCGCGAGGGCGACCCGGCGACGTCCAGGCGGCGCTTCGCCCTGTCGCTGATCGACGGGCTGACCAACGCCGAGGAGACCGTCGTCTCGGCCATCGCCTGGGCGCTCGACGGCATCCCGATCGTCGGCGGCTCGGCCGGGGACGACCTGCGCTTCCGCGACGCGGTGCTGCTCCATGGCGGCCGGATCCACCGCAAGGCGGCGGTCCTAATTCTGGTCGAGACCGAGTTTGCCGTGGAGATCTTCAAGAGCGACAATTTCGAGCCGACCCAGACCAAGTTCGTCGTCACCGCCTCGGACGGCGAGCGGCGCGAGGTCCAGGAACTGAACGCCGAGCCGGCGGCCCGGGAATACGCCATGGCGATCGGCCTCGACCCCGAGGGTCTGTCACCGATGAGCTTTGCGGCCTATCCGCTCGCCGTGAAGGTCGGCGGCGAGTATTTCTGCCGCTCGATCCGGCGGATGAACGCGGATGGCTCGCTCAGCTTCTTCTGCGCAATCGACGAGGGCGTGGTGCTGACGCTCGCCCAGCCGCGCGACATCGTCGCCTCGACCCAGGCCGAGCTGGCCCGCCTCGACGCGCAGCTCGGCGGCGTCGACCTGATCATCGGCTTCGAATGCGTGCTGCGCCGCCTCGATGCCGAGAGCCGGCAGGTGCGCCACGGCATCACCGATCTCTACCGCCGCTACAACGTCGTCGGCTTCGAGACCTTCGGCGAGCAGTACCGGGCGATGCACCTGAACCAGACCTTCACAGGCATCGCCATCGGCAAGTCTCTGGCTGCGCCGGATCGGAGTCCGGTCGCGTCGTGACCGTGCATCCGAACGGGCTCGAAACCGACGCCTCCCTGCATCGGCGGATCGAGAAGCTCGAACGCATCAACGCCGCGCTGATGTCCCATGTCGAGCGCTCCATGGACCAGCGGGGCAGCGCCTATTCGCTGTTCCAGACCGCGATCATGCTGGAGGGGCGGGTCCGCACCCGCACCGAGGAGCTGACGGGGCTGATGCACCGCCTGGAGCGCTCCAACGAAGCGCTGGCCGCCGCCAAGGAGGAGGCCGAGACCGCCAACCGCTCCAAGACCCGGTTCCTGGCCGCTGCGAGCCACGACCTGCTCCAGCCCGTGAACGCCGCCCGCCTGTCGATCTCCGCGATGGCCGATCTCGACGTGCCGCCGGAAGCCTGCACCATCGCCAGCCAGGTCGAGCGGGGCCTGCAGACCATCGAGGATCTGATCAAGACGCTCTTGGACATCTCCAAGCTCGATGCCGGCATCGTCCGGCCGCAGCTGCAACCGGTCTTCCTGCCCGATCTGCTGGCCGAACTCACCGCGAGCTTCAAGCCGTTTGCCGAGCGCAAGGGCCTGCGGCTCGTATTGCGCTGCCCGGACCTGACAATCATCAGCGACGCGGTGCTGCTCCAGCGCATCCTGCAGAACCTCGTCTCGAACGCCGTTCGCTACACCGATGCGGGCGGCATCGTACTGGCTGCTCGGCGGCGTGCCGGCGGGGTCCGGGTCGAGGTCACCGATACCGGCTGCGGCATCGCCGCGGAGGAATGCGGCCTCGTGTTCGACGAGTTCTTCCGCGGCGGGGCCCGGTCGAACGGCGGCGAGGAGCCGGGCCTAGGCCTCGGCCTGTCGATCGTCCGCCGCATGGCGCAGGCGCTGGATCATTCCCTGAGCCTCGCCTCCCGGCCCGGCAACGGCACGCGGGTGAGCCTGGCCCTGCCGCTCAGCGCGGTCCCGGCTGCCATCGCGAGGCCCGCGCCGGTGGCGACCCGGCTGTCGGGGGCTCATGTCCTGGTCGTGGAGAACGACGCCTCCACGGCCGACGCCCTCGCGCGCCTCCTGCAGAACTGGGACGCGCGGGTCTCGACCTTTCGCGATCTCGCCGGTGTCCGCGCCGCCATGGCGGCGGGGGCCGCGCGGCCGGATATCCTAGTGCTCGACTATCATCTGGACGACGGCGCCTGCGGCCTCGACGTCGCCGCCTACCTGCGCGGGCGCCGCCTCGATCCGCTCCCCGCGATCGTGACCACGGCCGACCATTCGGCGGAGGTGGAGACGCGGGTGGCGGCCGCCGGCGCCGAGCTTGTGCGCAAGCCGATCAAGCCGGCGCAGCTGCGCGCGCTGCTGACCTACATGCTGGCGTGAGCGGCATTGCCGACAAACCCGTCCGCGCCGTGACATAGGACACACCGCGCCCCTCGACGGGCCGCAGTACGTGCGCGACAGGGAGCGGCCTCCGCGGCGCCCCGCCCGGATTTCCCCAGCCATCGACGTCGCGGATTGTCCCGACGCCGCAGGAGCGCGCGCGATCATGGCGCAGGTCCCGCCCGGTTCAGGCGCCGACGCGAAAGGCAGCCCGCAGGACGGCCTGCCGCCCCGCGAGCGGGTCCTCGCCATGGCGGCGGTCGGACTCGCCATGACCATGGCGGTCCTCGACGGCGCCATCGTCAACGTGGCGCTGCCGATCATGGCCAAGGATCTCGCGGTCAAGCCCGCCGACGCGATCTTCATCGTCAACGCCTATCAGATCGCGGTGACCGCGAGCCTCCTGCCGTTTGCCGCGCTCGGCGATATCTTCGGCTTCCGCCGGGTCTACCTGCCCGGGCTCGCGGTGTTCGTGGCCGCCTCGCTGGCCTGCGCGGTCGCGCCGAGCCTGCCCCTGCTGATCGCGGCGCGCATCGTCCAGGGGCTCGGCGCGGCGGCGATCATGAGCGTCAATATCGGCTTCGTGCGCTTCATCTACCCGCACCGGATGATCGGCCAGGGGGTCGCCAACGTGGCGCTGGTGGTGGCGGTGGCCTCGGCCGCCGGCCCGACCGTGGCGGCCGCGATCCTGTCGGTGGCGACGTGGCCGTGGCTGTTCCTCGTCAACATCCCGGTGGGCCTCCTGGCGCTGGCGGTGGCCACGCGCACCCTGCCGGTGACGCCGGCGAGCGGGCGGCCCTTCGACGGCATCAGCGCCGTCCTCAACGCCCTGACCTTCGGCCTGCTGATCATCGGCATCGACGGGCTGGGCGATCCCGGGGCGCAGGGCGTGGCTTGCGCCGAGCTGATCGGCGCCCTGGTGATCGGGACGATCTTCGTGCGGCGCCAGATCCGCCTGCCGGCGCCGCTGCTGCCGGTGGACCTCCTGCGGATCCCCGCCTTCGCGCTGTCGATGGCGACTTCCATCGCCTCGTTCTGCGCCCAGATGGTGTCCTACGTGGCCTTGCCCTTCTACTTTCAGGACGTGCTGCACCTCTCCAGCACGCAGACCGGCTTTTTGCTCACCCCGTGGCCGATCGCAGTCGCCGCGATGGCGCCGATATCCGGGCGCCTCGCCGACCGCTATCCGCCCGGCATCCTCGGCGGGATCGGGCTGGCCATGCTGGCGACCGGCCTCGTCTGCATGACGCTCCTGCCCGAAGCGCCCGCCACCCTGGATATCGTCTGGCGCCTGACCCTGTGCGGCCTCGGCTTCGGACTCTTCCAGTCGCCCAACAACAAGGTCATCGTCACCTCCGCGCCGCGCGACCGGGCCGGGGGCGCCAGCGGGATGCAATCGACGGCACGGCTCACCGGCCAGTCGCTGGGTGCGGCCCTCGTGGCGGTGATCTTCGGCCTCACCCATGGGCTCGGGCCTGAGCGGGCCGTCACGCTGTCGCTGTCCTGTGCGGCGGCGCTTGCCGTGATCGGCGGCTGCGCGAGCGTCCTTCGGCGGAGTCGGGCCGGCTAGAGCGCTCTCCGCAGAAGTGGACACCGCTTCGGGCCAAGAGAGCGCGCCACAACAAGGACTTGGAGCCGTATCCGATTGCAACGCGCACGGTACACGACAGTGACACCACCGTCGCCGAATAGGGCGCGGGTCCCCTCTCCCGTGCGGGAGAGGGACAGGGTGAGGGATGAGAACTTTCCGGAAGAGGCGCACCCTGTCAGCGCCTTGAAGGTG
>NZ_JAKSYH010000161.1 GCF_022829295.1 Methylobacterium sp. J-088
CATGCCGCACCTGCTGGTGGCCGGTACCACCGGCTCGGGCAAGTCGGTGGCGATCAACACCATGATCCTGTCGCTGCTCTACCGGCTGAAGCCGGAGGAGTGCCGCCTGATCATGGTCGATCCCAAGATGCTGGAACTGTCGGTCTACGACGGCATCCCGCACCTGCTCTCCCCGGTCGTGACCGACCCCAAGAAGGCGGTGATCGCCGTCAAATGGGCCGTGCGCGAGATGGAGGAGCGCAACAAGAAGATGTCCAAGATCGCCGCCCGGAACATCGACGGCTACAACGCCCGGGTCGCCGAGGCGGCAGCGCGCGGCGAGGTGCTGACCCGGACCGTGCAGACCGGGTTCGACCGCCATACCGGCGAGGCGGTCTACGAGGACGAGGCGATGGACCTCGCGCCGCTGCCCTACATCGTGATCGTGGTCGACGAGATGGCCGACCTGATGATGGTGGCCGGCAAGGACATCGAGGGCGCGATCCAGCGTCTGGCGCAAATGGCACGAGCGGCCGTCATCCACCTGATCATGGCGGCGCAGCGCCCGTCGGTGGACGTGATCACCGGCACGATCAAAGCGAACGTCCCGACGCGGATCAGCTTCCAGGTGACCAGCAAGGTCGACTCGCGCACGATTCTCGGCGAGATGGGCGCCGAGCAGTTGCTCGGTCAGGGCGACATGCTGTTCATGGCCGGCGGCGCGTGCCATTTGGGCCAGACGCTGGATCGCGCCCTCGATGTCCTTGCCGGCCACCATCATCAGGTCGGCCATCTCGTCGACCACGATCACGATGTAGGGCAGCGGCGCGAGGTCCATCGCCTCGTCCTCGTAGA
>NZ_JAKSYH010000182.1 GCF_022829295.1 Methylobacterium sp. J-088
CATGCCGCACCTGCTGGTGGCCGGTACCACCGGCTCGGGCAAGTCGGTGGCGATCAACACCATGATCCTGTCGCTGCTCTACCGGCTGAAGCCGGAGGAGTGCCGCCTGATCATGGTCGATCCCAAGATGCTGGAACTGTCCGTGTACGACGGCATCCCGCACCTGCTCTCCCCGGTCGTGATCGACCCCAAGAAGGCGGTGATCGCCCTCAAATGGGCCGTGCGCGAGATGGAGGAGCGCTACAAGAAGATGTCCAAGATCGCCGTCCGGAACATCGACGGCTACAACGCCCGCATGAAGGAGGCCCGCGAGAAGGGCGAGACCATCACGCGCACGATCCAGACGGGCTTCGACCGCCATACCGGCGAGGCGGTGTTCGTGGACGAGGCGATGGACCTGTCGCCGCTGCCCTACATCGTGATCGTGGTCGACGAGATGGCCGACCTGATGATGGTGGCCGGCAAGGACATCGAGGGCGCGATCCAGCGTCTGGCCCAAATGGCACGCGCGGCCGGCATCCACCTGATCATGGCGACGCAGCGCCCGTCGGTGGACGTGATCACCGGCACGATCAAAGCGAACTTCCCGACCCGGATCAGCTTCCAGGTGACCAGCAAGATCGACTCGCGCACGATCCTGGGCGAGATGGGCGCCGAGCAGTTGCTCGGTCAGGGCGACATGCTGTTCATGGCCGGCGGCGGGCGCACGACCCGGGTGCACGGGCCGTTCTGCTCGGACAGCGAGGTCGAGACCGTCGTGGCGCATCTCAAGCGCCAGGGCCGCCCGAGCTATCTCGACGCCATCACGGCCGATGACGAGGAGGGTGCCCCGGAGAAGGGCGCGAAGGGCAAGGCCGGCGCGGCGGAGTTGGAACTCGACGGCGCGGTGTTCGACCAGGGCTCCTTCGGCGAGACCGGCGGCGACCTCTACGACCAGGCCGTGCAGGTGGTGTTGCGCGACCAGAAGGCCTCAACCAGCTACATCCAGCGCCGCCTGCAGATCGGCTACAACCGCGCCGCCTCGCTGATGGAGCGGATGGAGGTCGAAGGCATCGTCGGCCCGGCCAACCATGCCGGCAAGCGCGAGATCCTGGTGGAGGACGCGGTCGGCTGAGGATCGTGGGGCGAGGCTTCGCGTCGGCAGCTCCCCCTCCCCCTTTGCGGGGGAGGGAGCCACGGGGGACCAATCGCCCCCCTCGAACACCCCGCGGCGAAAACACAAAAATACTCGTCCTCTTGAGGAACCCGCGCGCAGCTCACACGTTACGCGCGTGCGAGGCCTGGAAACGGGCTCGCGGGAGGGCGCCGGACCCGGTGTCTGGCGTCGCTTGTAGTCACGTTGCTCACAGGAGGATGTGGTTATGAGGACTTACGACGTTTCGCCCCTGTTCCGGTCGTCCATCGGGTTCGACCGCCTGTTCGAGTTGCTCAACCAAGCCGAGCGCGTCGAACCGTCCACGGCTTGGCCGCCCTACAACATCGAGAAGGTCGCCGAGGATCAGTACCGCATCACCATGGCGGTGGCAGGCTTCACGGCCGACGAAATCGCGCTGACCCAGCAGGACACCACGCTCCTCGTCGCCGGCCAGAAGGCCGCTCAGGAGGGCGAGACGCAGTATCTGCACCGCGGCATCGCGGCCCGAACCTTCCGGCAGACGTTCAATCTCGCCGAGCACGTGAAGGTGGTCGACGCGAGCCTGGAGAACGGCCTGCTCACCGTCGCGCTGAAGCGCGAGGTGCCGGAGGCCCTGAAGCCGCGCCGCATCGCCATCGGCGGCGTCACGGCGACGGCCGGCCAGGACAACGCGCCGGCGCCGGCGCAGATCAGCCGCGGGCGCGAGGCCCAGGCAGCCTGATCCCGCGTCCGCCGGCCCGGGCCCCTCCGGGGCCGGACGGACGTCCCCGGACGCAGAACGACACTCTCTTGCGGATCCCCGGACCCGGGGCCCGCTCCCGCAACTGGCAACATCTGCGATGGAGAGAGCATCATGAGCGTGAGAGATCTGATTCCCTGGAACCGCAGCACCGGCACCCCTGCCCCGGCCCGCCTGCCGAGCGAGCCGACGAGCCCGTTCCTGACGCTGCACCGCGAGGTGAACCGCCTGTTTGACGACGTGTTCAACGGGTTCGGCGTGCCAAGCCTGGTGAACTCAAGTCTGGCGAACTCAAGTCTGGCGGGCCGGAGCTTCGGCTGGCCGAACGTCGAGGTGGCGGAGGCGGACGGCGCCCTGCGCGTTTCCGCCGAGTTGCCCGGGCTCGACGAGACGGATGTCGAACTCCTGGTCGAGGATGGCGTGCTCACCCTGAAGAGCGAGAAGCGCGCCGAGACCACCGACACGGAGCGCGGCTATTCCGAGCGGAGCTACGGCCGCTTCGAGCGGTCGATCGCGCTGCCCTTCGCGGTGCAGGAGGACAAGGCCGAGGCGACCTTCCGCAACGGCGTCCTCAGCGTGACGCTGCCGCGCTCGGCCGAGGCGCCGGAGCGTCGGCGCCGCATCGTGATCAACGGCGGTGGCGCTTCGGCAGCCAAGCACTGACAGGCGCCGCGTTGGTCGAGACCGAACGCATGACGCAGCGGCCGGCGCGTCCCCCAAGGGGGCACCTGAAGGGGGCACCTGAAGGGGGTACCTGAAGGGGGCGTGCCGGCCCATTCCAGCCTTTGCCCGCACGTGGCGGGTTCCGAGGAGGGTTCCATGCAGCAGATCGAGATCCATCCCATCCAGGCCGGCCCGGCCAGGGACGGTATCGAACGTCTGGGCCCGGTGGCGGCGGCCAATCTGCGTCCGCCGGCCGTCGACCCGTTCGAGGCCTTCGTGGCGCCGGGCGACGTCTTCCGGCAGCCCCGCGAGGTGCTGACCTATCCGGGCCTGTCGGGCGCCGAGAAGCGGGCGATCCTGGCCTCCTGGGCCTCCGACGCCCGGGCGGTCGAGTCCAACCCGACCCTGCGCTGCCTGCCGGGCTGCCGGGCCGAGCCCGTCCCGATCGACGAGATTCTGGAAGCGCTCCAGGCCCTCGACGAGGGGTCCCC
Source organism: Methylobacterium sp. J-088 (assembly GCF_022829295.1). Lineage (GTDB taxonomy): Bacteria > Pseudomonadota > Alphaproteobacteria > Rhizobiales > Beijerinckiaceae > Methylobacterium. Next base: position 3,029 of record NZ_JAKSYH010000182.1, read on the forward strand.
CGCGCCGGCTGCGTCGCGCCGACCGCTCTTCCCGGCAGCCTTCACCCGGCGCTGGGACGGAGGCCGGAGCGCGCCCGGATCCGCCCTGAACGGAACCGGGAGGGCCGTTCCATGACGACGTTCCACCTGAACAATCCGCATCGCGACCTCTGGCGCCGGCGGCGGCACCGCGCCCGCGACCAAGCGGGCGTGACCGATGAATCCATCCTGGTCAGCTGGCTGCTGACCGCCGTGATGTGCCTCGCTCTGGCGGCGCCCTGCCCGCCCGCGGCCCTGCCCTGGGTGGCGGCCGGGCTGCTGAGCCTGTTGGGCTTCACGTGGCTCGGCCTCGCCTTGACCCGGGGCGTCCCGCCGGGCGCGTCCCCCACCTTGACGACCTGGGACGCCGCGTTGCTGTCCTTCGCGGCGAGCTTCGGCGTCCAGACGGCCGCGCGGCTCGGACTCCTTGGAGCCTGACGCGTATGACGGACCCACGCGCCGCATCCCGGAGGATGCACCGGCTCCGGGATGCGATGGGATCGGAGCTCCCCGCGGCGTTCCGGTCCCGATTTCCGGTCAAGATGCCAAGAGTCAAGATGCCAAGACATGTCGGGAGGTCACCATGGAGGAACGAACGATCGGAAGCGGCCACAACGACCCGCCCGTGGCTGTGCCGCCGGGTTGGCTCGCCAGCCGCACGGCCCGCATCCGGCGCCGCGAGCGGCCGGTCGACACCGCGGACCGGGCCCGGGCGGGAACGTGGCTCCTCACCGTCGAGCGCGAAACGCCACCCGAGATCGCGCCCCTGATGGGCTGGACGGCCGGTGACGATCCCCTCGCCACGCGGGTCCAGCTCAGCTTCCCCACCCGGGCGCAGGCGATCGCCTATGCCGAGCGCCAGGGGCTGGCCTACGCGGTCGAGCCCGAGACCGGCGTCACCGGGCCCACGCCGGTCGCGCCGACGATCCCGTCCTGGCGGCCTGGCCCACGGCCGCGGCCTCCACACCCACCTGTTCGACGCGCCGCGGAGCGCCGCCGGGCCGCACCGGAGCTTCCGGATCTGGAGCGGGCGCTGATCAACCCGGCGGCGGTGTTCGCCACGCCCACGCAGGTGCTCGACCATCCCCGGCTGCTGCCCGGCTGCAAACGGGAGATCTTGCGGCGCTGGGCCTGGGATGAGTACCTGAAGGAGGTGGCGGCCGCCGAAGGCAGGCCGAGGGCGAGCCGTCGCAGCTCGACGCCGTGAAGGCCGCCCTCCTGGCGCTCGGCGAGACTTGGCATCCCCACCCGGCCGCGCCGGCCGCCGCAATGCCCGTGTCAGGGGACTTCGCGCGCGCCGCATGAGGCCGACACACGTCGGGAGTTGAAGCCCGCGACACTCCTCTCATCCTCGGCGGCCGCCTCATCGCGCTCCCGACAAGAGGTGTGGCGCCCCTCCCTCTCCCCGCAGGCGGGGCGAGGGGGAAACTGCGTCCAAGCCTCGGCGCAGCCGGCCACGTGAGAAGCCGCAAGCCTGCGCGGTGTCGCCTACACCACCGAGAACCGGAACTCGGTGGCGGCGGCAAACGTCTCGCCGGGCCGCAGCACCGCCGAGGGGAAGTTCGGGTGGTTCGGGGCGTCGGGGAAGCCTTGCGTCTCGAAGCAGACCCCGTCGCCGGAGCGGTAGATCCGCCCGGACGGCCCGATCAGCGTGCCGTCGAGGTTGTTGCCGCTGTAGAGCTGCAGTGCCGGTTGCGTGGTCCAGACATCGAGCCGACGCCCGCTGACGGGATCGATGCAGGTCGCAGCCGGCCGAAGGGTGCCGGCGGAGCCGCGCAGCGCGAAGGTGTGGTCGTAGCCCTTGGCGTAGGCGAGCTGCGGATCCCCGGTCCGGATCCGCTCCTCAAGGGTCCGCGGGGCGCGGAAATCGAACGGCGTCCCGGAGACCGATTGGAGGATGCCGGTCGGGATCTGGGTCGAATCCGTCGGCGCGAAGGCATCGGCCTCGACCTGCACGCGATGGCCGAGGACGCCGCTGGCCCCCTCCCCGGCGAGGTTGAAGTAGCTGTGGTTGGTAAGGTTCAGGATCGTGGGCCGGTCGGTCACGGCGGTGGTGTCGATGCGCAGCACCCCGTCCGCCGGCAGGCTGTAGGTGACGTGGACGTCGAGATTGCCCGGAAATCCCTCCTCCCCATCCGGCGAGCGGCGGCTCAGGACGAGGCGCGTCGCGTCGGAACCTTCCACCCGCCACAGGCGCTTGCCGAAGTTCTGCGGGCCGCCGTGCAGGGTGTTGGGCCCCTCGTTCACCGGCAACTGGTAGCTGTGTCCGTCGAGGCTGAAGCGCCCGCGCGCGATGCGGTTGGCGTAGCGGCCGACGATCGCGCCGAAGCTCGGGCTCACGGTCTCGTAGCCCGCCAGGGTGTCGAGGCCGAGAACGACGTTGGCGGTGCGGCCGTCCCGGTCGGGCACCGTGATCGCCGTGACGGCGGCGCCGAACGCGATGACGGCCACACTGATCGAGTCCCGGCTCAGGCTATGGCGGGTGACCGGGCGGCCATCCGCGGTGTCACCGAAATGCTCGGCCGGCACGCCCTAGCGCTTCCACACGCCGAGCCGCTCGCTCCGAGCGTGATCCTCGGCCGCGACCAGTTCGGGACTCGCCTCCGGTGAGGCGCGGCCGCCGCCGTTGAACAGCACCACCTCGGAGATGTCGCGCCCGTCCACGAGGCAGTTCATGGTGGCGCTGCCGGGGGCAGGCTGGCAGGTCACTTGCCGGCTGCCGATGTAGCGGGCCAGCTCCTCCGCCTGTCCGCCCCGCACCCACTCGACGCCGAACAGGTGCATCACCTTGCCGCCGACCTTGAGGGTCGCGGTGTCGATCACTTGCGCCTGTCCCGCGATGGCGTTCGGCGGCAACGGCGTGTCGGGCTCGGCATCGCCCGCGGTTTCGGGGGGCGGGGTGACCGTATCGGGAGTGGCGGACGGCGCACTCGGGGTGTTGCCACTCTGGGCCGCACTGTTCGGGGCCGTGCCGTTCGGGGCCGTACTGTTCGGAGCCTCCCCAGGGGACGCCGCCGGAGCGGCGGGGCGTGGCGCGATCGGCCCACTTCTCTCCAGGACGAGACCGGCGGCGATCACCGCCACCAGCGTGCCGGCGACCGCACCGAGAAGCAGGCGGCGCTGCCGGTGGGTCCCGTCGTCCACGCCGCCGAAGCCGAACCGGTCGCGCAGACGATCCCGGCCGTCGCGGAGCGTCTCGCCGAACCGGCCGGGCCCGCTGTTCCAGGCCGCCGCCGGATCCGTCCCCGCGGCTGCTTCGCCCGCCCCCTCGGCCGGACTTGCGAGCCGGCCGCGCAGGCGCGTCCGCAGGGTCGCGAACCGGCCGGCGGCGTTCTGGGCCAGGACGCGGCCCTGCTCGGAGGAGCGCTCCGCCAGGGAGCGGGCTCGTTCGGACTGCACCCCGACGAAGCGTGCAGTGGCGGCCTTCATCTCGTAGGCGCCGGTCAGCAGGGCCGAATCCCGGGGCTCCTCGATGGCGGGCGCGGCCGGTTCGATCTCCTCCGGCTCGGGGGGGAGGAACAGGGCGGGGTGGCGGGTGCGAAGTTCCGCGACGAGATCCGCCAGGGTCATCGGTGCGTCGGACCCGTCCCGGTGGCGCACGGCGCCGTGCCGGTCGAGCACCCGGATGCCGGTCCCGGCCTCATCGGGGATACAGGCGGCCTCGGCCAGGAGTTCGAGAGTCCGCACCGCCACGGGGCGTGGGCGGGCGCGGGCAACCGCGTCCCGGATCGCCGCGCGCAGGGCATGGCGGCTGGGACCGTCGAGGGCCGGACGGGCCGGTTCCGCCTCCTGTTGCTCCACCAGAGTCGACGACGTCATTCACCCGATCCCGGCACCACCCCGGCGCGGCCCGAAATCGATCGGCCGGGCCCGCGCGGGAGCGCCTTACAAAACATCGCATCGCCGGGATTCGTCCCCTCGGCCATCCGTCGCACGCGGCGACAGGCTCCTTACGCCTTGCCGGGCGAGGCGGCCAGGGTCCCGGCCTGGATGCTCCGCCGCAGGACACGGCCGGTCTCGCCCAGAATGTAGGGCCGCGCGCCGGCAAAGCCCACCTCCAGGATCAGCTCGGCCTCGCCGATGGAGACGGCGCCGCGCCCCGGATTGGCGGTACGGAACTCGACCAGCGTGCGGATCGTGCAGGTTTCGGCGTCGCAGGCGGTGCGCATGGCTCGCGGCTCGTAGCGCCGCTCGGGCCAGCGCTGAACGAAGCTGCGCTTCTCGGCGACGAGCCCCGCCGTGGTGACCGGGCGGCCGTAGAAGCGCACGCGCGACGCGTAGTACCGGGTCGCCGCGCCCACCATGGTGTCGTCGGACCCCGAGACGGTGGCGAGGTAGCTCGCCGTCAGCGCCCGGGCGGCGGCGACGCGCTCGGCCGACACGCCCGGCGCCGGGCCGATCGCGGCCGGCGTCTCGGCGAGGCGGTGCGGACGATAAGTCTCCTGACGCGCTTCCTGGCGCGCGTCGTAGTGTTCCCGGCGGCGCAGGCTCTCCCGGACCGGTGGACGCTCCAGGGCAGCCGCCCGCTTCGGGCCCGGCGCCCGCGTCGCCGCAGCCTTCGGCAGGGCATCCTCGCCGGGTTCCGGCTTGGCGGCCTGACGGACCGGTGCGGCGTCGCGCGGCGTCTCGGGCTGGGCCTTCGCGACATTCGTCTCCAGGTTCTTGGGCACCGCCGGATTCATCGACTCCCTCGTGGCGCCAGCGGCCGGCGCGGCGGCCCGCGGCGGGGGGTCGACCCAGCCCCCCTGGCTCGCCGCGCCCTGCTGCTGGGCCGCGGCCGTGCCCGCGAGGGCGAGCGGCAGGAGCATGCCGAGGACGAGCGATTGGGTGCGTGCCTGGAGTCGGGCGGGGCGGGTGGCGGACATCGGTGCCTTCCTGGCGGCCGGGGCGGACAGTGACGAGAACGCGCCCGCGGGGGTGGGGAGTTCCACGCAGGTCTCGGGCGCGATTGACATCCTGCCTGATCGTACGGCGGCGGGCAGCCTTGGATTGCGGGGATGATGGGGTTGCGTTCGTCCGTTTGGGTACCAAGTCGGGGACAGTCTTGGCTTTGGCCGTTCCCGGTCTCCGTTCCGTCCGCTTTCCCGCCGCTGCGCATCGAGGTTCCCGTGGCCCGACCTGACGCCAAGGCCTGCCCGACCCCACGATCCGGGAGTCCCCGATGAGTGCCGCGCCGCGCCGGGCCTTGCTGATCTGCAACGCCAAGGCCCGCAACGGTGGGTTCGACCTGGACGAGGTCCGCCGGATCCTGCGCGCGGGTGGGATCGAGCCGGTGGAGCCGCCGCCGGACGCCGATTGCCGCGCCGAGATCCGCAAACAAGCCGGGTCGGTCGATCTCGTGATCCTCGGGGGCGGCGACGGCACCATGAACTTCGCCGCCCCGGCCCTGGTGAAGGCCGGCCTGCCGCTTGCGATCCTGCCGCTCGGCACGGCCAACGACCTCGCTCGCTCCCTCAACCTGCCGCCCGATCCCCTGGAAGCCGCCCGCTTGATCCCGACCGCGGAGGCGCGGCCCGTCGATCTCGGCTGGGTCAACGGCCACTATTATTTCAACGTGGCGAGCATCGGCTTCTCGGCGGAGCTCGCGGGTGAGCTGACGGCGGAGTCGAAGAAGACCTTCGGCGTGCTGGGCTACGCGGTGGCGGCGATCCGGGTGCTGCGCCGGGTCCGGCCCTTCACGGTGACCATCGAGCACGATGGCACGGTCGAGACGATCACCACCATCCAGGTTTCGGTCGGCAACGGCCGGCACTACGGCGGCGGCATGACGGTCGCGGAGAGCGCCGCGGTGGATGACGGCAAGCTCGATTTCTACAGCCTTGAGATCGACCATTGGTGGCGGCTGATCGCGCTGCTGCCTGCGCTCCGGCGGGGCACCCACGGCCGGGCGGCCGACGTGCGGGCCTTCCACGCCCAGGAGATCCGGATCACGACCCGCCGGCCCCGGCCGGTGAACACCGATGGCGAGCTGACCACGCACACCCCGGCCCATTTCAAGGTTGTCCCGAAGATCCTGCGGGTCTTCTCCCCCGAGCCCGTGCGCGGTCCCGCCCCCTTCGATCTCGCCACCCTCGGCAACCGCCTGTTCCCGACCAGCGAGGCCCCTCACCCGTGACCGGCCTGATCCACCTTGCCAGCCAGCCCGCCGTCTGGGCCGCGCTCGCCACCCTCGTGGTGATGGAGGTGGTGCTCGGCATCGACAACCTGATCTTCATATCGATCCTGACCAACAAGCTGCCGGCCGAGCAGCAGACCCGGGCCCGGCGGATCGGCATCGGGCTGGCCCTGATCCTGCGCCTGGGATTGCTGGGAACGGTGGCGTTCATCGTGCACCTGACCGAGCCGGTTTTCTCGGTGTTCGGCCAGGACTTCTCCTGGCGCGACCTGATCCTGATCGGCGGCGGCCTGTTCCTGCTCTGGAAGGCCACCAAGGAGATCCACCACTCTGTGGACCCGGAGCCGAATTCGGAAGAATCCGGCGGCAGCCTGGGCTTCAGCGCGGCGATCGGCCAGATCCTGCTGCTCGACCTCGTGTTCTCGATCGACTCGATCATCACGGCGGTCGGCATGACCGAGCACGTGCCGGTGATGATGGTGGCGGTGATCGTCGCCGTCGCGGTGATGCTGCTCGCCGCTGAGCCGCTTTCGGCCTTCATCGCCCGCAACCCCACCGTGGTGATGCTGGCGCTCGGCTTCCTGATCATGATCGGCATGGTGCTGATCGCCGAAGGGTTCGGGGCGCACGTGCCGAAGGGCTACATCTACACCGCCATGGCGTTCTCGGCGGGCGTGGAGGGCCTCAACATGCTGGCCCGGCGGCGACGGCGTGGCGCCAAGGCTGCCCTGCCCGGTCGGGTCGAGCGAGCCTGATGCGGATCCTCGCGGCGCTCGGCCTGCTTCTCGTTCCGGTCCTCGCCTGCGCGGAGACGAAGCCCATGACGCTCGAGCCTATGACGCCCGATCCCGCCATCCTGCACGACCTCGCCCCCACCGGCACGCTCCGGGCGGCGATCAACCTCGGCAACCCGGTGCTGGCGCAGGCCGGACCGGACGGGCCCGCGGGGGTGTCGGTGGATCTCGCCCGGGCGCTCGCGGCGCGGCTCGGCGTCACGGTGACATTCGTGACCTTCCCGGGGGCGGGGGCGGTCTCGGGCTCGGCGGGGTCGGGCACCTGGGACATCTGCTTCCTGGCGATCGACCCGAAGCGGGCCGAGGGCATCGCCTTCACGGCGCCCTACGTGCTGATCGCCGGCAGCTACCTCGTGCCGGACTCCTCCCCGATCCGGACCCAGGAGGCGGTCGACCGCGACGGCGTGCGGGTCTCGGTGGGCCGCGGCAGCGCCTACGACCTGTTCCTGAGCCGGAGCCTGACCCACGCGACCCTGGTGCGGGCCCCGACATCGGCCGAGGCGGTCACGGCCTTCGCGCGGGATGGGCTGGAGGTGGCGGCCGGGGTGGCGCAGCCGCTGGCCGCCTACGCGGCGGCGCATCCGGAGGTGCGGTTGCTGCCGGGGCACTTCATGGAGATCCCGCAGGCGATGGGCCTGCCGGTCGGACGCCCGGCGGGGGCGGCCTACCTCGCCAACTTCATCGCGTGGGCGAAGCGGGAGGGGCTCGTGCGTCGCGGCCTGGAAGCCAGCGGGCAGGATCCGGGGCTGGCGGCGCCTTGACCGGCCTTACGCCGCACTGAGATGCACGAGATCCACGCCGGCCGAGAGACGCGCCTTGGTATCCAGGATCTCAATGGCGACGACGCGACCCTCCGCATCGAAATCGAAGATGATGCCGGGGCGCACCTCCTCACTCTCGCTGACCGATGTATCGGCCAGGCGCAGGTAGAGGGCGTCAGCCTCCGGATCGTATCTGACTTTCATGTCTGCGCCTCCGGCCACGATCGAGGAAAAGCGTGATGATGCGGTAAGTCAACGCCGGCTCCTCGACATAAACCACGCGCAGGATACGACCGCCGAATTCCGGCACTGCGCAATAGGCCCGCACGCGTTCGGGATACTGCGGATCCGGCTCGGTCGCCTCCGGGGCCAGGACGGTGCGCTCGACGAGCGCACGGTCGATCCCACGGTCAGCCATGTTGTTCATCGCGTGGCGCGTATAGACGAAGGCCGGCATCGGCGGTTGCCGGACGCCTCACACCACCAGATTCACAATCCGCCCCGGCACCACGATCACCTTGCGGGGCGCCCGCCCCTCCAGGATCGTCTGGACCGCCGCCAGCGCCAGGGTCGCGGCTTCCACCGCGTTCGCGTCGGCGTCCCGCTTCACGGTGACGTCCGCGCGCTTCTTGCCGTTGATCTGGACCGGCAGGGTGATCTCGTCCTCGACGAGGAGCCCGGCCTCGGTCTCCGGCCAGGACGCCTGCGCGACGAGCCCGGAGCGTCCGAGCACCGTCCAGCACTCCTCCGCCAGATGCGGCATCATCGGGGCGATCAGCTGGACCAGGATCCCGGCCGCCTCCTTGGCAACAGCCGGCGTGACCGGGCCGCGCAACCCGTCCTCCAGGGCGTTGGCCAGCGTGTAGATGTGGGCCACGCAGCGGTTGAAGCGCAGCCGCTCGATATCGTCCTGCACCGATGCCAAAGCCCGGTGGGCGGCCTTGCGCAGGGGTAGGTCCGCGTCGCCGTCGCCGGTCGCCGCGCGCGCGGCGTTCACGAGCCGCCAGACCTTCTGGACGAACCGGGCCGCGCCCTGCACGCCCTCCTCGGTCCAGATCACGTCGCGCTCGGGCGGCGAGTCGGACAGCATGAACCAGCGCGCCGTGTCGGCCCCGTAGCTCGCGATGATGTCGTCGGGATCGACCACGTTCTTCTTGGACTTCGACATCTTCTCGATCGGGCCGATCGCGATCGGCGCCTGAGTTTTCACGTGAAACGCGCGGCGCTCCCCCTCCTCCGTGGAGAAGCGGATCTCGGCCGGGGGCACCCAGGCGCCGGCCGCATCCTTGTAGGTCTCGTGCACCACCATGCCCTGCGTGAACAGGCCGGCGAAGGGTTCGGCGACGCCCGCCCAACCGGTCTCGCGCATCGCCCGCATGAAGAACCGGGCGTAGAGCAGGTGCAGGATCGCGTGCTCGATGCCGCCGATATACTGGTCCACCGCCAGCCAACGATCGACCACGGCGCGGTCCGTGGGGGCGTCGGTGAGCCAGGGGGCGGTGAAGCGGGCGTAGTACCAGGACGAATCGACGAACGTGTCCATCGTGTCGGTCTCGCGCCGGGCCGGCGCGCCGCAATGCGGGCAGGGGACGTTCCGCCACGCGGTGTCGCGCTCCAGCGGGTTGCCGGGCTGGTCGAACGACACCTCCTCGGGCAGCTTGACCGGCAGGTCGGCCACCGGCACGGGGACCGGCCCGCAGGATTCGCAGTGGATGATCGGGATCGGGCAGCCCCAGTAGCGCTGGCGCGAGACACCCCAGTCGCGCAGGCGGAACTGTACCTTGCGGGTGGCGACCCCCTCCCCTTCGAGGCGCCGGGCCACCGCCTCGAACGCCGCGTCGGTGCTCAGCCCGTCGAGGAAGCGCGAATTGATCATCCGCCCGTCCTCGACATAGGCGGTGTCGGTGATCACGAAGCTCGCCGGGTCCTGCCCCTCCGGACAGACCACCGGCGTGTTGCCGAGCCGGTACTTGTTCGCGAAATCGAGGTCGCGCTGGTCGTGCGCCGGGCAGCCGAACACGGCGCCGGTGCCGTATTCCATCAGCACGAAGTTCGCCACGTAGACCGGCAGCGCCCAGGACGGGTCGAGGGGATGGCGCACGGTCAGGCCGGTGTCGAAGCCGTGCTTCTCGGCGGTGTCGATCGCGGCCTGCGCGGTGCCGGTGCGGCGGCACTCCTCGATGAAGGCCTGGAGCTCAGGCTTATCGGCGGCGAGCGCGGCGGCGATCGGATGATCGGCGGCGATCGCCAGGAATTTTGCGCCGAACAGCGTGTCGGGCCGGGTCGTGTAGACGGTCACCGATTCGGGCACGCCGGCCGGTGGATGGGCCAGGGCGAACCGGACCTCCAGCCCCTCCGAGCGGCCGATCCAGTTCTTCTGCATCAGCCGGACTTTCTCCGGCCAGCGGTCCAGACCATCGAGGGCGGTCAGCAGATCCTCGGCGAAGTCGGTGATCTTGAAGAACCATTGGGTCAGCTCGCGCTGCTCGACCAGCGCGCCCGAGCGCCAGCCGCGCCCGTCGATCACCTGCTCGTTGGCCAGCACCGTGTGGTCCACCGGGTCCCAGTTCACCTTGGCGGTGCGGCGGGTGACGAGGCCCTTGTCGAGAAAGTCCAGGAACATGCGCTGCTGGTGCTTATAGTAGTCGGGATCGCATGTCGCGATCTCCCGGCTCCAGTCGAGCGACAGGCCCATGGCCTTCAGCTGGTCGCGCATCGACGCGATGTTGGCGTAGGTCCAGTCCCGCGGGTTGACCTTGCGCTCCATGGCGGCGTTCTCGGCCGGCAATCCGAAGGCGTCCCAACCCATCGGGTGCAGCACGTTGAAGCCGCGGGCGCGCTTGTAGCGCGCCACCACGTCGCCCATCGCGTAGTTGCGGACGTGGCCCATGTGGATCCGCCCCGACGGGTAGGGGAACATCTCCAGCACGTAGTATTTCGGGCGGCTGTCGGCATTGTCGGTCTCGAACAGGCGCCGCTCGGCCCAGGCCTCCTGCCAGCGCGGCTCGGCATCCTTGGCGTTGTAGCGCTCGACGGGTTGGGGAACGGCGGTGCTGGTCATGGATCCGGCGGGGTCAGGGGCTCGTCGGTCGTTTTGCGGAATGACGACGGCACGGTCGCGCCGCGATAGCATATCTGCGCGGGAGCCGGTCAACGCAGCGTGCGATTCGGGCTTGCGCGGGGCGCGCGAGCGCATAGGTCGGAACCGGCGCCCGGCAGCGACAGGACAGTCAGGTATGGACGACGCGATCACCGATTCGAACTCCCCGGCGGCGGACGGGATGGGGCACCCGACCGCGAAGCTGCCGGTCGGACAGGCCGACGTCGCCGCCGGGCTCGCCGAGGTGCGGGCGGCGATCGCCCGGGCGGCCGAGGATTCGGAGCGTGACCCGTCCGAGGTTCAGCTGGTCGCCGTCTCCAAGACCGTGCCGGCCGAAGGCATCCTGCCGGCGCTCGAGGCGGGGCAGCGGGTGTTCGGCGAGAACTACGTGCAGGAGTCGACGGCGAAGTGGCCGGACCTGCGCGCCCGCTACCCGGATGTGGAACTGCACCTCGTCGGGCCGCTACAATCCAACAAGGCCCGGGAGGCGGTGGCGCTGTTCGACGTGATCCACGCCCTGGACCGGCCGTCGCTGGCCGCCGCGCTCGCCAAGGAGATCGCCCGGTCGGGCCGGACTCCGAAGCTGCTGATCCAGGTCAACACCGGCGCGGAACCCCAGAAGGGCGGCGTGTTGCCGGACCAGCTGGCCACCCTGCTCGCCGAGTGCCGCGACACGCACGGGCTGGCGATCCAGGGGTTGATGTGCATCCCCCCCGCGGAGGATCCGCCCTCGGCGCATTTCGCCCTGCTAGCCCGGCTGGCTCAGGAGCACGACCTGCCGATCCTCTCCATGGGCATGAGCGCCGACTTTCCGGCGGCGATCCAGCTCGGCGCCACCCATGTCCGGGTCGGGACAGCCATCTTCGGGGCACGCAAGCCGAAAACGTAGCGACGCCTGGCTCATGTCCCGGTTTCGAAAGCTCGAGACCTTTCGCGGGTCCAGGGCAGAGCCCTGGTGCCGGGCTTCGCCCGTATCTCGGGGGGCTCTGCCCCCGAACCCCTGCCCAAGGGCTCGCCCTTGGGGAACCCGCTATTTGCCGTCCGACACGACCTAAAGCGTCGCGCGGAAATACGCGATCGTCCGCTCCAACCCCTCGCGGAGTTGCACGGTCGGCTCCCAATCCAGAATGGCCTTCGCCTTCCCGATATCGGGCCGACGCTGCCGCGGGTCGTCCGGCGGCAGGGGACGGTGGGTGATCCGCGAGCGCGAATCCGTTAGCTCGATCACCATGTGGGCGAGGTCCCGGATCGTGAACTCGTTCGGATTGCCGATGTTGATCGGTCCGGTCACCTCAGGCCCGCTGTCCATCAGGCGGACGAAGCCCTCGATCAGGTCGCTCACGTAGCAGAACGAGCGCGTCTGCTCCCCGTCGCCGTAAAGCGTGATCTCGTCGCCCCGGAGCGCCTGCATGATCAGGTTCGAGACGACGCGGCCGTCGTTCGGGTGCATGCGCGGGCCGTAGGTGTTGAAGATGCGCACGACCTTGATCGGCAGATTGTGCTGGCGCCGGTAGTCGAAGAACAGGGTCTCGGCACAGCGCTTGCCCTCGTCGTAGCAGGAGCGGAAGCCGATCGGGTTGACGTGGCCGACGTATTCTTCGACCTGCGGATGCACTTCCGGGTCGCCGTAGACCTCCGACGTGGAGGCCTGGAACACCTTGATCCGCAGGCGCTTGGCCAAGCCCAGCATGTTGATCGCGCCGATGACGCTCGTCTTCGTCGTCTGGACCGGATCGAACTGGTAATGCACCGGCGAGGCCGGGCAGGCGAGATTGTAGATCTCATCGACTTCGACGTAGAGCGGGAATGTCACGTCGTGACGCAGGATCTCGAAGCGCGGATTGCCCAGCAGATGCGCGATATTGCGCCGCGTGCCGGTGTAGAAGTTGTCGACGCACAGGACTTCATGTCCGTCGTTGAGCAGACGCTCGCAGAGATGCGAACCGAGGAAACCGGCACCGCCCGTCACCAGGATCTTCTTCGTATCGTCGTAGCGCACGCTCGAACCCTCCTTCCACCCAACGCTCCGGGCCCCGCCCGGGTGCGGCCGCCGCTACGCCGATCCCTCACGCGTCGAGGGCGGGCCCGTCCCCGCGCCGACCGACGCTCGTGTAGGAAAATCCGTGACGGCGGGCCGTTTCCGGTTCGTAGATATTGCGCAGATCGATCAAGACCGGTGTTGCCATGATCGCCCGCAGCCGGGCGAGGTCGAGGGCGCGGAAAGCGTTCCACTCGGTCACGATCACCACCGCGTCGGCCCCCTCCGCGCAGGCATAGGCGTCGTCGGCGAAGTCCACGCCGGGCATCAGCGGGCGGGCCTGCTCCAGGCCCTCGGGATCGTAGGCGCGGACACGGCAGCCCGCATCCTGCAGACCGGTGGCGATCGCCAGGGACGGGGCCTCGCGCATGTCGTCGGTGTCCGGCTTGAAGGTGAGGCCGAGCATGGCCACCGTCTTGCCCCGCACCGATCCGCCGCAGGCCCGGATCACCTTGCGGGCCATCGCGCGCTTGCGGCTGTCGTTGACCGCCACGACGGTCTCGACGATCCGCAACGGCACCTCGTGGTCCTGCGCGGTCTTCACCAGCGCCAGGGTGTCCTTCGGGAAGCAGGATCCCCCGTAGCCCGGACCTGCATGGAGGAATTTCGGCCCGATCCGTCCGTCGAGGCCGATCCCGCGCGCCACGGCCTGAACGTCCGCGCCGACGACCTCGCACAGTTCGGCAATTTCGTTGATGAACGTGATCTTGGTCGCCAGGAACGCGTTGGCGGCGTATTTCGTGAGTTCGGCCGTCCGCCGGCCCATCACGAGGATCGGGGCCGCGTTGAGATACAGGGGGCGATAGATCTCGCGCATCACCGCCTCGGCGCGCGGATCGTCCACGCCGATGACGATCCGATCGGGCCGCTTGAAGTCGGAGATCGCGGCGCCTTCCCGGAGGAATTCCGGGTTCGAGACGACCGAGACATCCGCCTCGGGGGCGACCTCACGCACGATCCGCTCGACCACGTCGCCCTCCCCCACCGGAACGGTCGACTTGGTCACAATGACCGTGAAACCCCTGACGGACCGGGCGATTTCCTGCGCAGCCTCGCGGACATAGGTCATGTCAGCAAAGCCGTCCCCGCGGCGCGACGGCGTACCGACCGCGATGAAGACGGCCTCCGCCTGGGCGACCGCGGGGCCGAGATCCGTCACGAAGGCCAGCCGGCCTTGGGCGACGTTGTCGGCGACGAGGTCGCCGAGGCCCGGCTCGTAGATCGGCATCCGCCCCGCATTCAAGGCCGCAATCTTCGCGGGATCCTTGTCGATGCAGACGACCGAATGGCCGAAATCCGCCAGGCAGACCCCGGTGACCAGCCCGACATAGCCCGATCCGACCACGGCCAGACGCATACGTTCCTCCTCGGACCCCGGTCCGCAAGATCAGATCGTTTCCGCATTGGGGGCGATGCCGTTCCATCGAGAGCGCGCTCCGACGAAGCGGACACCGGTTCGGTGCACGAGAGCGCGTCAAAACACGGCTCTCGGAGGAGTACAGGACGATCCCGTTCAGATGATCGTATCCAACTCCTGCACGATCCTCCTGCGGCGAGAATAGACATTGTCCCAGATATACGGCTCGACGATACTCTTGTACCGGGTCTGGAGGATGTATTTGACCTTCTTCAGACCTTTGAGAGGCTGGGTCTTCTGATTGGTGTTCGGAAAGGACTTCGCAAACTCGGTATAGACCTGAAAGTATGCGTCTCCCCAGGGGGCGAAAGGGCCGTGCCAGGGGCGTGGGTTCGAGCAGAAATGCAGCAGGTTGGCGGGCACCTCTCGAAAATGGCTATAGTTCATGAGGAAGGTGGGGAAATTCCACTTCATGGACATCAAATTCTTGTTGCCAGACAATATAATATTCAGAGCGTCCTGATCAAAAAAAGTGAAAGCATTCTTATTCCGGGCGAGCAGATTTTTGATCTCCGATCGCAAGTCACCGATGATACTCCTCTTGAGTTTCATGACGCCCGAATTGAAATACCGCTCGTGTTTATCTTCACCGATATTTAGAGATCGGAAATATTGTTTGATGCGCTTCGCCATCCGAGTGTTGTCGTTGACGATCAAGGTCATGGCATCGCGGGCCGCCACGAAATCGTGGTGTGCTAGGCCGGGCGCGAACAGGCCCTCGAGGGAGTTGGGCACCTGTGTATCGCCGTCGATATACACCAGGTTCCTGTATTGTGCCGGAAGCGCTTTGTCGAGAAACAGCCGCGCGTAGGCGAGAGGGACGCCCTCAAGTTCAGATTGGGGCATCAGGATGAATTTGATCCCGGAGGCCTCGGAAAGTGTCGCCGCTAGCCTTGTGTTGTCATTCGGCTCATCGAAACACACGATGGCGACATCGGCGCGCGCATGCGGCGTGTTTTTTCTGACCTGCAGGGCACTCAATGTTGCAGGAAACAAATAATTCGAATCGACAGCATAGCAAACGCAATTTTCCTGCATTGCCGCCTCGGCTGATGAACTCAATTATTGGTCAATAATGGCTTATCATGCAGCATTGACGAAATCAAATTAAATATTGAGAATTTTTATAGATACGAATTCTTGCCGCTTCCGAAATACAACTAGGTTCATTACTAAATATTTCAAAAATCAAAGAGCCCTGCCGTAGAGCAAAAAGTCGATTTTTTGATCCTTGGCCAAAATCAATCTCAATAAAAGTGAATTCATATTTACGATGATTTTTCTATGATGAAGACGGCTCTACACAGCTGTTTTAACGATTCGAAATCAGAATTCATGAAATGCGGATGTCTTTTCGAACCCCGTGTTCACGCGCGTGTGAACACGGGGAGGCGCCTTCACCCGATCCGCAGGTAGGTCCGCGGCCCGAGCCGCCGCAGCAGCCGCAACAGATCGGCCCGGGCGAGTGCGACGCAGCCCTCCGTGGGGCGGTAGCCATCCCGGGCGAGGTGCAGGAAGATCGCAGACCCCCGCCCCCTGCGGATCGGCCCGCGATTGTAGTCGAGGTCGATCACCACGTCGTAGAGCCCGTCGTCCCGCCACATCGATTCGGCGCTGACGCCCGGGGCCGGCAGGCGGATCGGGCGGTTGTAGCGGCGGTCCCGGATTTCGTCGCACCAGCCGTCGCCGGGCCGGGTCGCCCGGAGCGGCAGGGTCGTGCGTGGGCGAAGCCCGAGATGGTCGGGGCGGTAGGCACCGCCGCGCACCCGGAACCGTCCGCGGGGCGAGCCGCCATCACCCTCGCGCTTGTCGACGACGATGCCGCCGGCGCCGAGCGCACAGGGAATCACCATGGGTCCGACCAAGAGCTGGCCCCGGGACCGGTTGCCGATCACCGCGCGCACGCGGATCTCGCGCACCGTCACGGGGACGCCGTCCTCGGCCCGTCCGCCCGGCCGTCGCCGCATATCCGCCCTCCACCAAGCCGCCCTCCACCAAGCCGCCCTGCCCCAAGCCGCCCTGCCCCAAGCCGGCTGGCCGGCCTCGATCGGCGCGCCTTATGCCCGATATTCGCGCCCGGACGGATGAAAATTGCGCACAAGGCAATTTCCGGCCACAAAGTGTGCTCTATCCTTGCTCGCAACCCGGGACGTCAGCCGGGACTTCGGAGGAGACCGGTCCCGCGCCAGCGCGGGCGGGGCACCTTCGGAGTCCGGCACGGCGGCCCGGCCACCGCAGCAGACCCGCTCGCCGGGGCGTCCTCCGCCTCGACGGCGCAATGATGCGGACACGAAAGCCTCCGCAGAATCGCTGCGATCGCGTATCGCCACGATCCTGCCGAGAACCGCTAGTCTTGCGTGCTGCCCCCGGGAGGATCGCCCTCCCCAACCGGCGGCCTGTCCTGGGACCCGGACGATGTCGAATGCCTACCGCCTGCTGATCTGCGACGATGACGCGATCCTGCGCGACACCCTAACCGAACAGCTCGATCTCTGCGACGAGTTCACGGTCTTCACCGAGGCGAATGCCGCGGACGCGATCCGGCGGACCGCCACGGAGCGCATCGACCTCGCCGTGATGGATGTCGGCCTGCCCGATCTCGACGGGCGTGAGGCCGTGCGCCGGATGCGCACCGGCGGCTTCCGCGGACCGGTGATCATGCTCACCGCCCAGGATTCCGAGGCCGATCACGTCGAGGGGCTGGAGGCCGGCGCCAACGACTACGTCACCAAGCCGTTCAAGTTCGGCATCCTGCTGGCCCGGATCCGTGCCCACCTGCGCAGCCACGAGGCCTCCGAGGACGCGGTGTTCCAGATCGGCCCCTACACGTTCCGGCCCGGCGCCAAGCTGCTGGTCGGCGAGCGCGGCTCGAAGCTCAAGCTCACCGAGAAGGAGACCGCGATCCTGCGCTTCCTCTATCGGGCGGGCCGGGCCGTGGTGAACCGCGACACGTTGCTGGCAGAGGTCTGGGGCTACAACGCCCACGTCACCACCCACACGCTGGAGACGCATATCTACCGGCTGCGCCAGAAGATCGAGCCCAACCCGGCCACCGCCGCGATCTTGGTGACGGAGGGCGGTGGATACAAGTTGCTGCCCTGACGAAAAGACGTTTACCGTATATGCGACCAATCGGTACGCGTATGCGCAGGGTGGTGAGGCGTTCTTGGGGCTCGACGACGATATCGCGATCCTCGCCGGTGCGCCGCTGTTCGGCTTCCTCGATCGGGATGCCCTGCGCCTGCTGACCTTCGCGGCCGAGCGCCGCGATCTCGCGGATGGCGACCTGCTGTTTGCCCGCGGCGACCCGGCCGATGGCGGCTTCGTGGTGATGTCGGGCACGATCCGGCTCGAGCCCCGGGACGCCCGCGCCGAGCCGGTCCGGGCCGGCCGCTCCGCGCTGATCGGGCAGCTCGCCCTGTTCGTGCGCGGGACGCGCCCGACCGTGGCCCGGGCCGAGAGCGCCACCGCGGTCATGCGCATCACCCCGACGCTGATGCGCCGCGTGCTTGAGGAATTTCCGGAGGCCGCGCAGGCCGTCCACGCGACGCTGGCGGACGACCTCGCGGACTTGGCGGCCGACCTCGATCGGGTGCGCGCGCTCCTCGACGTGATCGACGGCATCTCCTCAGGTGACAGCCCCGGTGCCCGCTTGTAAGCACGGACTCCCCGCCACGAGAGTGTTTCGACCTCCATGTCCCAGGCCGGCAAGCCCATTTCTGATCTCGCCCATTCCGATCTCGCCCAGACCATCGAAGCCGCCTGGGAGGACCGCGCCAATATCTCGACCGCCACCAAGGGCGCGGTGCGCGAGGCCGTGGAGGCGGCGCTCGATCTGCTCGATTCCGGCAAGGCCCGGGTCGCCGAGAAGAGCGGCAACCACGATTGGGTGGTCAACCAGTGGCTGAAGAAGGCGGTGCTGCTCTCCTTCCGTCTCAACGACATGGCGACGATCGAGGGCGGCCCCGGCGGCGCGCCCTGGTGGGACAAGGTCGCCTCCAAGTTCGCCGGCTGGGGCGAGGCCGAGTTCCGCGCTGCAGGCTTGCGGGCGGTGCCGGGCTGCTTCGTGCGTCGCGGCTCCTACATCGCGCCCGGCGCCGTGCTGATGCCGAGCTTCGTCAATCTCGGCGCCCATGTCGGCGAGGGCACGATGGTCGACACCTGGGTGACGATCGGCTCCTGCGCGCAGGTGGGGAAGAACTGCCACATCTCCGGCGGCGCCGGCATCGCGGGCGTGCTGGAGCCGCTCCAGGCCAACCCGGTGATCATCGAGGACGATTGCTTCATCGGCGCCCGCGCCGAGGTGGCCGAGGGCGTGATCGTCGGCCAGGGCAGCGTCCTGTCGATGGGCGTCTATATCGGCGCCTCCACCAAGATCGTGGACCGCGCCACCGGTGAGGTGATGTACGGGCGCGTACCGCCCTACTCGGTGGTGGTCTCGGGCACGATGCCCGGCAAGGCCCTGCCGGATGGCTCGCCGGGCCCCGGCCTGTACTGCGCGGTGATCGTCAAGCGCGTCGATGCGGGCACCCGGTCCAAGACCGCCATCAACGAGTTGCTGCGCACCTAAACTGCGCGCCAGGGCTTTGCCCTGGCAACCCACCGAAGGGCGCAGCCCTTTGGGATCCCCGATCGGGTGGATTGCCGGATGGACACGCAGGCGCTGAACCTCACGGTGGTGGGCTGGCCGGTGCCGACGCCCTGCGACGTGATCGGGCAGGGGAAGGCGGCGCTGCTGCTGCCGGCCCTGTCGACCATCTCGGCGCGAGCCGAGATGGAAGGCCTCGCCCGCGCCCTCGGGTCCGACTATCGCTGCCGCATCCCCGACTGGCCGGGCTTCGGCGCCCGGGCGCGGGCGCGGGTGCCCCTGGCTCCCGAAACCTTCCACACCTTCCTGGATGCGCTGCTCGAAGCCGCCCCGGGGCCCTACGCCCTCGGGGTCGCGGCCGGTCACGCCGCCGGCTATCTGGTCGCGACGGCGCGCCGCCATCCGAAAGCCTTCGACCGGCTGGTGCTGGTGGCGCCGACCTGGCGCGGGCCGCTGCCCACCGCGATGCCGGGCCGCGCCCACTGGTTCCCGCGGATCCGCCGGGCCGTGGAGGCGCCGCTCCTCGGCGAGGCACTCTACCGGATCAACATCAGCCCGCCGATCATCGGCCGGATGCTGCGCGCCCACGTCTACGCCGACGCCGCCCGGGTGACCCCGGCCCTGATCCGCGAGAAGCACGCCATCACCCGCCAGCGCAACGGCCGGTTCGGCACCGCCGCCTTCGTCACCGGCGGGCTCGACCCGGTGGGCAGCCGCACGGATTTCCTCGACCTGTTCGCGGGCGATCTGCCGCCGACCCTGGTGCTGCGCTCTGAGGGCGCGCCGCGCCGCTCGGGGGCCGAGATGGACGCGCTGATCGCCTCCGGCCGCGTGACCGGCGCCGCGATCCCCGGGGCGCTCAGCCCGCACGAGGAATACCCGGAGGCGGTCGCGGCCGCGATCCGGGCGGCATGAGGGTTATCGTCGAGGGATTCCAAAGGACGTAAGCCCTTTGGTGGGTCGCCAGGGCAAAGCCCTGGTCATCGGGCTTCGCCCGATGGCAGGGTTCCACCCTGCCCCCGGGGATGCTCGGGCGGCAGCGTGATCACGCCGCGATGATAGGGGAACCGGGCGCGCTGGAGCGGGTCGGGCCCCGTGAAGATCAGCCGCGTCCGGAACGCCACCGGGCTGACGCAGATCAGGTAGCTCCGCAAAGCCCGCTCATCAGGGACGAACAGGGCCTTGGTCAGATAGCGATCCCCGGCGCGGACCCAGCTGGGGATCGGCAAGCCCCAGCGCCGGGCCAGATGCTCCCCGACCCCGCCCAGGAAGGCGTCGGCCTCCGGCAGCCCGATCCGGCCGGGCTCCTCCGCGATGAAGGTCGCCTGCCGGGCCGTGTCGCCATCGGCCGCGTAGAAGGCGTCGAGGAAGTCGCGCAGGTGGTGCTCCCAGTCGCCGTCGTCGTGCGCGCGCGCGACCAATGCGGTGAGGTTATGCGGCCTCACGGGTTCGCCCCCACGACGGTTCGGAAGCGGGCGCGCGCCTCCGGCGGCGGTGCCTCGCCGTAGATCGAGCGGTAGAGATGATCGAGGGTCTCGACATCGCCGATGTTCAGGTGGGCCGCCAAGGCCCGCGCGTCGTTCAGATCCCGGTCGCCGCGGTCGAGGCTTTCGAGCGCATGGAGTTTCATCGCCAGCAGATAGGACGGTGTCGCCAGGACCGTCCGGAGACCGGGTGTGCCGCCCGTCGGATAGGTGCCGGCCAGCGCGAACAGGGACTCGTCCTCGTCGAGGGGCGTGAACATGCCGACCGCATCGTTGAGCCAATCCGGCTCGAAGCCCAACCGCTCGGCGACGCGCTGCACCGAAGGGGCGAGGGCGGCTTCGTCGTAGCCGGCCCGGACCACGGCATCGACATCCTCCGTGGACCGGCGCCACGCGAATTGCAGCATCAGAGCCCCGCCGCCGTAGACGGCGAGTTCGACGAACTGCCCATGATCGGCCAAGTCGGAGCCCAGGGCCTCGAAGGCTTCGAGGAGACGGGCGCGGTCGAGCGGTTGAGCCATCGTGCCGGATACCGGTGTCGTTTCAAGAGGGTTCGCGCCTCCCGGTGCCGGGGTCAACACCGGGACGCCCGCCCTGGACAGGCGCCGGCACCTGTGCAGGGACTGAACCGGCCGGGCGAGCCGTTCGTTTGGCAGCGGGAGCGGCCCGCCGATTCATCCGAGCCCGCCACGGATCCGATGCCCCGCACCTTGACCCTGCCGACCGCCACCCTGTCGCTTCTGGCCCTGCTCGCCGCCGCGATCCCGGCCTGGGCCGAAGAGGCGCCCCGCCCGGCCCCATCGTCTGCCCCATCGTCTGCCCCATCACCTGCGCCTTCGGCTCCGCCCTCCCTCGGCGCCGACACGCTCAAGCCCGGCAAGCCGGCGGTGAAGCCCTACCTCGCCGATACGGCGCTGCCGGACGCGGTCCAGATCCTGCCGCCGCCGCCGGCTCACGACGCGCCCCTCGACAAGGCCGACCGGGCGGCCTTTGCCACCACCCGCGCCCTCAAGGGCAGCCCCCGCTGGGAGATCGCCGCCAACGACGTGGCCGAGGGTGCGGCCGCGGTGCTGGAGAACTTCGCCTGCGTGCTCGGGACGCGGATCGACCAGGCCCGGGTGCCGGCGGTGATCAACCTGCTGGAGCGCACCCGCCTCGACCTCGCCCATGCCACCCGGGCCCCGAAGGTGCATTACCGGCGCCTGCGCCCGTTCGTGGGCAACGAGGCGCCGATCTGTGTGCAGCGGACCGAGAAACTCGCCGACAGCTTCAGCTACCCGTCCGGTCACGCCACCCAGGGCTGGGCCTACGCGCTGATCCTGGCCGCCCTAGTACCCGAGAAGGCGACCGCGATCCTGGTGCGCGGGCGGGCCTACGGCGAGAGCCGCGTCGTGTGCGGCGTGCACTGGCTCAGCGACGTGGTGGCGGGGCGCCTCACCGGCACGTCGGTCTTCGCCGCCTTGATGGGCGATCCGAGCTTTCGGGCCGACATGGAGAAGGCCCGCGCCGAACTCCGCACGGCCATGACGAGTGCCGGGACGGGCGCCGGGGCAGCCCCCGATCAGGCCATCTGCACCCGGGAGACAGATGCTCTACGCGAGCCGCCACTGGAGTTCTAGGCTCGAACGATTCCAGTTTTTAAGTCTTCTAAGTGTGTGATTTACAACACGTATTTGGCTTGATCAACAACCCGTGATCGATCAATCGTGAGCCCAGTGCCGATCCAAAGGCGCTCCAACAGGGTTCTCGATGTCCATGCGTACCGCCCGCCTCGGGCTGCTCCTCGCCTCCACCGCCCTCGCGGGGCCCGCCCTGGCGCAGGACCGGAGCGTGCAGCTCAACGAGATCTCCGTGGAGGCCGTCGGCCCCGGCCCCGCGGTCGCAGCCGGTGCGGGGCTGGGCGGCAACGTGAGCGGCGGCGACGGCGGCACGGCGGCGACCAGCGGCGGGGGCGGAGGCCCGTCCGGCATCACCGGCTACGTCGCCCGGATCAGCCCCACCGCGACCAAGACCAACACGCCGCTGATCGAGACCCCGCAATCGGTCTCGGTCGTCACCCGCGAGCAGCTCAACGACCGCAACGTCCAGAGCTTCAGCGACGCGCTGGCCTACGTGCCGGGGGCGAGCGTCAACGTCTCGGGCTTCGATCCGCGCTTCGATCAGGTCTTCATCCGCGGCTTTGACGTGCTGTCTAACCAGGGCACCTACCGCGACGG
This sequence comes from Methylobacterium sp. J-088, assembly GCF_022829295.1. Classification (GTDB taxonomy): domain Bacteria; phylum Pseudomonadota; class Alphaproteobacteria; order Rhizobiales; family Beijerinckiaceae; genus Methylobacterium. The sequence continues at coordinate 25,560 of NZ_JAKSYH010000182.1, forward strand.
CCTGCGCCAGATCGGCAGCGGCTTCATCTTTCCGCGCATCGAGCCCTACGGGCTGGAGGCCGTGACCGTCCTGCGCGGGCCGGCCTCGGGCCTCTACGGGCTGGGTTCACCCGGCGGCATCCTTGACGCGACCTCGAAGCGCCCGGTCTTCGCGCCCTTCGGCGAGGTCTGGTTCCAGAGCGGCAGCTTCGACCGCTTCCAGGGCAACTTCGATATCGGCGGCCCGGTGGAGGGCTCGGATGGCACCATGGCGTACCGGTTGACCGGCGTACGGCGGGAAGCCGGCACCTTCATCGGCCGCGGCACCAACGACGACCAGCTCAACATCGCCCCGGCCTTCACGTGGAAGCCCTCGGCCGACACCACCTTCACCTTCCTGAGCGAGTTCCAGGTCCGGAACACGCCCGCGACCGTGTTCTACTACAACGATCCCGGTTTCCGGGTGACCAAGTACTACAGCGGCGACCCACGCTTCGCGGGTCTCGACCAGACCCAGTACCGGGTCGGCTACGCCTTCGAGCACCGGTTCTCGGAGGATCTGATCTTTCGCCAGAACTTTCGCCACTACGGCGTCTTCCTCAGCGCCAAGTACACCGGGATCGATTCCATCAACGCGGCGCGCACGCTGGGCTCCCGCTCGACCGGCTACATCCGCGAGGGGCTGGTGCAGCAGACGCTGGACAATCAGCTCGAGGCGCACCTCGTCACCGGCCCGGTTACCCACACCCTGGTGGCCGGTGTGGACTACGCCCATTACGGGCTGAGCAACCGCTTTGGGGCCGGCCCGGCGCCCGACCTCGACCTGCTCACCCAGAATTACGGCCGGCAGTTCATCCCGACCCCGACGCTGGGGAGCCCGACCCGGCAGGCGCAGGATCAGATCGGCGTCTACCTGCAGGATCAGGCGCGGTTCGGCGACTTCATCCTGACCCTGAACGGACGCCACGATTGGATCTCCCAGGACAACCGCGCGACGCCGGTCAGCGCGGTCACGCGCCAGGACAACACCGCCTTCACGGGCCGCGTCGGCCTGGGCTACATCCTGGCGCCCGGCCTCGTGCCCTATGCTAGCTACGCTACGACTTTCACGCCGCAGGTGGGCACCGACGTGCGCGGGCAGGCCTTCAAGCCAGCGACCGGCGACCAGATCGAGGCCGGCGTGAAGTACCTGATCCCCGGCACCAACATCCAGACGGCGTTCGCGGGCTTCGACATCGAGCAGTCGAGCATTCTGCGGACCGACCCGACCAACATCGCCTTCCAATCCGCCACCGGCGCCGTGCGCTCCCGTGGCTTCGAGGCCGAGGCGACCGCCAACCTCGCGCCGGGCACGAACCTGACCATCGCGTACACGCACCTCGACTTCCGCTTCGTGAACCAGACCTCGTTCACGGGCGCGACGCAGGACGGGAACCGCGTCTCCGGCATCCCGAGCGACACCTACGCGTCGTTCCTCACCTACGCGTTCCCGACCTCCTCGCCCCTGCGCGGCCTGACGATCGGCGGCGGCATCCGCTACATCGGCACGAGCTTTGCGGATGACGACAACACGGTGCGCAACCCCACCGTGACGCTCTACGACGCGCTCGTCGCCTACGATTTCGCGGCGATCGACCCGAAATACCAGGGCCTGCGCGCGCAGATCAACGCCTACAACGTGTTCGACCGGACCTATAACACCTGTGCATTCGGCAACTGCTACCGCGGTGCCCCCGCCACGGTGATCGGCAGCCTGATCTACCGCTGGTAGCGGGCGGGGCAGGGGACACGGGCATGGCAGGCCCCCGCCCCCGGCACTGGAGATCGGCGCGCATTTCGTCCTAAGGCCGGAGCCTCGTCCTCCGGTCTGGACCCGCCATGCTGTCGACTCTTCCGGTCGTCCTGCCGATCTTCGCGCTCGTCTTCGCCGGGTGGCTCGCCCGGCGGATCGGCGTGCTCGGCGCCGCCGCCACCACGGAACTCAACCGCTTCGTGGTCTTCCTGGCCCTGCCGGCGCTGCTGTTCGACGTCACCGCCCACGCCCATTGGGCCGACCTCTGGAAACCCGGCTTCATCGGCGCCTTCGGGCTGAGCAGCCTCGCGGTCTTCGCCTTCACCGTCCTGATCCGGTGCGGGGCCGGGCGGCCGCTCGCCGATTCCGCCCTGGACGGGCTCAATGCCGGCTACGCCAATACCGGCTTCATGGGCTTTCCCCTGGCGCTCGTGGCCTTCGGGCCGGAGGCGCTCGCCCCCACCACGGTGGCGGTGATCCTGACGGTCTGCGCCGTGTTCGCGGTGGCGATCGTGCTGATCGAGATCGGGCTGCGTCGGGCGGATCCGGGGGGCGGGCAGGGGAGTCCCCGCGTTCCGATCTGGCTGGCGGTCGGCCGCTCCCTGGTGCGCAACCCGCTGCTGGTCGCCCCGGCGCTGGGCGCCCTGGTTCCGAACCTCGGCCTCGCCGTGCCGGCGCCGGTGGAGACGTTCTTGAAACTCCTCGGGGGCGCAGCCTCGCCCTGCGCCCTGGTGGCGCTCGGCCTGTTCCTGGCCCAGAGGCGCCGAAGCCGCGGCGGGGCAGGGCGGGACGGGCATGCGCGGATCGCCGCCTTGCTGGTCGGGCTGAAGCTCGCCGTCCATCCGTTGCTGACCTACGGGCTCGGCCGCACCGTGTTCGACCTGCCGCCGCTCCTGCTGCACACCGCCGTGCTGATGGCGGCGCTGCCCACCGGCACAGGGCCGTTCATGCTGGCGGAGTTCTACCGGCGCGAGGCCGACCTGACCGCCACCGTGGTGCTGGTCTCGACCGTGCTGGCAGTGGCGACGGTCTCCGGCTATCTGGCGACACTCTGAAACCGAGCGACCACGGTCCTGCCGCAGTGGAATCGTAATCCGCGCCGCGTAGCTTGGTGGCGCGGCACGCCGTGTCCGCGCTAGAACGATCCGGCGAAGCGGGGCGGAACGACGGCGTGATGGTGGGTTCGGGTGTATCACTCGCGGGGCGGATCGCCCGCTTGACCTGCGTGGCCGGCTTGGGCTTGAGCCTGTCGGCCTGCTTCCGTCCGCTCTATGGACCGACCGCCTCGGGTGAATCGGTCCCGGCGCTGCTGGCCTCCGTGCAGGTCGACGACGTCGCGATGGCGCAGGGCCAGGAGCGGCTCGGCCACTACCTGCGCAGCGAACTGGTGTTCGACCTCGACGGGTCGGGCCAGCCCGCGACAAAGCGCTACCGGCTCAAGCTCTCGGGTTCCGAGATCGTGCAGACCCCGATCGTGTCCTCGACCACCGGCCGCGCCGAGGCCGGCACCCTGGTGGCCAACATCAAGTACAGCCTGGAGGACATGGCGGGCACCAAGGTCTACAGCGAGGGCGTGGCCACCTCGACCGCGACCTATGACCGCTCGGTCCAGCGCTTCGCCAGCCAGCGGGCGGCGCGCGATGCCGAGATCCGGCTCGCCAGCGTGTTGTCCGACCAGATCAAGAGCCGGCTGGCCGCTGTCCTCTCCACCAAGCCGTAACCGGCATGACAGCCGTCAAGGCCGGTGAGATCGAGGGGCTCCTCCGGCGCGGGCCCGATCCGCGCATCCCGGTGATCCTCGTCTACGGGCCCGATACCGGCCTCGTGACCGAACGTGCCCGCAAGCTCGCCGAGGATTTCGTCCCCGATCCGGCCGATCCCTTCGCGCTGGTGCGGATCGACGGCGATGCGCTGGCCTCCGATCCAGGCCGTCTGTGCGACGAGGCCGGCACGATGGGCCTGTTCGGCGGCCGCCGGTCGATCTGGATCCGGCCGGGGAGCCGCAACTACGCGCCAGCCGTCGAAGCGGTGCTGGGGGCGCCGGTGGCCGAAGCCCGCATCGTCGTGGAGGCGGGCGACCTCGCCAAGAACAATCCGCTGCGCACCCTGTGCGAGCGCTCCCCCCGGGCGCTGGCGATCCCCTGCTACGCGGATGACGAGCGCACGCTGGCCGACCTGATCGACCGGACCCTTCAGGAGCGCGGCCTGCGGATCGACCGGGCCGCCCGGGAGGTCCTGGCCCGCAGCCTCGGCGGCGACCGCCGGGCGAGCCTGATGGAGATCGAGAAGCTCGCCCTCTACGCCGCCGGGGAGGGCACCGTGACGCTGGATCACGTCGAGGCCATCACCAGCGACGTGGCGGCGAGCGTGCTCAACACGCTGATCGACGCCGCCTTCGACGGGCGCCACGCGGCCGTGGAGCGCGATTACCGGCGGTTCCGGCACGAGGGCCTGGATCCGGGCGTGGTGCTGGGCTCGGCCCTGCGGCACGCCCTGACGCTTCTGACGACCCGGCTGGACAACCCCGACAAGACGCCCGCCATGATGGTGGCGACGTGGCGGGGCCTGCATTTCAAACGCAAGGCCAGCCTGGAGGGGCAGCTCGGCACCTGGGGGCCCAGCACCCTGCGTCAGGCCGCAGTGGCCCTGCAGGGGGCGGTCCTCGCCTGCCGGCGGGCCGAGCCTGAGCTGGCGCATGCGCTCGCCTCCGCGGCGCTGCTGCGGGTCGCGGAAGCAGGGGCGCGGCGGCGGCGGTAGACGTCCAGGTTTCAAAAGGCCGAGGCCTTTTGCGGGTGCAGGGCGGAGCCCTGATGGGTTCGGGCGAAGCCCGATGTCGGGGCTCCGCCCCGACACCCCGCCAAAGGGCTCGCCCTTTGGGATCCCCGACTACGCTCAGCCGTCCGAGACCTTGAACCTGTTCAGCAGCGCCTGCAGCTCATCCTGGGTCTCGTAGCGGATCCGGATCTCCCCCGAGGTCTCGTCCTTCGGGCGGTACGACACCTCGACGCCCAGTGCCCGCCGGATCCGCAGCTCCAGATCGCGCACCGGCGCGGCGCGCTCGGCCGAGAGACGCGGGCGGCCGGGGCGGGGGGTCTCGGACGGCGCGGCCTCGGCCTCGGCCGACGCCAGGGCCTCCACCTGCCGCACCGACAGGCCCTCGGCCACGACCCGGCGGGCCAGACCCTCCGGGTCCTTCACCGACAGCAGGGCGCGGGCATGGCCGGCGGTCAGCTCGCCGGCGGAGAGGCGGTCCTGCACGGCGGGCGGCAGGTTGAGCAACCGCAGGGTGTTGGCGAGATGGCTGCGGCTCTTGCCCAGGATCTCCGCAAGATCCCGCTGCGTGTACGAGAAGTCCTGCATCAGGCGCTCGTAGCCCGAGGCCTCCTCGATCGGGTTGAGGTCGCTGCGCTGGACGTTCTCCAGAATGGCGAATTCCAGCGAGGCGCGGTCGTCGATCTCGACCACCACCACCGGCACCTCGTCGAGCCCGGCCCGCTGGGCCGCCCGCCAGCGCCGCTCGCCGGCCACGATCTCGAACGTGCCCGGCACGTCGCCGATCGGGCGGACCACGATCGGCTGGATCAGGCCGCGCTGGGTGATCGAGGTCGCAAGTTCGGCGAGTTCAACCTCACCGAAGCTGCGCCGCGGGTTGCGCGGGTTGGGCCGCAGGAACTCGATGGCAACCTTGCGCTGCCCCTCGATCTTCGCGGGCGTCGGCGCGGCATCGCTGAAATCGCCGATCAGTGCGGCGAGACCGCGCCCCAGCCGGGGTCTTGCCCCCTCCTCCGCCATGCTTGCCACCCGTCTCACGCTCCACACGCACCCCCGGTTTGGTGGGGGCTCTCTCGTCGCCGTCAGGCCGCCGCCGGAACCCGGCCCTCGCGCTGGATCACCTCCGAGGCGAGGCGCAGATAGGCTTGGCTGCCGGCGCATTTCAGGTCGTACAGCAAGGCCGGCTTGCCGTGCGACGGCGCCTCCGAGATCCGCACGTTGCGCGGGATCACGGTCTCGTAGACCTTGTCGCCCATGAAGCCGCGCACATCTGCCACCACCTGGGCGGAGAGGTTGTTGCGCGGGTCGAACATCGTCAGCACGATGCCTTGAATCGTCAACTTCGGATTGAGGGCGCCGCGCACCTGCTCGACAGTCCGCAGCAGCTGGCTCAGGCCCTCAAGGGCGAAGAACTCGCATTGCAGCGGCACCAGCACGGCATCGGCCGCCGCCAGGGCGTTGATGGTCAGCAGGTTGAGGGAGGGCGGGCAGTCGATCAGCACGTAGCTGATCCGGCTCAGGCTCGGCGCCTGGGTCAGGCTCTTGAGCGTGCCGCGTAAGCGATGCGCCCGGTCGGGCAAGGTGGCGAGTTCCAGCTCCAGCCCCAGGAGATCCATGGTCGAGGGCGCGATCGACAGGCGCGGCACCGCCGTGGGGATCACCGCCTGGGCGAGCGACGCCTCGCCGGCCATGACCTCGTAGGTCGAGACCCGCCGGCTCGCCCGGTCGATCCCGAGGCCCGTGGAGGCGTTGCCCTGGGGGTCGAGATCGATCACCAGCACGTCTTCGCCGATCGCCGCGAGCGCGGTACCGAGGTTGATCGCCGTCGTGGTCTTCCCGACGCCGCCCTTCTGGTTGGCAAGCGCCAGGACGCGCAGAGGTCGACGCACGGAAGACTCCATGGACCGGTCGGCGGGCTCGCCGAGGATGGCTTCGCTCATCGATGACTCGGGGCGGCGAGGGCGGTGACGCGCACGATCCGGGCTTCGGAATCGGTCCGGCTCGGCACGAGGTCGTTAACGACTGTCCACTGCGCGGCAGCCTGGGTCAATTCGGCTTGCGCATCCCGGCCCTTCGGAAACAGACCGGTGGTACCCGTTTTCAACAATGGCTCCGTCCAGGCGAGGAGTTGGGACAGGGGCGCGAGGGCCCGGGCGCAGACGATTTCGGTGGTTCCGACATAGTCGCCGATCACCGCCTCGATCCGCGCGTTGCGCACCCGGACCGGAGCCCCGGTGAGACGGGCCGTCTCGGTCAGGAAGGCGCATTTGCGGGCGTTGCTCTCGACAAGATCCACGCGGATCCCGCGCTCCGCCCCCGCGATGGCGAGGATCAGCCCCGGGATGCCGGCGCCGGAGCCGAGATCGATCCAGGTTTTCGCCTCTGGGGCCAGATCGAGGAGCTGGAGCGCGTCGTCGATATGCCGGCTCCAGACCTCCGTCAGGGTGGCGGGGCCGACGAGATTCTTGATCGGCTGCCAGCGGCGGAGCTGCGCCACGTAGATGTCCAGACGCTCGGCTGTTTCACGTGAAACATCGGAGGCGGCGAGGATGCGGGCGCGGTCGGGATCCGTCATGCCGACGGACGACCCAAACCCACCCAATCGCCCCGGCGGGCATGGGCGGCCAGCAGCGTCAGGGCGGCAGGCGTCACGCCCTCGATCCGGGCCGCCTGCCCCAGCGTGCCGGGCCGCACGGTCTCGAGCTTCGTGCGCATCTCGTTGGAGAGTCCGCTGATCGCCGCGTAGTCCAGACTCGCCGGAAGCCGCACCGCCTCGTCCCGGCGGAAGGCGGCGATGTCGGCGTTCTGCCGGTCGAGATAAACCGCGTAGGTCGCGTCGGTCTTCAGACGGTCGGCGACCAGGGGCGGCACCGTGGCGAGGTCCGGCCAGATCCCCGCAAGATCCCGCCATTCGATCTCCGGATAGGCGAGGAGCTGGAAGGCCGTGCGCCGGATCCCGTCGCGGTTCAGGCTGAGGCCGTGGCCGGCGGCTTGGCTCGGCGTCAACGTCAGGGCGTCGAGCCGGGTCCGGGCCGCGTCGAGCGTCTGCTGGGAGGCCGTGAAATGCGCTGCACGCCGGGAGCCGACACAGCCAAGCTCGATTCCGCGGGGCGTCAGACGCGCATCGGCATTGTCGACCCGCAGGGACAGCCGGTACTCCGAGCGCGAGGTGAACATCCGGTAGGGCTCGCTGACCCCGTGGGTCACGAGGTCGTCGATCATGACGCCGAGGTAGGATTCGGCCCGGTCGAAGGTCGCAGCCTCGAGGCCGCCCACGCGGAGCGCGGCGTTCAGGCCGGCCACCAGACCCTGCCCCGCTGCCTCCTCGTAGCCGGTGGTGCCGTTGATCTGACCAGCCAGGAACAGGCCGGGACACCGCTTCACCTGCAGCCCCGTATCGAGTTCGCGGGGATCGACGTAATCGTACTCGATCGCGTAGCCGGGCCGCAGGATCTCGACGCGCTCCAGGCCCGGGATCAGCCGGACGAGGTCATGCTGTACCGCCTCGGGCAGGGCCGTGGAGATGCCGTTCGGGTAGATCGTCGGATCGTCGAGTCCTTCAGGCTCCAGGAAAATCTGGTGGCCCGCGCGGTCACCGAAGCGCACCACCTTGTCCTCGATCGACGGGCAGTAGCGTGGGCCCCGGCTGGCGATGCCGCCGGAATACATCGGCGAGCGGTGCAGGTTGGCGCGGATCAGATCGTGGACGGCCTGCGTCGTCCGGGTGATGCCGCAGCGGATCTGCGGATTGGTGATGCGTTCGGTGAGCGTCGAGAACGGCACAGGATCAGCATCGGCCTCCTGCATCTCCAAGGCGGCCCAGTCGATGGTCCGGCCGTCGAGGCGGGGAGGCGTCCCCGTCTTAAGGCGGCCAAGGCGCAGGCCGAGGCGGTCGAGGGTCTGGGCCAGCCCGATGGCAGGCGCCTCGCCGACCCGGCCGGCCGGGATCTGGCGCTCGCCAATATGGATCAGGCCCCGCAGGAAGGTGCCGGTGGTCAGCACCACCGCGCCGCAGGCGAGGCTGCGCCCGTCCGCCAGGACAAGGCCGCGGATCTGGCCCGCCGCATCCAGGACCAGATCCTCGCAGGCGCCCGCCACCACGGTCAGGCCCGGGGTCTCGGCGATCGCGGCCTGCATGGCGGCGGCATAGAGCTTCCGGTCGGCCTGGGTCCGGGGCCCGCGCACGGCCGGCCCCTTGCGGCGGTTGAGCAGGCGGAACTGGATGCCGGCCGCGTCGGCGACCCGGCCCATCAGCCCGTCGAGGGCGTCGACCTCGCGCACGAGGTGGCCCTTGCCGAGCCCCCCGATGGCGGGGTTGCACGACATCGCGCCGATCGTGGCCGGATCGTGCGTGACCAGGGCGGTGCGCGCCCCGCAGCGCGCCGCGGCGGCCGCCGCCTCGACGCCGGCATGGCCGCCACCGACGACCGCGACGTCGAACCGGTCGAAGGAGGGGAGGGGCATCGAATCTCGAACTGCGTCTGCGGACGTATCGCCGGATCGTCCCAACGGGAACGATGGCGCCGGGCGTGGTGTCATCCGGTCTAAAGGCGGGCGGGCGCAACGGTCAACGGGCCGGCGCCGGGTGGCTCCGGCCCACCCAGGCGCCAAACTCCTCGGTGCGGCGCCCGAATACAGTATTTTTGATACTGGCGGGATGCTCTGAAAATGATCAGTATTGATTTACTTTTCATCGGCCGATGAAGAACTGATGAACGCGTCTTGCCAGCCGGATGTCCGCGTGCAAACCTGCCCTGTCCCCGATTCCTAGCTGGGCGTCGGTGTCCGGCAGGCACCCGGGAGACCTCGCTTCGCAGCGTCGCCGTGGTGACGCGCGGTGGGGGAGACAACGATGTCCTCGCTTACGATCGGTCTTGGCGCTGCCTGCTGCGCGGCCGGTGCCGCCGCCCACTTCCTCGACACCAGCCATCGCAAGGAGGGTGCGTTCGGGCTCGCGGCCTTCGCCCTGCTGTTGACCGGGATGTACCTGAGCCGCGCTTAGCGGTTGATCGCTTCGCAATCCCGGGTTTCAAAAGGGCGTGCCCTTTGGCGGGTGCTCAGGGCGGAGCCCTGAGATCTCCGTCCCTAAGGGGGTTTCCAGGGCTCTGCCCTGGACCCGCGAAAGGTCTCGACCTTTCGAAACCAAGACGGAGGCTCAGCCCGTCATGGCCGTGGCCGTGTAGCCGGCCTTGGTGAGGGCCTCGGCGATCGACAGCGCCTGCGCGTCGGTGCGGATCGCCACCCGTCCCGCCGCCCGGTCCACCTGAACTTCGGCCGCGGGGTCGAGGCGCTTCACCGTGCGGGTCACCGCAGCGGCAAAGCCGTCGCAGGTCATGCCCTCGACCCGCATCAGCAGGTCGGCGTGCGTCGCATCCATGTGAGCCTCCGTGATCCGTATCGCCGGAATGTCGGAGCCCGGAGCGACCGGCGCAAGCGCAGGCTCAGAACAGCGCCGGCATCCGGAACGCGTAATCGATCCGCAGGCCGAACTGGTACTGGTTCGGGTTGCCGAAGGGCCGGCGCACCAGCGGGCTCGCGCCGGAGGCCCCGAGGATGCGGGTGTAGCCGGCAAAGGCCGAGTAGGCCCACGTCTCGCTCTGCGTGTAGGTCACGCCGCCGAGCACGCCGGCCGAGTAGAAGCTGGCCGGATCGTACGGGGTGACACGGCCGTTGAGCGCGGCCTCGACCGGCGACACCCCAAAATACTTCCGGGCGTAGCTGGCATCGCCCATGTTGAAGCGCGGCCCGATCGAAAACAGGAACTCGTCCACCGGGATCAGGTAGTCGGCCGCCAGGGAGCCCACCGTACCGTGATGCCCGTAGACGCCCTGCCGGGCCTCGACTCGGGTGCGGATGAAGGAGACCGGGTAGAACTCGGCGAACACGCCCGGCTCGACCGCGAAGCGCGCGTCACGGAAGCCGAACAGGTGCCGCCTGTCGTCGCCGTAGTAGCGCCCGGGCACGAATCGCGCAGTCGGACCGATCCGGAAGGTCCCGTTGTCGAAGAGCGACAGGCTGAAGCCGTCGTCCGGCGTCGAGAAGCGGCGCGGCTCGCCGACCTTCCGGATGTCGATCGAGGGATAGAACACCGCCGCGTAGTCGCTGGCCCCGGGGTAGCGCGGGATCGCCTGGATCGAGCCGCTCAGGGTCACGATCCACGTGCTGGGATCGACCATGGTGAAGGTCGGCGTCTGCCGCGGAACATCGGCGGCGAGATCGGCCGCGCGGGACGCGGTCGTGCCGCACGCGGCGAGGAGCGCGCCAACGCCGAGAAGGGCGCGGAGTCGGGATTTACGCGGGGGCACAGACGTCATGGCCACGCTTTATGGCGCGTTTTGCTGACCTGTGCATTTGCAAGGCGCGCAACCCATCCCGGATCGCCACGCAATCAGGCGCGCCGTGACGATTCCGCAACGTTCCAGCGGGCGCGGGCGTCACACCCCACGGAATTAACAGGCTTCCGATCGATGGGCGCCGGCCCACGGCCTTGCCGCGCCGGTCCCTCCGGGCCATTGATCGACGGATTCGATTCGCGCCCGGCGGGGCTTCGCCTGGGACCTTCCCCGGCGACCGGTGCGCGAATCCGGCAGGTGTTCAGACGATGGTCCCGGTCCTCGGCCGGTACGCGGGGCTGTTGACGGCTACCCTTCTCGGGCTCGTCGTGTTCGGGCCGCTCGCCGTGTTCCTGCCGCTCTGGAGTGCCCTGACGCTCGGCGCCGTGTCGGCCGCGGCGTCCGGCCTCGCCCTCACCCGCATCAAGGCCCTGACGGCACGCTGCGAGAAACTGTCGGGCGAAGTCGATCTCCTGTCCCGGCGCCTGCTCAAGGTCGAGACCACCGCGGTCAAGCCGGCGCCTGACTCCGGCGAGGCGGCACTGCGGGCCCAGATCGAGGAGCTGACCGTCGAGTTCGGCCTCCTCTCGGGCATCGTGCGCGACCTCACCACGGTGGTCAGCACGCAGGACGTCGAGATCGCGGGTCTCAATGCCCGGCCCGCACCGGCGCCTCCTGCGCCACCCCTTCCCGCGCCGGCTCCGCGGGAGCCCATCCCCGCGGCCGCTCCGCCCCCCGCGGCCGCTCCGCCCCAGGCGGTGGCCACAGCACGGCGGCCAGCGGTCTTCGAGCCGCCTGCCGTCCAGCCGCCTGCTCCCGAACCGCCGGCCTCGGTTCAGGTCCCGCCGCGACCGATCCCGCCCCGTCCGATCCCGCCCCGGCCGGTGCGGGACCCGGCGAGCGAGGCCGAGATCATCCGGGCCTTCGAGCAGGACGGGTTGGAAATCCACCTGCAGCCGGTGGTCAGTCTGCCCCAGCGCAAGGTCGTGGCCTACGAGGCGCTGGCGCGCCTGCGGATCGGCGATCCAGGCGCCGCGGCTCCGGCCGAGCCGGAGACCTTCCTGCCGGTGCTGGAGCGCTATGGCCGCACCACCGAACTCGACCGCCGCATGCTGCAGCGGGCCGCCCTGGTGGTGCGGCACCTCGCCCGCCGCGGCAGCGACACCCTGCTGACCTACGCGCTTTCGCCGCTCTCGCTGTTCGAGCCCGGCCTGCTGCGCGAACTGGGCCGCGCGGTGGCGGAGGATCCGTCCCTGGCCGGTCTGGTGATCGCCCTGCCGCAGGCGAGCTGGCGGGGCCTCGATGCCGGCCAGCGCGGCCTCCTGATGCCGCTCCGCGGACGGATCGGCTTCAGCCTCGACCGGCCGGACGACCTGCGCTTCGACGCGGTGGATCTCGCCGCCCTCGGCATCGGCCAGGTCCGGGTGCCGGCCGCGATGCTGCTGCGGCCGCAGGCGATTCCGGGCAGCCTGTCGGACCTCGCGGTCGAGGATACGGGGCCGGCCCTGGCGCGGGTCGGGATCCGTCTCGTCGCCACGGGCATCACCGACGAGGCCGACATCCCCGACCTGATCGACCTCGACGTGCCCTTCGCGCAGGGTACGGCCTTCGCGGCGCCGCGCCCGGTGCGGACCGAGGTCCTGACCGCGCCACCCGAGACCCCGGAGCCGCCCACCGAGCCAGGCCCCGAGCGCCGGCCCTTCCGCTCGGTCCTGCGCCGGGCCGTCTGAGCGCGTTCTCCATCGCAACGTCAGGGTTTCGAAAGGGCAAGCCCTTTCGCGGCACCAGGGCAGAGCCCTGGTGCCGGACGTGGTCTGGTGCCGGACTTGGTCCGGTGCCGGGCGAAGCCCGAGCGTCAGGGGCTCCGCGCCCGAACCCCGCCAAAGGGCGGAGCCCTTTGGAAACCTGGACTTACCACGAGATCTGCAGGCGCCCGACCACGGTGTCGACCGAGAACGGCGCGCGCCCGAACGTGTCCGCCTTGGCCTCGCCCGGTCGCACGCGTCCGCGGACGTAGTTGGCGATCAGACGGAGATTGGGCTCGGGATACCAGCTCAGGCCGAGGGTCACGTCCTGCTCCAGCCCGCCCCGGAAGCCCCGGGCGTCGAAGTCGATGGCACTGTAGCGCGCCGCCAGCTCAAACACGCCGATCCCGCCCCGGGAGACCCGCTGGCCGTCCGCCACGGTGACACCCTTGAAGGTCGCGTAGGTGGTGCCCCCCTGGGGCGTGAGCGCGTAGCCGCGCCCCTCGCCGTTCAGCACCCAGGCGGCCTCCACGTAGCCACCCTGGAAGCCAAGACCAGCGGCGGGCCTCCCGGGGCCGCTGAACGGCTGAAGCTCCGCCCGGATGTACTCGGCCTGGAGCAGGACCGGGCCCCGGCGATAGGCGAACTCGGCCCCCGACCGGGTGACACGCGCGGCATCCGGAAGGTCACCGGTATCCACCAGCTGGCGCTCGAACAGGGCCGCGCCCGCCGGGGCCGAGAAGCCGAAGGCGCCGTCGCTCCGGGACCGGCTGCGGTAGCTCGCCGCCAGCCCGAGATGCAGGGTCTCGCGCTCCTCCAGGATCGGCGCGTAAGTGGCGCGGGCCGCCACCGCCACCCCGTCGCCGGAGATGCCATTGCTGGCGGCGTTGCCGAACACGCCGGCCACCGCGGTCCAGGCCTGCCCGTTCCGCCCGACCGCGACGCCGAACCGGCGCTCCGGCACCAGGGCGTTGGCCCCGGAGCGCTCGACGAACAGGGTGTCGTTGTTGCTCTGCAGCCATTCCAGGCTGAGCGGCACCTTCATGTTGCCGAGCGTTACGATCGTGTCCGGCAGCCCCTTCCAGGCCACGAAGGCGTCGTTGATCGGCACCACCGGGTCGCTGAAATCGTACTGGAAGGCGATCACCCAATCCCGGCCGATCGTGAGCGTCGGCTCGATCCACGAACGGCGCACCACGAAATTGTCGGGGAAGGCCTCGGGCCCCTCGGGCCGGCTGAAGCGCGCCCCACCGGCATCGAGATGGAGCCGTCCGCCGATCTGCAGGGTGATGTCCGGCTCGGGAAAGGTGAGGCTCAGGCCCTTCTCGTCGTAGCGCAGGCGCTCGCCGTAGGGTCCCGCCATGCCCTCGATGGCATCACCGGCGCAGGCAGGGGCCGCGCAGGCAAGGGTGGTGGCCAGGAAGGTCGAGGCCGGGCGTGCTCTGATCACGCCACGAGCAGAGAGCAGGTCAGCTTGGCGCCGCCAATATCATGGGGTTGGATGGCGCGAGAAATCCAACCGGGGTGTCTCGGCGGCCACGGGGTGCGGCGGCGGAGCTCATCTTGGCCGAGCAGCGAAACCCGGTCGACTCTAAAGGAATCATCCGTTTGACGGGTGCTTAGGGCAGAGCCCCGAGAGGGTTTTCTGGGCTCCGCCCTGGACTCGCAAAAGGTCTCGACCTTTCGAAACCATGACGCGATGACGAGGCTCAGACCGCGAGATTATCGATCAGCCGCGTCCGTCCCAGGTAGGCCGCCGCGAGGACGCGGGCCGGCCCCTCGACCCGCTCGACCGGCACCAGGGTCCGGGCATCGCAGATTGTGAGATACTGGACCCGGAAGCCTGCTACCTCCAGGGCCGCCCGTCCGGCGGCGATCCGCCCGGCGACCCCGGTGCCGTTGCGGGAGGCGAAGGCGATGTCGGACAGCACGGCGTGGAGTTTCGGGGCGATGGCGCGCTCCTCGGGCGACAGGTAGCGGTTGCGCGACGACAGGGCGAGGCCGTCGGGCTCACGCAGGGTCGGGACGCCACGGATCTTGACCCCCATGTCCAGATCGGACACCGCCTGCTGGATCACCCGGAGCTGCTGAAAATCCTTCTCGCCGAACAGGGCCGTGTCGGGCCGGACCTGATTCAGAAGCTTGGTCACCACCGTGGCGACCCCGGCGAAGTGGCCGGGCCGGAACGGGCCGCACAGCCCCTCGGACAGACCCGCGACCTCGATCCGCGTGGCGAAGCCCGGCGGGTACATGGTCTCGACCGCGGGCGTCCAGGCCGCGTCGGCCCCCGCCTCGCCCAGCAGGGCGAGATCGGCCTCGAGGTCGCGCGGATAGCGCGAGAAATCCTCGCTGGGGCCGAACTGGGTCGGATTCACGAAGATGCTGACCACCGCGCGGTCACCGGCCCGCCGGGCCTCCGCCACCAGGGCGAGGTGTCCCCGGTGCAGGGCACCCATGGTCGGGACCAGGACGATCCGCTCGCCCGCCGCACGCCATCGGGCCACGCACTGGCGCAGGGCTGCCGGATCGCTGAAGCGCTGGGGAACCGAATCGGGCACGGCACGGGCTCCAGAGGGGCGGGACCGCCCGTCTCAGAAGGTTTCGCAAGAGTGGCCGCCGGTCTTGCGATGAAAACCTGCGACCGGCCAAGGACCTGAGCGGAAGATGCGTCGGCGTGCCAACGCAGCTCTGCTTAGAGCATGATGTCGGGGAGGGGAATTAGCGACAGTAGGGCAGCAGGGAGCGGCCGAAGGGATCATCGACGCCGAGCGGTGGCGTGAACCCGTAATAGCTCGGATGGGCCAGCCCATATTCGGAGCCGACATAGCTCGGATCGTCCGGGGCGTTGGTGGGGACAGGCGCCCGCCGCGGCGTGCAGCCGACCGGCACCGCACGGGTGCGCAGGGCATAAACCGGCGGACGGTCGATCCCATCGCTGCGTGGGAAGAAGCGGAGGCGGGCGGTGACCTCCGCCGCCCCGTAGGCGCCTCGGACGTCGAGATCCGCGGCTGCGCCGGGGCCGGCGAGCAACAAGGCGAATCCAAGCGCCATCGTCCCCCTGCGCCCGATCATCCGCATTCAATCCCCAACGCCATCGCGAGCCGGCAGCGTGGTGAAGCAAGGTAAACGGTCGATTACCCGATGGGCAGACATCAGGTCAGCGGCACGACCAGCGCCTGCAGCACCACGACGAGATCCCCCTCGGTCAGCCGGATCTGCAGGCCCCGTCCGCCCCCGTTGACGTGGATCTCGGCACCCGGATCCCCGAGGGAACCGGAATCGATCGCGGTCGGGAATGCGCGCTTCTGGCCGAGCGGGCTGATGCCACCGACATGATACCCGGTCAGCCGCTCGGCATCAGCGGGCTTGAGCATCCCGGCGACCTTGCCCGAGAAAGCGGTCGCCACCCGCTTCATCGAGACCTCCCGGTCGGAGGCAACCAGCAGGCAGACCGGGCGCCGATCGACCGCTGCCATCAGGGTCTTCAGCACGCGGCCGGGCGGGACGCCCAGCGCTTCCGCGGCCTGGAGGCCGATGCGCGTTGCATCGGGATCGTAGTCGTAGGCGTGGAGGCTGTAGCGCAGGCCGGCCTTATCGAGGGCCTGGGTCGCCCGGGTGGTCTTCGGGGCTGATTTGGCCATGACGGTTTCGTGGACTTGGCCTCACGCGGCGACGATCCGCGCAGCGATGAGCTGGCCGATCTCGGCATGGACCGAATCGACCGCTTCGGCGGGCAGGGTGGAGCCGGTGATGTACACGGCCACGGTCACGGGCGCACGGCCCGGCGGCCGCAGGATCGCCACGTCGTTGAACGTGCCGTTGTCGCCGGTGCCGGTCTTGTCGCCGACAGTCCAGTCCTTCGGCAGCCCCGCCCGGAGCCGCTTGAACCCGGTCTGGCTTCCGACCAACCAGTCCTCCAGCCGGGCGCGCCACGGCGGCGCCAGGACGGTGCCGAGGAGGATCCGGCCGAGGGTCGCGCGCATCGCCTCCGGTGTGGTGGTGTCGCGGGGATCGCCGGGGATCGCGGTGTTCAGCGTCGGCTCGTCGCGATCGAGACGGGTGACGGGGTCGCCGGTGTTCCGCAGCCAAGCGGTCAGGCCCTCCGGCCCACCGAGGCGTGCGAGGAGCAGGTTGGCCGCCGTGTTGTCGCTCCACTCGAGCGCGGCGGCGCAGAGTTCGGCCACCGAGAGCTGGCCGGCGCCGCCCTGCGTCTCCAGGGCCTTCCGGGTCACGGGCGCGTAGCTCAGGAGAGCGTCCGCCCGATACGACACCGGCGCATCGAGTTGCTCGGATCCGGCATCGATTCGTGCCAGCACCGCAGCCGCGGCCAGGACCTTGAAGGTGCTGCACATCGGGAAACGCGCGTCCGCCCGGTGTTGGAGTAGGATGCGGTCCGCCGATCCGGCCGCGACGCCGATCCTGCCGCCCATACGCCGCTCAAGCGCTTCAAGGTCCGGTTCGGCCGCCGCCATCGCGGGCTGCATCGGCAGGAGCAGCGACGCGGCGAGCAAGGTGCGGCGTGTGGGATGCATCCTGGCCTCCATCGCGGTTCGACGGGTCTGCATGAAGCGGGATCGGCCCAGCCACCGGATGGGGTATAGGGTCTTGGGCTGTTTCACGTGAAACACGCACGGATGACATGAAGAAGGCGAAGCTTGCGCGTCGCGGCTGCCATGACCGAAACCGAAACGCTCTTCGCCCCGGCCAGCGGCTTCGGCCGGGCGGCCGTCGCAGTGATCCGCCTCAGCGGACCAGGGGCTCGAACCGTGCTCACCGATCTGTGCGGAGCCTTGCCGGCGCCACGCAGGCTCTCGCTGCGGACGCTCCGGAATCCCGATGACGGGACTGAGCTCGACCGGGCACTCGTGGTCTGGCTCCCGGGCCCGAACACCTACAGCGGCGACGACATGGCCGAGTTGCACCTCCATGGCGGGCCAGCGGTGCGAATGGGCGTGCTCGCCGTCCTGGCCCGGATGCCGGGATGCCGTGCAGCCGGGCCGGGCGCCTTCACGCGACGCGCGGTCCTCAACGGCCGGATGGATCTGGCCGAGGCCGAAGCCGTCGCCGACCTGATCGACGCGGAAACCGAGGGCCAGAGGCGGCAGGCCCTGCGCCAGCTCGACGGGGCCCTCAGCCGACAGGTCGCGGCGTGGCGCGCCGAGGCGATCGATTGCCTCGCCGCCGCCGAGGCGGCCCTGGATTTCGCCGACGAGGGCGACGTGGACGAGGCCGGGCTCGATGCCACGCTGCTCGGTCGGGCCACCACCCTGCGCGACCAGATCGCCGCAATCCTGCGGGACGGGCACCGGGGCGAGCGGCTGCGGGACGGGTTCACCGTGGTGCTGGCGGGTGCGCCCAATGCCGGGAAGTCGACGTTGCTCAACGCCCTGAGCCGGCGGGACGTCGCGATCGTGTCGGACACGCCCGGCACGACGCGCGACGCGATCGAGGTGCGGCTGGATCTGGCCGGCCTGCCGGTGCTGCTGGTGGATACCGCGGGTTTGCGCGAGACGGCCGAACCCGTCGAGGCCGAGGGGATCCGGCGGACCCGCGCGCGGATCGAGACCGCCGATCTCGTGCTGGCCCTCGTACCGCCCGGCGGAACGGAACCTGACCTCGCTGACACCACCGATCAGGTCCTGACGGTGCACACCAAGACCGATCTATTAGCCGGCTTTCAAACTCCGCGATCGGACGGCGTTCTGTGGGTTTCCGCCCAGACGGGTGATGGGCTCGATACCCTCCTCGACGCCATCCAGGCGCAGGCCGAGGCCGGCTTGGGGCAGGGCGACGCGCTGATCACCCGGGCGCGCCATCGGGCCGCCTTTGAAGCCTGTACAGCCCATCTCGATCGCCTGATCGCTGGGCCCGACGGCCAGCCGGAACTCGTCGCCGAGGATCTCCGCCTCGCCGTCCGGGCGCTGGGCGAGGTCGCCGGCCATGTCGGGGTCGAGGATGTGCTCGACCGATTATTTGCCGGCTTTTGTATCGGCAAATAGCGGTTGCGTCGCGACTAGCTCGGGATGCGCAGGATCCGCGGACGCCAGATCCCGAGGGCGACGTTGGCAGCCGAGATCGCGAGCAGGACCCACAGCGTCCCACGCTCGCCGGGGAGCGAGACCGCCAAAGCCGCCGGATCGAGCAGGCCGGCCAGCGCCCGTGCGCTCTGTGCGGCCTCCTGCTTCATCGGACCCTGAACGTAGACCAGCCCGCCCTCGAACATCAGGACGCCGGTGGCGAGCTTCAGCCACGCCCAGCCTGCGTTGAGGTAGGCCCGGTTCACCGCCATGGCGATCAGGCCCGACATCAGCGTCACGGCGAGCGAGGGCAGGAACACCCAGGTGGCGACTGCGCCCATCGCGCCGCGCATCGCCGCGTAGCCGGGCAGGGCGCTCGGAGGTGGGGTCAGCGCCAGCATGACCACCAGGGACGCCAGCGCCCCGAGCAGCCCGGCCGAGCCCATCGTGTGGAGGAACTTGAGAAGGCGTCGCACGGCGTCCCGGATCCGGCCGTTTCGCGAAAGCCTAACCGGGGTTGTCCCGCGACGTAAGCGGCGCAGCCGTCGCAGGCTGGCCCATCAGCTCCGCAGGCCCGGCGCCTCCTGGCCGGTGCGGGCCACGTACTCGGTGTAGCCGCCGCCATACTGGTGGATGCCCTCCGGCGTCACCTCCAGCACCCGGTTCGACAGCGCCGCCAGGAAGTGCCGGTCGTGGGAGACGAACAGCATCGTCCCCTCGTAATTGCCGAGCGCCGTGATCAGCATCTCCTTGGTGCCCATGTCGAGGTGGTTGGTCGGCTCGTCGAGCACCAGAAAATTCGGCGGGTCGTAGAGCATCAGCGCCATGACCAGCCGGGCCTTCTCGCCGCCCGACAGCACCCGGCAGCGCTTCTCGACATCGTCGCCCGAGAAGCCGAAGCAGCCGGCGAGCGCCCGCAGCGAGCCCTGGCCGGCCTGCGGAAAGGCCTCCTCCAAGGTCTCGAACACGGTGCGGTCGCCGTCGAGGAGGTCCATGGCGTGCTGGGCGAAGTAGCCGAGCTTGACGCTGCCGCCGATCGTGACCGCCCCGTCGTCGGGCGCGGTGGTGCCGGTCACGAGCTTCAGGAGCGTCGACTTGCCGGCGCCGTTGATGCCCATCACGCACCAGCGCTCGCGGCGGCGCACCGAGAAGTCGAGCCCCTCGTAGATGGTGCGGCTGCCGTAGCGCTTATGCACCCCTTTGAGCATCACGACGTCGTCGCCCGAGCGGGGCGCCGGCTGGAACTCGAACGCCACCGATTGCCGCCGCCGGGGCGGCTCGACCCGCTCGATCTTGTCGAGCTTCTTCACCCGGCTCTGCACCTGAGCGGCGTGGGAGGCCCGGGCCTTGAAGCGCTCGATGAAGGCGATCTCCTTGGCGAGCATCGCCTGCTGGCGCTCGAACTGCGCCTGCTGCTGCGCCTCGTTGAGCTTCCGCTGACCCTCGTAGAACGCGTAATCGCCCGAGAAGGTGGTGAGCGCGCCGCCGTCGATCTCGATCAGCTTGTTGACGATGCGGTTCATGAACTCGCGGTCGTGCGAGGTCATCAGCAGAGCGCCGTCATAGGCTTTGAGGAACGATTCGAGCCAGATCAGGCTCTCGAGGTCGAGGTGGTTCGACGGCTCGTCGAGCAGCATCACGTCCGGGCGCATCAGCAGGATGCGGGCGAGCGCCACGCGCATCTTCCAGCCGCCCGAGAGGGCGCCGACATCGCCGTCCATCATCTCCTGGTTGAAGCTCAGGCCGTCCAGCACCTCCCGGGCCCGGCCCTCCAGGGCGTAGCCGTCGAGTTCCTCGAACCGGGCCTGGACCTCGCCGTAGCGCTCGACCAGGGCGTCCATCTCGTCGGCCCGGTCCGGATCGGCCAAAGCCGCGCCGATCTCGGCCAGCTCGGCCGCGACCGTGCTCACCGGCCCGGCCCCGTCCATCACCTCGGTGACGACGCTGCGGCCGGACATCTCGCCGACATCCTGGCTGAAATACCCGATCGTGATGCCCCGGTCGGCCGAGACCTGGCCTTCGTCGGGCTGCTCCTCGCCGATGATCATCCGGAACAGGGTGGTCTTGCCCGCCCCGTTCGGCCCGACGAGCCCGACCTTCTCGCCGCGCTGCAGGGCGGCCGAGGCCTCGATGAACACGAGCTGCCGCCCGTTCTGCTTGGTGATCTTGTCCAGGCGTATCATGGCGGTGGGCGCTGTCCGGCGGAATGCCCTGGCGCTTACGGCATCCGCCTGGGCTGCGCAAAGCGTGATGTCGCAGTGCGGGATAACGCTTGCACCCCATGCAGACCTGGGCGCATGCCGGGACCCGGAACCAGGCTCGACCGTTGCCCTGTGCAACAGTTGCCACGGGCAACATGAGGAACGCGATGCTGTTCGGTTGGTGGAAGACGGGCATGGACATGGCCATGCTGGGCCTGGAGGCGCAGGGGGTGATCGCTCAGCGCATGGTGATGTTCGCCCTCGGCGGTCCGGCCGCCCAAGCCGAGGCGCAACTGATGGTAACCGAGAAGGTCATGGCCGCCGGCGAGGCCGCCATGATGCTCGCCACAGGGGCCTCGAACGGCAAGGTGATCCGCAGCTACCGGCGGAAGGTCCAGGCCAATGCAAGGCGACTGAGCCGACCAGCCTAACCCGAAGCCCACATCGTCATCGCGAGCGCAGCGACGCGACCCAGGGCAGCGCGACATCCGTAAGCGTGGCGCCACTCTGGATTGCTTCGCTGTGCTCGCAAAGACGAAGCAACCTCAGTTCCCCGCCGTCCGGAACGTGTCGCACGCCTTGGTCTGGCCGCTCTTGTAGCCGGCGGTGAACCAGCGCTGGCGCTGGGCCGAGGAGCCGTGGGTGAAGGAATCCGGCACCACGTAACCCTGCGAGCGCCGCTGCAGCGCGTCGTCGCCGATCTGCGCGGCGGCGTTCAGGGCCTCGTCAATATCGCCCTGATCCAGTTCGGCGTACTTGTCGTTCGAGTTCTTGGCCCAGACGCCGGCGAGGCAATCGGCCATCAGCTCGATCCGCACCGAGAGGGCATTCGCCTCGGTCTTGCTCGACGCCTGCTGCTGGCGCGCCTGAACCTTACCCAGGATGCCCAGCACGTCCTGCACGTGGTGGCCGACCTCGTGGGCGATCACGTACGCGTAGGCGAAATCACCCTTCACGCCGAACTTCGTGGCCATCTCCTTGAAGAAGCCGGTGTCGAGATAGACCTTCTTGTCGAGCGGGCAGTAGAACGGGCCCATCGCGGCCTGGGCCGAGCCGCAGCCCGAGCGGGTACCGCCGGTGTAGAGCACCAGGGTCGTCGGGGTGTATTGCTTGCCGGTCTGCTGCGGCAGGATCTGGCTCCACACGTCCTCGGTGTTGCCCAGGATCTTTGACGCGAAGCGGCCGCTCTCGTCGGTGGGCGCCTGGCGCCGCTTGGCCTGCGTCTGCGGATCGGCCGGCTGCTCCTGCTGGCTGTGACCGCCGCCGATCCGCTCGGCGCCGCCGATCAGGATCGCCGGGTTGATCCCCGTGAAGTAGCTGACGATCAGCAGCACCACGATGGTGCCGATCCCGAGCCCGCCGGCACCGCCGCCGGGGAAGCCCATGCCGCCACCGCCGCCACCGCCTTCGCCCCGGCGATCCTCGACGTTGTCGGAGCTGCGTAGATCGTCCCAGCGCATGGTCGGGTCCCGCTATCGGTGCTGCGCCGGCCGCCGCGGGCGGGACGCAAGGTGTCGTGCGTCGTCCTGGCCGGACGGCGGCGAACCGCCGGCGGGAACGAAGCTCTAATGGCGGGAGGGGAGAGCCGGTTCCGCTTCCGCGGTCAAGCTGTCCCGTCGATGAGCGCGCGCAGGGCGCGGAAGTCCCGCCACGCCAACCGCTTCTGCACCGGCTGGCGCAGCAGGAAGGCCGGATGGAGCGTGGCGAGCAGCTTCACCTCGCGATTCGGCAACGTGTACGGGAACAGCCGGCCGCGGGTGCGGAGGATGCCGTCCTTGGAACCGGTGAGCGTCTGGGTCGCGGGCGCGCCCAGGCAGACGATGATATCGGGATCGACCAGCTCGATCTGCCGCTCCACGAAGGGCCGGCACACCGCGACCTCCTGGGGGGTCGGGTTCCGGTTGCCCGGGGGCCGCCAGGGCACGATGTTGCCGATATAGGTGCTGGTCCGGTCGAGGCCGACCGCCTTCATCATCTTGTCGAGGAGCTGGCCCGAGCGACCCATGAACGGCTTGCCGATCCGGTCCTCGTCGGCCCCCGGCGCCTCACCGAGAAACATCACCCGCGCCTCCGGATTGCCGTCGCCGAAGACGAGGTTCTTGGCGGTGAAGCGCAGCGGGCAGGCATCGAAATCCGCCAGGATCCGCTCCAACTCCTCCAGCGACTTGGCTTGGCGCGCCCGGGTGCGGGCGTCGCTCGCGGCCTCGTCGGGCTGGGCGCTGGCGGCCCGACCGAAGGTGCGCGGCGCCACGACGGGCGCCGGGGCGCCGGGGGGTGGCACGAGGCTGTTGGCCACCGCGACGACCGGCGGCTCCACAGCCCGGGCCGTCGCGACCCTGCGCGGGGCGCGCAGGGTCGGTGCGGGCGAGTCCGGCTCGCCGAAGCGGTCGTGCGGCTGCTCGTCGAGCGCCGCGTCGGCCCCGGCCTCCACGTGGAAGTCGAGATAGGCGATCAGGTCGGCTTGCGCGTCGGAGGGGCTCGGCATGGTCCAACCATGTGGGGTCACGGCGGCCTGTGGACAACTTTTGAAACGGGCCGGCCGTCAAGGACTTGCGTGACCGAAGGGCGCAGGGCCGGCGTCCCCGGACACGAATCGTCCAATCCGTCCCCTCCGGTGCGGCAAAGGGAACTTTGCCTTGAGCGTGAGCGTCGGCAACTTGCCTTTCTAGCTTGGAATCGCTTGAGACGGCAGAAGGAACGCCGGCCCGGCGATGAATCGGGTCCTGAAACAAAGAAAAGGAGAGGCGAGGATGGCGCTGCCCGAACGCGAGAGCATGGATTTCGACGTGGTCGTGGTCGGCGCCGGCCCGGCCGGGCTCGCCACCGCGATCCGCCTGAAGCAGCGCGCCGCCGAGATCGGCCAGGAGATCTCCGTCGTTGTCGTCGAGAAGGGCTCGGAGGTCGGCGCCCACATCCTGTCCGGGGCGGTGATCGATCCGATCGGCCTCGACCGGCTGCTGCCCGAGTGGCGCCAGGATCCGGAGCGTCCGCTCAAGACGGAGGTCCAGCGCGACGAGTTCATGATGCTGACCAAGAACAGCGGCATCACCCTGCCGAACGTGTTCTTCCCCAAGCTCATGTCGAACCACGGCAACTTCGTCGGCTCGCTCTCGAACACGTGCAAGTATCTGGGCGCCCAGGCCGAGGCGCTCGGGGTCGAGATCTATCCCGGCTTCCCGGCCTCCGAGGTGCTGTTCGACGAGGCCGGCGCCGTGGCGGGCATCGCCACGGGCGATCTCGGCATCGGTAAGTCGGGCGAGCCACGCGACGACTACACAAGCGGCATGGAATTGCGCGGCAAGTACACGGTGTTCGGCGAGGGCGCCCGGGGCAACCTCACCAAGGGGCTGATCCAGCGCTTCTCGCTCAACCGGTACAGCGATCATTTCAAGTACGGGCTCGGCGTGAAGGAGCTCTGGCAGCTCGCCCCCGGCAAGTTCGAGCCGGGGCTGGTGCAGCACACGATGGGCTGGCCGCTGCCCAACAAGGCCGGCGGCGGCTCCTGGCTCTACCATTTCGACGACCATCTGCTCTCGGTCGGCTTCGTCACGCACCTGAACTACGAGAACCCGACCCTGTCGCCGTTCGAGGAGTTCCAACGCTTCAAGACCCACCCGATGATCGCCGAGACGTTCGAGGGCGCCAAGCGCATCGGCTACGGGGCGCGGGCCATCATGGAGGGCGGCTGGCAGTCCGTGCCCAAGCTCGTCTTCCCCGGCGGCTGCCTGGTCGGCTGCTCGGCGGGCTTCGTGAACGTGCCGCGGATCAAGGGCTCGCACAACGCGATCCTGTCCGGCATGCAGGCGGCCGACGCCATCGCGGATGCACTCAAGGCCGGCCGCGCGGGCGACGAGGTCACCGCCTACGAGGCCGGCTGGCGCGACAGCCCGATCGGGCAGGACCTGAAGGCCGTTCGCAACGTCAAGCCGCTCTGGTCCAAGTACGGCACGCTGGTCGGCGTCGGGCTCGGCGGCCTCGACATGTGGGCGACCACGATCCTCGGCGCCTCGCCGTTCGGCACGCTCAAGCACGGCAAGCCGGATCACGCCTGCCTCAAGCCGCTCTCCGAGGTGACGCCGATCACCTACCCGAAGCCCGACGGCAAGCTGACCTTCGACCGGCTCTCCTCGGTCTACCTGTCGAACACCAACCACGAGGAGGACCAGCCGCCCCACCTCAAGGTCCGCGATCTGGAGCTGCAGAAGCGCTCCGAGCACGATGTCTACGGTGGCCCCTCGTCCCGCTACTGCCCGGCGGGCGTCTACGAGTGGGTGGCGGATGCCGCCGCGAGCGACGGTGTGCGCTACCAGATCAACGCGCAGAACTGCGTCCACTGCAAGACCTGCGATATCAAGGACCCGAACCAGAACATCGACTGGGTGACGCCGGAGGGGCCGGGCGGGCCGAATTATCCGAACATGTGAGGGAGCCTGATACGAAGCTGATCGATGATCTCCGCTTGGAAACCTGGCGGCCGGCACTAAGCAGGTTTCGCAAAAGTGGCCACCGGTTTTGCGACCAAAACCTGCGATGAAACAAAGATCTAAGCCGATGAAGCGTTGGCTTGCCAACGCAAATCCGCTTAGGATCGGTGCCAGGGGTTAGAATGGCGGAAGTCTTCGTCTCGGAGCAGATCGGTGCACACGTCGTCGTGTTCTCGCACGACCATTGTCCACCCCATATCAGCGCCCTTCAGCGCCGTGAGGCCTGGACGGCACGCATCAGGTTCTCGTTCGTTACCGACGTGGTAGCACTCTGGGATGTCGAGCCGCTCCGCAATGCACCGCGCCGGCGCGCATTGGGACTGCTTCTCGATGAGGTGCAGGATCGCCTCGCGGCCTGCCGGCGGTGTTGGTGGTCCGTCCAAGGCACCACCTGCCTCGAAGGGCGGCTGGCGATGGCACAAGATCGCGAGGAATCTGGATCCCTCACGCTCCTGTCGCGCCGCCGCGGAAAGGCTCGTCAGGTGCGCACGGCCTCCTACGAACCGGACAGCGAAGATCTGAGACTCGTCTTCGGCGACAGCTCAAAGATGGCGATCAAGGCCGGAACAGGGACAGAGGCATGACGCGCCACGTCGTTTCAGAAGCGGACCTTGAGCATGCGCTCGAGCAGGGACGCGTGTGCTCCGCGCGCGCGTTCCGAGCCAGTGCAGTCAGCTACTGGCCCGATCACGATGCCATCGCGATCTTGACAGAGCGGCACGGCGGATTTCTGATCCCCCGCGCGCTGATCGAACCCTTGCGTGAGGTCGACATCCCCGCTTTGTCACGCCTCGAACTCTGGCCGGGGGGCGCCGCCTTCGAGATCGCGGATCTTGACATTCATGTGAGCGTGCACGGACTTCTGACGGCCGCACTGCCGGCCATGATCCCGTCCGAGGTTCTATCGAGCCTGCTCGGGGCGCGCGGCAGCCGTCGCAGGAAACCGGCACCCGAGGCCGCCTAATCCGGGCCCCCCCGCGCCATCCTTTCGCCTTGCGGGGCTGGCGGGATGGGTTCAGTGTCCCCGGCGATTTTTCGGGGATAACCCGCCATTCTCGCGCCCGGCCCCTTGGCGGCCCGGCGCCCAGGAGCCGCGACCGGTTCATGATGACATCCCGCGCCCGCCGGAGCGTCTCGGCGCTCGCCCTGCTGCTGGCCGCAGGTCTGCCGCAGACCGTGCTTGCCGCGCAGCCGAAGGAATCGACCCCGATCCTCGACTACGAACCCGCGGATTCGCTGGAGGGCAACTTCCTCTCCGCCTACATCGCGGGCGCCGCCCGGGACACGACGGCGGCCGCGACCTTCTACCGCGAGGCCGTGAAGGCCGACCCGCGCAACGCCGAACTCGTCGAGCGCGCCTTCATCTCGCTCTTGGCCGACGGCGCCCTGCCGGACGCGTTCCGGGCGGCCGAGAAGCTGATCGCCCGCGATCCGACCAACGGGCTCGCCAACCTCTCGTTGGGGGTGCGCCAGATCAAGGCCGGCCAGTGGGCCGCCGCCCGCCAGAATTTTTCGCGCAGCGGCCGCGGGGCCGCCACGGACC
Organism: Methylobacterium sp. J-088; assembly: GCF_022829295.1. Classification (GTDB taxonomy): domain Bacteria; phylum Pseudomonadota; class Alphaproteobacteria; order Rhizobiales; family Beijerinckiaceae; genus Methylobacterium. The sequence continues at coordinate 52,425 of NZ_JAKSYH010000182.1, forward strand.
TGACGGCGACACTGCTCACCGCCTGGTCGTATGCCGGCGCGGGTGACGGCAAGAAGGCGCTGGAGACGGTCAACAAGCTTCGGGGCGAGCGCTACTACAACACCTTCCGCGACTACCATGCCGGCCTGATCGCCTCGGTGACCGGCGACAATGCCGAGGCCGAGCGGCGCCTCAAGGCCGCCTACGAGGCCGACCGCAACACCCTGCGCATCGTCGACGCCTATGCCCGGATCGAGGCGAGCCTCGGCCGCACCGATCTGGCGATCCAGGCCTATTCGGACTTCGACCAGCTCTCGCCGCGCCACCCGCTGGTGCGCGACGCCCTCGACAAGCTCAAGGAGGGCAAGCCGCTGACGCGGCTGATCACCACCGCCCAGGAAGGCGCCGCCGAGGTGCTGTACGGGCTGGGCTCGGCGGGCTCGACGCAGGGCGACGAATTGCCCGCCGTGATCTACCTGCGGCTCGCCCTCTACCTCGCCCCCGACCACGCGCTCGCGCGGCTGACGCTGGCCGACACGCTCGACCGGATGAAGCAGCCCGAGCGCGCCAACGAGGCCTACGCGCAGATCCCCGCGACCTCCCCGCTCAAGCTCAACGCCGACATCCAGGTCGGCCTGAACCTGGAGCAGATGGGCAAGGGCGACGAGGCGCTGGAGCACCTCGACGCCACCATGAAGGCGCATCCCGACGACATCGACGTGATCACCGCGCTCGGCAACGTCCAGCGCGCGCGCAAGAAGTACGAGGAGGCGGCCGCCACCTACACCCGCGCCATCGACCTGATCGGCAACCGGCCGCAATCGAACTACTGGACGACCTACTATTTCCGCGGCACCGCCTACGAGCGGGCCAAGCAATGGCCGAAGGCCGAAGCCGACTTGAAGAAAGCCCTCGCCCTGGTCCCGCCCAACCAGCCGGCCGCCAAGGCGCAGGTGATGAACTACCTCGGCTATTCCTGGGTCGATCAGAACACCAATATCGACGAGGCGTTTAAGCTGTTGCAGCAGGCGGTCGAGGCCAGCCCGCGGGACGGCATGATCGTCGACAGCCTCGGCTGGGCCTATTACCGCCTCGGCCGCTGGGACGATGCGGTGCGCGAGCTGGAGAAGGCGGTCGAGCTGAAGCCGGGCGACCCGACCATCAACGACCACCTGGGCGACGCCTACTGGCGCGCGGGCCGGCGGCTGGAGGGCAAGTTCCAGTGGCAGCACGCCAAGGACCTCAACCCCGAGCCGGACGACCTCACGCAGATCAACGCGAAGCTGAAGGACGGCTTGCCCGAGATCGAGAAGCCGACCGCCACGGCCGAGACCGTGCCGGCCCCGGTTGCCGCCCCGCACAACGCCGAAAACCCGGAACTGCCCAAGGGGGCTCCGCAGCCGCACGAGGCGCCGGGCGCCGCCGACAAGGCCAAGAAGTCGGGGGGCTGAGCGGACTTCCACCGGAGCCCGTCATCGCGAGCGCAGCGAAGCGACCCAGGGCGGCGCGACGTCCGGCAGCGTGGCGCTGCTGGATTGCTTCGCTCCGCGCGCAAGGACGACGGCGGATCGGGGCTTCCGGTCCGAAGTCTTGCGGGGTCGCACGCCGAGCGCGGGGGGGATCCCCGCCGGATCGACAAGACTATTTTGTCCACGACCTCATAAAAATCGACGCGCATTTCCCGCCCGTTTGACGCACACTGCGCAGCCGTTCGCGGGCGGCTGCCCGCATGAGCGGACATCCGCACGGCAAGAGCCGGCGGTCGGGCGCCGTGCCCGAGATTCAGGGAGGGAACGCCCATGCCGTCAGACATCGAGATCGCCCGCGCCGCGACCCTGAAGCCGATCGCGCAGGTCGCGGAGAAGCTCGGCATCCCGGATGACGCGCTCCACAATTACGGCAAGCACATCGCCAAGATCGATCACGGCTACATCGCCGGGCTGGAGAGCCGGAAATCCGGCAAGCTCGTGCTGGTCACCGCGATCTCGCCGACGCCCGCGGGCGAGGGCAAGACCACCACCACGGTGGGCCTGGGCGACGCCCTGAACCGCATCGGTGCCAAGACCATGATCTGCCTGCGCGAGCCGTCCCTCGGGCCGTGCTTCGGCATGAAGGGCGGGGCGGCCGGCGGCGGCAAGGCCCAGGTCGTGCCGATGGAGCAGATCAACCTGCACTTCACCGGCGACTTCCACGCCATCACGGCGGCCCACAGCCTCGCGGCCGCGCTGATCGACAACCACGTCTATTGGGCGAACGAGCTCAACATCGACGTGCGCCGCATCCACTGGCGCCGCGTGGTCGACATGAACGACCGGGCGCTCCGCCAGATCACCCAGTCGCTCGGCGGTGTCGCCAACGGTTTTCCGCGGGAGGACGGGTTCGACATCACGGTGGCCTCCGAGGTGATGGCGGTGTTCTGCCTGGCGCGTGACCTCGCCGATCTGGAGGAGCGCCTGGGCCGGATCGTCATCGCCGAGACCCGGGATCGCAAGCTCGTCACCCTCAAGGACGTGAAGGCCACCGGCGCCATGACGGTGCTGCTGAAGGACGCCCTGCAGCCGAACCTCGTGCAGACGCTCGAGGGCAACCCGGCGCTGATCCATGGCGGCCCCTTCGCCAACATCGCGCATGGCTGCAACTCGGTGATCGCCACCCGGGCCGGCCTGCGGCTCGCCGACTACACGGTGACGGAAGCCGGCTTCGGCGCCGATCTGGGTGCTGAGAAGTTCCTGGACATCAAGTGCCGGCAGGCGGGGCTGACCCCGTCGGCGGTCGTGGTGGTGGCGACCGTCCGCGCCCTCAAGATGCATGGCGGCGTCGACAAGAAGAACCTTGGGGCGGAAAACATCGACGCCCTGGAGAAGGGCTTTGCGAATCTCGCCCGGCACGTCACCAACCTGCGCGGCTTCGGCCTGCCGGTAGTGGTCGGCGTCAACCACTTCTACGCCGACACCGACGCCGAGCACGCCAAGCTCAAGGCGCTGTGCCGCGAGCGGCTCGATGTCGAGGCGATCACCTGCCGCCACTGGGCGGAGGGCGGGGCCGGTGCCGAGGAACTCGCCCACGCCGTGGTGAAGCTCAGCCAGGCCGAGCCGGCACCGATCCGCCACGCCTACGAGACCGAGGCGCCGCTCGCCGATAAGATCCGGGCCATCGCCACCAAACTCTATGGCGCCGCCGACATCCAGATCGAATCCAAGGCTCAGGCCAAGCTCGCCGCCTTCGAGAAGGACGGCTACGGGAACCTGCCGATCTGCATGGCCAAGACCCAGTACTCGTTCTCCACCGATCCGACCCTGATGGGCGCCCCCGAGGGCCACATCGTCGGCGTGCGCGACGTCCGGCTCTCGGCCGGAGCCGGCTTCGTGGTGGCGATCTGCGGAGAGATCATGACCATGCCGGGCCTGCCCCGGGTGCCCGCGGCCGACACGATCCGGCTGGACGCCAACGGGCAGATCGACGGGCTGTTCTGAGAATCGCGCGCGGCCTTCACCAAGGTTGGCTCAAGGCCGCGCGGGACCATCCCCGGATTTCAGCGAATCAATCAGCAGGGCTCTGCCCTGAACCCGCAAAAGGTCGCAGACCCAGCCCTTTTAAGGTGTTTTCGGCCCTGTGGGATACCGACCGGAGGCGCTCTCCTCCCCCTTGCGGGGAGGAGTTGGAGGTGGGGGTGGCTCAGGATCGAGCGCTGCGGTGCCTTCTGCACCACCCCCACCCCTGACCCCTCCCCGCAAGGGGGAGGGGAAATACGCTTGCTCTATCGATGATTGAGAAGGGCCATA
>NZ_JAKSYH010000191.1 GCF_022829295.1 Methylobacterium sp. J-088
GGCCGCCTTCAGCAATGCGCTGATCTTGCGGTAGCCATAGCGTCCGTACTTCTCAGCCAACGCCACGAGATCGGCCGTCAGCGCCTCTTCGTCGTCGCGGCCCCGCGGCACCTTGCGCTGTGTCGAGCGATGCTGACCGAGCGCCCGACAGGCGCGGCGCTCGGAGACGGTCATCGTCTGCATGATGTGCTCGACACAGGCGCGTCGGCGCGCGGGGCTCAGAAGTTTCCCCGGGACGCCTCCTGCAGGATCAGCTTGTCGAGGGTGAGATCGGCGATTGCCTTTCGAAGCCGAGCATTCTCGGTCTCAAGACTCTTCATCCGTCGAACTTGATCCGACTTCAGGCCGCCAAACTCACGCCGCCACCGGTAGTATGTCACCGAACTCACACCGAGCGCGCGGATTGCATCGGCCACGCTCTGGCCCTGTGAGATCAGCACGTCCGCCTGACGTAGCTTCGCGACGATCTCCTCGGGCTTCGGGTATTTTGCCATCTCGTCCGTCCTCCAGGCTCAAAAGCCATACCAAAGGGCGGACCACTTCAATGGGGGCTGACCACTGCTGCTCGGGCGAAAGCCTCTCAAAGCCGAGCTTGCTAGACTTGGCCTTTGGCGCGTTGCCGCTCGACAGCGCAAATAGCAGAACGCGCAGCTTCAACTGGCAAGACGGATTTCTGGACGCCGACCAGGATGCCGAAGCGTTCCTGTCCTAAGTTATATCAAGTCCGCTTTAGGAGGCCTAAAAAAGACCATCTACGTTGGGGCTTCCGCGCATACAGCTCGCGCCGGCGCTCGGTACACGCCGCTGGCCGCTTGAGGTGCCTGGGATGACCACGGGCGACATGTCGGCCAACGTGTTACGTGCCCTGGACGGCGCCCACGCGTTCGGTAGTCTGGTTGAGCACACGCCATGGCTGTCGGCGCAGCAAGCAGCCTTTCAGGCCGCCATTGAGGGTGCGCCGCTCGCAGAGTGTCTGGGCATCCTCGTGGACACGGCCTGCTCCCAGTCCGGCGGCGACCTTCGCTCCGCCTTCTACCTGACCGATCAAGGCGGCGTCGGACTGCAGCACGTCATAGGCATGCCCGAGCCCTACGCCCTGGCCGTCACGGATGGCATCAAGGTCGGGCCGGACTCGCTCTCATGCGGTCTGGCGGTCTTCACCGGCCAGCCGGTCATCACCGTCGACGTGAGGGAGGAGCTACGCTGGCAGCCATGGCTCTGGTTGGCCGAAGAATACGGCTTCCGTGCCGTCTGGTCGTTCCCGACACAAACCGCAGTCGGGCGGGTCCTTGGCACCTTCGCCGTGTACTTCCGCGAGCCGCGTGCGGCCACGCCCCGCGATCACGAATTCGCCGCGGCCATGACCAAGACCGCAGCGATCATCATCGCGCAGCATCGGCAAGCTGCAGGCCTGATCGAACGGCGCATCGCGGATGAGGCCCTGCGCGCGAGTGAGGAGCGCTTCCGGGCCGTGGCCGAGCAAGCTGAGGCTGGCATCGTCATCGTCGATGGCGGCCATCGGATGAGCTTCGTCAACGACCGCTATTGCGAGATCCTGGGGCGCACGCGCGATGATCTGCTCTGCCGCACCGTGGAGGAGCTGACTCACCCGGACGACTGGGCGTTCAACGAAGCCCTCTACCGGCGCGCCATGGTAGACGGCGCTTCCTTCACCATCGAGAAGCGCTACCTGCGTCCGGATGGTTCGGCCGTGTGGGTACGCAACGTCGTCAGCGCCCTCCGCGACGGGACAGGTGCCATTGTCGGTGGCCTTGCCGTCTCCCTCGAAGTCACCGAACGCCATCAGGCCGAGGCGGCGTTGCGCGAGAGCGAGGAGCGCTTCCGGCGCTTCGCCGCGCATACGGCCGACGTGCTCTGGCTCGCCGATCTGGAGAGTGGGCGGCTCGACTACCTCAGCCCGGCCTTCGCGCAGGTCTGGGGGATGCGCCCGGAGGACATGCCGGACCTCGCGAGCTGGCTCGTGAGCGTTCACCCCGAGGACCGCGAGGCCGCCGCGCAGGCGATCGAGCGCGTCGGCGGTGGCGAGACGTTCTTGCTGGAGTACCGCATCCAACGCGCCTCCGACCAAGCGGTGCGTCGCATCCGCGACACCTTCTTCCCGATCCCGGGCCTCGACGGACGGATCCGGTCCGCGGGCGGGATCGCGCAGGACGTCACCGTCAACACGGGCCTGCGGGCCTACGTGGTCGCGGCCGAGGATGACGCCCGGCGCGGCCTCGTCGGCACCCTGCAGGCCGCCAGCTACGAGGTCCGCGCCTTCGCGGACGGTCAGGTGTTCCTGACGATGGCGGGCTCTCTGATACCAGGCTGCGTCGTGTTCGACCTGGGCGACACCAGCGGCCTCGCCGCCCTGAGCGAGTTGAAGGCGGCACGCGCGCACCTGCCCGTGGTGGCGGTCGGCAAGAGCCGGGGCGATGTCGGCTTCGGGGTCCGCGTCATGAAGGCGGGGGCGGTCGATTACCTCGAAGCCCCCTGGTCGCCGGACACCGTACTGTTCGCGGTCAGAACGGCGCTCGCCGAGCTCCACGCCGAGGCGGATCGGGCGCGCGGGGGGGACGAGGGCCGGAGCCGCATCGCAGCGCTCTCAGCGCGCGAGCGCGAGGTGCTGGAGGGTTTGCTGGCGGGCGGGACCAACAAGACCATCGCCCGGACGCTGGGCCTGAGCCCGCGCACGGTGGAGATCCACCGCGCCCGGGTCATGGAGGCGCTCGGGGTCCGCACGCTGCCCGAGGCCGTTCTCATTGCGACCGCAGCCAGCGTGCGTCCGGCCGATCACGACGGCGACCAGTGATCCTCCCCTGGATCCGCGAGCACGGGGAGTTTCGCTCGCGGTCCGCTCGGACTACTCGGGTTTGAACTCTCGTCTCGTCCTCGCCATCCGACACCTTCCCCGCCCAGCATGAGCGTATCAGAGGTGGCCGTGAAGCCGACGGAGGATCAATGTCCAGCTCCTTCAGTCCTGCTCGTTCTCTCATTCGGCCGTGTCCAAAGCCGGCCGGTCAAGTCAATCGCCCCATTAGCTCGGCGACGCGCCCGTCAAGCGGCTGCTCACCAGCAGCGTCTCAGAGAAGATATGCGACTGTAATGCTAAGAAATGACCTTCCTGTTGCGCAAGGACGCGAAGAAATTCCGGAACATATCCTCGGTGTCGATGCACTCGAAAAATCCTGCCTTGCGCGCCTTGATTGTGCTCGACACATTATCGAATCCACTGTTGAATATAAAATCCGCAAAGTCCCACGAAACCAATTTCTCATAGGGCGTTCTTAGCAAATCGTACCGGGCGACAATCTCGCTCCAGAGCTCTGTCTTGTCGGTCATATAAGAAGCGAGTGGCATCGGAACCGGATCGGCGACCTGCATATCAAACATTTTGGCAATGCGCGGCCACATGTGCTGCCAGCGAAACTGATCCCCATTCGTGATATTGAAGATGTTGTCGCGGGCGGATTCCGTGGCCCCTGCCCACACCGTCGCCTCTGCCAGGACGTCCGCTGAACTCACCTGATAGAGGGCGCCATGGGCTGCCGGCGAACCGGGGAAGCGCAGGGGAATGTTGAGCGCCTTGGAGATGACCGCGTAGACGGCAATTGCCATGCCCAGGTTCATCGGGTTGCCGGTTGCATAACCGATGATGGCTTCCGGGCGCAGGGCCGTCCAATGCCACGCCTTCCCGGCTTGCTGACGTCGAAGGAAGTCTTCCTGGTCGTAGTAGAAATTCGGCGACATGAGGCGCGGATCGTCCTCGCGGGCCGGCGTCTTGAAGGGTCCAAGGTCGGAGCCATACGCCTTGCCGCCTTGGTAGAACGTTACATGCCTCAGCGTTGGAGACACTGTCTCGACCACCTCGACGAGGTTCTTCAAGATCGCCACGTTGACCTTTGAGCGCTCGGCAGCGCTCGCCTTCTCGATGTAGGCAGCGAAGACGATGTGCGTGACGTCACGGCGGCCGTTTAGCTTGCGTTCGACATCGTGGCGGTCGAGCAGATCGACCTTGATGCCCTCCACACCTTCGGGGAGGTGCGCGTCACGGCGGGACAGACCGTACACGGTCGCATCTGAGGTGTTGGCCCAGGCTCTGGCTGCCGCGTTGCCGGACACGCCGTGCATGCCGGCGACGAGAACAACATTCGTGGTGCTCACGCGAGGATTCCCTTCTCTGATCGTTTCGGCGCGATGTTCATAGACGGGCACCAGCCGGCAACGGATTCTGCGCGTGACGTCCTGGTATCCCGCGAGATCCTTCCGCAGCGCTGCCGCCTCGACGAGGGTTCGGCCGAACAGCAGCGGTACCGGTAGGCCGAGCCAAGCGGATCCCCGGAAAGAGCCGAGGAGGAGCGACGTCCCGACCAGAGGCAGGAGGGCGGAGCCTGACGACCTCCCGTCGCTTCGGTCCGGCCCGCATGCGCGTTTTCCGGTTTTGTGAAACCCTCACGTTGTCATGGCGCTGTCCATTCGGGATCACTTACTTCGGGCAGGCTGCCCCGGTCTGGATCCAGGCTTGCGTCAGTTCGCCGAGGATCTCCTGGGTCCCGGGAGCTGCCTCCCGACCCTTGCCGGGATGCCAGCCCCAGCCAACCAAACCGTCGGTCGCGAGAAACTTATGGATGTCCGCCAGCGAGCGGTTACCGTTTCGGGCCGGGTCCTTGAGCTGCACGCAGATCTCGTGGACCGACAGCCCGATCCAGCCCATACTGGCTGGCGCCAACTGCCATGGGTCGTGTCCCGGTATGTCCCTGTCGTGGCCGACGACCGCCAAGTTCTCGGAACCGTGGCAGGAATTGCAGTGCAGGCCGGACGGGCCGAAGCTGGCCTCGCCGCCGCGAACCATCGGGGGACGATGAAGTCGTTGCTCGTCTCCCTGCCTCGGGATGTTATCGGCGGGATGGCAGTTCATGCAGCGCGGATGCGTGATGACCTTCGCCATCTCCCCGAACAGGGCGACGGACCGTTCGATCCTGTCCTGTTTCGCGTCGAAGGACTCTGAGCGGCGCAGATCGGCCTCCGTCGCGAGGGCCACGGTGGTGGACAGCGCCGCGGCCGCCGTCAGGATCGCGACGCGCACGGTCAGGCTCCCATCGCGGCGCGGACCGCCGCTGGGCGGATGGGAAGGTCGCGCACGCGGGCCCCGATGGCAGCGAAGATCGCGTTCCCGATAGCCGGCGCAATCGAGATGACGCCGGGCTCGCCCAGGCCGACCGGCATGTGATCGTTGCGCAGAAACTCGATGTCCAGCTCCGGCACGTCGGTCATGCGCAATGGCGTGTAGGTGTCCAGATTGAGGTCCCGGGGCAGGCCCTTCTCGTATTCCGTGCTCTCGAACAGGGCGAGCGAAAGGCCCCAGAGCATGCTGCCCTCGACCTGGGCCAGCGCACCGTCCGGATGCGCCAGCGTGCCGGCATCCACGACGGACGTCAGCCTCTCGACTGTGACGGCACCGCTGTGTGTGTCGACGGCGACCTGCGCCACCGTGGCGATCCAGGTCGGCATGTCGCGTTCCTGCCCGGTGCCGAGCGCCAGGCCCATACCCTTGCCGGGCGGCAGCGCTTCCCGGGCGGACCAGCCGGCCTTCTCCAGGACGCGCTCCATGACGGCTCGGAGGCGATTGGCTCCACCGACGGCGTGCGGAGCCGCGCCGCCGTTGCGGCCCTTCGCGCCGAGTAACGCGCGCCGGTACTCGGCGGGATCGCGACCGAGCTTGTGCGCGAGTTCATCGATATGCGTCTCGACCGCCCACGTGGTGTAGCCGGGCGCTACCGACCGCAGGTATCCGGGGAGCATCGTGGCATGGACGACGTCGTTGCAGATCGCCTGAATCCGCTGGCTCGCCGTGTCGTACCAATGGTCCGCGCCGTTGATGGCGAACACATCGACCGTCCCGTGCCCGTCCGCGCTCGGCGCCAGGAACTCCGGAAAGATCGAGCGGGTCGGCCATCCCGATGCGCACCTGTGGTCGTAGGCCAGAAGCGCTCCCCGCCCGTCGGTCACCGAGCGGAGTCTCTGCACGGTAGGCGAGCGCGGCTGGTCGAACTTCGTGTCATCCGACCGCGCGAAGATGAGCTTGACCGGTCGACCCATCTTCTTCGCCGCGAGCGCTGCCGGGACAATGTATTCGCAGTACAGGCGCCGGCCGAAGCCGCCGCCGAGGTAGGAAGTCTCGAACACGAGATCGGCCTGATCGATCCCGAGCGCCTCGGCGACGAGCGGCAGCGTGACCGACTGCCACTGGTTGCCGGCGTGCACGTGCCATGTGCTCCCATCCTGCCAGGCCAGGGCGTTGAGCGCTTCGAGATGCATGTGCAGCACGGTGTGCGTGCGATAGACGCCCTCGTGCAGCGCGGCGGCTTCGGCGATCCGCATCAGGGGGTCGCCCTCCTGGAAGAAGATGCCTCCCGTACTCGGATTCTCGACGAGGCGCGCGCCTTCAGCGAGCATCTGGTCTTCGCTTGCCGCGCCACCATCGGACCGGTAGCTGACCGCGATGAGATCGGCCGCCTTGGCCGCGACGGGCCAGCTCTCCGCGACCGCGACGAGCCAGCCCTGGCATGTTCCTGTCGGGTCGTCGATCACGACGGTGCTCAGGTAGCCGGGGAGCTTGCGGGCGGCCCCGTCGTCCCAACTCACAATGCTGTTCCCGTAGCGGGTCGGTGGCAGGACCGGCCGCGCGAACACCATGCCGTCGACCTTGCGGTCGATGCCGTAAACGGCGGTGCCGTTCACCTTCGACGGCACGTCGCGCGCGGCGGCGTCCCGGTTGAGGAACCGGCGTTCCGACGCCGGCTTCAGGGCGATCCCCTTGAGCTCCTCTTCCGTGAACTGGCGGGTGACGCTGCCGGAGGAGACGATGTCGGCGTAGCTGATGGCACGCGCACCGTGCCGCACCTCGCTGGCGCGAGCGACGCAATCCTTCAGGGGCGCCCCGAGCATTCTCGCGCCGGCCTCAAGCAGCGCGATGCGGCCGGCGGCCCCGGCGCGGCTCAGCTCTTCGAAGCTCTTGTGCACGGACCAGGAGCCGCCCGTGATCATCACGCCCCAGCGCGGGTCCGTGTCGACGTGCACGACCTCGACGTGGTCCCAGTTCGCCTCAAGCTCCTCGGCGACGATGCGTGCCAGCGCGGTGCCGATGTGCTGGCCCATCTCCGCCCGGGTGACGTGAACCAGGATGCGCCCGTCCCCGCTGATCTCGTACCAAAGTGTCGGGCTGTAGCCCCTGGATGAGACGTCGCCGAACAAGGGACCAGCTTGCGCGCCCGCAGGGAGGAAACCCGTAGCGACGGCCGCGCTTCCCAAGGACGCGAGGAACCACCGCCGGGTGACGTCGACCGCGCTCATTTCCGCCCTCCGTTCTGGGCCTGGGCGGCCAGCTTGATCGCCTTCCGGATCCGAACGTACGCCATGCAACGGCAAAGGTTTGCGGCCATCCCGTTCCTGATGTCGTCGTCGGACGGATCGGGAGTCTCGCCGAGGAGTGCCGCGGCCTGCATAAGCTGGCCCGGCTGGCAATAGCCGCATTGCGGGGCCTGGACCTCGATCCAGGCGGCCTGGAGGGGGTGGAACTCGCGACCGTCGCCTGCCGTCGCGGCCAGGCCCTCGACTGTCGTGACGGCTGAGCCGGCGACGCTCGCCACCGGGGTGACGCAGGAACGTCGCGCCTGGCCATCGACGTGGACGGTGCAGGCCCCGCACTGCGCCACGCCGCATCCGAACTTGGTGCCCGTCAGGTTCAGCCAGTCCCGCAGGATCCAGAGAAGGGGCGTGTCGCCGGGCGCGTCAACTTGGACGTCGACGTTGTTGACCAAGAACGAAATCACCTTGGATCTCCAACAGTGGGTCGATGGCCTGCTGGACACATGCGGCGAGATATCCCGAATCGTTCGAGCGTCCCTCGGACGAACACCACGCTGCTATTTTGGCCCTTGCTGCCGATACGTCCTCGGGACATGCGTGGATGCTCCGCAGGGCTTCGCAGGATTCGGCCCGGCCCCTCTGCATGCGAGCCGCGGGATGGCGACGGATTACCGGATAAAGCTCGTCGCAGCCCTGACGCCGGTCAGTTTGACGTCTTGATTAGCTGTGCGCCGGACACCGAGATTTTCTCGGGACTGCATGGAGGCTCGGATTTCGCGACCTCGTCCAGTCCAGGCCCCGACTGAGGGTGCCGGTTGCCGGTCCGGACGCGACATACCCCAGCGGAACTGATGCATGTCAGGGCCGCGATGACCCGTCTTGTGGTCATGTGCGGAAGGGCCGCTCCGCCGGTCTTGATCAACCGACATCGGCATGATGGTCCGTTCGACGACCAGCATCTCGCGCACGCCATCCAGTCCGTGTGCTCCAGGCCGAAGCTTGCGTTGTAGGCGGTAGATGGCGGAGCCGAATACGCGAGAACACCATGCGAGCTGTCACCTACACTGAAGGCTCATCGATCGACGCGCCGGGTGCGCTCGTGGACACGACCTTCCCCGATCCTGCCCCCAGCGGCCGCGACTTGCTGGTGCGGGTGCAGGCCGTCTCGGTGAACCCGATCGACACCAAGGTTCGGCAGGGCGGCTACAAGCAGGGATGCGAGCAAAAGATTCTCGGCTGGGATGCCGCCGGGACCGTGATCTCCGTCGGCCCCGAAGCGCGCCTGTTCAAGCCGGGCGATACGGTGTTCTATGCAGGCGCCCTCGACAGGCCGGGCAGCAACGCGGAGCTGCAATGCGTCGACGAGCGCCTCGTCGGCCCCAAGCCTGACAGTCTGGATTTCGCCGCCGCCGCGGCACTCCCGCTGACAGCGGTGACCGCCTGGGAGATGCTGTTCGACCGGCTTGAGGTGGCGAGGCCCGTGCCCGGCGCGGCGCCCGCGATCCTGATCGTCGGCGGCGCAGGTGGCGTCGGCTCGATCGCCATCCAACTTGCCCGGCAACTCACCGATCTCACCGTGATCGCCACCGCCTCGCGCACCGAGACCGCGCAATGGTGCCGGGATCTCGGGGCCCATCACGTCGTCGATCATAAAAGGCCGCTGGCCGGCGAGGTGGCCGCGCTGGGTCTGGGCGCGCCGAGCTTCGTGTTCTCGACGACGGGTACGGGTGCTCATCTCCCGGAGATCATCGAACTCCTCGCTCCGCAGGGACGCCTCGGACCGATCGACGACCCCGCGATTTTGGACGTGATGCCGCTCAAGCCCAAGAGCCTGTCGCTGCACTGGGAACTGATGTTCACGCGCTCGATGTTCCAGACTGCTGACATGGAACGCCAGCACGCGATCCTCACGGAGGTGTCCCGGTTGATCGACTCCGGGCGGCTCCGCACGACACTCGCCGAGTCGTTCGGCCTGATCGCTGCCGCGAACTTCGCTCGTGCTCACGCGCTGATCGAGAGCGGGCGGGCGAAGGGCAAGCTGGTTCTAGAAGGGTTCGGCGACTGAGCTCCAGACAGGCGAGCCAGATGTGCGATCCTGCCGTGTTGTGGTGTGACTGATGCAGCATTGAGGGACGCGCTATGAGCCAGGTTCTTCACGGCAGCACCGCGACGACTGAGGCCTTGGTGAAGGTCAAGCGGAGAATGAACGCCATGGTGTACGTTCGCGGACGAGGGCGTTAGGTGTTATTCGGAGCTTTCGCATCACGACTACGAGGGCGACCTTGTTCGGCCGGCCTCACTGGGTCGGCCGCTCATAGAAGGGTCGGAAGGGGGGACGCCTCGGATCGCGGTCAGAGCGGCCATGTCGAGCATGCCCCGCACCGACCTCGTCCACCCGCAATGGATCGTCGGCCTCGCATCAGACCGGTCAAAAGCCAGCCGATCAGGTCACCGGTACTCGGGCTCTACGCCTTGGTGCAGCGTCGGACCGAGAGAGCATGGTGCGGAAACTAGCCGCGCTTACGTCCGTTTTGGTGGACAGCTCGCTTAGAAGCAGATCTTCCGCTATCGGCCAGCTTCAGTCGCGTGAGTAGGCACCTCCGAATGACCGGGGTGGGTGGATTTTTGCCTGTCCGCTCTCGGGAGAAGAGGCGAATAGAGCGGACAGTAGGCGATTGATTGAATTTGGCCGTGAATGGCCTGTGTGCGTCCCCGCAGAAGCAGGAGAATGCGGTTGTTCGCGGCCTGCCGCCGCGCGATCAACGCCTACAGGGCCGGTGGCGGCAGGTAGGAGGGCCGCAGCAGGTCTTGATCACGCGTTCGCGCGCCTTTCCAGCGGCGGAAGGATCAACGACTGCCGCTCGGCTTGTCCATGAGCCCCAGGTAAATCGCCATCATGATGATGCGTCCACCTGGCACGGGGTCCTTCCCGTCGACCCGATACTCACCGTCAGAGCCCGGGACAGGCTCGACGGTGTGGCCAGCGGCGCGGAGTACGGCAATGGCCTTCTCAATCCGGTCCGCGAGCATGCTGAAGCCACCCTGACATTCGATTTCTCAATATATCCCGCACGATTGGGCGTACCGCTTCCGGGTTACCTAGGCCCGAAGAGCCGGTCTACGGACCGAACCGGCTCGATAGCTCAGACCCAATCCTCGCCTCCTGAAATGTGTCGGCCTATCCTTATCGCGTGAGACTATGCGATCTGGCTCGATACGGCTGTCACCGTTCAGAACGGGTCGACGTAGTTGATGATGGACGTCTGCCGGAGGACGATCTTCCGGATGACGTGAGCCACCTGAACATGCTCGGTGTAGACTGCGGCGGTGCCCGTGCTTCCGGCCGGTAGACGGCGAGCCATCTCGGCGTCGTCAAGCGTGAACCGAACCACGAAAGGCGCCGGTAGTAGGTCGGGCGGCGCAACAGCCAAACCGCCCGGCTGCGTCTGCCCGGTCGCGATGGCCTGCAACACGGCCTGGACCCGCCCCGTGAAGACCGTGCCCGGGAACGCCTTGAACGTGACCTCGACCGGCTGTCCGGGCTCGATGTAGCGGGCGTAGACCTGCGGGATCTCCGCCCCGAACAGTGCGTCGGCGGTGTCGATGAACGCCATCACCGGCGCGTCGGTGGTGACACGAGCTCCCTTCCGAAGCGCCAAGTTGGTCACGTAGCCCGCGGCCGGTGCATACACAGTGGTCTTGTCGAGGTTCCACTTGGCGCCCTCCAACTGTGCGCGGAGCTGGTCGGCCTCGGCCTGGCGCTGCTCGACGTCGAAGGCGCGCCCGGTGCCCCGGCTCTGAAGCTGGGACATTTCGGCGAGCCGGGTCTCCGCGAGCTTGAGTTGCGCCGCTATGGCGTCGGCCTGCGCCTGGTAGGGAACCGGGTCGATGCGGAAGAGGATGTCGCCCGCCTTCAGCGGCGTGTTGGCTGCGACGGGCACGTCGATGACTTCGCCTGCGACCGACGGGACGATCTGTACCGAGTTGCGCAGCACCGCCGCCGGACCCGAGGGCGCGCCCCAGCCCATCGGGATGAACAGCCCGACGAGGAGCGCGATGAGGACCAGCGCCGGCGACAGCTTCCAGAACAGGTTGAACGGGATGAACCGCAGCCAGACGAACAAGGCGAGGAGCGCGATGTAGACGTTGAGAAGGACGACGATCATTCGCGTCTCTCCCGCTTCAGCGGCGCGTCGACATAGGCCCAGATCAGCACCAGCGGCCAGAACACGAAGCCGAACACGAGCGTCGCCCGGCCTCCTACAGTCACCGCTTCGGCCCAGGGATGCCCCCGTTTACGCGCGATGTGACCGGGCATCATGCCGAGCACGATGAAGACCGCGACGACGGTCGCCACCACGATCAGCAGCACGACCCAAGCGAAAAGGTCGATGGACGACATCAAGGCGGTCCTCACGACCTGAAGGCGGAGCGGAAGGCGCGCCTCAGCCGCTCGCCCCCACGCGGACGCACGCGCAGGTGCGGGCCGATGAGCTTGCGGAAGGCGAACGCGACCTGGCGGAATTCCTCGCCGCAGCCCTCGGCGCGGTCCTTGGGCAGGTATCCCTTGGCTACGATCATACGGTAGCGCCGCCGGTCGGAGCCGTAGGCCATGCAGGCGAGGTTGTAGAAGCGCTGCCAGGACAAGCCGTGCACGTCGGCGAACGCGCCCTTGTCGACGGGCTCCTCCTTGGCCACGGTCGCGAAGAAGTAGCCACCGCCCATCACGACCATGTGGGCATCCGCGGGTGAGAGGTGCAGTAGGATCAACGAGGAGACCTGGTCGGCGGCATCCTCCTCGCGCCCGAGGATGGGCACGTCGAGGAGGTCGAACAGGGCGTGGCTGCTCTCGTGCAGCAGGATCTGGAAGACCGGCCCCCTGATGGCGTCCTGGCGCGTGACGCCGGCCGGCGACCTCGTCCGGGGGGCGGCTCGCACGATGCTGTCGATGAGTTCGTAGCAGACCGTGACGCTGCGGTTCTCGGGTGCGTACCAGGCGTTCAACTCGCCGGCGCATTCCTTCAGCCGGTAGGTCAGGGTGGTCGGCAACCGCACGAGCCCGACGATGGCGCCGACCCGTTCCAGGACGCGCCGCTGTCGCATCGTGTGGTAGATCTCGCGGAAGGCTGCGGATTTCGGCGCGGCGTAAACCACGCGGATGTGCGCCGGGGACGGCGGCGCGCCGGCCGCACCCGTCGACACGAGGACGCTTGCGGCAAGCGCCAATGCCATGAGGGTGGCTCCGCGCATCGCACGCTCAACTCGGGCAACCGTTCCGGAAGCCCAGCGGCCGCGGGACGTCCCCTGGGGGCCGGCGTCGCGTCGATGAGGCGGTTGCCCGGGTCATGATCGCTCCTGCCAGGTTTTCCATCAGGCCCTTGATCGATCAAGGCGACGAGCGCCGGCTCGCCGCTCAAGGTTCAAGGCGTGACGATGTTGAACCAGAATTCGAAGTTGTCGAGGTAGGAGACGACCTCGTGCAGCTTCGCCGGATCTCCGTTGATCTTCACGGAGCCAGATGCAATCGCATCGTCGAGCTTTGTCTGTTGTAGGATAATGTTATTGAGCGTGTCGCGCGATAGCGTCACCGTCGCGTCGACCTGGTCGCCTTTCATGTTGGCGGTGTGGTTCAGGACCCCGTTCTCTAACTCGACAAGGTAAGTGTCGCTATTGCCGATGTCGAAGTTGAACTTTGCCCGGGCGTTCCCGGCCTTCGCGCTGTTCAAGCGCACGCCGAGGTAGTCGAAGAACAGATCTAAAGACATGGCGCGAACGGTGTCGGGGCTGGCTGTGTTCGGCGTCGGCAGCTTGGCGACGCCGTTCCGCAGCTCCTGAGCGCCCGTTAGATAGAAGTTGCGCCACGGCCCGGCCTCGGCTTGGTAGCCGAGCTGTTCGAGCGCGTCGGCCTCAAGGCTCTTGGCCGCCTGGTTGCTCGGGTCGGCGAAGACGACGTGATGGGCGACCTGGGCCACCCACCGGTACTCGCCCTTGTCGTAGGCCGCCTTGGCCTTGTTGAGGACCTCGCCGGCGCCGCCCATGAACTCGACGTACTTCTTGCTCGCCTCGACGGGGGGAAGCTCGTGCAGGGTGGCGGGATTGCCGTCGAACCAGCCGAGATAGAGGACGTAGGTCGCGGCGACGTCGTGATAGACCGAACCGTAATAGCCGCGGTTCGCCCAGACGTTCGCGAGGGTGTCGGGCATCTTGAAGGCGTCGGCGATCTCCCGCATCGTCATGCCCTGGTTCACCATGCGCAGGGTCTGATCGTTGATGAAGCGGTACAGATCGCGCTGGCTCTTCAGGAACTTGGTCCCGTTGTCGTTGCCCCAGGTGGGCCAGTGATGCTGTGCGAAGATGACCTCGACCTTGTCGCCCCACATGACCAGGGCCTGGTTCAGGTACTTCGACCAGGGCAGCGGTTCACGGATCTTGGCCCCGCGCAGCGAATAGGTGTTGTGGAGCGTGTGGGTCGCGTCCTCGGCGGCCTCCATCGCCTTCTTTTCCTCGATGAACCACATCATTTCGGACGGGGCTTCCGAGCCGGGCGCCATGAGGAACTCGTAGGTGAGCCCGTCGATGGTCTCCTTCTGCCCGGTCTCCTTGATGGTGTTCGTGGGCGCGAGGAGGGTCACCGTACCCGCGGAGGTCGTCGTGCCCAGGCCGGCCCCGACCTGGCCCTTCGGATCGGGCTTCAGGAGGTTTCCGTACATGTAGCTCGCCCGCCGGCTCATCGCTGTGCCGGCCATGACGTTCTCGGCGACCGCGGCTTCGAGGAAGCCCTCGGGCGCGTAGATCTTGACCTTGCCCGAGGTGACGTCGTCCTCGCTCACGACCCCGCGGACGCCGCCATAGTGGTCGACGTGGCTGTGCGTGTAGATGACGGCCTTGACTGGCTTCTGGCCGCGATGGGCGAAGTACAGGTTGATCGCGGTCCTCGACGTCTCTTCCGAGATCAGGGGATCGACGATGGTTATGCCTTCCTTGCCCTCGATGATCGTCATGTTCGACAGGTCGAGGTTTCGGACTTGGTAGATACCGTCGGTGACCTGGAAGAGACCGGCGATGTTGATCAACTGCGACTGTCGCCACAGGCTGGGATTGACGGTATCGGGCGCGGCCTGCCCCTCTTTGATGAAGCCATATTTTTGCGGGTCCCAGACCAAATTCCCGGCCGAGCCGTTGATCGCGCCGGCGGGAGGCGCCGCGATGAAGCCTTTGTGTGCGTTCTCGAAATCCGACGTGTCGCTGAAGGGTAGCTGCCTCAGCAGGACCGAATTCGCCTGCTTGGTTTGATCGGTGGCGTCCTTTCGCAAGTCCGTGCCTTGGGCAGCGGCGGATTGAACAGAAGCCGCGGCCAGGACGCTGGCGACAGACAACTTCGCGAACCGAGCGTATCGCATGCTACCCTCTTGCTGTGGGTGTGATTGCGCCGTCGAAGACTTGCTCACGGACGTCTCGCACCGGCGGACCGGTGATGTCCCGACCGGGCTATTCCGCCGGCCTGGGCGGCACGAGACCGGTGACGGGGGCCGAGGGCTGCTCGCTGAGCCAGCGGTAGAGGATGCCGCCGAGCGCGCCCCCAAGCAGCGGGGCGACCCAGAACAGCCAGAGCTGGGCGATGGCCCATCCGCCCACGAACAGGGCCGGGCCGGTGCTGCGCGCCGGATTCACCGACAGGTTGGTGACCGGGATGCCGACGAGGTGGACAAGGGTCAGGCAGAGCCCGATGGCGAGCGGTGCGAAGCCGACCGGCGCCTTGCCGTGCGTCGCTCCCATGATCACGAAGAGGAACATCATGGTCAGCACCACCTCGGCCACCAGGCACGAGACCAGCCCGTAATGCCCGGGGGAATGCTCGCCGTAGCCGTTGGAGGCGAACCCCTTCGCCAAGTCGAACTCGGGCGCGCCGTTGGCGATGGCGTAGAGCACCGCGGCTCCGATCACGGCGCCGATGACCTGCGAGATCACGTAGGGGACGATGTCCCGGGTCGGGAAGCGCCCGCCCGCCGCGAGCCCGACCGTCACCGCCGGGTTGAGATGGCAGCCCGAGACATGGCCGAGGGCGTAGGCCATGGTGACCACGGTCAGGCCGAAGGCGAGGGAAACGCCGACTAAGCCGATGCCGACCTGCGGGAAGGCGGCCGCGATGACGGCGCTGCCGCAGCCCGCGAAGGTGAGCCAGAACGTGCCAATGGTCTCGGCGGCGCACTTATGGATATCCATGAATGCCTCCTCAGATCAAGTCGAGCTTTGTGTCCGTGTTTCTGGCGGCACTGCATCGACGTGCGCGCGTGCTTCAGGCGATTTCTCGGTATTGGACCCAAATCCATATTTCCCCGTCCGGACATTCGGTCGACGAGGTTGCTCGAAGCGGGTGGACACCGTTTGGGCTAACTTATGGTGACCTTAAAAAACTGATGGCATCCAATCCATCGGGCGAAACCCTGATTTGGCTCCGAGAATTGACTGAGATGGGCGGGAAAATGCCCTTAGGGTTCGACCAGCTTGTTGCGCACGGCGTACCGGACCAGGGCGGCCGTCGTCTGCAGCCCGAGCTTGTGCATGGCGGACGCTCTGTGGGACTCGACCGTCTTGAGGCTGATGGCGAGCGCCGTGCTGACCTGCTTGCTTGAGTTGCCCTCGGCGATGAGTTGCACCACGTCGCGCTCGCGGCAGGTGAGCGTGTCGAGCTGCGAGCCGTCGCCCGGGTTGGCCAGGTAGTGGGCGAGCAGCGCCTCGTTCACGCGGCCCGTGAAGTAAGGTTGGCGATGGGCCAGCGCGTCGACGGCGGCGATGAGGTGCTGGTCGGCGTCGGACTTCAGGAGGTACCCACGGGCTCCGGCGCCGAGCACGTCCCGCACCAGGGCGTCGCTCTCGTGCATCGTGTAGATCAGCACCTCGGTGCGCGGGCTGGCCTCGCGGATGCGCCGGGTCAATTGCGACCCGTTCATGGCAGGCAGCGAGTAATCGATGACCGCCACGTCCGGCTTGTGCCGCACGGCGAGCTCGATGGCCTCGGCCCCCGTGCCCGCCTCGGCGACGACGTCGAAGCCTTCGCGCGCTTCCAGGATGGCGCGGACGCCGCGCCGGACCGCGATGTGGTCGTCGACGATCAGGATGTTCACCGTCACGAGATGACGACCTCCCGCGCGATTTTCGGGCATGCCGTGCGCCCGTCACCCGAAACGGGTGGTGGGCCGCGACCCTGCACCATCAGACTCCCGCCGCTCCCCGTCAGCAAGCCTCAGCGCCCCTGCCGCATGTGCCTCCGGTCGAGGCTCACACGCCATCAGGATTTCACCGCCAAGGGTCTCGGCTCGGGTGCTGCCTTCGCAGGCGCGACCCAGAGCGGGAAGGATATCTCCAGGAACCCGGTGGTGCCCTGAAAGCGGTTCTTTACCTCGACCTCGCGCAGCACCTTGATCTGAGCAATGACCGGGGTCTGTCCGACCGGAACCGTCAACCCGAGCGTCCCGCCGACCGCCGTCATGCGGCCCTTGAACGGTCCGATCCGGTTCCCGGAACCGCTGTCAGCCGTGAACTGCTCGTAGTGCGAGGCGATGATCCCGACCGACAGCTCCTTGGTCAGGGACTTCGATGCCGCGACGTCGATGTGGAACTCGTTGCCCGTCACGTACTGCGTCGCTGGGTTCTTGCCGTTGAGCGTGACGCCAGTGGCGAGGTCGAGGCCGATGCCGAGGACTGGATCGAGGTAGGTCACGGCGGCCGAGATGTCGCCGGCATAGCGGTTCAGCGCGATGTTGGAGAGCTGGCCGGGCTCGTAGCCGCCCGCCGGTATGCTGATCAGGCCCGACAGCTTCCAGTGCCAATTGCCGGAATGCCAGCCGAGCGAGGCCCCCACGATGGGGTCGCCCGGATTGAATGTCGCGTCGCTCACGGTCCCTCCCACCGGGCGGCCAAGCACCTGATTGACCAGAGGCCCGTTCAGGAGCGCGCCGGCGCGCACCGCCGGTTCCCCGAAGGGCATCACGAAGGCGATGGCGAGATCGCCGCCGAGGATTTGGACGGGTGTCACCCACAGGGTGCTCGCGAAGTCGGCAACGATGTTCGCCTTCACCTGACCGACGACGTTGCCGCCGAGCTGCGTGGTGCGGTTCCCGCTGAAGCTGCCGGTGTAGAAATAGGTGGCGCTGTCGAAGTACAGGCCGGGGGGCGGGACGACGCCCCCTAAAGGGACCGCCTGCCCCTCGATGTAAAAGCTGAGGCCACCCTCGGCCGCCTCGGCAACTGGCACGGTGAACACTGACCCGAGGACCAGGCCTCCGACCAGACGATGCGCGAAGGACATCATGTCCGCCACCGAGCCAATCCGTTTCGGTGTCGCAATCTCCCGTTCCAAACGGGTGCTGGCAATTCGGGTAAACCCTGAGATGAGCAGGTAAAAACCCTGGTGTGATCGACTTGCCTCGCTCGGACCGGGTCTGCGGAACGGCGGTCCAAAGCGCGGTCCGCGGCTCCGATGCGGTGGATGGATATGCGGGGTGAGACCGACATAAAGTCGAGCGATGCTGTCAACGGACGGTTGTACGCATCGGCGTTATCTCGTCTCATGGCTGTCGAGCGGATGGGCGGTGAGCAGCGAGGCGCCGCGCGGTAGGCACACTCCCCAGGAAGGCAAAGCCGTGGGTCAGGGTTCGCAACGCCAGACCGAGGATGCCCTCGGGGCCGAGAGGCCCATCACGGGCGTCGCGGGCGAGGGCACGACGAGAACGCGGGCCCCGCGACTCATGGCGGCCGCGTTCTGGACGGTCTGGGCGATCTGCGCCGTGTCGGTCACCGTCTCAACGCTCGTGTGGGCGACCCGGGCTCGTGAGGAGGCATTGGCGGCTGCGCACGAAGACGCCACGCGCGTGAGCAGGTCCGGCGTTCAGTTCATCGAGAACGCGTTCGGGGTTGTCGACGTCCTCCTGAAGAGGCTCACCGAGATCGCGGAGGAGAAAGATTTCGACAGTGCAAGCGTCGACAGTCTGTGTCCATCACTGATTTGCTCCAACTTCCAGCGGCTGTCTCCTTACCTGCTCATCGGCTTCGTCCGGGCCAACGGCGAACTCCTGACTTACGGCCCCGACGCCCAGCAGATGAATTTTGCCGAGCAGGACTACTTCATCGCCCAGAAGGAAAGGGATGTCGGCTTCTTCGTCGGAGCACCGTGGCGCACGCCTCTGATACAGGGCGTCGGCCTGCCCATGAGCCGGCGCCTGTCCACGAAGGACGGAGCCTTCGCGGGGATCATCGGGGCCGTCATCAACGTCGACCTGGTTCACGCCTTCTTTCAAGGCTTGGGTGCCGGGAAGGCAGACGGGATCACGCTGCGGGACGACAAGGGGCGGCGCCTGATCGCATGGTCCGCGGTCGATCTCGGGAACGAGCAAGGCTCTGCTGGGACATCGGGCGAACCCACATGCGGTTCGCCCTCCATCCGGCCCTCGCCGGACGACATCACATCCACCACGCAAGCTACGGTCGGCGGCCTCTCGCTCGACATGTGCCGCTCGGCCACCAACATCTTGCGGAGTTGGCGCACCGAGGTGTCGCTGGTGGCCGGCACGGAGGCGCTCCTGCTCCTGGGACCTGCCTTGGCATTTCCGGCGCTTCGCCGGTGGTGGGAACGGCGGGCCCGGCAACAGATGGGGCTGCGCGGCGTGGTCGATGAGGCCTTCGACGTCCAGTTCATCATCGCAGCCCAAAGCGACGGGACGTTCGTGCTTGAGGCGCTCACACTGCGCCTGGAGGGCGAAGGGAGCCGGGCAACGGCGCACCTGGTCGGACGCACGACCCGAGAACTGTTCCCGCTTGAGGACGCCGAGGCCGTAGAAGCCGAGTACCGTGGCGTGCTCGCGTCAGGGGAAACGCGGCGCGTCGAGCGTCGGGTCAACCTCGGCGGATCGCAGTTTGTATGGAACACCGTTCTCGTACCGCTCGGCGATGCCGGCACGGGGTACATCTTCGGGGCCGCCACCGATGTGGCCGGGGACGGCGCCTTTGAGGGCGGGTTGCGCCGGTTCACGGAGAACGTCCTGCGCCGAGAAGACAACGAGCGCCGGCGCATCGCGCGCGAGTTGCATGACACCACCGGACAGAACCTGATCGCCGCCGGTTTTGAACTGGGGGTCGCGGACCGCGGCCTCGTCGATCCACCTCCCAGGGTTCGCGCCGCCCTGACGCAGGCCCGGGCCCTGATCGACGCGAGCGTGGCGGAGGTGCGGACGCTGTCCTACGTCCTCCATCCGGCGCTCCTCGACGAGGCTGGGCTCGGCCTCGCCCTGGCGACGCTCGCGGATGGGTTCGAGAGACGCGCCGGCATCCAAGTCAGGGTGTCCGTCGACGAGGTAGCAGAGCGGCGCTGGGCACGGGGGGTGGAACTCGCGCTCTACCGGGTCGCCCAGGAAGCCCTCACCAACGTGCAGCGCCATTCCTCCACGAAGAGGGCACGGCTCACGCTGCGTCCCGATGCGTCGGCGAACCTGGAGCTGACAATCGAGGACGGGAGCGGTGAGCTGCCGCCAGGTGCCGCGTTTCCCATCGTCGAAGGATCCGGCATTCGAGGGATGCGCGACCGTCTTGAGGCGCTCGGCGGGACCTTGGCCGTCGTGCGCTTGACCACCGGCCTACGCGTGACTGCGAAAATTCCCCCTACGCCTATGTCGGACGAGGCTTAAGCCTGCCGCCGAGGCCTCAGCGACGGAAGCGGCCGCCCCCGTGAAAGCCGCCGCCGCGGAAGCCACGCCCGCCATGGAACCCGGCCACGCGACCGCCGCGGACCCCCCCGCCGCGATAGACGCGTCCGCCATAAACCCGGCGGCCGTAATAGCCGCCGCGGTACCCATAGACGGCGCGCCTGCCGTAGACCACGCCACCGCGGTAGTAGCCGGGGCCGCCGTAATAGCCGCCGTAATTCGGTCGGCAGACACCGTAGAGGCCTCGATGGAAGCCGATGCCGCATCCTCCGGCGGCTTGGGCGGGGGCGACCCCGAGCCTTCCCCGTTCGAGTTGGCCGATACCGAGCCAAGCTATGAGTGCGAGGGTAGCGAATGCCAGCCTTCTCAACATTCTCATCGTGAACTCCCGAACTGAACCGGGATGATCGTAGGTGATCGGTCGACGCTGACCATTGGGGAGAACCCGGTCTTCGGGAGGGAATAACCCTGAACCCAACGGCTGACGCGTGTGGGGGTTACAGGGGGTCAGGCAGCGTGGTCGTTGGGCGTTAGAAGTCGCCCAATGTGAGCGTCCGCTTACGGGAGCCGCACGGCCGCGCGTAAATGACTGCATCTGGTCGATTCTGTTGAAAAACTCGGGTGTTGCAGCGGCTGTGATGAGGTGATTCACTCCTGTCCAGAGACGGAGATCGAAGCAGATGATGGGACCTCGGCAAGTCGAGCAGGGTGCCCTGTTCTACGAGTTCTCGCTCGACACGC
>NZ_JAKSYH010000232.1 GCF_022829295.1 Methylobacterium sp. J-088
CCCCCCTCTGCGGGGGAGGGTGGTCCCTGCGTCAGCAGGGGTCGGGAGAGGGGAGCGACGCTTCCGGATGTAGCGTGACCTTCATGAAAGCCGGCGCCCCGATCTGCACCGTCGCTCCCCTCTCCCCCCCTGCTGCGCAGGGTACCCTCCCCCGCAGAGGGGGGAGGGAGATGCGCGAGTCCGACAGCTCCCTCGCCTCCCCCTGGCCCGACCACCTCCCGCCCCGCCCCCTGGTGCTGTTCCCCCGGGGCGAGGCCGCCTGCGATGTGCTCTCGACCATCCCGGAGGGGCCGCCCCGGCGGTTCCGCTGGCGCGCGCAGATCCACCGCGTCACCCATGCCGAGGGGCCGGAGCGGGTCGCCGCCGAGTGGTGGCACGCGCCTGGGAACGACCGGGACTATTACCGCGTCGAGTGCGAGGCCGGGCACCGGCTCTGGCTCTACCGCGACGGGCCGCACGCCCCCGACCGCCCGGCCGCGTGGTACGTCCACGGGCTGTTCGCGTGAGCGGCCCCGCCTACGCCGAACTCGCCGTCACCACGAACTTCTCCTTCCTGCACGGCGCCTCGCACCCGCAGGAATTCGTCGTGCAGGCGGCGTCCTACGGCCTCGAGGCCCTCGGCATCGCCGACCGCAACACCGTGGCCGGCGTGGTGCGGGCCCATGCGGCGGCGCTGGCGCTGGAGGGCACCCCGATCCGGATCCTGCCCGGCGTGCGCCTTGTCACCGAGGAGGGGTTCGAGGCCGTCACCTACCCGATGAACCGGGATGCCTGGGGGCGCCTGTGCCGGCTGCTGACCCTCGGCAACCGGCGGGTCCGAAAGGGGGAGTGCTGCTTCTCCTTCGCCGAGATGCTGGAGGCCGCCGAGGGGCAGATGTTCATTGCCATGCCGCCGGCAAGGCGCCTGCCGGACGGGTTCCGGGCGCGGCTGGAGGCGCTGGCCGCCGCCGCCCCGGGGCGGACCTTCCTCGGGGCGAGCCACACCCGCCGCGGCGACGAGCGGCGGCGTCTCGGGCTCCTGGCCGAGTTGGGCGCAGCCTCCGGCGCCCCGATGGTCGCGGTCTCGGACGCGCTCTACCACCACCCCGAGCGGCGCCAGCTGCAGGACGTGGTCACCTGCATCCGGGAGGGCTGCCGGATCGGGGAGGCCGGCTACCGCTTGGAGGCCAATGCCGAGCGCCACCTGAAGCCCCCCGCCGAGATGGCAGCGCTCTTTGCCGACCATCCAGGGGCGTTGGCCCGCACCGTCGAGATCGCGCAGGCCTGCGACTTCTGCCTGTCGCAACTGCACTACGAATATCCCGACGAGCCGGTGCCCCCCGGCCGCACGCCGCAGGACTATTTGGCGGAAAAGACCTTCGAGCGGGCGCGCTGGCGCTACGGCGGCGAGGTTCCGGCCGCCGTCGAGGCGACGCTGAACGACGAACTGCGGCTCATCGCCAAGATGGACTATGCCCGCTACTTCCTGACCCTGTTCGACGTGGTCGAATTCGCTCGCAGCAAGGGCATCCTCTGCCAGGGGCGTGGCTCGGCGGCGAATTCCGCCGTGTGCTTCTGCCTCGGCATCACCGCGGTGGACCCGTCCAAGCACCGGCTGCTCTTCGCCCGCTTCATCTCGGAGAACCGTGGCGAGCCCCCCGACATCGACGTCGATTTCGAGCACGAGCGCCGCGAGGAGGTGATCCAGCACCTCTACGCCCGCTACGGCCGGGAGCGCGCCGCCCTCTGCGCCACGGTGATCCATTACCGCCCCCGCATGGCGATCCGCGAGGTCGGCAAGGTCTTGGGCCTGACCGAGGACGTGACGGCGGCGATCGCCGACACGGTCTGGGGCTCCTGGGGCACCGGCATGCCGGACCAGCATGTGCGCGAAGCCGGCCTCGATCCCGCCAACCCCGCGATCCGGCAGGCGCTCGATCTCGCCCACCAGCTGATCGGCTTCCCCCGCCACCTGTCGCAGCATGTCGGCGGCTTCGTGCTGACCCGGGGCCGCCTCGACGAGACCGTACCGGTGGGCAACGGCGCCATGGCGGACCGCACCTTCATCGAGTGGGACAAGGACGACATCGACGCGATCGGCCTGATGAAGGTCGACGTGCTGGCGCTCGGCATGCTGACCTGCCTCAAGCGCGGCCTCGATTTTTTGGGACAGGACCATGGCGAGGTCTACGAGACTCTGGCCGACCTGCCGCAGGACGATGCCGCCACCTACGCGATGCTGGCTAAGGCCGATTCCGTCGGCGTGTTCCAGGTCGAGAGCCGGGCGCAGATGTCGATGCTGCCGCGCCTCAAGCCGAAGGAATTCTACGACCTCGTGGTGCAGGTGGCGATCGTGCGCCCCGGCCCGATCCAGGGCGACATGGTCCATCCCTACCTGCGGCGGCGCTCGGGAGCGGAGCCGGTGGTCTATCCCTCGCCCGATCCCGCTCACGGCGACCCCGACGAACTGAAGGCCGTCTTGAAGAAGACCTACGGCGTGCCGCTGTTCCAGGAACACGCCATGCAGATCGCCATCACGGCGGCGGGCTTCACCCCGGCGGAGGCCGATGGGTTGCGTCGGGCGATGGCGACCTTCCGGCATGTCGGCACGATCGGGGGATTTGAAGAAAAGTTCGTCGGCGGCATGACCCGCCGGGGCTACCCGAAGGATTTCGCCGAGCGCTGTTTCGCGCAGATCCGGGGCTTCTCGACCTACGGTTTCCCGGAGAGCCACGCGGCGAGCTTCGCGCTCCTCGTCTACGCCTCGGCCTGGATGAAGTGCCGGCACCCGGATGTCTTCCTAGCGGCGATCCTCAACGCCCAACCGATGGGCTTCTACCAGCCCGCGCAGCTCGTGCGCGACGCCCGCGCCCATGGGGTCGAGGTGCGGGGCGTCTGCGTCAACGCCAGCGACTGGGACTGCACCCTGGAGCCCTGCGGCGATCCTAAGATGCACGCCGTGCGGATCGGCCTGCGCGTCGTGCGCGGTCTACCCGAGGCCGCGATGCGCCGGCTCGTGCGGCTGCGCGCCAACGGCTATGCCAGCATCGAAGGCTTGCAGGCGTCCCTCGCCCTGCCCCGCAACACCCTGGAGCGGCTGGCCGAGGCGGATGCGTTCCGGTCGCTGGGTCTCGACCGGCGCGCCGCCCTATGGATGGTCCGTACCCTGGAGGGGACGTCATCCCGCAAGGCCGCCAAGGCCGACGGCTCAGAGCGCCGCGCCCATCTCCTCGATGCGCCGCTGCCGCTCTTCGCCTGGCACGCCGATGACGGCCTGTTCCGGCACGAGCCGGCGGTGGAACTGCCGGTTCTGGCCCCGTCCGAGGCGGTGGCCGAGGATTATGCCGCCACCGGCCTCTCGCTCCAGGGGCACCCGGTCGCTTTCTTCCGGGGGCGACTCGCCCGGATCGGCGCCATTTCGGCTCGGGCCCATCTCGATCCCGCCCTGTCCCAGGGGGCGCGGGTCACGGTGGCGGGTCTTGTGCTGATCCGCCAGCGGCCGGGAACCGCCAAGGGCGTGGTGTTCCTGACCCTGGAGGACGAGACCGGCATCGCCAACGTGATCGTCTGGAAGGCCCTGTTCGAGGCCAACCGCCGGGCCGCCATGCAGGCCCGGTTCCTCGCCGTGCGCGGCCGGATCCAGCGGGCGGACGGGGTGGTCCACCTCGTAGCCGAGGGCTTTCGCGATCTCACGGCATCGCTGCGTGACCTGCGCGAGGCCGGGATGCGGCTGCCGCCCGAGACCACGGATTTCGCCGTGGCGTCGGACCGACGGGCCTATCCCAGCCGGGATTTCCATTGAGGCCGACAGCGCCGGGCGCGGGTGAAGCAACTCTAGGGATATTGCCCCGGCCAGGTCACTCGAACCCTGTCTCCCGGGCTTTGTCCGCACCCGGGCGGGCGGCTGAACCCCTCAAGGTGCGGCGTTCTGTCTACCGAAATATGGACCTTCCGCGCATTGGCCCCGAACCGATCCCATGACTAGGTGGTTAAGCTCGCGATTGCGGAAGCGCAGCCACGACCCGATTGCCGGAGGTGACGAACGCCGGGCAGAAGAGAGCAGGTTCGATGGAACAGCCCGACGCTTGGCATCAGACGGACCGGCTCGACGCCGAGCAGGGCAAGGGCGATCCCTTCGCCGCCGCGGTCCGCGCCACGCGGATGCCGATGATCATCACCAATCCGCGGCTTCCCGACAACCCGATCGTCTTCGCCAACGACGCCTTCCTGCGGATGACCGGCTATGGCCGGGACGAGGTCATGGGCCGCAACTGCCGTTTTCTTCAGGGCAAGGAGACCGATCGCGGCGTCATCGCGCTGATCCGCGAGGCGGTCCAGGCCCGCACCGACATCGCGATCGACATCCTGAACTACCGCAAGGATGGGGTACCCTTCTGGAACGCGCTCTATCTCAGCCCGGTCGCCAACGAGGCCGGCGAGGTGCTGTTCTTCTTCGCCTCGCAGCTTGACGTCTCCGACCGGGTGGACGCGCATCTGCGGGTCCAGCAGGAGAAGGACCGGTTCGAGGCGGAGGTCTCCAAACGCACCCGCGACCTGACCGAGGCACTGGCCACGCAGACCATGCTGGTCCATGAGGTCGATCACCGGGTTAAAAACAACCTGCAGATGATCGCGGCGCTGCTGTCCATGCAGACACGGGCGATCACCGACCCGGCCGCCCGCACCGCCATGCAGGCGATGCTGACCCGGGTCGAGGCCTTGGGCACGGTCCATCGGCGGCTCTACCAATCCAACAACGTCGAGCGGTTCGACGTGGCCGAGTTCGCACGCGACCTCGCCACCGACCTTGTCCGCGGCTCAGGCGACCGAATCCGCCTGCACCTCGATTTGGAGGCCGTGGAGATCCCGGTCGCCAAGGCGCCGCCCGTGGCGCTGATGATGAACGAATTGATCACCAACGCCCTCAAGCACGCTTTCCCGAACGACCGCCCGGGTCGGCTCTCCGTGACGGTGGCGCCGGACGAGGCCTACTTCACCATCAAGATCGCCGATGACGGCGTCGGCATGCCCCTCCAGGTGATGGAGCAGTGCTCCTTTGGGAAGCGTCTGATCGGCACGCTTTGCCGCCAGCTCAGCGCCAGCATCGCCTGGATGACCAACGATCCCGGCACGATCGTCAGTATACGCCTGCCGCGCGAGATGGCTGGCGGTCTGGAGGCTGCGTGACCGAGCCGCTCAAGATCCTCGTCGTCGAGGATGAAGCCCTCATCCTGATGCAGATCGAGATGATGCTGGAGGAGGCGGGCCACTGCGTCGTAGGCACGGCCATGACCGCCCGGGAGGCTATCGCCCTCGTGTACGAGATCCGACCGGAACTGGTTCTCATCGACCTGCGCCTCGGCGACGGCTCCTCGGGCCTCGACGTGGCGCAGGCCGTGCACGACCTCGGCGGCATCACGGCCGCATTCATGACCGCCAACGCCCAGGCGCTCAGCGACGACATGGCGGGGGCCACGGCGGTGATCGCCAAGCCGTTCACCGGCACGGTGCTCCAAGAGTCCCTGACCTATCTGGAAGATTGCGTCCGCCGTCCGCCGCCGACCGCAAACGTGCCGCCGGGGATGCGCGTCGCCAAGGCGTGGCTCGCGAATTTTGCCCGGATGCGGGCCGATTCGACCCCTCGACAGGGGCCG
The DNA here is from genome assembly GCF_022829295.1 of Methylobacterium sp. J-088. GTDB lineage: Bacteria > Pseudomonadota > Alphaproteobacteria > Rhizobiales > Beijerinckiaceae > Methylobacterium. The sequence goes on from NZ_JAKSYH010000232.1 coordinate 5,634, forward strand.
CGCCGCGGCTAGAGTGCGGTCATGCCGAGCTTTACCGTGACGCGCCTTCTGGCCGCCCTGGCCTGCCTGCCGCTGCTCGCGGCGTCAGCCCGGGCCGATACCTGCGACGACCTTGCCCGGCAGATCGCGGGGGCGATCGACGGCAAGGTCGGCAAGCGCGCTGGCCCCAGCATCGACATCCGCCTCGCCGGGCCGATCAAGTTCGACGTGACCTGCCGGGCCGAGCCGATCGTGCAGGCGACCTCGGCCGAGCCCGCCCCCTCGGCGACCTTCTTCCGCGACCTGTCGGTGGCCTCCGAGATCCTGATCGGAGAAGCGGCCGCCACGGTCGAGCCGATCATCGCCAACGCCTACCGGACGTCCCTGTCGGAGCGGCGCAAGTCGTTCATCCAGCAGAACGGCTGGTCGACCTCCTGCTACACCGACCCGGGCAGCACCACGATGCGTACCCTGTGCTCGGTGGGGCGCATCCCGCCGGGATAGGGCGCCCTTGACCGAGCGAGTGGCCGGCGGGATTCTCCGCATCTGTCGAGTCGGCCCGGGCTTTCCCATGACGATTCTCGAGACCCAGCCCGTCCACAGGACCGATCCCCACCGGGGGTTCTGGGACTTCATCGAGACGCGTCCCGAATAAGGAGAAGTGGGAACTCATCCAGTGTATGGTCCCGGATGTCGCGGTCAACGATGCGGCCACCATCGAGCCCGACCAGAACGTCGTCGACGGCTGTTATCTGGCCGCCGAGATCCGCGCTTCGAGCGACCACCGGAAGTTCCCCGGCACGCGCCAGACGAAGATTGACGTCAAGCGCGCAGGCTACGAGACCTTGCCGCACTGTCGGGCCGTACTCCTGATCGAACAGAAGAGCCCTGCACTGACCCTGTCGGTGCGAATCGGCGAGACCTGGACCCGCACCCGCCTGACCGGGGATGACCGTCTGGTTCTCCCCGGTTTCGGCATCGACTGCGCGGTGGCCGATCTCTACGCCCGCACGCCCATGGCGCGGCGCTGATCAATACTCGATGACGTCTTCCAGCGCGTAGTGCTTCACGGTCTTCCGGTTGGCGATCAGCTCGTCCACCGTGGGCTCGCCCTTGAGCGCGCGGGCGATGGCGAGCTTCGTCGCCTCGTAGTTGGTCCGGTAGAGGTCCTTCTGGTCGAGGTCGTCGTCCTCGGCGCAGCGCGGATCGAGCCAGATCATGATGATCATGCACAACTCGTCGAGCCCGTCCTTCGGCAGCACGCCCTCGATGATGCAATCTACGATCGCGTCGCCGGTGGCGGCCTGGACCACGCCGCCGAGCAGCTCGACATACTCGGCCGTGTGGATGGTGGCCTTGGTGGTCATCATCGTGGCCGGGCGCACGAGCTGGTTGAGGTCGCGGACCACGAACATGCGGGTGTGGCCCTGCACTTGCCCCATCATCGACGCGAAGGCCTGACCCACCGGACCGCGGACGGAGCCGATCAGCACCTCCGGCATCGCGTCGGTGTACTGGCCCTCGGCCGCCAGCACCGTGGCCTCGCCCGTACGGAACCAGATCTCTTGCATGTGTCGACTCCACCGTCTCGGAAGACCCGGGGGAGACATCATCGGGCCGCTCGCGTCAATCGCCTCAAAGCAGGCCGACCGCGTCGAGCACACCGACCAGCGCGAAGGCGATGGTGACGCCCGAGACGACGTAGACCACCCACTTGTAGGCGCCCTCGACACGCTTGCCCTCCGGCAGGGCGCGGGTGGCGAGCAGGATCAGGAAGCCGAGCGCGAGTGGCAGAAGCAGGGCGTTCATCACTTCCACGGCGATGTTGAGCGCAACCAGATTCGGCACGAGCTGGACGGCTACCGCGCCGGCCGCCACCACCAGCGCGAAGGCGCCGTAGAAGGCCGGCGCCTCCCGGGGCGATTGCTCTAGGGAGTGCGGCTTTCCCATCACGTCGCCGAAACCCCAGGCCAGCGCGAGGGCGACCACGTTCAGCGCCACGAAGGCCGCCGCGATGATCCCGACCCCGAACACCACCTGCCCGAGCCACGGCCCCAGGGCGGGCGTGAAGGCGCCCGCGAGGTCGCCCACGGTCTGCAAGCCCTCCTTGGTCCCCTGCCCGGCCTTGCCGATCGTGGCGGCGGCCGCGATCAGGATCGCCCCCATCACGCATTGCGAGATCACCGCTCCCACGAGGGTGTCGATCCGCGAGTTGCGCGCGTGGTCCCAGCCGAGGCCTTTGTCGACGATCGCCGATTGCTGGTAGAAGATCATCCACGGCATGATCACCGCTCCAATATTGGCGGCGATCAGCACCCGGTACTGACCGTCGCCGAGCGGTATGTGGGCAAAAGACGTGGCGATCTCGCCCAGGTTCGGCCGCGCCGCGATGGCGAGGCCGATGAAGACCAGCTCGAACAGGCCGACCGCCAGAGCCACGACCTCGACGCGCCGGTAGCCGCCGGTGAAGACGAGCCCGAGGAGCAGAAGGGCCGGCAATCCGAGGCTCACAAGCCGCGGTACCCCGAACAGGTCGCCGATCCCCGCGATGCCGGAGAATTCCGTGACGATGGCGCCGATCCCGGCGACCACGAGGCCACCATAGGAGATCCAGGCCCAGACCGGCCCGTAACGCGCGCGGATCAGCTCGCCATGGCCACGCCCCGTGGCGGTGCCGAGCCGGACCGTCAGCTCCTGGACGACGTACAGGATCGGGATCAGCAGGATCTGCAGGAGCAGCAGCGAGTAGCCCCAGCGGGCGCCGCTCTGGGCCGCCGTAATCAGGCTTCCGACATCCGTGTCGGCAAGCATCACGACGAGTCCGGGGCCTGCGGTCTTGAGGAACGCGTTCAGGCGAGGCAGGGAGGCGCTGGGCACGGCTCGGGAACAGCCCCGGGCCAGGGCGGTTCCGGCGGGCGCCTGCGGCGTTTTCCCGACACGCGGGAGGAGTATGCGATGGCACAGAGCACGGATCGGGGCTCGGGCTGGAGCCTTCAGGCGAGCGCCGTGCCCGATGGGGTACGGCTGGAACTCGCCCTGTCCGATCTCGGCGGCGGGCCGGTTACCGCGGCCATCGTGCTGGACCGGGCCGAGGCCCGCGCCTTCGCGCGTGCCCTCCTGGCGGCAGCCGGCGACGCGACCGAACGCACCTTCCCGAAGCCGGGGACCTGAGCGGGCGGGCTCAGCGTTGGGCTGCACCCGGGTTGCGGCCCGGCAGACGCGGCACCACCGTTCCGCGCCGCTCGACCGGCGCGTCGCAGGCGTAGGCGAACTCCGATTTCAGGGAATCGAACACGGTCTCGCCGGTGATCCGGCAATCCTCGCGCACGGTCTCGTCGAGATAGGCGCGGGCGGCCGTGCGGAAGCGCGTCACCTGGGTCGCGCCCGGCTCCGGATCGATGCGGACTTCACTCAGGTTGCAGCCGGCATATTCGCGCAGGGCGTTGGATACGACCAGCATCCGGCGCAGCTGCCGGTTGTCGTAGACCTCGTAGGGTTCCTTGCAGCCGATCGTGACCACCTGCGGCGTGAGCGCCACGTAGTTCCGGGAGATGTAGGCGAATCCGGTGGTGCAGCCGGCAAGCGCCGAACCCAGGATCAGGGCGCCGAGGGAGAGCCGGAGGGGCCCAGGAGCCGCGCGCTTTCGCATCCTCGTCATCCCAAGCCCGATATCGCCCCGCTGCGCTCCCCGGCGAGGCGCAAGGTGCATTGAAACGGCTCCGCTTGCGCCGTCAATGCGTTTGTGGTTCGCATCGCCCGCGCCGTGTCGCTCACAGCCCCCTGGCGTCCGGCGCCACCGCGTCGCACGAGTTCGGCATGTCCCGGTTCCGGACTAGGAGGCCTGACCGGCACGAAGGAGTGCGGCACAACTTCGGTGCGGCTGGCCGTAGGCGCACCGCGTTCGAACCGGCCGCGGATCGACATGATCGCCGATCGACTCGACAGTGTGTATGTCATCGCTAACTGGCGGCAGTGGTCCGAAGTTGGCGGGATTGAGCGGGACCACGCAGGATGACGCGAGTTGAGCGGACCGCTCAGCGCCTTCCTCGTAGCCGCTGCCAATACCGCCCGATGGTCGCTTTGCTTGGGCTACGATTGGCCCCGAACCGTTGCCGACAAGCCACATCGGCGTCGACCAGCTTCAATCCGCCGAAAGCTTCAAACAGGAACACAGCCACTTCGGGGTCTCCGAACAGCCGGCTCCGTGGATCCACTGCAAGGAGCGCAGGATGGGCCCGGACCTGAGCCATGACTGATCCGCTGGCCTGTGCCAGCCGCTGATACTCCAGCAACTCGGCATAGTGCCATGCTGGGATTGTCACCAGCGCCACGCTTGCGATTGTGCTATGAACAGGCTCGCTAGTAGACATCTTTGCCGCTCTCAAAAACTCATCAGCTGCCGCAATTGAATGAGCTACAGGGCGTTTGAGCCACTTCCATATCCCGCTTTAATAGCTCCCGTATAGGCGTCAAAGCATGACGATTGACACGTTGGTAATGCTCATCGCGGATCAAAATGGCGGCAAGAGCAACCAAATGAGGACAATTTTTGAAGAACCGGAGTTGTGGCACGAGTATAACGGGTATCCTCAGAGCAATAATATCAAGAGAAAGTACTATGTGCATCCGGAAATGGATCTATATATGCGCTTGTCGTCCTGGCATGAGCGCGGAAAATCCTATCCTGATGTCAAAAACGACATCGTGAACGGGATATCCTCCCCTAGGCACCGGTACAAGGTATTTGTGCCGGCTCAAGTCACGGCGACAGCCAACTTGATGTCGGGCGAAGATTTGTTCATTCAGCTATTTTCTGATTTTTCTATTCGTCGCGGCTTCGCGGTTTGGCTTAGTCCAGATCGCTCCAGCAGGCATCCATTCGCGATAAGTGTGAAGATGAAAGCGTTCATGGCTAATCGACGCTACGTCACGGCACTTTCTATTGATAGCTTAGCTGCGCACCCAAGTGCGGCGCCGGCCCAAAATTCTGTGAATTCGAGGCTTTTAGCCGACATGCTATTCCGCTTGTAAGTGGCATCAGTAGCTCTGCCAGCGCGCGCGGAACACCTGGATCCGGCTGGCCGATGGCGCGCGAGCTGTGCCGAAGCGCTCAACGCACGCTTCATGCAGTGCCGCCAGCGTCATCCGTCCCCGGAATAGATCACGGAGGAAGTCGGCCACCTCTGGGTCCTTCTCGATGGTCGAGAGGCCGGGCGGTGGCCCCTTCCGCTCTTGAAACACCGCCCTGATCTCCTCGCGGGCCGCTCGCGCCCGTAGGCCGATCAGCTCTCGGTACTCATCGGAGCGGATCACAACAACCTCGATGCCCTCGTGGCGGCCGAACAGGGGCAGCGGCTGGCCGGGCTGGATCTCCAGCTCCGGCTGCTGCGGCGGCACTACGTGTGGGCTGCCTTCATCGCTCATTGAAGTGGCCTTCAATAACCGCGCATCGTTTCAGCAGGGATGATCGTTGGCCCCGGCATGCCGATGATCGGGTTCTGAATGAGGAAGCCTACATCCGGTGCCACCACCAACTCACGTAGCCGCTCACCCACGCGCACCACGACCCCGCCTTCCGCGCCAACATCGCGATCCGGCCACGACAGCGCGAAGCGCGCGCCATACTCACCAGTGAAGCCGAAGGTGACCCCGCCCGTGGTCGGGTTCGCCATGGGATTGAGATGGGTAAGTGAAATCGCGTTTCCCCACACCCGGGCCATGCGCGCATCCTGTCCAGGGCGTGCGGTGTTCACGAAGCTCTCGCCGATCGCCAGGGTCTTAAGCCCTTCTCCCGAGAACAGGCGCACGAACTCATCTGGCGTGACGATGCCCTGCCCCGTGACGTTGCCGCGGATCGCGTTCACGATCTTGGGATGAGACGACACCACCGACCACACTGGCCGACTCATCGTCATCGTGTTGGGTCGGTAGATCAGGGTGGCATTGAATGCCGCCTTGAACACCGCGATTGGATCGCTTTCCGCATGATCAAACTGATCGGTGCCAGACAGCGTCAAGCGCTTGTTGGTCGCGTAACTGTTGGGGTCTTGGATCATCGCGGCCGCACGCACCTCGCGATCGAGCAGGATGAGGTCCGTCAACGCCATCGTCGAGAAATCGACAGGGTTGAAGCTGCCAAGCCCACGGTCGCGCATGACCTTGGCCTCATCGATGTCCGTCTGCGGAACGCTGAACTCCAGGGCGTGGTCGTTGACTTCGCTGGCGTCGCGAGCGCCACTAAACTCGACCCGCTCCGTCCGGCCGCGACGGCCGACGAGCGTATTGGGGACGGTGAACACCTGCGCGATCGGATAGCGCGTCCAGGAGAACCTCGGTGCGGGCACCGGCACTCTCGGAAGCACCACGTCGGCGATCAGCGTCGTGCTGTCGTTGTGGTAGCCGAGCGCCAGAGCGGTCAGAACAGGATCAGTTGGGAACGGGCGAGCTGTGCCGGCCATAGGAAATCCTCGGTGATTTCGGCTGGTGGAACCGGCTACCGGCCGGCTGTCGGGTTCTCGTGCGCGAAGCGGATTGCCTCAGCGTGGTTGAGCGTGCGGCCGCTGGCCGCTTCACCCGCGCGATAGCGGGCCGCACGGGCGGCCAGCATCTCGGGCCTTTCGGCATCGTTCCGGCCGTCGTTCGGTATGTGTCCGTCGAGGCCGGATGGCTGGAGGCCGGGCATCGTGACTGCGAACAGGCTGGCGACATGCGCCAATCCGGCGTCGGTGCTGCACAGCGCCTCGTACTGCGCGCGCTGAGCGGGCATGATCTTGCGGGCCTTGAGCGCGTCTTCCATCAAGGCGCTGACCCGCTCTCGCCGGGCGGACGTGCGCAACTCGGCGATCGTGCTGTTGGCGGCGTTCAAGGCCGCCAGTGTGTCGGCATACAACCCAACCGACACAAAGTCGGCTTGCCGTGCGACGATCGCTGCGAGGCAGGCCGCGTCATCCGCTGACGGATCGAGGCCGAGAGCTTCCGGGATCGTCTCCGGAGCCGCGCCGCCGGTCGAAGCCCCGGCCAGCGCTGGCATGGACAACGCTGGAGCGGCCAGGAGCGCGATTGAATGCAGCCACGTCGCCTCGCCGTTGGCGTCGTGGTGGAAGCTCGGCGAGATGTAGCGGTGGGTGCGTGCGGCGAGTGCCGCCTTACCTTTGTCCAGCCACTCCATGCGGGCGTAGGTGCCGTCCGGCCGCGCTTGCAGCTCTTTCGCCCAACCAATTGCGTCGGCCTCCTCGCCGCGGCCGCCCTTGAACGGGATCGCGTGGTTGAAGTCGGCCGGGATATCGATGCCGTCCGACTTGAAGCGGGCAACGAGGTTCTCCGGTGAGAAACTGTAGCTCCGCCCATCGCGGGTCTGCACCGGCCCGCGCGGCGTCACCTTGATCCACTCCGGCAGCTGGCCGCTCGCGGCCTGCGAGGGCACCTCGCCGGCCAGGACCGTGATCGAGACCCCGAGCGGTGGGATATTAGGTAGGCTGGCCGTAGTCTGGTGCTGGCTCATGATGGCTTCCGAATTGGCGCTGACGGGATGGACCGGGCTCGCGTCCCGACCGGCGGTTACGGGTCGATCGAGGTTTCCACGATGGTCACCCACCCGCCGTCAGGGTTCACGTCGTGGGTCACGATGGTGGAGATCCACGCCGCGTCATCGATCTCGGGTCCGAAGCCGACACATTTCACGGGGGCATCGGCCACGGCCTCGGGGCGGCCGTAGGAAGTGAACATTCCCGTCCCAGAGTTTGCCGCCCACGCCTGCGCTACTGCTGTGGCGGCCCGCTCCGCGCCTTCCTTGGAGCCAAAGGGATGCGGGAGAACGTCGCCGTCCTTCCCCTGCCCCTCCGTCTTCTCTGCGCTCTCAAGGCGGCCATCTTCGGTATTGAGGAAGCTGGCCGTTACCTTTTGGTACTGGAACCGGGGCTCCAGCTCCACGTCGAACTCGTAATTTTCATCGTACTTCAATATCGTGCGCGGGAGATCTTTTCCGCTGACGCTCTGCTTCGAATAATCTTTCAGAATGAGGACTTTGTTGTCCTGAACTTTGATATGCGCGCCGTTCGCGTCCGCTAGCTCGCTGGCGAAATCAATCGCGCTCTGGTTCCAACGCAGCAGGTAGCCGCCGGGGATCTCAAGCTTCGCGATGTCCGGATGGACGTCTACGGACTGGCCGGTCGAGCGAAATATGCTCTGGAACACGTCGCTCATCGTGTAATGGCCGTTCTCCTTGTCGAAGTGCTGGCTATCGACGGCTTTGAAATGCTCTACGAGGTTCGCTGATCGACAGATCAGGTGAAGCTGCTGTCCGCGCTTGGGAGAGCCGAAGATGTGTGTGCGCTGGAAGGTGTAGTAGCCGACAAGCACCACATCTGTGTTCGACCATCCGAGCCGCACTCGGAACGGGGTGCCGTCGTTCGGCAGCGGCATGTAAGGCGGCTTCCGAGTGAACATGAAGATAGCTTCGTCGCTCACGTCGGACGCGCGGTCGATCAGCTTCACGCCAATCAACCGGCTGCCCCAGGCTTTCAGCATGTCCTCTTCATTGGGACCGGTGACCTGGAGGAATGGAACGCGATAGTTCGTCGAGGTCCCAAGCGGTCCACTGCTCATGCTTGCGTCTCCTTCAGGGAAAGGACCTCGCGGCGCATCCTGGCGCGATGGTTCTCGACGGTGCGGCTGCTGACACGGACGGCGCAAGCTATGTCGCCCGTACTAAGGCCCGCCGTGATGAGCCTGCGCAGGTGCTGCGCCCTGGCCTCGCGGTCGCGCAGGTAGGCGCTCTCGGCCGCCACCGGGAAGCGCACATGATCGCCCCGGCGCAGGTCGTTACGCAGCACCTCGACAAGCTGCGCCATCGCGCTCGCGTCGAGGATCTGACGGAACGGGTGTGCGTCCGACAGCAGAGCGACGACGCTGAGGCTGACCCTCTTGCCTGTGCAGGCCTGGCGCACCCGCCGCGCCAGCTCAGGGCCGCCGATCTGCTGGATCAGGCTGAGGATGTCTCTCGCGCTCGCCGACATGACTGTCCTTGCCGGGCCCCCGTATCCGTGTTGGACTGATGCGCGTGACCGTCACGTTGCGGCAGGGGGAAGAGCTTCCCCTTGTGCCGCTTCGATCCGCTGCGCTGTGATTGGCGGATGGCCAACGACAGGCAGTCTGACCCGACCGAAGCGTTTCAGCACGGCGAAGCGCTTCGCCGTCCCGGGATCGGGGGGCAGAGTTACCCTGCGGCCCTGCTATCGCGACGGGCCCGGCGAGGGCTCAAAGCGCATCTTCGAGAAACAGCCCGTGGAACGGCATTCAGCCATTTCAGCTATCATCGCGCCCGAAATTTCTTGAAGGTGAAATTGAAGGTCCTGAGGCGATCTGAGGGGGTATCTGTGAGCGAAGCGTCATCCACGCCCCAGGATCTGTCCGCGTTCGCCCGCTTGCTTGGGCGCCCCGACGATGCCGATGAGGCGGCGATCGTCGGCGAGATCGGGCGCAGGCAGATGCCGTGGCCGGAGATAGCCAGAGCGCTTGGCCTGGATCCCGACACGTCGCCGGCCGGGTGCCTCGTGGAGATCGAGCGGGTGAAGGCCGAACAGGCCGCCGAGGTCGAGCGGCTCAATGCGGAGATCGATGCCAACCTGGAGCGGACCCGCGCGGCGCGGGTCAAGATCCTGATGCTTGAGGCGATCCGCGAGGCGCGGGACACCCTCCATCTGTGAGGGCGGGTTTCCCGGCGCGCCGTTCCGGCGGCGGGCCAGGCTGTTTGACATCGTGAAGTCCGATGGCGCGCGAGATCAACCGAAAGCGGCTGACGCGCCTTTTCGAGCTGCCCGACGGTGCGGCCGATGCCGAGATCGTGGAGAAGATCCGGTTGTTCTGTGGCCGGTTCGACGGCTGCGCCCGAACCTTCGTTCTACCGGACGAGCTCGACTTGCGCAGCTGTCTCTATGCTCTGTGGGACTGCATGTGGGACGATCGGGAGTTCAGCGAAGCGGCCGACAGTCAGCTAGACGTTGAGATCGAACGGCTGAAGGCGGCGAACAACGAGAGGCTGCACAGGATCCATTCTCGCTACTCGATGCTGGAGCTGATCATCGAAAGCGCCCGCAACCAAACTGAATGGGAGGATCCCTCTGTGATCACGGCGCGGCGCAAGGAACAGGTGCTCGCGAAGAAGGAGGCAGCCAGAGAGAGGCAGCGTCAGAAGAAGGCCGCTGAGGCCGCCGGGAGGACGTGACCCCTCCTACCCGCATTTGGGCAGTGCCTCGATTTCGACCGGCGGCATAGCTTCGATAGTGGGAGGCAACAGATCATGCAATATGCGATTGCCATCGGCCTTCGCCGATACCAATTCAAGCGCGAGGATACCCAGTAGGCCTCTGAACATGTACGCCAATTCGGCTGCTGGCTCTAAACAAGGATCTGTGATGCCGCTAGATTTCAAGGCTATGACGCAAAGTCTTGATGATTGTTTTAATGAAAGTGGCGTACGTGATCTTAGAGAATTCATTGGAAGTCATGCAACTGCAAATAAGTGGATCGTTTCAAGCGATTTTAATACGGACCCTGTCGAAACAGTTCATGATGTATATGCGTTCGCTTGTTATCCAGTCGAGCGTGGCGTAGACGAACTTAGGAGAAAAATAATCGAAGCCCTCCCGCGTGATTTTAAAAAGACCAGGGAAATATCGGAATTGCAGAGAAAATTCTTCGAAGATCGGCCGTGCTACTGTTTTGTTTTCATAATTAATCGTGACACAAAATATTTGAGGACAGGCAGCAATGATGCTGACCTGGTTGCGGCTAGAAACTTGATTGATTTCACTATTGAACAGTTGCGAGGGAATGGGACCGGGCAGTCGTACATAGATCAGTTGCTAAGACTCAAACAGGATGCTCTGCGTCGCAACTTTTCTATTTCTTTATTTGAGAAGTTGCTTCTGTTAAGCTTGTTCAATGCATATGTTTGTTGGAAATTGGCGTCCAACACGAAGTTGGATCTTATTAGTTGCTTCCCAGATAGAGATAAGATGACCGAGTATCAAGATGGGTTGTTCTATTCCCTGACGTATATAAATTATCATTCTTGTTGGCAAACTCTGTTCCCGCTTGATCAGCTGCCGCAGCTCAAGTTTCCTGAGCCGAAAACCGACAATCCAGGCTTGAGACAATTAACGGATGATCTCATTCGAGTGCCGGATTTTCTATCAGCCGTTGTTGCGAGATGGGATCTGCGCGCTAACCGGGTAATTAAACCAGAAAATGCGACCATGCGCGCAATGAAGCGGTATGTAGATTTAATAAGGCATTGGCACGCAGACAATCAAGATATTTGGATGTGCAATCCTCGTATCCAAGAGGATGGGTACATCGTGGGACGGCAGGTCGTGAGCAAGGCCAGAAGGCGTCGCAAAAACGGTGACAAAGCCAAGGAGCGATAACCGCTTCGCTTGTGTCGGAGACGCCCTACATTCGACAGGCAAACGTCGCATCCTATCTCGCGGGCGTGCAATCGACGATGCTGGTGGTTGATCCTGCTGCCGGGCACGTCGATCCGCAATCGAGATTTGTTCTCAGAGGTTGTGCTGATGAGAGGCAAGGCAATAGAAAATATTACTATTGAAGACATCGAAATATTGATTTCAGATGGGGCGGTAGAAGACCGGCGCCTTGAGTACAAGGTTGATATTCAGGTCAGCGAAAAAGAACAAAAGCGTCAACGAAAAATCGACCCTAACTGTATCCCAGTCGATCGATCGTGGGTGAAGGGTAGTAAACTAAGCGACTATGGGCGGGATGCCCTCTCGGAAGAGATAGTGGCTTTCGCCAACGCAGATGGTGGAACGCTCGTTCTTGGAATGGATGAGACGAAAGACGCTCCGCCGCGCGCCGAAAAGTTGAACCCGCTGCCTGATGTCGCTGGCCTTGAGAGGCGACTGCGCGATGTGCTTCTGAGCTGTGTGGAGCCTCGACTGCCTTACGTTGCGGTGCGGGCGATACAAACGGAACCTGATGGCTCGGGTGTTGTGGTCATTGAGGTTGGAGCTTCGGCTCTCGGGCCGCACTGGGTCGTCAAGACGCGCCGTCCTACCATTCGTAGGGAAGATCGATGTGTTCCTCTCTCTATGTCCGAGGTTCATGACATGGTTCTAAGGAATGCTCGGGCATTTGAAACGGCAACATCCCGTTTAGAGGCAATTCGATCTGACTTCGAGGCCAATTTTGTCTATAAAATGTGCTTGCAGATACCATATGCGCATCTGAGATGGGATCGTGCTGAATTGTCAGCGTGGTTGGATCCGCTGGGTCGCGCGGCATTGGGCGCGCAAGTAGTCATTATGCCTCATTATGATCTATCTCTTCCCAGATTTGAAACGATGGCAGGTCTTTTACCTGCCGACGATGCTTTGTCGATTTGGGTTCAGGGCAAGGAACATAAGCAACAATGGATGTATATCTATAGCATGATGCAAGGCTACGAACGACGGATTTTAGGCGGTGTTTCTGCTCAGCAGACGGGCGGTTTTGACAAGCATATCGAGATACATCGCAGCGGCCGGATTTTTGTCTCCTTCATGCAGCATCGAGAGATCGAGAAATGTACCTGCAGGGCTGACTTGATTGTGGGAATGGTTGCGTTTGCTCTGGGAGTTTATGATCGTTTGCGCGCGCGCAGTAGTTATCCGAGCGCGCCTGCTGAAGTTGGGTTAAATATCGCCACTAACGGAGTTGTCGGTGTAGGGCAGTATTCGGGATTTGGTTTCAATTCATCATACGGAAAGCTAGATGAAAATGTTGACTTCGATCGGTATACATTCGGAGATGCGCAAGAGATATCCATGCTTCTGAACGAAGTGGCGTCCGATCTTTTCAATGCTGCTGGACAGCCGGCGGCCAGCTTGCCGAAGGCGGTTTGGAGCGATCCTCACTGATCGTTCGGTGTTGCTGATTGTTCAGAGGAGGCTCCTGCGCTGGAAAGGAGCTTCAGTCCTCCCGGCGTACTGCCGGCAGGAACCGTCAGTGACAAAAGGCGTGATTGCCTAATGGTGCCAAGGCCGACCACGGAGGTAGGTAAGCGCCGAGCAGCTCGCGTATCGATAATCTGCGGAGGTTTGGTAGGTGCATAGGGTGATGCGCTAGATCTGTAGACGTAGGGCAGCTTTATACCCTTTGCACCAGTAAATGGTAGGCGGGATGACGGTACTAATTTCCGGGGTGATGACTCCCGCCGAGCGATCGTAGTGCGCCCTTCTTGCATTTCAGAAGCGTCCCGAATTCGACCGGTAGTTCCGCAGCCTACATCAAGCGCTAACCTCGCGCAGATTTCGGGAAAGTCCGACCATAAAATGCTTTACATGTTCAATGACGTTGCGTGCTTCCGTCTCATCGTATGTCGCATGGCCATGAGAGACGTGATTGCGCCACCCGTCTTTGAAGAAAGTAATTTCCCTTGCGGCAGTTGAATAAAATCGAAGTTTCTCGCTCTTGTCAGGCCCGGACGGAAGCGTTTTTCCAAGCGATTTGATCTGCGCCTCGATCTGATCAATCACGTTTTGCCAATTCTGTGCCCCGAAATCCTTGCTGAGATCTTGTGCTAGGGACCTCAGTCCGTGCTCTACGACGCGCATCGAGTGAAAAACGCTAGCGGTATTGTTCTCATTGCAATAGCAATCAAGGGCATAGAACACATCTGGCACGCTTGAGGGAAACGCCTCTAGGACAGGAGCCCAATCGGTCTTCCAATTGCCAAAAAGCTCGATTTTCTTTTTGTCGTACAGGAAGAAAAGGCGTGGATTTACGGCGTCTTCGAACGCCTCTCGCGTTGCTCTCAACTCAGCTTGAAACTCGTAATGCTGTATCGGACGCTCAAGGCGTTTTTCGAAATGCTTTATGCGTTGTCGTACATTCGCGTCATCTAAGACAACGGCCCATCGTGTGCACGATTTGAGCCAGCCGTGCATATTAGCTATATCATCGTCCGAAACGTATCTTGAATTCGTGTCAGGGTTTGGGCTTCTTCGAGGATCGATGCCTCTGTCCGCAAGCTCCTCGCGTTCTCGCACGATCAAGCCGCGCTTGATCTCATCGACGGTGAGCTGTTTAATCAGGCTACATAGGGTCCCGATCTGGCAGTTGTACATGTTCTCGATCCACAGAGGTGAAACCGTTGGGATGAGAAACAGATCGGCGCGCGCTGTTCAAACGAGGCGTTGTCGCAACACCGGCTCCAGCAGCTCATCAATCAGCCGGCCGGCCCCGGCGACCGTCAGCGTCGCGATGCCGCCCGCGTAGCCAAGCCAGTTGTCCAGCGCCTCGGGCCTGTCGTCGCCGCCACGGTCGCACCATAGCCGCCAAATCAGGTTCACCTGCGGCTGTGTGATGTAGCCGGCCACGCCCGGAACGCGCGGCGGCGAGTTGCGCATGATGTAACCGTTGGCCATGTGCGCGGCTTGGAGCCGGTTGAAGCCCGGGACGTCGAGGGAACGCGTGCGGCTCACGCCGCCGCCGATCGCCACCATGTTGTTCTGGTGGTCGATCTGACCGATGCCGAGCTGGTACCGCGCCTCGTGGATCGCGCCGACCGAATGCCGGTCCATTAGTTCCCTGTCCGGCAGGCTCCATGGCAGGCCGAGCCGGATCAGGTAGCTGGCCACGCGAACGAACCCAGCGCCATCGATCCAGTCCGGCCGATCGACGCCGGCCAACTCGGCTAGGACGGCGGCATAGTACCGGTCGCTCATCCCGAGCTGGCGGCGGCTCCGGTCCAGGAACTCACGATAGTCGGCCGACACGCCCGGCAGGCGCGGATCGCGGAAGCCCCAGCCGTAATAGCAGTCCATCACCGCGTCGAAGCGGGCGCGTGAAACCCGAAGAAGCGGCCCACCGTCGAGGAACGCGGCGAACATGGGCACGAACACCGCCTCGTGGCACAGCCCACTCTGCACCGCGCGGTGCAGCAGCAGGAAGTCCTGCGGGCCAACCTCCGCGCCTAGCTCGGCCTGCTCGGCCGCCAGAAGGAAGCGGAAGGCATTGCCGTCGAGTGCATCGCGCATCGCTCCTGGCAGGCTCGACACGCGGATGTCCCGCTTGCCGGCGGCCAAGCACCTTCGCTGTCCGCACCTCTAGGACAGCGCCGAACCACGGCTCCTCGCGGCCCTTCGCGAAGGCGACGGCGATCTGCTGCATGTCGTTGCACGTGATCCCGGCCACCTTCGCGGCCAGCTCGACGGAGACGTAGCCGCCGATCGCGGCCTCGGGCGTGGTCTCAAGCATGGCTCGCCTCCCGCTTGCCCTTGCGGGCCTTCATGGTTTTCAGGGCCGTGATGACCTTCCCGGCTCCGGCCGAGGTCAGGAAGCGCAGCGAGGATGCGCCGTGGTAGCGATCCAGCCAGGTGTTCAAGCCGGCTTCAACACCCGCCTCGCTCTCGGCAGTCGGACTGGTCCACTCGCGCCAAAGCGTGCGGATCAGATCCACCTGTTCGGGCGAGGCGAAGCCCGCCCGGCGGCCGAAAACGGGCGCGGCCGGTACGACCTGCGCGCGATCGAAGCCCTCGGCCTCCAGGAAGGCCATGATCAGATCGACGCCGCGCCGGTCGAGGTCGGCCGCCGAGACGACGCCGCCGAAGTCCTGAAGGATGGCGTGCCAGCGCCGCTCCACCATCTCGACGCGCTTGCGAGCGACTTGGAGCAGCCGGAGCTGCGCGGGCGAGATCTCGCGGCGAGCGGCATTGAAGGCGACCACGTCCAGGCCGCGCCGCTCCCATCGCGCCAGCAGATCGAGCAGCCCGCGGCCGACGAGATCGCGCAGATCGGCGACGCCGCCATGGCCGCGCAGGTCTGCCGCGTGGACGTGCGGCGTGAGGCCGAGCTGGCGCGCGGCTTCCTCAATCAGTTTGCGGGCACGGGCCGAAATGATCGGCCGCTGGCGTGAGCGGAAGCCGGTCACGGTGAGGTGGTCCAGCAGTCTGTCGAGCCCGGCGGCGGTGAGATCCTCGATCCGGTCAGCACCGCCGTAGTGGCGCAGCACCTCGGTGAAGTCGGCCGCTTCGGGCAAGGCCGCCGCGCGGGCGCGGTCCAGGAGCTTGAGTTGTGCGGGCCGGATCACCGCGCACCTCCAACATCGCGCGTGGCCTCAGCCTGTTCGTCCAATGCCTCCAGGCGCGCAGCCATCGAGCGCAGGCAATCGATGACGATGTGCGAGGCCGTGGTGAGCGGGCTATCTGGTCCGTCCTCCACCACTGCCTTTTCGAAGAGGTAGACGAGGCCGCGCAGGTTGTGGCCGACCATATAACTGTCGCTCACGAGGCGGCGCAGCTCGCCGATCCGTGCGGCCAGGATCCTCGTCTCGGCTTCCAGCGCTGCACGATCGTCCCGCCAGCGCTGGAGCAGATCGTCCGGGACCTGTGGCAGAACGACGCGTCCGGTAGGATCTACCCGCATGGATCGCGGGATGCGCGGCGTCGGATCCGCCGCGATGGGGGATGCTTGGGCTGCCATGATGCTTGCCTCGTCTCTGGGGTGACCGGCCGGGTTGGCCCCAACTCGGGGTACGCAACGAAAGGGGATCAGCGCTTCCGGGGCAGGCGTTTGAGGCTGCTCTGGCGTTTGACCTGTGGGGCGGGCGAAGCTCTCGGCCCCTCAAGGTCGCGCTGGAAATGCGGGAAGGTCATGAGGGCCGCCCGGATGTCGACGGCGTGGACCATTTTGCTGTGCCGCTCACGCGCGAGGGCGCGAGCCACCGGCAGCACCTTGCCGAGGCCGTCCGCGTGGCGAGCGCTGGCGAGATCCCGGCACAGCCGGAACGCGTCCATGCCCTCCACCTCGTAGCGGCTGGCGATCAGGTCCGCGTCCGTCTCCAGGATGCAGTCGATCTCCTCCCGGATCGGGAGGCGGCGGGCGATCTGCTGGATGGCGGCTTGGCTGGAGCTGACGAGCTTGATCACTTCGTCGTTGCCCACGAAGACCATCTGAATGCGCGCCTGTTCGCTGATGGTGAGCAACTCGCGCGCCGAGCGTAGCGTGAGGTTCTGCGCCTCATCGAACAGCATGACGGGCGCGAAGCACGCTTCCCGGCACAGGCGCTTGAGGGTTGCAGCGATGCTGTAGGCCGGGCGCACGCCGAGGTGCGGTGCGACCTCTTCGAACACCGCCATGGTCGAGGCGCCCATCACGCTCGACACGGTGACGAGCCCGACAGACGGCCCCTCAAGGGTGCTGGAACGGCGCACCGCTTCCTCCAGGGCGCGTGTTTTGCCGACGCCGGGCGAGCCGATGATCAGGGCGTTCTGGCCGAAGCGCAGGCAGCGGTCGATCGCACCGTGGATGAGGTTGGCCGCCGAGGTAGAGACGAAGGGCGTCTCCCAGATGCCCTGCTCTCGCCGCCGCGCTTCGATCGCAGCCCGCCGCTCGGCCTCGGCGGCCGCGCGCACCTTCTCAGCCTCTCGCTCAGCCCTCTCGCGCAGGAAGGCTTCGACAGCCTCGCGGTCCCGCCGCTCGTGCTCGGCGTGCATCCGCTCCAGCATCTCACGATCAGCGGGATCGTTTGGGTCGAGCCCAGCCCAAGGGCGCAGCTCGCTCATGGTTTCCCCCTCAGCATCTGCGTGCGAGCAAGGGCGGCGTGGATCTTCGCCTCTTTCTCCGCGCGCTCGCGCTTCTTGCGATCGACCGGGTTCTCCAGGACCTGCCGGCCCATCTCGGCCATCGTGGACGCGAGGCCGATCGTGCCCTTGCTCTCCGGCACGGGCGGTGCCGGCTGACGGGCAGCGGACGCGATCATCTCCGCGGGCACGTCGAGATCATCGATCTCGCTCGCAGCGGCGGCGATGTCGGCCAGTGCTAGCCCCTTGCGCCGCGCGGCCTCGCGCGCACCGCGTGGGTCAAGCCGGGCATAGACAGGATCTGGGCGGGCGATGCCGATCAGCGCGCCCTGCATCGTCAGCACCGGGACGGCATCCCAGGTGACGAACTTCGGCAACTGCACGCGCACACGCTGGCCGCTCAGACCCGCGAGCTGGTCACAGAAGTACACGCCGCCATCGAACCGGATCTTGCCGTCCGTAACGATGCGCGTGCCCTCGGTGGAGAAGGCCATCAGCAGCGCATCGGCGTCCGCATCAGTGCGCTGCCAGCCCTCTTTGACGGCGCGCCCATAGGAGACGGCCGGCGACAGGCCGCGCAAATCGCCCTTCTGAGGGTCGCTGTTGTAGTAAGCCAGCAGCCCCTCGAACCGGGCGCAGAACTCATCGAAGGTTCCGTCGAAGGGATCTGGTGCGCGCCCGAGGTTGCCCGAGCGGGTCTTCATCCGGTCGCCGCCGATGTAGCCTTTCACCGGAGCCAGGATCTTCTGCTCCAGGACCCGGAACGAGCCCTCCAGAATGCCTTTGGCCGCTGCATTGTAAGGCGCCGCCCTCGTGATCCCGCCGCCCTGCCCCGACCGGCAGTCGAGATTGGTGAGCTTGATGGCGTCGCGCACGAAATCGGCGAAGGCGTATTCCGAGCCGTTGTCGAGGTAGAGGTGAGCCGGCATGCCCCAGTGCGGATCCTGGGTCATGGCGACGAAGCTGCGGATTAGATCGGCGTTGCGGACGGCAGTGCCTGGCTCGCACAGCACCAGGTCCAGGCGCAGGCGGCGGTTCGCGGCATCGAGCCAAGCGATGCCCTTGGGCGTGGCGAGTGAGCCATCCTGCCGCCGCACGTACACATCGAAGTGGTGCACGTCGCCGTAGACCACCTCCATGGGCGCGAGACCGGCAGAGGTGAGCCGCACCCGCGGCCGGGCGTTGTCCCATTCCTTCGCGTTGGTGCGGTATTCGTGGACGCGACGAGCATCCCGGCCGGCCTCGATGACGTGCTTCGGGAGCTGGCAAGCCGACAGGTTGGCTTCGTAGTCTCCGATGCCCGCCTGGGCCGTCAGCTCGGCCAGGCGCTCGGATGCGAGGCGCACGACGCCGCTGTAGCTAGTGCCGTTGCCCCAGAGGGCGCGGATGTACCGCTGGATCGTCCCGGCGATCCGCTCGCGGGTGTCATCGTCCAGGGCAACGGTCGCGGCATCCCAGCGACGGGTGATGATCGGTAGGCTCTCCGGCTTCACCTCGCGGCGCTTGCGCACGAGGCCGCGGATACCGCCAGCCGTCGCCTTGCTGACCTTGCGCTCGATGTCGCGCAGGCTCGGTGAGAACCAGCGCCCGTTCGGACCGCACACCTCAACGCCAGCCAGCGCCTTGATCGCCGACCGGCGCTCGCGCGAGCCTTTCGGATAAGCCAGTGCAGGACGAAGGAAATAGGCCCACCACTCGGCCGCTTGGACGGCCTTTGCAGAGGAGTTCAAAGAGCCTTCAACAGGCGTTTGGGCGGTTTGAATGCGGAGCTGAAGCTCAGGAGGGAGGCTGTCGACGCGTATTTCGTAGCGGACGCCGGAATGACCGCCCCGGCCATATGACTGGCGAACGGCTAAGATCGTGCCGCGCCACGTTTCGCGGCGTCCGCGATAGAAATTCCGGCATATCTTGTGAAAAGCTTGCCTGGAAATCCCGACTAGCGGAGCAACGGTGCTTGCGCTGACGTGCTCAGTCACAGCGCGAACTCTTGCTCTCCGAGGGCATCTTTTATCGCTTCGTCGATCAGCGCACGGCTGCGCTTGCTGAAGCGCTCACCCTTCAAAGCCTTATCGACTGTTTGTCTATTAACGCCCTTCCCGATACACCACTGATTGAGAGTGGTGCCTTGGGCGACGAAGCCCGCTCTCACGGCTCTGTACAGATCCGTGGACCCTATGATGGCAACAGGGAGAGCGCGCTTGATCCGGTGCATGCTGCACAGGATTGCGCTTAAACAAGCGTATGTCAACGCCGCTAGACGAAGATGCGCTGGTTCGGTCGCTTCGAGAGGTCATCAAGGCGAAGAAGGTGTCGCTGCGCACTATCAGCGAGCATCTTGGCGTTCCATACAGGTCGGTTCAGAACTACGTGGGCGGTGAGACCCGGATGCCCGCAGACTTTCTGCTGAACGTCTGCGCCTTCATCGGCATTGAGCCGGAATATTTGATGCACGGTGATTTCTATCTCCGTGAAAACGACCTCTATGACGCTCTCGCAAAAGCATTGGAACGTGCGAACCTGATTGAACCTCCTATGCTGGCTCGCGCGGGGCGTCCGCTTACCCACGATGAGCAGGCGGCATACGAAGAGAGGCTTCGCATCCTCGATCTCGTGACAACTCTCACGAGCGAGCAATACGAGCGCTTCCGGCGGGAGTGGCTTCAACGAAAGGATGGAGGGCGTATGGGCCGCCGAGATCTAAGAGGTCGGCGCGGCCGTGGGGCTGGCAAGGTTGACGAATAGGTTTACCAATCAGCCCGATGCTTCCACGAGGGTTACCAAAACACCCAGCGTGGCCAAAAGGTTACCTGAAACTGGCGATTTGATCTGAGACCCAGGAGGGTTCCCAATCAGTGCCGCCTAAGTGTCTTGAAGAGCTCGGTTTTTCGACCGCTTCGCCAATCAGCGATCACAGACTCCCCGCCAAATCGGCTTCGCCGCCCCACAGCGTGGCCATAACGTGCTTGCAGAACACTTGCGGAACGTTTAACCTGTTCGCGATTTGTTTCAGAGGCCGCCCCGGGGCGGTCCGCAAAGCCGCGAGGCCCCCGTCGATGCTCACGCGCAAGCAGCTTGACCTCCTGCGGTTCATCCAGAGCCGCGTTCAGGAATGCGGCGTTCCCCCCTCCTTCGACGAGATGAAGGATGCGCTCGATCTCAAGTCGAAATCGGGCATCCACCGGCTGATCACGGCCTTGGAGGAGCGCGGCTTCCTGCGCCGGCTGCCGAATCGGGCGCGCGCCATCGAGGTGATCCGCATCCCCGAAAGCATGGCGCAGGCGGCGGCACCCACTCCGGAGCCGCGCCGCTTCACCCCGAGCGTGGTTGAGGGCGGAAAGTCCCGACAGCCGGCGACGCCTCCCATGCAGGCGAGCGCACGGATGATCGACGATTCCGGCCGGGCCATCTCGATCCCCGTCATGGGTCGGATCGCGGCCGGGACGCCGGTCTCGGCGATCCAGAACCAGAGCCATGCCATCACGCTCTCGCCGGACTTCCTCGCGGGCGGCGAGCACTACGCCCTGGAGGTGCGCGGCGATTCGATGGTCGAAGCAGGGATCCTCGACGGCGACCTCGTGGTGATCCGCAAGCAGGACACCGCCAATACCGGCGACATCATCGTGGCGCTGATCGACGACGAGGAGGCGACGCTCAAGCGCCTGCGCCGCCGCGGCTCTTCGATCGCCTTGGAGGCCGCCAACCCGGCCTACGAAACGCGCGTTCTGGGCCCCGATCGGGTCCAGATCCAGGGGCGGCTGGTGAGCCTCGTTCGCCGCTACTGAAGGGGTTCGTCGGGGGCGTCGATCGCGACGTCCGCCGCCGGGGCCTGCAGCGTTTCGGGCTGCGCCATGCCGCCGGCCGCCGCGATGGGGGGATCCGCCGTCGGTTCGAGATTCGTATGTGCAGGCCTCGGACGCCAGGGGGCGGACCGGTCGTCACCGTGGGCGCTGCGTACGGTAAACCCGTTTCCAACAGCACGCAGAGCGACTGCCCCGTGCGTGGCTAGCACCCGGCGGTCGATCACCAGAGGCCCCGCGCAGTTTGGCGGCGCCGTGAGGCTCGTGATCAGCACCGTGGCCCGGGCGCAATCCTCTGGGAAGGCGCGCCGGTCGCGGACCAGGGCGACGGCCCGTCCGTCCGGGAGAAGCGCGGTACAGCCGAGCCGGTCGCAGCGACCGCCGGGCGCCGCGCCGGAGCCGCGGTCGAGCCGCCGCCCGTCGCCATCCGCCTTCAGCCACTGCTCCAGCACGAAGCCCGAAGGGCTGCCGAGGATCGCGAGCTGTCCATCCGGGCCACGGACCGCGGCACCCCAGCCCTGCCGGTCGACATAGAGATCGTGGTGCTCCGGGTGGACCATCAGGCCGAGACCGAGCAGGATGGGCGGCAGGGCAAGCCAGCGGATCTGCGAAACCGGTAGCGTCGCCAGGAGCAGCGCTGTCGTGAGGGCGGCGAGAGCCCCGGTGCCGAAGGCCGGCACCACCACGCTGGCCCGCTCGAACCCGGCGATCCAATGCGAGATCGCCAGCATACCGCCCACCGCCTGCCCCATCAGCCACCAGACCGGCCGGTCGAGGGCGAAGGGATAGGCAAGGCACCCGATCACGGCCGAGGGCATCACCACCAGCGAGACGAGCGGCAGGGTCAGCGCGTTACCGATAAGGCCGAAGGGCTGGACCGTCTGGAAATGGTAGGTGGCGAAGGGGGCGGTGGCGATCTGCGCCACCAGGGTCGTGGCCAGGGTGCCGACGATCCCCGAGAGGCCGGTCCCGACGAGCCGTCCGATTCGCCCCGCCCCGGGCCGCACGAACAGGCGCCCGTCGATCAACCGCGCACAGGCGATCAACCCGGCCACCGCGCCGAACGACATCTGGAAGCTCGGGCCGAGCAGCCCTTCCGGTTCGCGGGCCAGGGCGATCAGGGCGGCCACTGCGAGGTTGCGCATCGACAGGGCGGGTCGGTCCGCGAGGATCGCGCCCAGCATGATCAGGGTCATGATCAGCGAGCGCTCGGCGGCGATGTCCCAGCCCGAGAAGGCGCAATAGCCGCTCACCCCCACCATGGCGAAGCCGGCCGCGATCTTCTTGATCGGCCAGAACACGGCGCAGTGGGGGATCAATGCGAGGAAAGCCCGCACCAGCCAGAACACCACGCCAGCGGCCAGTACCATGTGGAGGCCCGAGATCGAGACAACGTAGGTTTGACTAGGCCGGCTTTTGGCGTACGCAGGTTCGAACAGAAAGCCTGGACGTCGCCATGGGACATGAGACCGCCAAGAAGCCGCCGCCTCCGGCGCGGGCCTATTCCTACATCCGCCTGAGCTCGAAACGGCAGGCCAACCACGACGACCGCACGCGGTACCGGGACGGATTTCGGCGACAGGTCGAGATGCGTGAGGACTACCTCAGGGAGAACCCCCACCTCACGCTCGACGACACCCTGAAGCTGCACGACATCGGGGTCTCGGGCTACACCGGAGCGAACGCCGCCAGGGGTGGGCCCGGCAAGCTCGCCGCCTTCCAGAAGGCGGTTGACGACGGCCTCGTGCCCAAGGGGTCCTACCTGCTGATGGAGAGCCTCGACCGCTTCACGCGGACGCAGGTCACGACGGCGCAGATGATGCTGCTGGCTCTCGTGAACGCGGGGATCATCGTCGTCTCGCTCACCGACCGAATGGTCTACCGCAACGAGCCGGACGACCAGGCGAGCCAGGCCAACTTCATGTTCTCGGTCATGACCCTCATGCGCGGGCATGAGGAATCCCGGATGAAGTCGATCCGGTTGCAGAAGACCTGGGAGGAGAAGCGCAGGACGATCGGCACCCGCAAGCTGACCAAGCGGGTCCCCGGGTGGCTCAACCTCGTCGACGACAAATTCATCGAGAACCCGAAACGGGTCGATGTGGTCAGGCGGATCATGGGCTGGCTCGCCGACGGCCATGGCCGCGACCGGATCGCCGAATTCCTGAACAAGGATCCAGACCCGGACACCCATTGCTGGGGGAAGGGCCACCAGTGGCACGGCGGCACCGTCCAGAAGGTGACCGACAACAGGGCGCTCATCGGCGAGTTTCAGCCGCACAAGCTCGCCTTCGAGGAGGTGAACGGCGTCCGGGTCTCCCGGCGCGTGCCAGTCGGGGAGCCCGTCCTCGACTACTACCCCCGGGTCATCGACGAGGAGCTCTGGGCCCGGGCTAGGGCGGTGGCGGACAAGCGCCGCATGGGCAAGGCACCCAACGCCGGCGGCCGGCAGGGCACCGTGATCTCGAACCTGTTCGGCATGGTCGCGACGTGCGCGGACTGCGGCAGGCTGATGAACTACAGGGATCGCGGGCCCCGGTCGACGCCGGTCCTGCGTTGCTCGGGGGAACGCTCGGGCAACTGCACGAACACCTATCGGATCCCCTACGACGATAACCAGAACGCCATCCTGAGCTGGCTCGTCACCCTCGACCTGTCCGGCGGCTCGAAGGGCGAGGCCGCACGCCTCGACGATCTCCTGCGCACCAAGGTCGCCATGCGGGCGGAGCTCAAGGAGCGCGGCTCGGCGATCGTCCGGAAATTCCGGGAGTTCATGGAATACGCCGACGAACCCTTGCGTGAGATCGCCGCCGAGCAAGCGAGGCTCGACCGGGAGATCGTCGATATCTCGGCGACGCTGACCGCCCTCAAGGCGACGAACGCCTTGGACGAGCGCGTCGAGGCCGTCGGCGAGCTCATCAGGCTCACCCGGAACAGGGCCGCCGCGACGACCGAGCCGGAGATCAAGGCCGCCGATGAGGAGAGCTTCATGGGCCGGACCCGGATGCGCCAGATCATCCGTGACACCTTCACCGCGATGCGCTGCCACCCCGACGGGCGCATCGAGATCGACACCATCGACGGCGGTCGGCACCTGTTCCGCGACGGCTACTGGTGGAACGAGGAGTACAAGGGCTGGATCCCGTGGGCCGGCGCGATGTTCGGGATGGGCTACCGCGCCACCAGGGCCGAGCTCCGGCGTCGCGGGGAATGGCTCGCCAAGGCAGAGGCCGCCCACCCGCCGATGTACTGGCAGGATGTGGAGAGGGCGAAACGAACCGGATCCGGTTAGGCCGAGCACCTGACGCGACGATGCTTCCGGCGGTGACGCCGGGACCGCCATTAGCCCCCCATGGCAGCGCCTGCTAAGCTTCCCGCGGGCGCGGGGGACGGCTATCGATGGCTACGACCGGTTCGGTCTTCGAGATAATCCTGCGGTGGTCGCTGGACCGACCACAATGGCAGCGCGACGCCCTGCGTCGGATCGTGGCCAACGGGACCCTCGACGCCGATGACCTCGGCGAGCTGGCGCTGCTCTGCAAGAAGGGCTGCGGATCCCCCGGTATTGATGCCACGGTGGTGCCGTTGTCCGCGGACCATGTCCCCGGCGCCGCGGCCGCGGGCGAGACGGTGGCGCTGACCTCGATCCGAGACGTCGTCGGGGTCAACAAGCTCGCGCCCGGCCAGGAGCTCCCCTTCCGGGTCGACGGGATCACCGTCGTGTACGGCGACAACGGGGTGGGCAAGTCCGGGTACGCCCGCATCCTCAAGCGGGCATGCCGCTCGCGCTTCCCCGGCCGGATCCTCCCGAACGCGTTCGAGACCGTCGCCGCCGCCGGATCCGCCACGATCGGATGCCTGGTTGGCGGATCGGCGGTACCCGCCGTGGTCTGGACCGACGCCGTGTCACCCCACCCGACCCTCGCCTCGATCAGCGTCTTCGACCGCGATTGCGGCCTAGTCCATGTCCGAGAGAGGAACGAGGTCGCGTTCAGGCCGTTCGGGCTCGACATCCCGGACGAGCTCGCCGGGGCGTGCCAGTCGTTGAAAACGACGTTGGGCGCGGAACAGGCGGCGCTCGAACGGTGCAGGGACGAGGCCTTCGCGAAGCCGGCCTTCGGGGCCGCCACGGTCGCCGGCGGATTTCTCGGCTCGCTGTCGCCGGCCACAGACCTCGCGGCCTTGGATCAACTCGCCGTGCTGTCCGACGACGAGCGGGCGAGGCTCCGTCGCCTCGACACGGACCTCGCCCGCGAACCCGTCCGAGCATCGGCGGAACAAACGGAGCTCGCGAGGTCGCTGAAGCGCCTCGCGGATGACGTCGGCAAGGTCATGCTCGCCACGGACGATGCCACCCTGGAGCGCCTGGTGACCCTCGCAGGGGAAGCACGGGCCCAGCGCGGCGCCGCCACGCTGGCCGCCGAGCGAGCCTTCGGCGGAACCGCCCTCCGCGGCGTCGGGGAGGCGACCTGGCGCGCGCTCTGGGATGCGGCGCGGCACTACTCCGAGCACGTCGCCTACGTCGATCACGGCTTTCCCCGAACGGACGGCGATGCCCTGTGCGTGCTCTGCCACCAGCCCATCTCGGCGGAGGCCGGGGACCTGAAGGTGTCGTTCGAGGACTTCGTCAAGGCCGACAGCGAGCGCCAGGCCCGCCGGGCCGAGACGGCATACGAGGACGCCGCGGGGAACCTCGCGGGTGTGTCGATCCGCATGTCGGGTTTCGCGCTCGGCCGACGGCTCGGCATCACCCATCCGGAGGTCGCGGCCGCCTTGCGCCGCGACCTGGCGACGGCACGGCTACGGCGCTGGACCTGCCTGAAGGCGATCCGCGACGGACGCATCATGGCGCCACGCCAGGCATCCGACGGCATCGTCTCCATGTTGACGCGCGCGGCGGCCGATACCGAGGCCTACGCGGCCGAGCTCCTGGCGGCGGTGGATCCGGCGGGCCGGGCACGCCTGGCCGCGGAGCGTGACGAACTCCGGGATCGCGACCTGCTGGCGACCCTCCTGCCCAAGGCGAGGATCGAGGTCGAGCGTCTCTCCTCGATGGCGGTCATCAAGGCCTGCCTCGCCGAGACGACGACCAACGCGATCACCGCCCTCGGCAACACCATCGCCGACGAGGTCATCACGCCGAAGGTCCGCGACCGTTTCCAGGAGGAGATCCAGAAGCTCGCGGCCCGGCGGGTCAGGGTCGACATCGTGCGTTCCGGCGGCAGGCTCGGTTCCCCGCACTACCAGGTGCGCCTGTTCGCCAACGAGAGGGCCAAGGTCGGGGAGATCCTCAGCGAGGGCGAGCAGACCTGCGTGGCGCTGGCGGCCTTCCTCACGGAGCTCGCCACGGCCGCCCATGGCTCGACGCTGGTCTTCGACGATCCCGTGTCCTCGCTCGACCACCTCTGGCGTCGCAAGGTCGCCGAGCGCCTCGTCGAGGAAGGCGGGGTCCGGCAGATCGTCGTCTTCACGCACGACCTCGTCTTCGTCAACGATCTCCACGTGCTCGCGGACGATGGGCACGTGCCGATCAGCCTGGTCTCGCTCTCGCACACCTCCGCCGGGGCGGGCATCGTGAGCACGGGGCTGCCCTGGGTCGGCGCCAAGGTCAGGCAGCGCCTCGACACCCTGGCCAAGGAAGCCCGCGCCGCCCGGATCCTGTACGATGCCCAGGAAGACGAGGAATACGGGATCGCGGTCTCTCGCATCTACAGCAAGCTGCGCAGCACCTGGGAGCGGGCGCTGGAGGAGGTCGCCTTCTGCGGGGTCATCAACCGTCATCGCGACTACATCGCCACTAAGGATCTTCTGAAGGTCACGACCCTGACCGCCGCCGACGTGGAGGCCTTCGCGGCGGGCTTCAAGAGGTGCTGCGACCAGACCGAATCCCACGATCCCGCCCCCGGTCGTAACGCCGCCCCGCCCATACCGGAGGAGCTCCTGAAGGCCGTGCAGGACCTCAGCGACTGGGTCGAGCGCGTGCGGGAACAGCAGAAGGCGGTGGCCTGACCTCTCGGTCGCGCCCGTGACCATGGAGTTCGTCGACGGCGATGCGCGGGCGGCATCGCACCGTCGTGCACCCGCCGGCTCGATGACATCGCCCGATCGAAGCCCGCGGTGGTAAGTGGTTTGTCCGAGCCTACGTCTCGCCGTGGGCGGTCGCGGCGAGGTTGCGGGCCTCCCGCTGATAGGTCCTGTCGTAGTTTCTGGCGAAGAATTTCCCGTGCTCGACCCGCACGTCCATCTTCCTGCGCAGCGTCTCGACGTCCAACGGCTCGCGATGGAGCCGCGCCCCCCGGCGCGTCGATTGCCGCAGCCTTGGTAGGATCTCCTCCACCGTCATGACCCCACGAGGGGGGATGAGCGCGAACACCTCGCGCATCACGCGGTCCCAGAACTCCTCGGCCCTGATGTGATCCAGGCGCCGGCGAACGCGCTCCACCTCGGCCCGGAGCAGCGCGTTATCCTCGCGTAGCCGGTCGACCTCCGCGTCCCGGAGCTTGCCGGTCGCCGCGTCCTTGTCCAGCTTCGCGCCCGCTTCCTGCAGGAGGTCGTCGGTGGCGACGCGCTCCGCTTCCACCAGCCGACGCTCGTCGTCGAGCCGGGCCGTCGCCTCGGCGACCGCCCCCTCCCACACCGTCTTGGCGAACTCCGTCAGGCCCGCCTGCAGCGGCTCCGGCAACACCCTGAGGTCGAGCCGCGGCTTGTACTCGCGCTCCACCTTCCACTCACGCACGTGCAGCATGACCGTCCCACGGGCCAGGCCGACCTCGCGCTTCTTCCGCTGCTTGCCCTGCTGCTTGCCCACCAGTGCGTCGACGACCGCCTGCACCGTCACCATCCCGTTGCCGTCCGCAAGGATCCGATCGGCGATCCTCCAGACCCTCTCCTTCTCCGTCATCGCCCCCCCCTAGCCAAGGATAGGTTGGCCGACCCTCGGTTAAGCGGTGCTGAAAATTCGAGGAACGGGAATGGGGAACGTTCCGCGTTCCCGTTCCCGACGGAGTCACCGTCCACGTGACGTCTAGGGATTCCCGTTAACCAACCGTCAACCATGATCCGCGCGGCCATCTTGACCACGGGCCCGCCCTCGCCCACCTGGGCTCCCATGACGACCACGTTCGCCCGTACCCGGACGAAAGCCCCGCAGGCCGCATAACGGCCTGCGCCCGTCGGCGCGCGTAACCAGGCCCCATGGGCCGACCGAGGCGAGTGCCCGGTCCTCGTCATCACCACGGCCCACAAGCCCTGTGGTCATCGGAGGCATGAAAATGCGCCTCTTCGTCTTCAGCGACCTACATCAAGAGATCCCGGCGAACGCATGGGACCCTGCCGCGAGCGTGGCGGCCGGTGGGTTCGACGCGGTCGTCATAGCCGGTGACGTCCACGTTCCGCTCGTGCGCTCGCTCGAATGGATCGGCGAACGTTTCCTCGGGGTGCCGGTCGTCTACGTGCCGGGGAACCATGACTTCTGGTGGGACCGCGGCGAGGATCGCTACACCCTGTCCGACCAGGTCCGCCTCGGCCGGGCCGCCGCCGATCGCCTCGGGATCCACCTGCTGATGGACGACGCCGTCACGATCGGGGACGTGCATTTCGTCGGGTGCACCCTCTGGACGGACTTTCGCCATGGCGCGTTCAGCCTGCTCCACGGGATGCGGTCGGCCGGCGGCCGCGACGGCATGAACGACTTTCGCAGGATCCGCACCGGGCCGAGCAGCCGGCACCGGATCGAGCCCGAGGACGTCCTCAGGCTGCACCGCGCGAGCCGGCCATACCTGGCGGCCGCCGTCCCCCTCCCGCCCGAGCGGACCGTCGTCGTGACCCATCATGCGCCGAGCCCGATGAGCCTCGGTCCGCCGGGGCATCTCGACTGGTGCTACGCCTCGAACCTGGAGGAGGTCATCGCCGACCGGCGGCCTGCCCTGTGGGTGCATGGCCATGTCCATCGGCACTCGGATTACGTGCTCCACGAAACGCGCGTGGTCTGCAATCCGCGCGGGCACGTCGAGGAGGATACGGGCTTCGTGCCGGATCTCGTCATCGAGGTGCCCGAGGAGCACGACCCCACCGGCCCGACCACGCCAATCCCCTAAGTATAATCGCCACATATATTGTCTTGATCCGATAATACATTGATGCTATACAGCAATAGCAAGCATTTTATGATCGTCGCACCCAATCCAGAGGCTACCGTGAAACACATCGGCCAACCGAACATCCCACGAAACCACCGATCCATTCCGCGAGGATAGCCGGCCCCACGAGGCGCCCGGCGTCCCCGCCCATGCGAGGACGCCATGACCTACGACCCGCTCGCCTTCCCCGAGGACGCCTTCATCCCCGAGCCGGAGGAGGAGCCCGATCCGCTCCAGTCGCCCCGCGACACCCTCGCCTGGCTCCTGCTGTGCGAGACGCTCGGCGCTCTCGGCCGCCGCCGCGTGGCCGGTTCGCGGTCGCTCGCCCTCGTCATCGAGGCCCCGTCCGAGGGCTACGTGGCGCCGCTCCGCGATGCCGCGTCGCGGCTGGCCGATTTCCATTTCCAATGCGTGAGGACCGGATCCGACAAGGTCCGGGACAAGCCCACGTACGAAAACGCCCTCGTCAGCGAGAAGCTTGCCCGCGGCGGCCGCATCTGCGGCGTCTCGCAGGATCCGAAGCGATACCTGCCGTCCGCCCTCATGGCCGCCGCCGACCTGCGCGTCTCCGTCAGGTCACCGTCGAACGCGATCCTCACCGAGGTCATCAGGCAGGCGACCGGCCGCCGGCCGCGCAACCTGCCGCCGGCCCTGGCCGCCGGAACCGACTTCGATACCCTCTGCGCCGCCATCCGCACGGGCTCGACGCCGCGCCAATGCGTGCGACGGATACAGGCCATCGCCGCGCAGGCCGGCGTCGACGCCACCGTCTCCAAGGCCCCCCTGCTTGAAACGACCGTAGGCTATGGAGATGCCCACGGCTGGGGCATGCGCCTCGTCGCCGACCTCGCGGCATGGCGCCGTGGTACCCTGCCCTTCGAAAGCATAGACCGCACGGTCGTACTTGCCTCCGACCCCGGCCTTGGCAAGACCACCTACGTTCGATCGCTCGCGCGCTCGACAGGTCTTCCTCTTATCAGCACAAGCGTGAGTTCGTGGTTCTCAAGCGGCTCCGGATACCTTGATTCCATGATAAAGGAATGTGATCGCGTCATCGCGCTCGCGGCTTCACAGTCCCCTGCGATACTATTCCTGGATGAAATCGACGCTCTACCTTCAAGAAAGTCTGTTTCAAATAGAAACAGAGATTTTTGGACCCCTCTAATCAATCATATTCTCCTATCGATCGACTCCGCCATCACCGGACCTGCAAATAACCTTATCGTCATCGCGGCGACGAACTTCGCGGAGAACCTCGATCCTGCCCTGGTGCGCCCGGGACGGTTCAACAGGATCATCCGCATCGAGCGGCCGGACGCCGGCGTGATGGCGCTGATCCTGCGCCAGCACCTCGGCGACGACCTGCCCGGCGCCGACCTCTCCGGCGTCGCCGCGGTGATCGAGGGCGAGACCGGCGCCGTGGCGATGGGCCTCGTGACGACCGCCCGCGCCCGGGCGCGCGAGGCCGGGCGCGAGCTCCAACTCGTCGACCTGATGGCCGAGGCGATCCCGGTCGACGACCGGCCGGTCGAGGTGCTGCTCGCATGTGCGCTCCATGAGGCCGCCCACGCGGTCATCGCGCACCTGTGCGGGATCGGAACCGTCACGACGATCTCGTGCGTGCCGCAGGGCACGAGCGGAGGGCACACGCGCATCCACGAGCCGCGGGGCATGCTGATGACCCGTGCCCGTCACGAGGCCATCGTCATGGCCCTGCTGGCCGGCCGCGCCGCCGAGGAACAGGCGGGGGTGGTCAGTTCGGGCGCCGGCGGCAGCGCCCGGTCCGACCTCGCCCGCGCGACGCGGGAGGTCGCCGCGCTGCACGTCTCGCTCGGCCTGGCCGGGCGGCTCTCGTACCGCGCCGATCCCGAAAACCTCCACACCGTGCTCTCGGTCGACGCATCGCTCTCGCGCGCCGTGGAGGCCGACCTTCAGCGCCTTTACGCCCACGCGCGGGATCTGGTCAGGACCCATTGGTCGACCATCACCGCGGTCGCCGACGCGGTGATGGAGGCCCGCACCATCGGCGGCGCCGCCTTCCGCGCCATCGTCGCCCGGGCCCAAGCCGAACAATCCGCGATCGGAGGACCCCAGTGATGGACTACGACGACCTGCAATTCGCCACCGAGTTCATGAACAGGGCTACGGTGCTGCGCGACGAACTCGGTGGCGACGCCTACCGCAGGGCGATGCGCCGGGCCCTCGTGGCCCTGGGCGACGCCGTGATCGACGAGGCCGAACACCTCGCGCAGCACCTGGCCCTGCGCCGGCACGGCACGGTCGTCCCGTTCACGGGCCGCGTCCGCCCGTCCACGGTCGTCCGCGAAAAGGTCGATTCGATGTGTCGGAGGGACGATTCGGGTCGGACTGCGTCGGAAACGACCGATCCGGAAGGCCTCAAACGGGCCTGTTTTACGAAAACCGACGGAACCAGATGCGGTCGGATGTCGCATCTGATGCCCCGTCGGAGGCATCGAATCGGACGCGCGTGGTTACCGAAAAACCCGCGATCAACTCATGGTTGTTGTCCGGTCTGGGTTTGAAAGGCGTCGAACCGGTATGCCGGCGTCGACCCGTTCACACCCGACGCAAGAGCGCGACCTAAAGGAAAGAGCTGGCGGCACCCAAGGATGGGCGCGCCGATCCTTGAAACGGTGTCCCGATCCTTCCAGGAGAGCGTGCTCTTTCCTTGCGTCCACAGAGCGAAAAGCATGTCGGCGGACCTTCCCATCGGTCGGTCCCGCGCCCCATCGATCGGCGGGTCGGGAACGAGCCGCGGGGCGATCGCCGACGCAACCTGAAGCTACGTTTGGCAATGAGCCCAGGCATCGATACGAGGAGGAGGCGATGCAGACGAAGCAGCCGCAAAGGCAACGACGGGTTGTGGACCGACCCGAACCCGAACTCTGGAGGCCCGATGAACTCATGACCCTGGCCGAGGCGGCGGCGCTGTTCTGGCCCCATGGCCCGCTCGGCGTGTCCTCGCTCCGGACCGCGATCCGCGATGGCGTGCTGTCACCAGTGCGTGTCGCCGGAAAGCTCCTGGTCACCCCGGCCGCGATCGCGGCGATGAGCGCCGGAAAGCCCAAGGTCCCCTGAGGGGGCACCGTCGGCCCACCCAGCGCACGAACGAAAAAACGCCCATCGACCGGACGGTCGACAGGCGCTCTCTCAGTGTGCCGATGGTCCCGGGCCGCATTCTTCGCGGGAAAAAGCCCGAGGCCTGAAGCCACATAACCAGTGGGTTCTAGAATCATGTCCAACGTTAATCAAGGCCTCGGTCAGATCGTCTCCGAAAGCATCGTGCAGGCCCTCCTCCGGGCCTCGCTCGCCGCCAGCGGGCGCGGCCGCAAGGCAAAGGCCCCGAGGATCTGGATCAGGGCGGACCGCCTGACCGACGGCGAGCCCACCTGCTACGCGCTCTTCCGCGGCAAGCCGTACAGCCTGGGTATGCCCGCCTCGCAGGAGGTCGAGGCCCGGCAGTTCCTGACGACCACGATCCTGGCGGTCGAGGCGCGCGCGAGGGGCATCGTGGCGCCACGCGACGTCTCGGTGAAGGTCATCCTCGAATGGTACCGCGACGACCAGCGGTGCCTGTACCAGGCCAACCGGCACCGCAGGCGCGCCCACCGGACGATGGTCACCCGCACGACCACGCTCCTGCGGCGGCTCGGCGAGAAGACCCTCGGCGACCTCGACGGCGTCACCGTGACCCGGTACATCCAGGCCCGCATGAGGGACGTCCACGGGGCGTACTCCAAGACCGAGGACGCCCCGCGCGTGAGCCTGTCGACGGCCTGCGACGACGTCGGCCACCTCCGCCGTGCCATCCAGGCCTACGTCGCCTTCTTCCAGATCCCCTGGATGCCCGCCATCAAGGTGCCCGAGCACTTCACGCGGAGGGAGTTCCTCATCGACCGTCACCACTTCGCCCGGATCCTTGAGGCCTGCCGCGGCTACATCTGGGACGGGGCCACGGACGACTGGCTGAAGGAGGAGGTCGTCGATCCGGTCACCGGCGACGGCAGGCTGATCCGCGTGCGGCGTCGCCCCGACACGGTCGATCACCGCCGGGCC
Organism: Methylobacterium sp. J-088; assembly: GCF_022829295.1. GTDB lineage: Bacteria > Pseudomonadota > Alphaproteobacteria > Rhizobiales > Beijerinckiaceae > Methylobacterium. Next base: position 39,207 of record NZ_JAKSYH010000232.1, read on the forward strand.
GTCTCGCGCCTGCTGCGGATCTGCATGTACAGCGGGACGCGCCACAGCGCCGTCATCGGGCTGAAGTGGCGGATGCACGCCCGTGGTGGCTGCATCGACCGGATGCGGAACGTCATCCACCGTGCCGGCTATGGGGACAGCCCGGAGCATGGCAAGCCGCAGCTTTCGTCGGCGATGCGGCATCAGCTCGCGATCCTGATGTGGATCTGGGAACGCAAGGACCGGCCCAGGGGGATCACGCACGTCGTCCACAAGCTCGACGGCACCGAATTCAAGGGCAGGCTCAGCGGCACCGTCCGCGAGGTCATGGCCGACGCCTGCATTCCGCAGGCTTGTGCCCACAGCTTCCGCCACGCGGCGATCACGTGGATGATGATCGACGGCTACGACGTCGCGACGACGGCCGACATCATCGGCGTGAGCGAGAAGACCGTCTGGAAGGTCTATCGGCAGCGGAACCTGAAGAGCCAGCAGCTGGCCGTCGGACCCGGTCGGCTTCCCGTCGCCAAGGACTGGTCCGCCGAGCGGCTCGATGCCGCGACGGACCGGGACACCGGAGCCGCGAATTTCGGCAACCGCCCCTCCTTCCGTCAGAAGGTCCGCGTCCTGCAACGCCCCCCGTCCGGCCGGGCCGTGCGCAAGCCGGATCCCTACCGCACCGCCTGCTGACCTGAGAAGGCGATCCCGATACCGGCGCCGCCCCTCGGGGGCGGCGTTTTCCGTTCCCGCGGCTCCCTGGTCCCGCACCACCGGCTCGGCGCGATCACCGATCCCGATCGGGTTCGGGGGGGGGGGCACCAAGGAGGGGCTTCGAGGCATCCTCCCCGGCTCCCGTCGACCGGGGCCCTCCATGACAGACCCCTGGGGCCGCGATACGGTCCGGACGAGGCTTGGGGTGCAGTCGCCCCGTGCCGGCGTGCTCCGGCACCGAGGGACCAATCGCATCCGGGACCGCTCCGAACATGGAAAAGGCGCGGCCTTTAGGGCCACGCCTTCCACAGGGGGGTTTAGACTCTCAAGGTGCCACGGCAAGTCCCATGGGCCCGCAGCACCAACGTGCCACCACCGAGCGAGTGACCGTGTTATAGAACGGGCCCTGGATCGGTACAAGGGTCCGATGTCGATATCGAAACGCCATGTGACCACGCGCGAGCTGCTCGGCGAGTACCTCACGTTCACGCCCGGGTCCCGGGAGATCGACCTCCTCGAAGCGGACATGCGGACCCTGAACCCGACGCTCCTGCGCGACGCCATCCTCGAAGGGGTCAACACGCGGGTCCGACGGTCGGTGCCGGCCTCGGACCAGCGCCGGTTGCTCCACCAGATCTACGCGCGCAAGGTCAAGGAGTTCTCGTCCCTCTACCCGTTCCTGTTCGCCGTCGAGAACAGCCTTCGCTCGGCCCTGGCCGATCACTCGGGTGCCAAGTTCGGGCGCTCGGACTGGTGGACCCTGATCCGTGACGGCCGGTTGGCCGGCAAGACCCAACAAGCCTTTCCCAACATATGGGGGGTTCCCGTCAGCGCGGCCTTCGTGAAGGTCGTCTGGCGTGCAATGGACGCCATCACGAACCCCACCCATCTCGCCAGCATTTCCGGTCCGGACCGGACCGACGAGTTCTACTACTGCCTGAGCCTCGGGGACCTGTGGGGCATCCTCGGTACGGACTGGGTGATGACCCGGAGCATGTTCTGTCCGGACAAGGACCTCGGCTTCACGTTCGCGCGGAAAACCTTCGACGACACCATGAGGATCATTAAGGACGCCCGCAACGAGCTCTATCACAGCAACCCGATCCGGGATCGTAAGAAGGTGGTGGAAGCCTGCGAGCGCATCCTGAACGGTCTGAACGTCCATCTCGGCGACTACGATGCCGACCTCGGCGCGGCCCGGTATGTTCGGGTGCCCCCCACGGTCCTGCGCGGGACGCGCCACGTGATACCGGCCCGTTGACGCCGCGATCGTTCCGGCCAGTCGTCGGACGACGCGGCGATCCAGGGCGCAGCCCACCGTCGGGTCGCGGTCGTTCGAGCGGAGCGATCGTCGGTCGGTGGGAGGGCGACGGACGATCGAGAGCACACGGCGACCATGGCGATCGCGCCGACGCAAAGGCCGTCATGACCACATCGCCGATCGGGTTAGGACGGCACGGCCCCAGAGGCCCTGACCATGCGGGTGACACACCATCCGCCTTACCCGCCGCACCCCATGCAGGTCGTGACGTCGGAAACGTAAATGGCCCGTCGATCGAGCGGATCGCGGAATTCCGTCGGATGCGTGTGCCCGACGACGCATGCAGGCGGGATGTCCACATGCAGGCAGAAAGCGAAGTCGATGGGCGCGCTCCAATCGGCCTCGTTGCACGTGAGGCGTGCCCACTCCCGGAGCATGGCCTTCGCGAATTCCTGCCGGGATCGTGGCCCCGCCATCCTCAGCGGGAGATCGATCTCAAGGAGCGTCGGCGCGCCCTGCGTCCGGAGGAACCGCCGGTTTCCCTCGCCGAGGACGGCCGCGACCCACTCGCTGCCGTAGATGAGGTAGTGGGCGGCATGGTCGAGAAGGAACTGGTCGTCGGCGACGACATGGAGGCGACCGTCGTCGGTGCGGTTGTCGACCTCCGCGATCGCCCTGGCGAGGGCGTCGCCACGCAGGGTGGCCAGTTCGTCATGGGCATCGACCAGATGGCGCAGCCGCTCCGTCATCGCCCGTCGATCGTGGACCTTCAGACCTTCGCGATGGAAGATGCCGGCATCGATCGTCCGGGTCCCGTGGTAGGTCCTCAGGACCGCGTGGCGCAGGTCGTCGGCGAGCTCGTCGACGGCGTCCTCCAGGTCCACCGCGAGCGCCGTTTCGAGGAGATCGAGCCACGCCGTGTCATCCCAGCAGAGATCCCTCTCCAGGCCCGGTCGGAGCGCCTCGATGCCGGCTGGTCCGAAACGGGGTCCCAGCCAAGCCTTCAGCACCCCCACCCAGCCGGGGGGCCGTTTCCAGACGAAGGCATGGCCCTTCCAGACCGAATCCCGGGATCGCCGCATGTCGCGGACCCTAGACGATGTACGGCCCCCGCACGATCGGAAACGAGGCCCCGCGATCGGCGGGCCCGTTGGCGGGCCGCATCGTCACGACCGCGGCTGCGCACGCGCCTCGATCTTCCGGAGAGGTCCCGCGACACCGCATGGGCTGGGCTAGCCCACCGTGGATCGGATGGTGTCCATCACCGGTGGTGCGGACGGCCCCATGGAATGGATTTTTCGGAAGGACGGTCCCGCGGTGGCGGCCGGCGTCGACAACCGGTCTTGCACGTGGCCGCCGGGCCGGGCGCCGTTCGCCCGGCTGGATCGGGATCGTGCGCGCCGGCGGCGCCGACGGCGAGGAATGCCCCCGACGCCAGGACGGTCGGACGTCGAACTGTTCGTCGTCGATGTGACGCGTACGCCGCCTCGCGGAATGCTTTTCACGACCGGGAACCTGACGCCCCCCGGTCGTCGACGAAAACGCGAGATCGACGATGTGCCAGGAATGGATTTGGGCGGGCTGCCTCTCGGGCGTCGTCGCGCCGCGCCGACCCACGGGGGCGGTCGGTGGCGTCGATCGCCGATGGCCTTCCCCGGCATACTACGCGAAGGATCGTGCCATTCGATCAGAGGATGACGACGACATCACGCGATCGATGGGACGACGCAACCTTGGTTCGATTGAATTGGCAAAGAAACGCAGGAAGAACGAAATCGCGACCGCGGCGTGACCGAAAATTTTGGGAAGCCCCGAAAACACAGGAAGTCCAGGGATTTGCGCGACCCTCCCGCGCACTCCGGGCGGGTGCGGGGGTGCGCATTTAACTGTGCAACGATGCGGTTCTATTTCGTCCGACGATTTCAATGACCATCCGGTGCTATCCCGTGCAGCCCCGTTTCGCAACCGCAACCAAACCGCAGTCGGCGAATTATACGCTACCCTGATACCACACGGTAAATGCGTTCTGCGGTCGTGAAACGGCCCGAACCGGTTCCTCCGCAGCCCGGAAATGTCCACGCCTCGGTCTACGTTACAGGCGTCGCTCGGGCCGTGGTCAAGCGGTCCGGTGAGTATGCTCCCGGCCCGACTGAGACCTGACCGATGGCCAAGACGCCGCTTGCGGAGGGCTTAATGGCGATCGCCTACAAGTCGGCTGGCCAGACCCGCGATGGCGTGCGCGTGCGGAAGCCTCAAGACGAAGCTGCGGCCTAGCTCAACGATCGCAGCCTGACGGCCGACATCTACTCGCGGGGACCAACTTCGACCCAACCCAGTGGTAGGGCAGACGGACGGGTCCTAACCCAACCTGGCCGCCCGGCTCACCATGGAGGCATCCCATAAGCGGTCATCCGTCGGCCGTCAGGCAACTTCCGCTCGGGGTGGCAAGCGGACGCTGGACCTCCGCCCCGAAGCGGACGTTCTAGTTCCGACCCATGCCAGCCGTTCAGATCGCTTCCGGCGTTTCCCCACAGCAATCATCCGTCAGCCGTCGGGCAGCTTCTGCTCGGAGTGGGTTGCCGAATAGATGTCGGGATGAGGAGGCAGGGACTGCGGTCCTGAAACTCGTTGACACGTTCTCAGGGGCCTTCGGGCTACTTTTTAGAGACCCCCCAGCCATAGGGGTACCGGATCTTTTCACCCGGTTGAAGCGCTGGCGTGTATCTCACCTGCAGTAGGCGTTTCGGGACGATCAACTCCTTTGCGAGCTCATCTTCAAAAGCGTCTTGACTTATGCTTCGCGCCAGCGTCGGCTCGCCTTCTTCAACTGCATACTCAGGGTCGGTTGCGCTAAAGACGTCGACTGTATTAATGAATACGCCGGTGACCCGATTGCCGCGCTTCTCGGCCTTTGTGACAACCGTTGTTGATAGCGTATGACCCTTGCCAGGGACCACGTAAAAATCGCCGTGCGCCCCAATCAGAGTTTCCGCAATGAAGTCGAAGCTGTCTTTAAATTGTGGGAATTTTTGCAAATCGAACACTTCATCAAACATATTTCCTTTAACTTTTTCGCGCAATTTGCCTTTAGAGTCGAAGAAAATCTCAAAAATGATGCCATCTAGAAGAGCACGAATTTTTGCCTGCTTCATTCCGCTAGTATTGCCGACGAAATTCCGGATGAAAGCTTCCGCCGATCGGGCGCCACCGTGCGCAGCCTGATATATATTGCGGCCGACGACAAAGAGCGTCTCGTCCTTGACCGTGTTCGCGAACGCCGCTGTCAGACGGTCGATCGCTGGATTTTGCGCGTACCAGTCGATGCTTTTCAAGCCTCGGATGATTTGGTGTGAGGGTTTGCCTGGATCGAGGACGAACAAGCTGTCGGCGAGTGATGACGACGCATAGGTGGTCACGAAGCTCGTTGCACTTGTGTTGAAATAGAAGTCCCCAGCCAGAGAAGTGTGTTCCCAAGTAATTTGCTTCCCGCCAGTATCGGCGGCGACAGTGTTGCGTGTGCGTTTGAATAGAGTTTCGATCGGCGTATCCGGATCGTCGATGTGCTGCAGCAACGCGCCAGTGTAGACGCCATTGCTAGACAGGCCATCGGCCGCGATCTGCCCCGGCGATGTTGCAAAAGCGATGATCGTCCCCCGTGGCGCGAACACTGAGGCGAGACCGCGATTTGTGCTCGATCGATGCCATGTAGCCTCAAACGGGTTTTCACGACAGGCATCAAGAATAACAATCTTAGTGTCCGCTCCCGATCGATCGAGAACATTGATTACTTGATTGAGAGAAAGCGAAGAATACTTCGCTTGATTTTCGCCGCTAGCATCCGTATCGCAGGCGAAAAGGAAGTTCTCGCCATCAATCTGGATGCCATGACCGGCGAAAAATATCAAAGCAACACCTTGAGGTTGTATGGTGGCTTGGAATTTACTTAATGCATCGCGCATCTCTGCAAATGAGCCATCAGAAACCGATGTTAAAGCAAAGCCATATTTTTTAAGCTTCTTAGCGATCGCCGCCGCGTCATTGACGGGATTTCTAAGCTTCTTTGTGTTCGGGCCGATGTAATTGGCGTTTCCGATCACAAGTGCTGCACGCTGTTGGATCAAGGAGGCCCCCGAAGGTTTCTGCAGATGCTGCTGTCGGCAATGTCCCTACCATAGCATAAGCGGTCGCCCCCGAGACAACCGCTTTACTACCCTGTAGCTCAGAAGCAGACCAGCCGAATTCCACCCAACCCCGACGTAGGTCATCCTTCATCAAGCTGCCGCGAAGCGGACTATTCGAGGGTCTGTGAAGGGTCGAGAACGGGCGGAACAGCGATGTCCGCTTCGATACCTGCGCCGCTCGGGAGCGGACCGGCAGAAATCCACCCTTCGCGGATGATCAACGATTGGTACCGACCGTCAAGCTCAACCGCCAGCAGCGGCATGCGATCAGTGAACCGCATGGGGGCGCTCTGTCCTCAGCACGAGGACGCGCCGGATACGGCCGCCGGCATCGAACTCGATCTCGTCTTCCTCGAAGACCCCGAGCAGCTTCGACCCCAATGGAGAAGTTATGGGGAGCCGTCCGTTCGCGTCGTCTTGGCGCCCATGGGCCAGCGTGAAGGTGACAGTCTTGTTGTCGTCGAGATAACGTAACACGACCCTATCGCCCGCCTTGACCCCTCCAGGCGAGGTATCGCCCTTCGGCTTTACAGGTCCCTCCCGCAGATCATGTTCTGCGTGAGTTTCGATGGCACCGTCGTTGATAGAGACGTCCAGCAGGCCGCCCACGGTCTCTCCTGACCGTACCGCCGTTCGGTGCAGGGTGTAGCCGGACTGGATTTCGGCTGCGCCACCGGGCTCTATGCCGGCTCGTTCGAGCGTCTCGAACAGGTCAAGCATGCAGCCATCCGGATCGAGAATGAAACTCGACGACCAGCATCTCCAGAAGCGCCACCCGACACGCTCCAGGATGCGCTGCCGACGCATGTCGTCCGCCCAACGCTCCGGGCCGTGGTACCTGTCACCGTCGCATTCGACCGCCAGGCGGCGTCCGTTCGCGCCCTCGACGACGAGATCTATCCGGTAGCCCAGCGCGCCGACCTGCGGGAGAACCCGGTAGCCGCGCCCGACGAGACGCCTGAGGACGTCGCGCTCAAAATCGGAATCGCAGAGGGCCTCCAGATCTCCGGTTCGGGCCTCGACACCTGCCATCGGGTCGCGAAAGTGCCGTATCACCCGTGCCTTGAGGTCGTTCGGCTTGAGCTCGTCCTCCCGTACGGATCGCACGAGCACCAACCGATCTCGGGCCCGGGACATCGCCACGTTGAAGCGCTGCTCGAACTGGGTGGCGGTCTGGGACTGCTTACTGTCAGGATCGGCGATCATCGACAGGAAGACCACGTCGCGCTCGTTTCCCTGGAAGGTGGCGCTGTCGCCGCAGGCGATGCGGTGGCGCCTCACGAGATCCTCGCCGAGTTCTTCCAGGAGCATCTTGTTGATGAGGGCGGCCTGCTTCGATCCGATGAGGGATACGACGCCGATCGTTCGCCAACGGTCCTGCGCCTCGATGCGAGCAAGGCCCGGATCGTCGACGAGCTTGCGGATCTCGGCGACGATCACCTCGGCCTCGCGGGGGTTCTGCTTGTCGCCCTTACGGCGACCGTCCGGGACGTAGATGTCGATGAGCGGAGGATCGAGCCGCTCGTGCGCGGTCGGCACGCGTAGGGGCACCAGGGGTTCGGGATAGAACTCCATGGAGAACCGGATGATCGGCTCGACGCAGCGGAAATGCTCCCTCAGCATGACGAGCTTGTCCGGGAACATCACCTTCGCCAGGTCGTAGAGCGATGCCCCCGGCAGAAGCAGGGTCCTGAAGGGCTGGCCCTTGAGGAACCCGTGTTCCAGCCGGTCGATCTTGGCGTTCTCGATGAAGGCGGCGGACGGGCTCACCTGCTTGTCGTCGCCGACCACGAGAATCTTCCTGCCACGTAGCAGCGCGGGGAGTTCGCGTATGTCCGACTGTGAGGCCTCGTCCATGATCACCAGGTCGAACGAGCCGACCTCGCCGGGCAACTGCTCGGCGACACGCCACGCCGGCATGATCCAGCACGGTATCGCGGCGTAGCACTGCGCCATGGCCAAGCGAGCGTCGCGTCGATGGCGGACGGCACCCTTGCCGGTGCCCTTGCCGGTCTTGCGCAGGGCGGTGGCGAACATCATCAGGGCCGCGCGCACCGTCCCGGTCATCGAGCGACCGAGCTCGTAGAAAGTCCGCTCGCGGACGAGCCGTTCGAAGGTTTTCCGCACCTCGGCATCGAGCCGGACGCGCTCGTCGGCGAGCGTCCTCAGCCTGTCCCGGTCATCGATCCGTCTCAGGTAGGCGGCCGTCACCGCCCATTCCCAGGCCTCGCGCCAATCCCCCGGCAGCAGCGGGTCTGCCGTGTCCTGGGCCGGTTCCCTGCGAAGGCGTGAGGCCCAGACCGGCGCACCGCCTAGGCGGATGACCTCGGTGATCGATCGGACCACCTCGAAGTAGCCCCGGCCCTGAGCCAGGTCGTCGATCTGCCGACGCAGGGCGGACCATAGGGACGAGATCTGGTCTGCCCCCACCCCCTGGCGTCCGACGGCCTCAGATAGGACATCGCGGGCGAGTTGACCGATCTTCCCGGCTGTCTCGGGAAAAAGTGTCTGAAGCCGATCGATCTCGTTCCGCGATGCGGAGAGTTGCGCCGCAGCCGCGGCATTCCGGAAAGCCTTCTCGACGAGGTCGAGCCTTCGGCGATCCAGCCAGAGGTCGCGAACGGACCCGCCGCCCGGGACGAGATCCGCGAACGCCTCGCCAAGGACGCGCGTCGCGCGTTCGGCCCCCACGAGGATGGCATCGAGCGTCCCGACAAGCTGACCGAGTTCGCGGGCCGTGGCGACCGGGGAAGCGCCGATCTCGTCGGCCAGCGCCCGCCAGCGGATCGCGAGCGATGCGACGGCATCCCGCCACGCCAGATAATCCCGGACGTGCGCCCAATCCCCGGGCCCGGCTGGAGGACGCCCCTGAACCCGAATGGCGTCGACGATCGGACGCAGCGACTTCTCGCGAAAAGCGAAGAACCCGAACACCGGTTCTTCCGCAGCCAACCGGCGAACGATGCCGGCGATTTCACGCGAAGCGGGCTCGAAGGGCTCGGGGAGCTCGACGGGAAGGCCGAGGTACCGCTCCCGTTCCAGGGCGATGGGCCGGGCGTCCTCGGCGAAGCGTCTTACAAGGTCGACGATGCGGTTCTCGCCGGCCGCGAAGAGGATGTCCTCTGCCAGCGCCCGCAGCCACGGTGTATCGTCCGCCAGGTCCTTGGCCCGGCGTAGGGACCCTAGCTCCGACGCCGCCTCAAGCGCCTTGGCGACGTCCTTTGGGGACATGATCCGCACCCGGATCGAGGGTTCGCTCGCCGCCGCCTCGGCCAGGTGTATGGACCGGACCAAGTCATCGTGCAGCCGCGCGATGACATCGCCGTCCGGCAGGTCATGGATTGACGGCAGGACACAGTCGATGTGTTCGAGACGGGCTCCAAGGGCGAGGCGCGCCGAGCGGAGGCCGGCTACGTCCTGGTCCCGCGGCATCGCATCGAGGGAAGCATCGCTTGGACGGTCCTCAAACCAATCGTGCCGCACGGCCGAGAGCGCGACCCGCCGCGCAAGCTCGGCGGGGCGTTCGTTACCGAATGCCGGGGAGAGCTGGCGGAGCGCAAACCGCTCAATCTCCGCGTCGACATCGTTCAGCCGGCCCCGAAGCCCCACAACCGACGCTTCGAGGTCCCGGATCAACCGCGACTGCTCCGATGGCTTGATGCTCTCGACCACCGACTGAAGAAGGCGGACCGCCGCTTCCAACTGTTTGAAGCCCTCGCGCTCGGTTGCGGTGATGCTGATGGCGAGGTCGCGCACGCCGTCGGGGAGTTGGTCACGCAACACTGCCAGGGCCGGCTCGCCATGCGAGACGACGAGGAGGCGCCGACCGGTCGCCATGTAGTGGCAGATGATGTTCGAGATGGTGTGGGTCTTGCCGGTTCCGGGCGGGCCCTGCACCACGATCCCGTCCGTGGCTTCGAGCCGCCGCACGATCTCCATCTGCTCGTCGTTGAATGGCTTAGGGAAGAACAGGTCGCCGGCCTCGGCTGCGCCGACCGGCTCGGGCGCGTGATCGACCGTCCCACCCACTCGGTCGCTCAGGGGGCGCCAGAGATCACCCGACGGCTTGTCCGCAGGCCCCATGACCAACGTCCGTGCTGGACCCGGGAGATCATGTTCCTCCGCGGCGCGTTTCACGGAGCGCTTCAGGTTCTCGATGTCCGCCAGCAGGAAGCTGTCCGACCTGTGGCGGGCGAAAACCACCCAGCGGTCGGACACCGTAAGGTTCTCGCCTGCGCCGGGCACGGGTTCGTAGGGCGCTAGCGTCAGTCGGTCCGGTAGGTACCCGCCCTCGACATCAAGTCGGGCTTGGCAGGATCGAAGAATCGGCTCGAAATCGTCGCGACGGTAGGGTGAGATGCCTTCGTCCGGATCGAGAACGGCGATGGCGCGTCGGGCCGCATCGTGGGCCAGCATGACCCCCTCGACGCCCATGTCCTCGTAGGCCCGAAGGTTCACTGCGGCCGCGGCGGCGCGAGGACGAATGCGGATCTCGGCCCCGGCGGCATCGTCGACCTCGACCTCGATCAAGCGCTCCACGAGGGGCAGATCGATCTCCCGATCCTCTTTCTTCCAACGTGCCAGGCCCATGCCCCAGACGAGCTCGAAAGGCCGGTCTCCGCCGCCGAGCTCGGATAACTGCGCCACCTCGAAAAGGCGCTGATACAGGGCCAGTGATCGACGGACCGGCCCCTCCGCCAGCGACCAGGGCAGCCACCTCTCCGTGATCCAAGCCTCTGCCGCCGCCTGCACGTCGGCCCTATCCTCGATCCGCAGCCGGACATCCCAGAGCTGGATATCCCCTTCGGGTTGGATCAGCGCCTCGGAGCAATCCTCGGCCCGCGCCAACTCTGCCGAGACGAGCCCGTCCTTCTCGCCCACCGGGATGGTTCGGATCAGGAACGGGAGCAGCCGGGGCCGACGTTCCGGATCGGGAGCAATTTCCAGCCATTCCGCAGCCTCCTCGGGCGGAGCCGGCGGCGTGCTTCGCCGCAACCGCTGAACCGAAAGCCAGATCGGTCCCTCCTCGTCGACCAGGTCGTGCCTGACGCCCGGGAGGGCATGGAGTTCGTGCTGGTGGAGGATGAACGCCTGCCCGGTCGGAAGCCTATGCTCGCTCAACCGCATGGCCGCTCTTTCGTCGAGCCTCACGACTTGCTCGACGTAGCCCAGCAGGTCGTGGAGCCTTGCGCTGGCGGGATCTGGCGTCTCTCGATTGATCATTGCCGGGATGCGCTACCCTGGCCGCGCGTCCTGGCGAAGCTTCCGGACGGGACAGTCCGATACGTATGAAGGCAACGTCAAGAGCCTGCTTCGCGGACGGGAAATGCCAGCGCTAGCACTTGGACATCGAGAGTTAGCGTCGTCTAGCAATTTCTGGATATGACCGAGCCCACGACAGGGCGGCCATTCGGCGTCGGCTCGATTTGGGAGCTCGGAAGGACGGCTTTCGGACACTCACGATCCCAATCTTTTCTCCGCACTGACCGTAAGGTCGTGGCCAGCTTGCGGCGCGCGGGGGGGGTGGGGGGGAAGGGGGCAAAGAAATCGCTGTGCAGAGGCCCATGGCACCTGGGGGCGCGCCGGCGCACATGTTATACTAATTGGAAACAGTTGAGAGCACCGATGAAATTATCAATCGACCTTGAGTATTGCTACGGCATCAAAAAGCTCAAACACGAATTTGACTTCTCGAAGCGGGGGGCGTTCGCGATCTACGCGCCGAACGGCGCAATGAAATCTTCTCTCGCCAAAACATTTTCCGACGCGTCGAGTGGGAAGAAGGCGAGCGACAAAATCTTTCCAGAGCGGGTTTCAAAGAGCGACATCGTAGATGAAGCGGGATCGGCGCTGCCGGCCGAGAGCATTCTGGTTGTCCTCCCCTACGATGAGGTGCTCGGGCATTCTCCCAAGACTTCTACTCTCCTCGTGAACGCCGCTCTTCGTAAAGAGTATGAGCAACTCCACGTGGACATCGACCGAGCCAAGGACACCTTTCTGAAAGCGATGAAGGTTCAGTCCGGTTCAAAGCGGGATTTGGAGAAGGAGATATCTTCAACATTCACGCCTAGCGACAACCAGTTTTATAAAGCTTTGGGACGTATTCAAGAGGAGGTAACAGCGCAGAAAGAAGCTCCGTTCGCTAATCTAAAATACGATCTCGTGTTTGACGAAAAAGCCCTCGAAGTTCTAGGAGCTAAGGACGTCAAAACAGCACTTGATTCATATATTCGTAAGTACAACGAGTTGATAGAAGCCTCCACTTACTTTAAAAAAGGTGTCTTCAATTATTATAACGCATCCACCATTGCCAAGAATCTCGCGGACAACGGCTTCTTCCGCGCCAAACATTCGATCCGGCTAAACGCGGATGAGGCGATTGATATTGCCGACGAAAAACAGCTTGAACAGCTGATTGCAAATGAAAAGGAAACTATTTCTACTGATGCCACGCTCAAAAAGACCTTTGCGCAGATCGAGAAGCTGCTTTCTAAAAATACAAATAATCGGTCGCTTGAGGCATACCTCTCTGAGAATGAAGATATTTTGCCTTATCTCTCAAATATAGCTGAGTTCAAAGAGTTGGTATGGAAATCTTTCATCGTTCAAAACATTGATTGCTATAATGATTTAAACGAAAAGTACCGAAGCGCTGAAAAACGTCGTAGCGAGATTGAAGAACAAGCCGGAAAGTAAAGAACGCAGTGGGAAGATGTTATTGACATTTTTAACAGTCGGTTCTTCGTTCCATTTAAACTGCAGTGCAAAAATCGCACGTCGGTCATTCTTGGACAGGAGCCACTCCTTACCCTTGGGTTCACTTTTGAAGACAACGAGGAAAGCGTACCGGTCGAACGCTCCGCCCTAATCTCTGTCCTCAGTACCGGCGAAAAAAAGGCCCTCTACATCCTCAACATTATATTTGAGATCGAAGCTAGAACAGCAGCCTCCCAAAAAACCCTGCTAATCGTTGACGATATTGCAGACTCATTTGATTACAGAAATAAATATGCCATTATACAATATCTAAAGGATATACTGGACGGTGGAAATTTCAGGCAAATTATCTTGACCCATAATTTCGATTTTTTCAGAACGCTGAGTGGTCGGCTCGTCGGCTACCCCGGTAGTCTTATGGTCTCCAAGGACGCGCAAGGCGTATCGCTCAATCCAGCTACAGGTATCAAGAATGTTTTCGTGAACGACTGGAAATTGCATTTCAGCTCTGACGCCAAAAAACGAATTGCGTCGATACCTTTCATGCGAAATCTCATCGAATTCACCAAGGGCGAAGATCACGCCGATTTCGACAGGCTGACATCACTACTTCATTGGAAGGACGCCATGGCGGGGATCCTGGAAGCCGAGATCTTTGCCGTCTACAATCGTCTGTTCGATCCCGCCATACCCGACACCTCCGGCCCTGGAACGGTTGTGGAGCTCATACGCAAGGAAGCCGAGGCCTGCCTGAACGCCCCGGAAGGCATAAATTTCGAGAACAAAATTGTTCTATCCATCGCCATACGTCTCAAGGCCGAGGAGTACATGGTTGTCCGTATCGCTGACCCAGCCGTGACCGGCTCCATCACGGCGAGCCAAACGGGGAAACTGCTCGGAGAATTTAAAAAGCGGTTCAAGACGGAAACTAAGTGTGTCGAGGTCCTTGACCGAGTCTCACTAATGACACCTGAGAATATCCACCTTAACTCGTTCATGTATGAGCCAATTCTAGATATGTCCGATCAACACCTTCGGTCACTGTACGAGCACGTGAAGGCACTTAAGTAATTTATGCGATCTCGTCAGCGAACGACATCGCCCCTACGGCGAATGGCATGGTAAAAGCTACGATCGATCTTCCAGAGTGGGGAATGCCTTCGGAAGATCGTCATAACCTGCTCCCATGGTGGCGCACGCTTCACCCACGGCGACCCGTCAGGTGGGCGCCCGCCGATGACGTAGGCGGCTAGGCGCTCATCCTCCTCATGGGCCATGGCGCAGGCGAATGCTGCAGTGAACGAGGCCAGCGTACGGTACTCAACGTCGTCCATTCCCCGGCCCGGCATCTTCATCAGGCCGTTGAACTCATTGCGCCTGATATCCCCGCCCTCCGCGGAGCGGATCAGGCAGTCATCCGGCCCGGGCTGCTTGGGCAGCCGAGACAGGTAGTCGTCAACGAGCTTGGCGACGTGATCCGCGATCGGCACCACCCGTCCGAACGACAGGGGCCGCTGCGTACCGGGTGGACCCTCGTCGGGATCGATCCGGACCCGACCCTCGCCGCCGACGCGCCATTGCTTGCGCTTGAGCCTGAGGATCTCGGTCACCCGGAGGCCGCACCCATAGGCGAGCGCCACGACGGCCGGCCCCCGGTAGGTCAGCAGGCCCGTGGTCCTCGTCGTCTCGTAGAACTCCCTGTCGAGGTAAGGCCGCGCCTGGGCCTGCGTGATGAGCGCCATGGATCAATTCCGCCTGCGACGAGGGAACTGCCGCTCGCCCATGGATTACGGCAGGTTCCTTCGTGAAGCGTATCGATGGCCATTCACGCAGCCCTTTTCCACAAGGCCCCCTAGACCGGCGAACCGTCAGCCTGCGACGCGGTCGACAGGGCGAGGACATCATCGATCCGGGGCGAGGGCCGCTCTCGCGCCCGGGGCGGTCCCGCCTCGGTCCGGCCGGTCTCACGGGGCATCATGCAGGCGGCCCGGTTCGTGCGGCGTTATCCGCCAGGCGCACGCGGATCTTTTCGAGGGTCACGGGCCGCCAGTCGAAGCAATCGACGCCGACATCGGTGCTCGTGGCGGTGCCGGGCAGGCTGCCATGCGAATGGCCGTACAGGTGGAGGTCGCCACGATGCATCCGCGGCCAGACACGATGAGCATAATGGCTGAGGAAAAGCCCCTGGGGTGACCCGTCGGGATTCTGGACGACGACCTGGGCGACATCGACGACGGGCCCGTCCCAGGGTAGCCTTGCAGCGACCTTGTCGTGGTTGCCTCGCACGAGGAGGCGACGCCCCTTCAGGCGGTTGAAGATGCCGAGCGCGTAGTCCTCCTTGCAGCGATAGCAGAAGTCGCCGAGGTGCCAGACCGTGTCATGGGGGCGGACCACCTCGTTCCACCGGGCCACCAGCGTCTCGTCGTGCTCCTCGATGCAAGCGAACGGACGGGCCGCGTGCATCCTCGGCGAGAGGATGCCACGATGCCCCACGTGCGTGTCTCCCGTGAAGAAAATCCTGGACTTGGTCATGCCGGCCTCCAGCCGTTGAGAAGGCCGCGTGCGCGGCATCGTCATCAGGGGTCAGGTGATCGAAAAGGCCGCCCCGCGCCTCAGGTCATGCCCTCCCGTCCGTAGGGTGATCCCCCATGTTCCGGGGCGATGGCAATGCTCGTTGGGGCTTCGGGGCCATGTACTGAAATGGCTTGCAACGGAACGGGATTGAACGAGAACGCCTAGTTCGACATGTAATTCGATCAGATACTATCAATCATCACCGTATTATCTTGATTGGATCGGGTAATTATTTTCAAACAAAGACCATAAATGCAACGTCAGCGGTAAAAACCGCACGCTTCCCCCTCGCCAGCCCAGGGAAACTTCGCTAGTCACGGCATCATGATCCGCGTCCTGCACACCGGCGACTGGCACATCGGGCAGACCTTGCGGGGTTTCGCTCGGGACCACGAACATGCCCGCGTCTTCGATGCCCTCGTGGCGATCGTCGAGGCGCGCGAGGTCGATGCCCTGGTCATGGCCGGTGACGTGTTCGACAGCCAGAACCCGTCCGGCGAGGCCCAGCGCCTGTTCTACGAGCTGCTGGTGCGCCTGCATCGCGCCCGACCCGCCATGACGATCGTGGTCACCGCCGGCAACCACGACGCCGCCGGCCGCCTTGAGGCGCCGCGCGCCCTCCTCGACGCCATCGGCGTCCATGTCGTCGGCAACGTCAGGCGGTCGGACGGTGCCCTCGACCTTTCGCGGCACCTGGTGCCGATCCGCAAGGACGGCGCGGTGGCGGGCCACGTGCTCGGCGTGTCGTATCCCACAGCCGCCTGCATGCCCGGCCTCGCCGTGGGCCGCGTCCGCGACGAGGCCGGCTCGCCGATCGTCCGGGCGGTGCGCGACCTCTACGCCGCCCTGCACGACGCGGCCCGGCCGGCACTGGCGGGGTTGCCATACCTCGTCACCGGGCACCTGCACGTCGCCGGCGGACTGGAATCCGAGGGGGCGGAACGTCGGATCCTGGTGGGCGGCGAGCATGCCGTCCCGTCCGACGTCTTCCCGGAGGACGCCGATTACGTCGCCCTCGGCCACCTCCACCGCGCGCAGGAGATCGGCCGACCCGGCGTGCGCTATTCCGGGTCCCTCATCCCGCTCTCGGCCGCCGAGCTGGCCTACCGCCACGGGGTCACCATCGTGACCGTGGGCGACGGCCCGGCTCGGACGGAGCACGTCGTCATCGACCGCCCCGTCCCCTTCCTGCGCCTGCCCGAGGCCGGCGACATGACGCTGGGCGAGCTCGGCGATCATCTCGCGGCCCTCGACCTCGATCCCGCCCTGCCGGTCGAGGTCCGGCCGTTCCTGCAGATCCAGCTCGCCCGCGCGGGACTGCCGGCCGGTCACCGGGCCGAGGTGGATCGCATCGCCGAGGGGTTCCCGGTGCGGGTGGTCGACGTCCGGGTCGCGAGCGTCGAGGGAGCCGTGCCGGACCTGATGCCCGAAGGGATCCCGGCGGTCCGTCTCGCCGAGCGCGACCCGGAGGACCTGTTCCGCCTCGCCTTCCTACGGACCCACAAGGTCGAGCCCGCCGCCCCGCACCTCGACGTGTTCCACCGCGCCGCGGCGGGCGCATGAGCCCCCGACCCCCGGCCCGGTCCTGATCCATGCGCATCCTCGCGATCCGCGGCGAGAACCTCGCGAGCCTCGCCGCGCCGTTCGATATCGACCTCGACCGAGGCCCCCTCGGCGACACGGGCATGTTCGCCATCACCGGCGAGACCGGGGCGGGCAAGTCGACGATCCTCGACGCCCTATGCCTTGCGCTCTACGGGCAGTTTCCCCGCGTGAGCGCCGCACGGCGCGAGGAGGTGCCGGACCCGAGCGGACAGCCCATGGCCTCCGGCGACCCGCGCGCCATCCTGCGCCGGGGGGCCGGCGAAGGCTTCGCCGAGGTCGACTTCATCGGCCGGGTCGGCATCGGGTACCGGGCGCGTTGGACGGTGTACAGGGCCCGCGGCCGGGCGGATGGACGCCTTCAGAACGAGGGTCGCAGCCTGTCCCGGATCGAGGACGGCGCCCCGATCGCCACCGGCAAGACCGCGGTGCTCGCGGCGGTCGAGGCCGCCACCGACCTGACCTTCGAGCAGTTCCGGCGCACGGTGGTGCTGGCCCAGGGCGAGTTCGACACCTTCCTCCTCGCGAGCGAGGCGGATCGGGCCGAGCTACTCGAAAAGATCACCGGCACGGCCGTCTATTCGGAGATCTCGAAGCGGGTCCATGCCGGCACCGAGGTGCAACGGGCCACCCACGCCGCATTGGTCGCGCGGCACGAGGCCATCGGCCTCCTCGACGCCGGGGACCGGGATGCGAGGCTCGTCGAGGTCAAGGCGATCGAGGACGCGATGCCGGGCCTCGTCGCCGAACAGGCGGCCCTGGCCTCGGCCCTCGACCATTCCAGGCGGTTGGCCGCGGCCGAGACGCAGCTGGCGGAGGCGGCGGCACGGGCCGACGAGGCCGCGGCCCTCGTCCGGGCCGGCGACGCCGATGCCGCCCGGCTGGCCGAACTCGACGCCGTCGAGCCCTTGCGGCGGGCGGCGGACGCCGTCGCCTCATCCAGGGACACCCTCGCCGCCGCCGCGGAGCTTCGCGACAGGGCCCAGGCGGACGTCGAGGCCGCGGAGGCCGGGCTCGCCGAAGCCCGTGCCGGGCATGTCACGGCGCGGGCCGCGGCCGAGGCCGTGGAAGCCGACGTTCGTGCCTTCGCCCCCGCATGGAGTGCCGCCGAGGTCCTCGACGCGCAACTCGCCGGGCTCGATCGCGAGGCGGAGGCCGCGAACGTCAACGCGATGGAAGCGGGCGCCGGGTTCGAGGCGGCACGGATCCGGCGCATCGGCCTTAGCCGAGCCCAAGACGCGCTCGTGGCCGGGCTTGCCGAGGTGGCCCAGCGGATGGACGCGGATGCCATGGCCGAACCGCTCGCCGTCAAGGCCGCGGAGATCGCGGGGATGTTCGACAAGAGGGCGACGCTGACGTCGAGGATCGCGGCGGCCCGTCTTGCCTTCACGGATGCCGAGGCCGCCGTCGCGGCGGCCGATGCCGCGACGGCGGTCGCGCGTGATCGGGTGACGTCGGCACGCGAGGCCCGATCGCGTCTCATGGCGGCCCGCGCGACCATCGAGGTCGAGCGCCGGGGCCTGGACGTCGAGGTTGCGGAAGCCCGCGACGCCCATCTCCGGGAACTCCTGGCCCGGCTTTCGACCGCCGGCGACCTCATGCTCCGTCTCGGACGGGTCGAGGCAGAGATCGGACGCGCACGTGCGAGCGGCGAGCAAGCGACGACAGCCCGCGACATGGCGGCGGCGCGGCGCGTGGCGGCGGAGGCGGCGCAGAGCCAGGCAGCCCGAGGGCGTGCCGAGATCGTGACCCTGGCGGACCTCGCCGAGCGCAGCGCATCCGCCGAGGCGGCGCACATGCGGATCGCCCTCATCCAGGGCCGTCCCTGCCCGGTGTGTGGATCGGCCGACCACCCCGTCGCGCATGGCGACCATGGGACCGACGAGCTGGCGCTCCTCGCCGAGGCCTTGCGCGCGCGGAGGGCCTTCATCGATGCGGAAATCGCCGGGGCCGGCTCGGACATCGCCGCGGCGATCGCGGACGAGGCGGGCGCGACGGCCCGGCTGGAGACCGCGACACGCGAGGGTGACGAGGCGGCGGTTCGGCTGTCGAACGACGCCCTCGCCTACGCCGAACTCCTGCCCGGCCTGACCTCGTCCTGCGGTGCCGCGGGCCTGGCGCCGGTGCCACCGCTCGGCCCGGGACCGGAGGCCTCCCTCCACCTCGACGCGATGATCGACGCGGCCCGCTCGGCGCGCTCCACCGTGGCAGGGGTCCTGGAACGGGTGCGCGGACTGGACGGGGAGATCCGGGCGCAGGGTCGGTCCATCGAGGCCGCAGAGGGCGAGATCGTCACCGCCGAAGGCATCATCGCGGGCAAGGCGGGTCCGCGACACGAGGCGGCGCTCCTCGCCGCAGGAGGACGTTCGCTCGTCGGCGAACTCCTTGACCGCGTGGAGTCCCTCGATCGCGAATTGGGACCGTACCTCGTCGTCGCCGGGCTCGACCTCGCCGACCTCGACCGGGACCCGCACGCCACCGCATCCCGCGTTGCGCGGATCGGTGCCGCCTACCGGGACCTCCGCGACCGCCACGGTATCCTCAAGGGCGAACTGGACGCCGGCTCCCCCCTCCTGGCCGTGGCTGTGGAAGCCGAGGCCACGGCGACGATCGCAAGGGACGGTGCGGAACGGGCGGCGGGTGATCGGGCGGAGGCGCTGAAGGATGCGCGCCGGCGGCGTGCCGGCCTGCTCGGAGGCGAACCGACCGGCATCCACCGTGCCCGCATCAACGCCGTCAGCGATACGGCCCGTGCAGCCTTGAGGGCGGCGGACGAGGCGGTGGGCTCGGCGATCGCGGTCCACGCCTCGGCCTCCGGCGCGAACGAGCATTCCCTCGCCCAGTTCAGGAGGGCCACGGAGTTGTCCAGGCATGCACGCGAGCGTTTCATGACAGAATGCGGCGATCGGGCGCCGGACGCGGTGATGATCCTGCTCGCCGTGCCGCCCGGGACCCGCTTGGCCCTTCGCGATGCCCGTGATCGCCTGCTCCGTGGCCACGAGGCGGCCGTCGCAGCGCTGGCCACCCGCCGGGCGGACGTCGACGGCCTTAGAGCCCGCCCGGCGATCGACGTCCCGGGGACCGAGGCCGCGGTGGCACGTATCGCCGACCTCGTCGCGGCGAACCAACGCCGTCACGGTGCCCTGGACGCCGAACTGGCACGCGACGACGCGGCCCGCGGGCAGGCGGCGAACCTTTCGGGCGAGATCGAGGCCGCCCGGGAAGGTCTCGGTCATTGGGAGATGGTGGACGCGGCGGTCGGTTCGGCCGGCGGCGACAGGTTCCGACGCTTCGCCCAAGGGGTGACCCTGGAGCACCTCGCCCGGCTGGCCAACGAGCAGCTCAATGTCCTGAGCCCGCGCTATCGGCTCGTCCGCAGCCGGGCGGCGGAACTGTCCCTGCACGTCCTCGATCGGGACATGGGCGACGAACTCCGTGGCACCCGCAGCCTCTCCGGTGGCGAGCGTTTCCTCGTCGCGCTTGCCCTGGCACTGGCGCTCTCGGGGTTGGAGGGGCGGCAGGCCTTCGTCGACACCCTGTTCATCGACGAAGGCTTCGGGTCGCTGGACGCCGAGACACTCGACGTCGCGGTCGATGCCCTGGAGACCCTCCGGGGTCAGGGCCGGCGCGTTGGCGTGATCACCCACGTGGCCGCGATGATCGATCGCATCGCCGTCCAGGTGCGTGTCGAGCGCCGGGGCAACGGGCGCAGCGTCGTGAGGGTGACGGACGGCATCCTGCCGGGGTGATGCCTTCCCCGGAGCGATCGCGCCGGCGGGGTTGAAGTCATCGCTGGTAGCGGTAGCGGGTAGCGTGACCCGCTACCGCTACCATCGGCACGAACGAACAATTAACCATGATTCGCGAGGCTGGGGCGTGTCTTGGAGTGCCCGATGCCGACCGAAGAGCAATTCGATCAGGTCGCCGACGAACTGCTGCTCAACGATATGCCGGTGTCGTTGAAAACCATCCGCCCGGGGCTCATCGCACTCACCGAGGTGGCCGGTTCGAACCGGGAGCTCGGTCCGCTGCTGGTCGCATGGAAGATCAAGCGAAACTACAGGCCGAAGCTCGACTTGAAGGGTCTCCCGGAACGGCTCCAGGCCTCCTTCGGAGCGCTCGCGACGGCCATGTGGATGGAGGCGCAGTCGGATGCCGCCGTGAAGTCCATCATCGATGAGCGCAACCACGAGATGGCGTTGGCGGCCCGAGACGCGGTTCTGAACGAGGCGCTCGCTTCTCTCGACGCGGCGCAGGAGGAGCTGGCTGGGATGCGCGAGCGGATGCAGCGCCTGGAGAGGCAGATGGGCCGCGTGCGTGCGTGGGATTTCTGGGACGCGGTGATGCGGGAGGTCTACGAACTCATCCCGGCGGACGGCACGCTGACGGCGGAGGCGATCCTGCCGGACCTGAGGGCTTCGACGATCCGAGGGGCGGCCCTGCAGCACGACGACCTGACGGTGCCGAACCTGCGCGAGAAGATGCGGGTGAGGGTGACGCACGGATGGTACTTCACGGTGGACGACCACGGGAACTTCGCACGCGGCGCGTATCCCGGGACCATGCGCCGACGCGCGGGCCCGGCTTGAGCCGGCGGGTCACCGCGGTGATCCGGGCCGGCAGCTTCATGAGGGTCGGGATGCGATCCTGACGGCGATCTGGGTGACGGGCCTCGTCCGGGCGCTGACGGCGGGAACCGTCGTGGTGCTAGCCTCGGTGCTGGCGGAGTTCCTCGGACCGGTCTGGGGAGCGCTCATTATCAGCCTGCCGGTCACCGCCGGGCCGGTCTACGTGTTCATGGTCCTGGAGCACGACGCAGCCTTCGTCGCCGGGGCGGCCCTGAGCGGGTTCGCGGCGAACGCGGCCACCGGGCTGTTCCTGATCGTCTACGCCAGACGGGCGACCGACCGGGGTGTGGTCCCGGCTCTGGGCCCGGCTGCACTGGCTTGGGTCGCCGCCGCCATTCCTATCGCCGCGGTCGCCTGGACGCCGGCGACCGCCTTCCTTCTCAATGCGGCCGTCTACGGTTCCGGGGTGCTCCTGACCCGGCCCGCCGCGCGGACGATCCTCGCGCGGAGCGCAGCGGTCGCGAGGCCGCGTCCCCTGGATCTTGTCGTCAGGGCGGCGGCCGTGGCGCTTTTCGTGACGGGGGTCCTGGCACTCAGCGCGGCCTTGGGACCGGCGCGGACCGGTATCATCGCCGCCTATCCGCTCACCCTCACGAGCACCTTCGTCATCCTGCACCGTCGGGTCGGCGGGACGGCGATGGCGCGGTTGGCGGGCATCACGATCCAAGGCGTTTTCGGCTTCGGCCTCACGCTGCTGACAATCCACCTGATGGTCCAGCCATTTGGTGCCGCCGCCGCCCTCGCGGCTGCCCTTCTTGTCTCGCTGATCTATTCGGCCGGGTTGCTCGGATTGCAGAACCGCCCGGCAGGGTAGCGGTCCACATCCCGCCCCTGGTACCGGCCCGATGATCTGCATCGGATGGGTAGCGGTCTGGCTGCTTTCGGTGGCTGATGTCTTCAAGCAGACATAGGTCTTATCGACAGAGGCCTACTCCTCCGCTCGGCTGCTCTCATCGTCAAAGCCAATAATACTACAACGCTGCAGGAAATAGCGACCCATACCGGGGCGCTACTGCACATGGCGCGAACCCGGCGATTAATATCCCCAACATCATGGTGGTCCTGCACTACGGCAGTGCTAATACGCCCGCTTTGATAGCCGACCCAATGATCTGCCTTCAGACCCCATAGTTCCGCTTTATAACAACCTAGAGTAAAGAAAAAGCCGCTCCTCTAGCGAGGGCGGCTTTTTCCGTTGGGCAGCGGAAGGTCCAAAACGGCTTCAGACTGCTGACCTGAAGCGCTTCTGATCGATATCGAAATCGTAAATTTTCAGGCCTGCCTGCCACGAGGATGGGGGCAATGCCCTATCGTAGGGTCGAGGACTCGCCATCCTTCAGCGGACGATCCTCGCCATCGCGCCCACCCACCAAGACGTGTGAGTTCAGGCGATCCAGGTGTTCGAATACGTGCTCGAAGGCGTTGGTGACGGCCTGCTCGAAGGACCCGTCGCCCTTGCCCATGGCCGCCTTGAGCCCGCTGAGCAGCGCGTGGTGCTTTTCCGTATCGCTCGACATGACGTTCCTTATGGCCGGTTGGATGCCGACGCTCGAACCCAAGACCCGGCATCCGGGCCAGGTTCCGGGTCCCTCGTCCGGATGCCGCCATGACCACGGACAATTCCCCGATCCAGCGCCTGACGGGATCGTGTCACGTCCCGTAAAATGTACGATTGTGGGCGGACGGCGATCCTGCCATGAATACCCTCGTCGACGACCGTCGGCGGCCGGAACTCCCACCCCCAATGTCGAGCGATCCCGGTCACCCGTTTGCGGGCAACCTGCTCCTCGCTGCTCTCGCGCCGTCAGACGTGGCGCTGCTCACGCCGCATCTGGTCCGCGGCGAGCATGCTCGGGGCGACCTGCTGTTCCGGGTCGGAGAGGACGTATCCCACGTCAGCTTCCCACTCGACCGGACGGTCGCCACCCTGATGGTGCCCCTGAGCGGCGGCCGTACGGTCGAGACCGCGACGGTCGGGCATGAGGGAGCGGTCGGCGGTGTTGTCAGCCACGGTTACCTGCCCGCCTTCACCCAGTGCGTGATCCAGGTCGAGGGCACGGTCCTGCGCATGGACGCGGATCACCTGCGGCAAGCGAAGCGGGCTTCCCCGACGCTGAACGACCTGTTCGTGCGCTACGCCGATTGCCTGCTCGCGCAGGTGCTCCAATCGGTTGCCTGCAACGCCGCCCATCCCATCGAGCAGCGCGTGTTGCGGTGGCTCCTCGGCCTGCAGGACAGGGTCGGCACGGATGCCCTGCCGATCACCCAAGTCGTCCTGGGCGGCATGCTCGGTGTGGGCCGCACCTACGTCACGACGGTGCTGACCAAGCTTCAGGACCAGGGCCTGATCCACATCGGACGCGGTCGCATCCACATGCTCGACCGCGCGCGGACCGAGGCCGCCTGCTGCGACTGCCACGCCCGAGTGCGCCGACACTTCCACACCGTGCTGGGCGCGATCTACGCGCCGGACGGGGAGATCATCGCGGTCGAGGCCACGCCACCCGGCGATGACCTGACACCTCGCCCCGACGCTATCCTTCCGGAACTGCGAGGAGACGTCCGATGATATCGACGTCACCCGTTCCGTCCGAGGTCTTCGACGCGGACCGGCTCGCAGCCCTCGACAGCTACGATATCCTCGACACTCTCGCCGAGGAGGGCTTCGAGGATATCGTTCAGCTGGCGGCTCGATTGTGCGACGTCCCGGTATCACTGGTCAGCCTGGTCGGCCTCGACCGACAGTGGTTCAAGGCGCGGGTCGGCTTCCCGCAGTGTCAGACCGACCTCGATGGGTCGGTCTGCAAGTTCGTCCTCGCTGAACCCGACCTCCTGGTCATCCCGGACCTGACCCTGGACCCACGCACCCGTGCCAACACGCTGGTGACG
This sequence comes from Methylobacterium sp. J-088, assembly GCF_022829295.1. Lineage (GTDB taxonomy): Bacteria > Pseudomonadota > Alphaproteobacteria > Rhizobiales > Beijerinckiaceae > Methylobacterium. Next base: position 63,749 of record NZ_JAKSYH010000232.1, read on the forward strand.
GGCGAACCGTTCATCCGCTTCTACGCCGGGGCGCCGCTTCGGACGTCCGAGGGCCACGTCCTGGGCAGCCTTTGCGTGATCGACCGGGAGCCGCGACCGGAGGGCCTCACCCGGGCCCAAGCCGAGGATCTGCGGCGTCTGGCGCGCCAGACGATGGCCCAGATGGAGTTGCGTCGCGTCGTCGCCCACCAGGACGGGATCGTGAGAAACCAGCGCGCCGAGCTTCGTCGTGAACGGCGCTTGAGCACGCTTGCGGAGACCTCGGTCAGCCTCCTGACCGCGAGCGACCCCGCCTCGGTGCTCGCCCCGATCCTCAAGGCCGAGGCAAGCTATCTCGGGTTCGACCAGAGCTTTACGTACGATCTCTCGGACGACGGATCCCACCTCGCGCTGACCCATTCGGTCGGCGCCGACCGCGCAACCCACGAGGCCCTTCGCCGCGTTTCGTGCGACATTCCCCTTTGCGGCTTGGTCGCCACGAACGGGCAGCCCCTGATCCTCTCCGACCTGCAGGCCGGCACCGACCCTCGCCATGCCATCGCTCGGGACGCCGGGCTCGATGCCTATGCCGGCTATCCCATCGAGAGCCAGGGCAAGCTGCGCGGCGTGATCTCGTTCGGATCGACGTCCGAGGCATCCTTCGACGACGAGACGCTGAGCTTCTTCTCGACCATCGCCCGCTTCCTGTCCGTCGCCCGCGAGCGCCTCGACCGGGAGTCCGCCCTGCGAGCCAGTGAAGGCCGCTACCGGGCGATCTTCGAAAGTGCCATCGACTACGCCATCGTGGTGATGAACCTCGACGGCGAGGTGACCAACTGGAACGAAGGGGCGACCCGCATCCTCGGTTGGGAGCCTGACGACATCTGCGGCAAGCCGGCCGAGGTGTTCTTCACGCCCGAGGATCGCGCGGCCGGGATCGCCCAGAAGGAGATGCACAGCGCCTTGACGGTCGGTCGCGGCGTCGACGAGCGCTGGCACATCCGCAAGAGCGGCGAGCGTTTCTGGGCCAACGGCGAGATGATGGCCCTGCGTGACGACGCGGACCGGGCCATCGGCTTCATCAAGATCCTGCGGGACCGCACCGCGCAACGTCTGGCCGCGGAACAGGAGCGCGCCAGCGCCGCCTTCACCAGCAGCGTCCTCGCGGCCTCGGCGGATTGCATCAAGGTCCTCGATCTCGACGCCAACATCCTCTTCATGAGCGAGGGTGGGTTGAAGGCGTTGGAGATCGACGACTTCAACACCGTGATGGGGTGTCCCTGGCCGGAATTCTGGCAGGGCCCGACCCGCGACGATGCCAAGGCCGCGGTGGATGCCGCTAAGGCCGGCGGCACCGGCCATTTCCAGGGGGTCGCCGACACGATGACCGGTCGGCCCTTGTGGTGGGACGTGCAGGTGACACCGATCCCGGGGGCGGATGGTCGCCCCGAAAAAATCCTTTCGGTCTCTCGCGACATCACCCGGCAGAAGGATGCCGACCGCCTCGTCGCCGATAGCGAGGCCCGCTGGCGTGGCCTGTTCAGCGGCATGGTGGAGGGCTTCTTCAGCGGCGAGCTCATCCGAGGTGCCGACGGCGGGGTCGTGGATTACCGGTTCCTGGAGATCAATCCGGCCTTCGCGGCTCAGTCGGGACTTTCCTTGGAGACCGTAGGGCGCAGGGTGCGCGAGGTCATCGCCGACGTCCCTCAATCGGTTCTCGACTCCTATGGACGCGTCGTCGAAACCGGCGTGCCGGAAATCTTCGAGATCGGCATCCCGGAGCTCGGACGCACATTCGAGGTGCGGGCCTACAAGGAGACCGGACAACGCTTCGGCGCGATGTTCCAGGACGTCACCGCGCGCAAGGATACGGAAGCTCGCCGCACGGGACTTTTGGAGCTTGGCGACCGTCTCAGGGACAAGTCCGATAGGGCCGAAATCGTCGCGATAGGATCGGAGATCCTAGGCCGGACGCTGGGCCTTTCGCATGCCGGTTGCGGGGCGGTGGATCACGCGGCTGAGACAATCGAGATCGCCTTCGATCATACGCCGCCGGGTGTCGCGAGCGTCGCTGGAACCCACCGGTTCCGCGACTACGGCTCCTACATCGAAGACCTCAAGGCAGGCGAGATCGTCCTGATCGAGGATACGACCCGCGACCGTCGCACCGCGGGTCAAGACGGATTGGTCGCGATCAGCGCCCTGGCGCTCGCCAACTACCCGGTGATGGAGCAGGGTCGCTTCGTCACGCTGTTCTTCGCATTGAAGGCGACGCCGCACGCTTGGAGCAACGAAGAGGTCGGGTTCCTTCGCAACGTCGCCGACCGGACGCGTGCGGCCATCGCCCGGGTTGAGGCCGAGGACCAGCAGCGCACGCTCAACCTCGAACTGAGTCACCGCATGAAGAACATGCTGGCCATGGTGCAGTCCATCGCCACGCAGACGATGCGTGGGGCCAAGGACATGGAGACCGCCAAGAACGTGCTGGCCGACCGCTTGGTGGCGCTGGGACGGTCGCATGACCTCCTGCTCGGTGGCACCCTCAGCACGACGCCGCTGGCCGACCTGATCGAGAACGCGGTCAAGCTGCACCAGGACGAGAACGGACGCTTCGCAATCGAGGGGCCCCCCGTTCTGGTGGGCTCGAAGGCGGCGCTGTCGCTCTCCCTGATGCTGCACGAACTGGCGACCAACGCAGCGAAGTACGGCGCGCTCTCGAACGGCAAGGGTCGCGTCGCGATCACATGGAAAGTGGATGCGACCGCCTCGGAGCCTCAGGCACATCTGCGCTGGATGGAGACCGGTGGCCCCTCGGTCGTCGCGCCGACGCGGACCGGGTTCGGCACGCGGTTGATCGGACGCGGGCTCGCCGGGAGCTTCGGCGGTGAGGTCGACCTGAGCTATCCCGAGACCGGCGTGATCTGTACCATCACCGCCCCGTTACGGGATCTCCACGGCTACGAGGCCAGTGTGGCGCACTGAGATGGTCGGAGCAGCGAAGGCATGACGCGCCCCCCTCGAATGGTTGGATCTTTCCTAGGGACCGAGGGACTTGCTCGTCGGAAATACTATTCCTGAAGGAGCTCGACGTTCAAGACATTCACCCTTGATGAGCATGTGTCCCTAGCCGCCGACCAGGATCATGGAGAAGTGTCGGGAGGGGTGATGCCGCCACATGATCGACGCATGTGCGTCGAGGACCTATCAGGAGGATGGGGTTCGGTGTGTCATCGAGGCACCGCTGCGCAACTTCCCGGACGCGCTGCGATATGGTCTTGCAACACGTGGCCGTTCAATCCGTTGTCGGCAGCCATTCCCGTCGCGTCGAGGCGCTGACCAGACCCTGTGACGATGATATCCAACGACCCTTCCCCGTCCGGGCGCTTCCCCCTGAACGGCGGCGAGACCGGCGCCCTCATACGCGCGAAGGATTGGTCGACCAGCCCGCTTGGGCCGCCGGAGGCATGGCCTACCGCGCTGAAGGTCGCCGTCAACCTCATGCTCCGATCACCGGAGAGCATGTGCTTGGTCTGGGGGACGGATCTGACATTTTTCTACAATGATGCCTACCAACCGATACTCGGCTTGCGGCATCCACAGGCGCTCGGTGCATCGATGCCGGACGTTTGGCACGATGTCTGGGATGAAATCCGGCCCATCGTTCAGAAGGCGTTGGATGGCGAACCTAGCCAATACGGCGACATGCCATTGCGCATGACACGGTTCGGCGAAGCGGAGGATACATGGTGGTCGTTCTCGTATTCGCCGCTTTGCGACGAAGACGGCACCGTCGTCGGGATGTTCTGCGTCACCAGCGAAACGACCCAACGGGTCATCTCGGAGCGCAGCCTCAAGGCAAGCGAGATGGAGCTTCGGCTCGTCGCCGACGCCATGCCCGTCCTGGTGGCCTTCATCGACCGGGATCTCGTCTACCGCTTTGCCAACCGGGCGTACGAGGACTGGTTCTTCCGCCCGCCTGAGGAGGTGGTCGGCAGGAACGTGCTCGAACTCGTAGGTGAAGCCGGTTTCGAGGTTCGAAGGGCGGCTTTCCAGCAGGTGCTTGACGGTGAACCAGCCAGGCTGGAACTCGAATGGCCACATGCTGATGGGAGGTCGAGGATCGCCGACGTGCGATATCTTCCGCGGCGCGGGGTCGATGACGTCGTCGACGGCTTTTACGTCTTCGTTCTCGACGTGTCGGACCGCAAGCGCATCGAGACGATGCTGCGTGAGTCCAATCGTGAACTCGAAATCCGTGTCGAGGAGCGTACGCGGCAGCTCGATCAGGTCTGGCGTTTCTCGCGCGACATGCTCTGCGTGGCGAACTTCGAGGCCCGCTTCGTCAGCCTCAACCCTGCCTGGACCCAGACGCTGGGTTGGACGGTCGAAGATTTGATGGCGACCTCATTCGTCGACTTCATACACCCTGACGACCGAGAACGGACGACGGAGGCGATGGGCGGCCTATCGAGGGGCGAAACGGTGACGGGCTTCGAGAACCGTTACCGCCACAAGGACGGTGATCACCGCTGGCTCTCCTGGACGGCGGTTCCTCGCGACGGGCTCATCTATGGCGTCGTGCGCGACGTCACCCGGGAGAAGGCTCAGGCTTCCGCTCTGGTCACGGCGGAGGAGGCACTGCGGCAGGCTCAGAAGATGGAAGCCATCGGCCAATTGACCGGCGGCGTCGCGCACGATTTCAACAATCTGCTCACCGTGATCAAGTCGTCGACCGACTTGCTCAAGCGCCCGGACCTGCAGGAGGAGCGGCGCCTGCGCTACGTCGGCGCGATCTCGGACACGGTCGACCGCGCCGCGAAGCTCACCGGACAGTTATTGGCCTTCGCGCGTAGGCAGGCGCTCAAGCCGGAGGTGTTCGAGCTCGGGCGCAGCCTGACCTCCATCGGCGACATGGTCGGCACGCTGACCGGATCGCGCATCGAGGTCGATGTGCGCATTCCGGCTGCAGCCTGCTTCGTCGATGCCGACCCGAGCCAATTCGATACCGCCATCGTCAACATGGTGGTGAACGCCCGCGATGCGATGGACGGCCAGGGCCGACTGGTAATCGCGATGACCGAAGCGTCCGGCATCCCGCCGGTTCGGGTGCAGGCCCCGGCATCCGGGGCCTTCGTCGCCGTTTCCATAACCGACACCGGCGGTGGCATCGCCCAGGCTGACATGGACCGGATCTTCGAGCCGTTCTTCACGACGAAAGGCGTTGGACACGGCACCGGTCTCGGCCTGTCGCAGGTCATCGGATTTGCCAAGCAGTCAGGTGGTGACGTCCACGTCGAGAGCGAGATCGGACACGGGACCACCTTCACGCTCTACCTTCCGCGCGTGGCCGATCCCGTTGCCTCGGCCATCCCCGATGTCGAACCCGAGCCCCTCGTCGATGGCCATGGCACCCGCGTGCTGGTGGTCGAGGACAATGTCGACGTGGGCAAATTCGCGACCCAGGCGCTCGCCGAACTCGGTTACGTGACCGTTTGGGCCGCGAACGCCGACGAGGCGCTCATCGAATTGTCAAAGGGTGCGGAGCGGTTCGACGTGGTCTTCTCCGACGTGGTCATGCCGGGGATGGACGGGATCGACCTCGGGCATGCGATCCGCCGGCTTTACCACGACCTGCCGGTAGTGCTGACCAGCGGCTACAGCCATGTCCTGGCGAAGAACGGGACCTACGGTTTCGAGCTTCTTCACAAGCCCTACTCGGTGGAGCAGCTCTCCCGCATCCTGCGCAAGGTCGCGATGTGGCGACGGCGCAAGACCGCATTGGGCGCGTAAGGGAAGAAGGACGCGCGATGACGAAGGCCCCTTCGCCGGTTCCGGTCGATCCGGACAACTCCGATCTTCGCACGTCAGGGCGCAGGCCATGCCCGCGTCATACGTGTTCGAGATCTCTGACGGCCCAGAATCCGGGGCAAGCGTGCCGAAGACGAACGGGGCCTCGGAAAACGGCCGCACCCGAGACCATCGCCCCCGGGACCCTTCCTAAGGGATTGGCCTAGCGGTCGGCCCGCAAGCCTTACTCCGATGCCTCCCCGCGACACCGTCGTTTCGAAGCCGCGTGGCGGAGGATGCGCGATAGCGCTTCGACCGAATAGGGCTTCTGCAGCAGTTCGAAGCCGTGGTCGCTTTCCTCGGCGAGGACATGGCTGTAGCCGCTGGTCAGCACCACCGGCAGGCTGGGATACAGGCGCCGGACCTCGCGCCCGAGGTCGACCCCGTTCATCCCCGGCATCACCACGTCGGAGAACACCACGTCGTAGGCGCCGGGGCTCTCGACCAGCGCCGCCAAGGCATCGTCGGCGTTCATGACCCAGTGGGTCCCGTAGCCGAGCTCCTGAAGCGTCTGGGTCGAGAAGGTTCCGACGTCCCGATTGTCCTCGACCACCAGGACGCAGGTGCCGCGTCCGTCGACGGCCTGCTCGGTCGCGACGGTCGTCTCCCCGGGCTCGGCATCTTGCGCCACCCGCGGCAGGTAGAGCGCGAACGTGGTGCCGCGTTCGACCTCGCTCTCGACCAACACCTCGCCGCCGGACTGCTTGGCGAAGCCGAACACCTGGGAGAGGCCGAGCCCGGTCCCCTGGCCGACGCCCTTGGTCGTGAAGAACGGCTCGAAGATCCTGTCGACCTGATCGGGCGGGATGCCCGATCCGGTATCGGTCAGCGCGATCCGGACGAAGTCCCCGACCTGCGCGGGATGCGACCGCAGCGCCGGCACGACAGCCACGGCGTCGACCGTGATGTCGAGCCGACCCTCGCCGTCCATCGCGTCCCGGGCGTTGACCGCCATGTTCACCAGGGCGGTGTCGAATTGGCTCGGGTCGGCGCTGACGTGGCAGGGTTCGTCGCCGATGCGGACTGCCACGGTGATCCTCGCACCGGTAAGCGTGCCAACCATCTCGCCGATGGACCTCACGCTCTGGCCGGCATCGAACACCACCGGCCGGAGCGCCTGCCTCCTGGCGAAGGCCAGGAGTTGCCCGGTGAGCTTGGCGGCCCGGTCGACCGTGTCGGAGATCGCACCGATGTACCGGTCCCGCCTGTCCTCGGAAAGGTTCGGCCGCTTGAGCAGGTCGGTCGACGACTTGATCACGGTGAGCAGATTGTTGAAATCGTGCGCGACGCCGCCGGTCAGATGGCCGACCGCCTCAAGCTTCTGGGATTGGCGCAGCGCCTCCTCCGCCTGGAGCAGGGTGGCGGCGCGCTCCTTCTCAAGGGTGACGTCGCGCGAGACGCAGTAGAGCAGCCCTTCGACCGGAACGGCGGTCCAAGAGAGCGAGCGATAGTCGCCGTCGCGGCCCCTGAACCTGTTCTCGAACGCCAACGTGAGACCTCCGGCCGTAAGCCTCTCGATCTCGGCGCGCGTCCTCGCCCGGTCATCCGGATGTTCGAGCCACTCGGAGGTCTTGCCGACGATCTCGTGCCTGTCCCATCCGAGGATGCGCTGCCAGGCAGGGTTGATGCTGATCCAGATTCCGTCGCCATCGGCGATGCCGAGCATGTCCTGGCTGACCTGCCAGATCCGGTCGCGCTCCTGCGTCCGCTCTGCGAGGGTGTCGGCCTGTTCCTTCTCCGCCGTGACGTCCCTGGCGGTGCAGTAGAACTTTCCATTCTCCGGTACCGCGACCCAGGACAGCCATCGGTAGTCGCCGGCCTTCGTCCGGTAGCGGTTCTCGAAGCGCAGCGCCGGTTGCCCACGCTTGATCGCCTCGAACGCCTCGTGGTTTCGTGCCAGGTCGTCGGGATGGAGGAAGTCGAAGAAAATCGTCGAACGGATCTCTTCCTCGGTCCAGCCCAACAACCTCATCCATGCCGGGTTCGAGCTCTCGAAGTAACCTTCGTCGTTGAGCACGCCCAGCAGGTCCGGCGTCACCTCCCAGGTTCGTCCGCGCGCGAGCGTCCGCTCGGCCACCCGACGTTCGAGGTCGGCGTTGAGATCGCGCAAGCGAGCGTCCTTCCGCCGCCGTTCGGAGATATCGTCGAACAGGATCGCAACCCGATAAGCCCCGGGCTGGCCGATCCTGTAGGCGTGGACGTCATAGTATCGGTCGTCGAGCGCGACGGCCGGGTACTCGAACCGCGCCGGCACGCCGGTTCGGATCACCTCGCCGTAGGTCTCGAACCAATGGTCTTCATGCTTCGGGGCCAAGGCACGCATGCCGGTGCCGACCGCGTCGGTGAGCCCGGTCTGTCGCTGGAAGGCCTGGTTGACCTCGACGAAGCGATAGTCGACCGGCGCGCCGGCCTGGTCGAAGACGACGTCGACGATGCAGAAACCCGCGTCGATCGCGTTGAACAGGCTGCGATAGCGCTCCTCGCTCGCCCGCAGCGCCTCGCGGGCCTGACGCGTGGCGGTGACGTCGTGACCCTCGACGAAGATCCCGGTGACCTTTCCGGCGTCGTCGCGGATCGGCTCGTAGACGAAGTCGAGGAAGCGCTCCTCGTCGGACCCGTTTCCCCGCCGCAGCCGGATCGGGACATCGTGCGCGAGGAACCTCTCGCCGTTCGCGAAGACGCCGTCGAGCAACTCGTAGAAGCCCTGGCCGACGAGTTCCGGAAGCCCCTCCCGGACGGTCTTACCGATCAGCGGGCGCTCGCCGACGAGCCTCAGGTAGGCGTCGTTCACGAACTCGAAGACGTGATCGTGCCCGGCGACGATGGCGATGAACCCCGGGGCTTGGCCGAACATCCGCCGTTGGCGCTCCGTATCGGCCGTGACCTTCCGCTCGGCGAGCACCCGATCCGTCGTCTCGGTGCAGACGCACACGATGCCGGCGACCCCACCGGCATCGTCGTGCATCGGGGTGTAATCGAAGGAGAAATGCGCGGTCTCGGGTTTACCGTTGCGCAGCGGGGCGGTCTCGATCTCGACCGCGCGAACCGCCTCGCCACCGAAGGCGCGGTCCATCAGCGGGGCCACCGAGGCCTCGACCTCGGGCCAGACATCGAAGAAGGGCCGCCCCAACGTCTCTGGATGCTTCAGACCCAGCATCGGGGCGTAGGCGTCGTTGTAGAGCATGACGCGCCGGGGTCCCCAGGCGACGAAGGTCGGGTGCGGCGCGGCCAACACCATCCTGACCAGGGCGCGTAGGTCGCTCGGCCACGTTGCGGGTTCCCCGAGCGGTGTCGAGGCCCACGCGATGCCGCGCATCAAGGCGCCGGCTTCGCCGCCACCGGACAAAAATGCCTTCATCGTCATAGAAGCCAAACTGTCCCGAGCGCGGGAGGGGTACCACGCTCGCCTCGGCGGAAGGTCGCAGGACAAAGGCGATTGGCGGCGGTTCGGGCTCCCATCCGTCCCACATAGACTGACCGCGACATCCCTTACAGCGCCTGGGGCCACACATTGCGATAATTCTACCTGACCTTCAGTTCATATGGACGGCTCTGTCAGTGTGCGGGCTGCAGAATTGCATTGAAACACTGGCCCCATCGGATGTGATGAATGGCTGGAATGGACTGGGATGCACCCGAAGCAGATTTTAAATTCAGCCAACAAGGCGTCTTCATGTTCCTCTCAACGCGAACGCCATTGAGCATCCCTTCTCACACGGGCATCCGGATATGGTTTAGGCTTCGTTGATCCCGGCAGCGAGCAACGGGAAGCGCTTCCTTGTGCCCGCTGCCCTCGGAAACGTATGCTCCTACCCATCTACTGGAACGGTATGCTCAAGGGCCGGGAATGGATGGCCAAGCCTAAGGTCGCAGCCTGATCCCCCACCGCACCACGACCATCGGAAGGAAGATGCCCATGAGACGCCGGACGTTCACCGTGGCGCTGTCCCTTCTCGCCTTGATAGCGGTCCCCGCCATGGCGGCAAGCGAGGTGCCCGCGGGGTACTATTCCGACCAGAAGGTCGTCTACCAGAACGACGGCGGGGCGCCGGACAACGCCACCTACTTCAAGCACATCCTCGGCAACATGAAGAACCACATCGAGGCGGTGGGCAAGGACCATATCCAGGTCCGGGTGGTCGACTTCGGCGATGGCGTCGACCTGTTCAAGATGGCCTCGAACGACCCCAAGCTCGCAGGCCAGATCGACGCCCTAAAGGCCGAGGGCGTGAAGTTCCTGATCTGCAAAAACACCCTGACCCAGAGGAAGATCGACTGGCACGAGCTGCACGGCGTGACTGAGGAGGACATCGTTCCGAGCGGGGTCGCCGAGTTGGTCCGTCTCCAGGGAATGGGCTTCACGTACGTCCACCCCTGAGACCAGCGGGCTTCCCTTACCCGCAGCAACTGGGAGGTTGTCCCGTCAGGGCAGCCTCCTGGATCGGCGGGCAAGGTGCGTCCCCGTAGGAACAGAACACGCAGCAATCCCCCGCCTTCGGGCGCAGGACGACACCGCACCCTACGCAGTCGTGGAAGAAGCGGCAGGCGTCGGTTGGCATCGTCTCCGTCATCCGATGTCCGCAATGCGGGCAGGTGAGCGTGGATCGTAGCTGAGCCGTCGTCATCGTGCAGTCCTGGCAGTCGGTGGTGCCGATAGGGTTGGAGGCAATGGACGCCTCCAGGTCAGTTCAGCCTTCCGGCGGCCAGGCCAGCCCGGTCCATGACCTGGACCTGCCCGCGGCGGATCTCGACCAGACCGGTATCGGCCCATTCCCCGAGCAGGCGGCTGACGACCTCCCGGACGCTGCCGACGTCGGCGGCGAGCGCCTGATGCGTCTTCCAGACGATGCCGTCTGCATCGGCCTCGACCAGCAGGCGTCGCGCAAGCCTCTGTTCCAGCGGTGCGAAGGCCACCTCCTCGACGAGGTCGAACACGGCGGTCAGGAGCTTGGTGTAGTCGTCGAGGACGAAGTCCCGAAACTCGTCGCTCTCCCGCATCAATTGGCGGAAGGTGTCGGCCGGCAACGCCGCCAGTTCGGTCCGGCTCTCCGCGACGCTCTGCGCGGGGAAGCCGCCGCCCGACAGGAGGCACTGGGTGGTGAGGACACAGGTCCCGCCAGCGCCGACCTTGTAGATCAGCATCTCCCGGCCGGTCTCGGACATCCGGAACACCCGGGTCCTCCCATCGATGCACATGAGATAATTCGCACACGCACCCTGAAGCTCGTAGGCAATCGCGCCAGACTCAAGCACGGGGAAATGCACGTTGCCGCGCGCGATCTGGAGATGGTTCGCGCTGAAATTTCGGACCAGCGGAAATCGCTCGATCCAGCGTTCGATCTGATGGGCGGTCTGCATCGTCGTCCTCCCTGGGCCGGCGGTCGTTGGATGCCGCCATGCCCACGACTCAAGCGTTATAATTTCGGAATCCGTAGCCTTCGGTGACTTGGGTCACAGACGTTTGCGCCGGCATTCCATACCACTGTCGTCACTGAACAAAAAACCGTCCGGCAAGACCGTGAGGAAGCAGAAGCTTTCCGCGGGCCGGGGCGAAACCAACCGGGAGAAACCATGCGCCGCCTCGTCTCTCTTCTGCTCGCTTCCGTCCTCCTGGCCGCTCCGGCCCATGCCGAGCAGGACCTGCTCCTGGGTGCCGACATGAACTCCGCGGCGATGACGAAGGCCGAGATGACCCGAGCCGACGTCGAGGCGCTGATCGCCAAGGCCGACGGCAAGCCCATCGACCTGAGTGATAAGGCGCTCGCCGGCCTCGACCTGTCGGGCCTGAACCTCAAGGGTGCGAACCTGCGCACCGCCCGCCTCAACAAGGCCAACCTGCGCGGCGCCGACCTGTCCGGCGCCAACCTGGAGCAGGCCTGGTTCATCAAGGCCGACCTCTCGGGCGCCAAGCTCGTCGGCGCCAAGATGTTCGGCATCACCGCCCGCGACGCGAACCTCAGCGGCGCCGACCTCAGCCAGTCGATGCCCATCGGCGACTTCAAGGGCGCCAACATGGCCGGGGCGACCTTGGTCGACCTCAAGGGCGGCGCCGACATCAAGAACCAGTCCATGGGCCTGATGCGGGCCGTGTTCGTCTCGGTGAACCTCAAGGGAGCCAACCTTAAGGGGGCGAACCTGGGCCGCTCGCGGCTGGAATACGCCGATCTCACCGACGCGGACCTGACCGACGTGGTGCTGATGGGGTCCGACCTGTCGGGGGCCAACCTCACCGGCGCGACCATTGCCGGGGCCGACTTCAAGAACGTCGACGTCACCGCCGCCCGTCTCATCGATCTGAAGGGCCAGGACAGCGCCAAGGATTGGTCGACCCGCGTGAACGTCGACCGCGCGATTACTCAGGCATCGAACTGAGCCCTCTTCCACCTCGACCAATTCACGAAGGAAAAACATCCATGACCACCCGCCGCATCCTGCTCGCCGCTTTCGCCGTCGCCCCCATGCTGTTCGGCACCGCCGCCGGCGCCGCCGAGATGACCTACACGCCCGCCGCCTTCGAGGCCGCCCAGAAGGCCGGCAAGCCGATCCTCGTGCACATCACCGCCCCGTGGTGCACCACCTGCGCCGCCCAGAAGCCGATCCTGTCGAAGCTTGAGGCCGACCCGAAGTTCAAGGACCTGCAGGTGTTCGACGTCGACTTCGACAGCCGCAAGGACGTGGTCAAGCAGTTCGGCGCGACGATGCAGAGCACGCTCATCACCTACAAGGGTGAGAAGGAGACCGGCCGCTCGGCCGGTGAGACCAAGCCCGAGGCGATCTCGTCGCTCCTCGACAAGGCGATCTGAGCCGTCATGGTCACGAGCCTGGGCCTCGCCTTCCTCGCCGGCATCCTCTCGGTGCTGTCACCCTGCGTGCTGCCGCTGCTGCCGCTGGTGCTCGGCGCGGCGGCCTCGGAGCACAGGCTCGGCCCGGCGGCGCTCGCCGCCGGGCTCGCCCTGTCGTTCGTAGTGATCGGGCTGTTCGTGGCTACCGTCGGCTTCGCCATCGGCCTCGACGCCGGCATCTTCCGGACCGGCGCAGCCATCATGCTCATCCTGATCGGGCTGGTCCTGATGGTCCCGGCAGCCCAGACTCGGTTGGCCGTGGCTGCCGGTCCGGTGAGCAACTGGACGGAAAGCCGTTTCGGCGGCTTCTCCACCGCCGGCCTGCTCGGTCAGTTCGGCGTCGGGGTGCTGCTCGGCGCGGTATGGAGCCCGTGCGTCGGGCCAACCCTCGGTGCGGCCTCGCTGCTCGCCTCCCAGGGTCGCGACCTCGGCGTCGTTGCGCTGACCATGCTCCTGTTCGGCCTCGGAGCCGCCCTGCCGCTCCTGCTACTCGGGACGCTGTCGCGCGAGGTGCTGATGCGCTGGCGCGACCGTATGATGGGGCTGGGCAAGGGGCTGAAGGCGGCGCTCGGCCTGATCCTCGTCGCCACCGGCCTGATGATCGCCTCGGGGTACGACAAGGCGGCCGAGACCGCGCTGGTCAACGCCTCGCCAGCGTGGCTGACCAACCTGACCACGCGCCTTTGACGCCCTGGATCGGACGAGTTCCGCATTCGCGTGGTTCGGCGGATCAGGAAGGATGCGGGGATGCCTTCGGCATCTCCGCATTCGCAATGGTCACGCCGCCCTGGCGGTGACCTTCTCATACGTGCCCGTCGCAACCTGCTCTTCGAGCTGGGCCTTGAAGTCCCCGATCCCGAGGACCTGGACGGGATTGCCCGCGTCGTCGAGGAACTCGTAGAGCGCGTCCTCGATGTTTCGGTTGCTGAAGAACACGATGGCGTCCTCGTCGCCGCCGCCTTCCATGTGCGGTTCGCCGTTCGCCATGCCGGATACGTAGCTGCCGGTCGGGCGGGTCTCCTTGTGGGTCCCATCCGGTCGATAGAACCTTAGCTCGCCCTGCATCACGAGCGTCACGTAGGGGCTCTTGTGCCGGTGCAGCATCACCTTCTGGTTCGCCGCGAACTTGAACACGACGTCGACGATGCGGTTCTCCTCGTCGACCTTTTAGACGAAGAACGCGATGTGGGGGAGCCAATCGAGCGTCCGCCACGTGATGTTGGTGTCGTCGAACATGTGGTTCGGCATCTCGTTTCCTCCCGTTCCCACATCCGGCCGCTCACGGGCGACGCACGCCTTTCCGCCGCGTCGGATGGATTTCGTTGAGGCAACGTTTCCCGCCGTTAGTCGATGCACCCGCAGTGCGAATGGTCGACCAAGTTCGAGATGCGGTCTCCTCGCTACACCACGCGGCTGGATGAGTTGCCGGTAGTTGCCGCGGCGTGACGCCGATCGATGGCGGGCGTAGCCGGCGCATCGCGACGATGCCTGGCGCCGGCAGGCGGGCCGAGCCCGCGATGGTCCCCCGGCAAACGGAGGCGGGCCGAGTTTCTCGGCGACGGACGGGTGCCGGAAGAATGCCGGCAAGCCCGCACCTATGAGACCACGTGGTAGATGCCGGCGGCGCGCAGGGCATCGTTGCTGGCCGGGCCAATCAGCCCACGCTTGCCGGTCACCAGGGCGGCCGCCACCGCCCCCGCCTGGCCGCCCTCGGCCTCGGCGATCCGGCGGGTCAGGACGTTGCGGGCCTCGTCCAACATCGCGGCGAGACGCAGGCGCAGGGGCGGCGGTTCCGTGGGGGCTCGGATTTTGACGGCGCCGACGAGCGAGCCAACCGCGCCGATCCCCTGAAAATACGCGTCCCGGGCGAAGTCGTAGCCGCCGGGCCGGGCCGCCTCCGGAGGCGGCAGGAGGCGCGCAGTCGCCGCGATGGTTTCGCCCGGCCGCGGGATCGGCGTCTTGCGGAACGAGACGCGCACCCGGGCCGGCCGCACCTCCGGGCCGAGCCCGGCAAAGCTGTCCACCCGGATCACCAGCCGGGCGCCGACCTCGCGCTCGTCGAGTGCCTCGATCGTCCCGGTGAGCGGCCCGATCGTGGTCCGTGTCAGGATCGGCGCGGCCACCTGCGCGACACGCCAGGTCGCCGCCGCGAAGCCGAGGAACGCGAACCCCGCGGCGAGCGCCAGCGCCATCGCCACCGGCCGCGCCCCCAGGAACGGCACAGGCGCGAGTGCCAGTGCGGCCCCGATCAGCGGGGCAGCCAGGACGGGCGTACCGTCCGCGACCCCGAAATACAGCAGGATCCCGGCCCCGAAGGCGACCGCCAGCCAGGGGAACAGGCGGCGCTGCTCGGCCTCCTGGGCAAGGCCCTCGGCCACCCAATGCCGGAAAGCCGGAAGCGCGGGCGCACGCGGGGCGGCGAGCACAAGGGCGCCCCCCGTCAGCCTCGCGCCGATCCGCCGCATTGCCCCTGCCTCGATCCGCGCGACCTGTCGTCGGCGGCCGGGCGATTCCCCGGGCGATTCTTAACGCATCCGCGGCCCCGTGCTACAGGCGCCGCTTCGTGCTACGGGCGCCCTTTCGAGCCTGCCCGTGTCGCGCTCACCGTCTCGCGCTTCCCGCCTCGCCCCCGAACATACCGGACCGATGTCCTCAGCCGTCGTCACGCGCTTCGCCCCCTCGCCCACCGGCTACCTGCATATCGGCGGGGCTCGCACGGCGCTGTTCAACTGGCTCTATGCCCGCCACACGGGCGGCCGGATGCTGCTGCGCATCGAGGACACCGATCGGGAGCGCTCGACCAAGGGCGCGATCGACGCGATTCTCGACGGGCTCACTTGGCTGGGCCTCGACTGGGACGGCGACGTGGTGTTCCAGTTCGCCCGCGCCGAGCGCCATCGCGCCGTGGCCGAGGAGTTGCTGGCCGCGGGGCGCGCCTATCATTGCTACGCCACCGCCGAGGAACTCACGCAGATGCGGGACAGTGCCCGCGCCGAGGGGCGGGCCCCGCGCTACGACGGCCGCTGGCGCGACCGCGATCCGTCCGACGCGCCCGCCGGTGTCAAGCCGGTGATCCGTCTGCGCGCGCCCGCCGAGGGTGAGACCGTGGTGGAGGACGCCGTCCAGGGTCGGGTGACCTGGGCCAACAAGGATCTCGACGATCTCGTCCTGCTGCGCTCGGACGGAAACCCGACTTACATGCTCGCCGTGGTGGTCGACGACCACGACATGGGCGTCACCCAGGTGATCCGCGGCGACGACCACCTCACCAATGCCGCCCGCCAGGCCCAGATCTTCTCGGCGCTCGGCTGGGACATCCCCAAGATGGCCCATATCCCGCTGATCCACGGGGCGGACGGGGCCAAGCTCTCGAAACGCCACGGGGCGCTCGGCGTCGAGGCCTATCGCGACCTCGGCTACCTGCCGGCGGCGCTCCGCAACTACCTCGTGCGGCTCGGCTGGAGCCATGGCGACCAGGAGGTGTTCTCCACCGAGGAGATGATCGCGGCCTTCGATCTCGGCTCGGTGGGGCGTTCCGCGGCCCGGTTCGACTTCGCCAAGCTCGCCAACCTCAACGGCCTCTACATCCGCGGCAGCGCCGATGCCGACCTCGTCGCGGCGATCGAGACGATCCTGCCGCAGGTCGGGCCCGAGCGCGGCCTGTCGGCGCCGCTGCCACCGGATCTCAAGGACAAGCTCACCCTGGCCATGCCGGGGCTGAAGGAGCGGGCCAAGACCCTGATCGAACTCCTCGACAGCGCCTACTACCTCTACGCCCAGCGCCCGTTGGGGCTCGACGACAAGGCCCGCGCGCTTCTCTCCGATGAGGGCCGTGCGCGCCTCGCTGGCGTGAAGCCGGCCTTGGAGGCGCTCCCCGCGTGGAGCGCGGCCTCGACCGAGGGCGCGGTGCGCCAGTACGCGGAGGAAGCGGGCTGCAAGCTCGGTCAGGTGGCCCAGCCCCTGCGGGCGGCGCTCACCGGCCGCACCACCTCCCCGCCCCTGTTCGACGTGATGGCGGTGCTCGGTCGGGACGAGACCCTGGCTCGCCTCGGCGATCAGGCGCCGCAGGACTGACGCCGGCCGGGAACCGCGGGCTACGGCCTGGATTTCGCATGGTGCGATTCGTTTGACGAATTCGCTTGGCGTCGGGGTTGGGTTGTCACCGACCCCGTTGCTGCTGCAGTGCCGTTTGGGTAACCCATGCCAGTGAGCACCCGCAGCATAACGCGGTGTGCTTGAGGCCCCCGGGGCCGATTCGGCACAGCCCGGGTCCGGCATCCGCCACGTCGCCAGAGAAGGGTCCACGATCCATGAGCGCACCCAGCACCATCACCGTGGATGGCAAGTCGATCGAATTGCCGGTGAAAACCGGCACGATCGGGCCGGACGTCATCGATATCGGCAAGCTCTACGCCCAGACCGGCGCCTTCACCTTCGATCCGGGCTTCACCTCGACGGCGAGCTGCGAATCAAAGATCACCTACATCGACGGCGACGAGGGCGTGCTGCTCTACCGCGGCTACCCGATCGAGCAGCTCGCCGAGAAGGGCGACTTCCTCGAGACCTGCTACCTGATGCTGTTCGGCGCCCTGCCGACCGCCGGCCAGCGGGCCGATTTCGAGTATCGGGTCACGCGCCACACCATGGTGCACGACCAGATGAACCGGTTCTTCACCGGCTTCCGCCGCGACGCGCACCCGATGGCCGTGATGGTGGCCTCGGTCGGCGCCCTCTCGGCCTTCTACCACGACTCGACCGACATTACGGACGAGAGCCAGCGGCTGATCGCGTCGATCCGCATGATCGCCAAGATGCCGACGCTCGCCGCGATGGCCTACAAGTACTCGATCGGCCAGCCCTTCGTGTATCCGAAAAACGACCTCGACTACACCTCGAACTTCCTGCGGATGTGTTACGCAGTTCCGTGTGAAGAGTACGAGGTCAACCCGGTCTTCGCCAAGGCGCTCGACAAGATTTTCATCCTGCATGCCGACCACGAGCAGAACGCCTCGACCTCGACGGTGCGGCTTGCCGGCTCCTCGGGTGCCAACCCGTTCGCCTGTATCGCGGCCGGCGTCGCCTGCCTGTGGGGGCCGGCCCATGGCGGTGCCAACGAGGCCGCGCTCAAGATGCTGATGGAGATCGGCACGCCGGAGAACGTCGGCAAGTACGTTGCCAAGGCCAAGGACAAGAACGACCCGTTCCGGCTGATGGGCTTCGGCCACCGGGTCTACAAGAACTATGATCCGCGCGCCCGGATCATGCAGAGCACCACCCATCAGGTGCTGAAGGAGCTCGGCAAGACCGACGATCCGCTGCTCCACGTCGCCCTGGAGCTGGAGCAGATCGCACTCAAGGACGAGTACTTCATCGAGAAGAAGCTCTACCCGAACATCGATTTCTACTCCGGCATCACCCTCAAGGCGATGGGCTTCCCGACCGACATGTTCACGGTGCTGTTCGCGGTGGCCCGCACGGTCGGCTGGATCGCCCAGTGGGCCGAGATGATCGAGGATCCGTCGCAGAAGATCGGCCGCCCGCGCCAGCTCTACGTGGGTCCGGCCCAGCGCGACTACGTGGCGGTCGATCAGCGCAGCTGAGGCGGGACCTGTCGCGGGACGCAACCAGCGGGGCGGCCGAGAGGCCGCCCTTCGTATTTGCAGAGGCGAACGCGCTCCGCCTGTCCTATCGACCGCCCTACTACTGGGCGGCGATCCGCGCGTTCCTGGCCAAGCGGGTGATCCCGGGCGTCGAGACGACGGATCCCGCGGCGGCCTACGCGCGCACGATCAGCGTCGCGGGGCGGCACGGGCTCCTGAGGGTGGCGCCCGGCGAGGAGGGCCTGCACGTCGCGCTGCGCGGCGTCGAGGCCGGGCACGCAGAATCTGTCGGCGGGCGCCTGCGCCACCTGTTCGACTGCGACGCCGATCCCGGCGCCATCGCGACCTGCCTCGCCGGGGATCCGGTCCTGGCCCCGCTCGTCGCCGCGCGGCCGGGATTGCGCCTGCCGGGGGCGTGGGACCCTTTCGAGACCGGCTGTCGGGCGATCCTCGGCCAGCAGGTGTCGGTGGCGGCCGCGACTGGGCTCGCCGGCAAGTTGGTGGCGGCGTTCGGCACACCGCTCGCGGAGCCGATGGGCGGCCTGACCCACGTCTTTCCCGCGCCGGCGGACCTGGTCGAGGCGGATGTCGCCCTGGCGCTCAACATGCCGCGGGCCCGTGGCGCGGCGATCCGGGCGCTGGCCGCGGCGGCGCTGGCCGACCCGGACCTGTTCGCCCCGGCCGAGTCCCTGGAGGCCGCGGTGCTCCGCTTCACGGCGATCCGCGGGATCGGTCCCTGGACGGCGCAGTATATCGCCATGCGGGCGCTCAAGCTGCCCGACGCCCTGCCGGTGGGCGATGTCGGGCTGTTGCGGGCGCTGGAGACCGGCACCGGGCGGCCGAGTCCGGCGGAGCTCCTGGCCCGGGCGGAGGCGTGGCGCCCGTTTCGGGCCTACGCGGCACAGCACCTCTGGGCGGCCGACGAGGCGACCGTGAAGGGGTGGTGAGGCGGCCGGCAGGCTCATAGTCCGCGTCGCCGGTATCGGCTAAGCTTGCGGCCGGCCGGGGGCTCTGGTTCGATGTCGGAAGCGGAGAGCGAAGCGCGCGACACGCTCGTGGCGAACGAGCGGATCACGTTCTCGGCGACCTACGTCAACGGCCTCGCTGTCGCGATCTTCGCCGTCGGCGGTTTCGCGCCGTTCGTCTCGACCGCCCTTTCGGATCGTCCGCACTTCGCGCCCGTGCTCATCGCCATGGTGGTTTGCTGGATCATGAGTGGCGCCATGCATTGGGCCGTGAGGTACGCATTGCGGAACCTCCGGCCATGACGACAGCCCAGCTTCTCCTCCTGCTCGCGGTTCCGATCGGCGGCGGCGTGCTCGCCTTCGGTGCGCTCTGGCTCGCCCAGCGGGCGCATTGAGGACAGGGGCCTCCGCACCGCGGAAACCACGCCCAATCGCGCCCTCTTTCTGAGCTGCGGCAGAGCCGTCCCGAAGGATGGCTTCAGGAGCCGCGGTGCTCGCTGGAGGCCTCTTTCGAGGCCTCCGCCATGCTCCGGCACCTCAGACGAGGGGGGCGAACTGGAACGCGCCCGCCCTCTCTCACCGCCCGAACCGCTCGAACTTCGGGAAGCTGCGCGCCATCATCAGGCCCACCTCCGCCCGGTGACCGAGCCACTTCTCCAGCACCGTCGCGTTGGCGAGGCGACCTTCGGCCGAGCCGTCCTGCCAGGGCAGACCATCCGCCAGCTTGAACACGTGCGCGTCAATCAGCCCGCCGCTGCGGCAGCGCTGGAGCCGGACGCCCTTGCCGCGGGCGAGTTCGGCCACCTCGGAAACCGGGAAGATCAGGAGCAGCTTTTCCGTGTTGACCACCGCCACGTGGTCGCCATCCGCCGGCACCAGCACGGCCGCGGTAGCGTCGCCATCGAGGCCCAGCACGCTCTTGCCCTTGCGGGTGTTAGCGACGAGCGCGTCTGACGGCGCCACGAAGCCGCGCCCGTCCGAGCCCGCGATCAGCAACTTGGTCTCCGGCCGGTAGGGCAGGGCCGCCACGATCTCGGTGCCGTCGTCGAGGTCGGCCATCAGCCGCACCGGATCGCCGAAGCCGCGCCCGCCCGGTAGCTTCGAGGCCTCCAGGGTGAACACCTTGCCGTTGGTGGCAAGCAGCAGGATCTTCTGGGTCGTCTCGGTCGGGAAGGCGATCTTCAAGGTATCGTCGCCCTTGAAGGCCACGCCCGACAGGTCGGCGACGTGGCCCTTGAGCGCCCGGATCCAGCCCTTGTTCGAGACGATCACGGTGATCGGCTCGCGCTCGACCAGGGCCGCGGTGAAGTCGATGCCGCCGACATCGGGCGGGCTCGCCAGCGTCGTTCGGCGCTTCCCCAGCTTGGTCTCGGGGCCAAAGGTCTTCTTCACGGCGCGGATCTGCGCCTGGATCGCCTTCCACTGCGCCGGCTCGGAGGCGAGCAGGGCGTCGATCTCGGCCTTCTCGGCGGTGAGGGCATCCAGTTCGCGCTTCAGCTCCATCTCCTCCAGCTTGCGCAGGGACCGCAGGCGGGTGTCGAGGATCGCATTGGCCTGGATCTCGGTGAGTTCGAACCGGGCCATCAGGGCGGGCTTCGGCTCGTCCTCCTCGCGGATGATGCGGATCACCTCGTCGAGGTCGAGATAGACGATCAGCAATCCGCCCAGGATCTCCAGGCGCCGGTCGATCTGCCCGAGGCGGTAGCGCGAGCGGCGCTGCAGCACCACGCGGCGGTGATCGACCCATTCCCGCAGACATTCGGTAAGCCCGATCACCTTCGGCACGAGACCGCCGACCAGCACGTTCAGGTTGAGCGGGATCCGCGCCTCCAACTCGGTCAGCCGGAACAGCGATTCCATCAGAATCACCGGGTCCACGGTGCGCGAGCGCGGCTCCAGCACGACGCGCACGTCTTCGGCCGATTCATCGCGCACGTCGGCGAGCAGCGGCAGCTTCTTCTCCTGCAGCAGCTCGGCCATCTTTTCGATCAGCCGGCCCTTCGGGATGCCGTAGGGAATCTCGGTGACGACGATGTTCCACGTGCCGCGGCCGAGATCCTCCTTGGCCCAGCGGGCGCGGACCCGGAAGGCGCCGCGGCCGGTGCGGTACGCTTCGGCGATCGATTCCGCCGAATCGACCAGGATGCCGCCGGTCGGGAAGTCCGGCCCCTGCACGAACTTGGCGAGATGCGCCGAGGTCGCCTCGGGGTGATTGATCAGGTAGAGCGCCGCGTCGCACAGCTCGGCGGCGTTGTGCGGCGGGATCGAGGTCGCCATGCCGACCGCGATGCCCTGGCTGCCGTTGGCCAGGAGGTTCGGGAAGGCCGCCGGTAGGACGATCGGCTCGTCCTTCTCGCCATTGTAGGAGGGGCGGAAGTCGACCGTGTCCTCGTCGATACCATCGAGCAGGAGGCGCGCGACCTCGGTGAGCCGCGCCTCGGTGTAGCGGTAGGCGGCCGGGCCATCGCCATCGATGTTGCCGAAATTGCCCTGGCCGTCGACCAGCGGGTAGCGCTGGGCAAAGTCCTGGGAGAGCCGCACCAGGGCGTCGTAGATCGCCTGGTCGCCGTGCGGGTGGAAGTCGCCCATCACGTCGCCAACGATCTTGGCGCACTTCTTATGCGCGGTGTTGGGGTCGAGGCGGAGCAGCCGCATGCCGTACAGGATGCGCCGATGCACGGGCTTCAACCCGTCGCGGGCATCCGGCAGGGCCCGGTGCATGATCGTTGAGAGCGCGTAGGCGAGGTAGCGCTCTTCCAGCGCGGATTTCAGCTCCACGCTCTCGATCCCGTCGCCGGACGGCGGCTCGAAGGGCTGGCCCATGACGGCTCCTCAATTCAACGTCTTCACCGCGGCCCGTCAGCCGGGGGCCGCGCAACAGCGCCGACAACCCGAATCGAAGGCCGCGAAAATTTGGAACAGAACACGAACACTAGCCGGCCTCGCGGCCGAGCGCAACGAATCGCGTCCGCTCTTCGGGGGCTGCAAGACCGCGCGGACCCCAGACGTGCCGGTCTAGGAAGTATCCCGTCAAGGTGAACCCTTGTGCAACGCCGTCCGGGCCGGGGGAACCGCCTGCGTGCAGGAAGGTCGGGAGCACCAGCAGGCGGTCGCGAAACGGCTCGCCCGCCGAGGCGCTGACCGCCCGGCCGCTCTTCGGCGAGACGTACGCTAGGGCGTCGTTGCCGCCGGTGGCCGCGCAGGCGGTGAGATCGAGGCCGAAGCCGAGTTCCGATAGGATCGCCAGCTCGAAGCGCACCATCAGGGGCGGGGCGATAGCGGGATCGTCAAGGTGCTCCACGAGGATCCCCGCCGCCTCGTAGAGCTCCGGATGCGGGTCGCGCTCCGGGAGCAGCCGCAGCAAAGCCGCCAGGTGGCCGATGCCGTAGAGGGCAAGGCTCGATCCGATCAGCCGTGAGACCTGCGAGTCGAGGGGCTCCACCGCGAAGGCGCCAAGGCCCTCTTCGAGGCGCGCGCGCCACGTCAGACGGACGCGGTTGCCGGGCTGAAGCACCGGCTGCATCCGGCGCGAACGTCCGCCATGCACGAGGCCGAGGTGGCGCCCGTGAGTCTCGGTCATCGCCTCAAGGATGACGCTGCTCTCCCCGTGCCGGCGCAGGCCGAGCACCAGGGCGTCGTCGGTCCATTGCATCGAAGGTCGCGTCGGGGGTTGGGAGGGGCGCGGGGTGCGGGATCCCCGCATATAGGCCTTCGCGACGTCCGGCGCTGCCCGCGCGCTGTCCAGCCTGGGGCAGCCTTGGCCGGATAGCAGTCGCCGATGCCGCTTCGTGCCGCCCTCGCCATCGTGTTTCTCCTTACCGCCGCCGGGGCGCAGGCTGCCGCGCGCAAGTCGGCCGCCGTGGAGGACGCGCCCTCCCCGGCCCTCCTCCAGCGGATCGCTGCCCTGGCGCTCAAGCAGGTCGATTTCGGTTCGGTCTCGCTGCTGCCGGTCCGGTTCGAGGGCAGTCGCATCGCCGGGCCGATCGAGGATGGCGGCCGGGTGATCTATTGCGTGTCGGGTCACATGTACGGCCGGACCTTCGGCAAGCCCGAGAAGCCGAAGGTGGTGTTGCGCTACGCGGACGACCGGCTCACGGTGCTCGACGACGACGAGGTCTGCACCGGGCACCGCACCCGCCCCTTCCCCGAACTCGACACCCGAGGCAACAAGCGCTGAGGCTGCCGCGTTGAGGGCGATGCCGTCCCGGGATTCCCGCACCCTCGACCTCAGCCTCGATCTGATCGCCCGCGCCCATTCCGTCCCGGTGCCCGACGACCCGAGCGCCCTCGCGGTGCTTTCGGATGCGGAGCTGGGGCCAGGCCTGGACGCGATCGTCGCCGGCTGCGAGGGCAGTGCAGTCTGGGTGTTCGCCTATGGCTCGCTGATGTGGAATCCGGAATTCCCGGTGGCCGAGCGCCGGATCGGGACGGTCCGCGGCTTCCACCGCCGCTTCTGCCTGCTGCAGCGGCGCTTCCGCGGGACACCGGAGCGGCCGGGCGTCGTCCTGGCGCTCGACCGCGGCGGCCTGTGCCGGGGCATCGTGTTCCGCCTGCCCAATTCGGAGATCCGCGAGGCGCTGATGCCGGTCTGGCGCCGGGAGATGCGCGGCCGGGGCTACGTCGCCCGCTGGCTGCCGGTCGCCACCGCGGCAGGGACCGTCTCGGCCCTGACGTTCCTGGCGAACCGCGCCAGCGACCGTTACGCCGGCCGCCTGCCGGATCCCGAGATCGCCGAAAAGATCGCGGTTGCCTGCGGCCATAAGGGGCCGAGCGCCGAGTACCTGTTCCGGACCGTGGAAGCCTGCGAGCGCCTCGGCATCCGAGACCGGCACCTCTGGAGCCTGCAGGCGCTGGTGGCTGCGCGGCTCAGGGCAGGCGTCCCTGCGGCGTGAGGCTCAGGCCCAGGCGCGCTTCATCACGAGGGCGACCCGACCGCCCGCATGCTCCGCATCCGGGTTGCGCGGCTCCCGGATGCCGGGGGCGCGGCCGGTGGTGACGTAGACCAACAGCGTCAGAACGAGCAGGATCTTCGTACGCATTCATGAGGCTCAAGCTTGAGCATCGGTGCATAGGATCGATCGGTTTTTACGGAGTTGCCGCAACGCACGCGGATGCCGATGCCGCGCAGTTCGCGCCATCATGGTGAACAGAACGTTGCGGCCTGGGCTCGGTCGTCAGAAGCCGCAGACCAAAAGGCGGCGTCGACCATCGGGCAAAACGCGAAGCGGATCAGGGTCCTAGCAGAACGGTCCGGTTCCGGTTTCCGGGGCGATGCGCTATGCCGCCGGCCTGAGATCTCCACAGGCGAGGACAGGATGCGGCTTCGGATCGGCGTGGGCTTGGCGATCGTGATCATCGCGGCCGTGGCCCTCCTCGCGGGACCGTTGCGCCGCGGCGAGAGGCTGTCCGACATCCACACCGGGCGGACCCCCCTGCTGAACGGCGTCAGCCGGGCACCGGGAGGCAGCGTGGACCTCACCGGTGCCGCCGACCTAGGGACGGAACAGAGGTCGGTGACCCTGCACGTCGCCTGCGATCCGGGTGGCACCGGCTTGTCGGCGGCTCTGACCGTGCCGCGCTTCGCCGAGTTGGCGCCGCGCTTCGATTTCGCCGGGCTCGAAGGCTCCGGCAGCGAAACGCCGCTCACCGGGATCCTGGTGTCCGGCGCCGGCAGCGTGCGTTCCGTGCGCATGCCGGCCCAGGGCGCGGCGACCGGCGCAGATGCGGGCTTCGCCCTGACGGTGACCGGGGCCCGCCGCGGCGAGGATCCGCTGCGCGGAATCGCGCTGGCGCTTACGCAACCCGAGGCCAAGCTCACGTGGACCCAGGCGAGCCCGCGTTCCGGCGACCCGGCCTTGACGGCGACCTTCGCGCCTTCGGAGAGCGACGCCGCCGCGCTGAAGGGTGCCCTGGGCGGGTGCCTCGCGGCGCCGTTCTGACAGCTCGGCGTCGTGCGGGACGGCCATCCGAGGTTTGTGAGTCCGCCAAAGCGGTGATCAGGGCTTGGCGGACCCCGTCGAAGCGCGGACGATGAAATCCGGTTCCAGCCGGACCCGTGGGACGGCCGGGCTGCGGCCGTTCAGCCGCTCGAACAGCATCTGCGTCGCGATCTGACCCTGGTGCACGCCATCTGTGCGGATGGTCGTGAGCGCGGGCGTCAGCCAGGGGGCGAAGGGCAGGTCGTCGAAGCCGACCAGGGACAGATCCTGGGGCACAGTGCGGCCGAGGGCATGCGCTGCGCTGAGCACGCCGATCGCGATCGTGTCGTTGCCGGCGAAGATCGCGGTCACGTCCGGACGCCGGCTCAGCAGCGCGAGGCCGGCGCAGTGACCGCTCTCCGGACTGAAATCCCCGATCTCGATCGCGTCCGCATCCAGCGCCAGCCCATGGGCGCGCAGGCCGGCCTCCAGCGCGGCCAGGCGCGCTTCGGTGGCGATGAAGCTGCGCGGCGAGAATGTGATGGCGCCGACGCGCCGGTGGCCGAGGCCCACCACGTGATCCACCGCCTTCATCAGCGCGGGGCGTGTTGCGAAGGTCACCGCCACTTCGCGCGGGTGACGGACGGAACCGACGAGGACGAGCGGAAAATCCTTCTCGATCAGGGAAATAAGCGCTGCGTCCCCGGCCTTTGGATTGAGCACGATCAATCCGTCGATCCGCCGCGATTCCACGAGATCGTCGTAGGTGCTTCCCGGACCGTCGCTCTCTAGCCCCGCCACGAGCACATGCAGTCCGAGCTGCCGATTGGCCGTCTCCACCCCGTAGAGCACCTGGGTGACGAACTGGTCCACCAAGAGAATGGAGGGATCGGATACGATCAGGCCGATCGTCTCGCTCTGGCCGCTGACCAGCATGCGCGCGGCCGAGTTCGGCTTGTAGCCGAGTTCGCCCGCCGCCCGCAGCACCCGCTCCCGCGTCTCCTTCGCGATGACGACGCTCTCGGAGCGGTTGAGGACGAGGGAAACGGTCGCCCGTGAGACGCCGGCCTGGCGCGCCACATCGTGGCTGGTGACGCGTTTCGTCGGCATCCGTCGCCTCCGCTGACCGGCTCGGGGAGGCCATGGCCTCCGATCGGCCCACCGCGGATCCTTCGGTCCGACCGGAACGCGACTTAGGACACGGACAGCCCGTTGACAACGTCAGCTACGTGTGATGATTTCTAACTGACACGTGTTAGTAAGCGTCGCGGCACCTGTTGGCACGTGTCAGTGCGAACCTCTGGGGGGTGGTTGGCATGGTGGGGACGACGCGATCCGATTCGCAGACGCAGCGGCGGCAAAGGGAGGCTTTCACCGGCCTCCTCGCCGTCGTCCCCGCTCGTCTCGGCTTCCTGCTGTTCCACCGCCCGCCCAGGTTCCGCGCGGGTGCGATCGGTCCGACCGGCGGGACCTTGATGCATGCGGCGAACACCATCGGCCTCGACCATGACGCGCGGCGGCCGGTGGATGTGAACTCCCGGCATTCGGCGGATGTCACGCGCACCGTCTGGCTGCGCGCGATGGGCATCGCCCCCCCTGAGGGAGGCGCCTGTCCCTCCCCTCCTCCGACCGAGGCCTGAAAGACTCCCATGCGACGCCCCAAGATTACGTTCATCGGAGCCGGCTCGACCGTCTTCATGAAGAACATCATCGGCGATGTGCTGCATCGCCCGGCCTTCAAGGACGCGATCATCGCCCTGATGGATATCGACGCCGAACGACTCGCGGAGAGCGCGATCGTCGCCGGCAAGCTGGTGCGCGCCCTCGACGCCCGCGCCACGATCGAGACCTATGGCGACCGGCGCGCCTCGTTAGCGGGCGCGGATTTCGTCGTCGTGGCGTTCCAGATCGGCGGCTACGAGCCCTGCACGGTCACCGACTTCGAGATCCCGAAGCGGTTCGGCCTGCGCCAGACCATCGCCGATACGCTCGGCGTCGGCGGAATCATGCGGGGCCTGCGCACGGTGCCGCAGCTCTGGGCGATCTGCGCCGACATGGTGGAGGTCTGCCCCGAGGCGATCCTGCTACAGTACGTCAACCCGATGGCGATCAACACCTGGGCAATCACGGAAAAATTCCCGCAGATCCGGCAGGTCGGCCTGTGCCACTCGGTGCAGCACACCGCCGAGGAGCTGGCGCGCGACCTCGACATCCCCGTCGCCGAATTGCGCTACCGCACGGCGGGGATCAACCACATGGCGTTCTATCTGAAGTTCGAGCGCCGGATGCCGGACGGCTCCTTCCGCGACTTGTATCCCGATCTTCTCGACGGCTACCGCGCCGGTCGCATCCCGAAACCGTCGAGCTGGAATCCCCGCTGCCCGAACACAGTGCGCTACGAGATGTTCGCGCGGCTCGGCTACTTCGTTACCGAGAGTTCGGAGCATTTCGCCGAATACACGCCGTGGTTCATCAAGAACGGGCGCGAGGACCTGATCGAGACATACGGCATCCCGCTGGACGAGTACCCGAAGCGCTGCATCGAGCAGATCGCCCAGTGGAAGGAGCAGTCGAAGGACCTCACCGGTGACGGCACGATCGCGGTGAAGCCGAGCCACGAATACGCTTCGTCGATCATGAACGCGGTCTGGGCCGGCGAGCCTGCGGTAATCTACGGCAACCTGCGCAACGACGGTTGCATCACCTCGCTGCCCGATTCCTGCGCGGTCGAGGTGCCCTGCCTCGTGGACGCCAACGGCATCCAGCCGACCCATGTCGGGGCGCTCCCGGTCCAGCTCACGGCGCTGATCCGCACCAACATCAACGTGCAGGAACTGACCGTGAAGGCGCTGATGACAGAAAACCGCCAGCACATTTATCACGCCGCGATGATGGATCCCCACACCGCGGCCGAACTCGACCTCGACCAGATCTGGAGCCTCGTCGACCAGTTGACGGACGCCCACGGCGCGTGGCTGCCGGACTGGGCCCGCGCCTGACCGTCAGGCATTTGAACCCGGGGTCTGCGGCGTGCCGGGTGGCGCCTGCAAGCCGCTCGGGCCGCGGACGCTCTACCTCTACCGCGACGGGCGCGACACGCTCTACCGCCTGCACGGCACCACGGAGCCGTACACGATCGGCACGCTGGTGTCCTTGGGCTGCGTGCGCTTCCTGAACCAAGACATCATCGACCTGTACGCGCGGGTGCCGATGGGTACGTGGGTGGTGCCAGAAAGGCGGTCGCGTTGACGGGTACCACCCGGTTTAGGCAGCCCCTCAACTCACCTCCACCTGCACCACCCCCGGCACGGTCCGGAGCTGGCCGGCCAGCGCCGGGCTCGCCTGGAATTTTCCGGGCAGCCGGATTTCCACCTCGCGCTCGCCGCCGTCGAGCTTGAGGATCAGCGAGACCTCGCTCTCGCCGCGCATCGACAGCCGCTGCTGCACCGGCGCGACCCCGCGCGGGTCGCTCAGGTGGATGCGGATCCCCTTCTGGTGGCGCGCAACCGCCTGGTCGAGGGGCTCCGCGGTGAGGATCCGGGCGCGCACGTCCTCGCCTTCCAGGTTCGCCTGGAGTTGCAGCACCAGCGGGCGGCCGGGCTCCAGGATGTCGCGGTACTGGCCGAGGCCCTCGGAGAAGATGATCGCCTCGAAATGCGCGGTCCGGTCCGACAGGGTGACGATGCCCATCTTGTTGCCGGTCTTGGTCCGCCGCTCCGCTCGGTCGAGCACCGAGGCTGCCACCCGGCCGACGCTCGACGTCCCGGCCCGCACGGCGCGGCAGAAATCCGTCCAACTCTGCACCCGCAGCTTGTCGAGCAGGTTGCCATACTCGTCGAGCGGATGGCCCGAGATGAAGAACCCGATCGCCGCGTATTCGCGCTTCAACGTGTCGGCCATTGGCCAGATCTCGTGGGGCGGGATCCGGAGCGAGACATCGTCCGCCACCACGCCGCCGAACATGTCGGTGACGCCGGCGGTCTCGGCCTCCGCCGCGCTGGCGGCGAGCTTCATCATCGGCTCCACCGCCGCGAAGGCGCGCGCCCGGTCGGGCTCGATGCAGTCCAGCGCCCCGGCCTGGACGAGGCTCTCCAGGGTGCGCTTGTTGATCATCCGCGGGTTCAACCGGCGGGCCAAGCAGGCGAGGTCCTTGAACGGCCGGTCGCCGCGCGCCTCCACCAGCGCCCGCACCGCCTCGCGGCCGACGCCCTTGATGGCGGCGAGCGCGTAGTAGATCCGACCGTCGCGCACCTCGAACACCTCGCCGGAGGTGTTGATCGAGGGCGGCTCGACCACGATCTTCAAGCGCTGCGCGTCCTGACGGAATTCGGCGAGCTTGTCGGTGTTGTCGATGTCGAGCGTCATGGCGGCGGCCAGGAACTCGACTGGATGGTTCGCCTTCAGATAGGCGGTCTGGTAGGTCAGTAGCGCGTAGGCCGCCGCGTGGCTCTTGTTGAAGCCGTAATCGGCGAACTTGGCGAGCAGGTCGAAGATCTCGTTGGCCTTGGCCTTGTTCAGCCCGCGCTCGGTGCAGCCCTTCAGGAACCGGTCGCGCTGCGCGTCCATCTCCGCGCGGATCTTTTTACCCATGGCGCGCCGGAGCATGTCGGCCTCGCCCAGCGAGTAGCCCGCCAGAACCTTGGCGATCTCCATCACCTGTTCCTGGTAGACGATGATGCCGAAGGTCTCCTTCAGCATCGGCTCCAGCTTGGGATCCGGATACCAGGACGCCTCGTTGCCGGCGTCACGGCCGAGCTTGCGCTCGCAATAGACCGGGATGTTGGCCATCGGGCCCGGCCGGTAGAGCGCCACCAGGGCGATGATGTCCTCCAGCCGGTCGGCCTGCATCTCGCAGAGCGCCTTGCGCATGCCGGCGGATTCCACCTGGAACACGCCGACCGTCTCGCCCCGGCCCATCGGCCCATAAGTTTCTTTGTCATCGAGCGGCAAGGCGGCCAAATCGATCTCGATGCCGCGCTTCTTCAGCAGATCGGTGCAGCACCGCAGCATGGTGAGGGTCTTGAGACCCAGAAAGTCGAACTTCACCAGGCCGGCCTGCTCGACCCATTTCATGTTGAACTGGGTCACCCGCATACCGGTCTTCGGATCGCGGTAGAGCGGGACCAATTCCTCCAGCGGGCGGTCGCCGATCACCACACCGGCCGCGTGGGTCGAGGCGTGGCGGTGCAGGCCCTCGAGCTTCTTGGAGATGTCGATCAGCCGGCCGACGACCGGCTCCTCCTCCATGGCCTGCTGGAGCTTCGGCTCCCCCTCGATCGCCTGGGCCAGCGTCACGGGGTTGGCGGGGTTCTGCGGCACGAGCTTGGTCAGCTTGTCGACCTGCCCGTAGGGCATTTCCAGCACGCGGCCGACATCCCGCAGCACGCCGCGGGCGAGCAACGTACCGAAGGTGATGATCTGCCCGACCTGCCCCTCGCCGTAGCGCTGCTGCACGTACTTGATCACCCGCTCGCGACCCTCGACGCAGAAGTCGATATCGAAATCCGGCATCGAGACGCGCTCGGGGTTGAGGAAGCGCTCGAACAGCAGGCCGAAGCGCAGCGGGTCGAGGTCGGTGATCAGCAGCGACCACGCCACCAGCGAGCCGGCGCCGGAGCCGCGGCCCGGACCCACCGGGATGTCGTGGTCCTTGGCCCACTTGATGAAGTCCGAAACGATCAGGAAATAGCCCGGGAACTTCATCGAGACGATGACATCGAGCTCGAAGGCGAGGCGCTTGCGGTAATCGTCTTCCGAGAAGCCCGGCGCGGTGCCGTGCTGCTTCAGGCGCAATTCCAGCCCGGCCTCGGCCTGCCGGCGCAGCTCGGTCGGCTCGTCGGCCGAAATCGTCTGCACGCCCGTTTCCGCCGCCTCCGCGAGAGCCTCCGCCATCGGCGGTGTCTCGCCCGCCGCGACCTTCGAGAAATTCGGCAGGATCGGCTTGCGGGTCCGTGCCCGGACGGCGCAGCGCATGGCGATCTCGACGCTGGCCTGCAGCGCGTCCGGCAGGTCGCGGAACAGCTCGCCCATCTCGGCCCGGGTCTTGAAGGCGTGGCTCGGCGTCACCCGGCGGCGGCGGTCGTCCGAGACGATGCGGCCCTCCGCGATGGCGAGCAGCGCGTCGTGGGCGTCGTAATCGTCGGGCTTGGCGAAGTAGGGCTCGTTCGTCGCAACGATCCCGAGGCCGTGGCGGCCGGCGAGTTCGAGGAGCGCAGTCTCGATCCGTCCCTCCTCGGGCTGGCCGTGGCGCTGAAGTTCGACATAGAGCCGATCCTCCCCGAACGCCTCCTTCAGGCGCTTCAGGCGGGCGAGCGCCAGCTCGGGCCGGCCGGCTCGGAAGGCTGTGTCGAGGGGGCCGGAGGGACCACCGGTGAGCGCGATCAGCCCGTCCGAGCCGCCGACAAGAGCCGCGGCATCCAGGCGGGGCGATTCACCGAGCGCCGTGTCGAAATAGGCATGGCTCGCAAGCCGCAGCAGGTTGGCGTAGCCGGTCTCGTCCTGGGCGAGCAGCACGACGCCGTGGCTCGTCGGTGCGTTCCGCTGATGCGGATCCGCCGCCTCGAAGGCGACCGAGAGTTGCACGCCCGCAATCGGCTGAACGCCTTCGCCCGCCGCCTTCTCGGAGAATTCGAGAGCCCCGAACAGGTTGTTGGTGTCGGTGAGCGCCAGAGCCGGCTGCCGGTCGGCGACCGCAGCCTTGATCAGGGAACCGACCTTCAGCGCGCCTTCGAGCAGGGAGTACGACGAATGGACGTGGAGGTGGACGAATCCGACCTCCTTGAGCTGTCGTGGCATGACCGACCTTGTTCCGGGGACGCACAGCATCCCCGCTCGGCCTTTCCAAGTCGACGGACCCGCAGCCTGCTCCGAACGATATCCACCGGTCGTGCCCCGGAAGCACCAGTTCGGGCCTCCCCTGTGGACAATCGACGCCGAAGGGTGGATCGCCTGTGCATAACCCGGTCGCGATAGGAACCGGACGGAAAAAGGCAGCCGTGGGCTAACGCACCGGTGCCAACGCTATCGCCCAAGCTGCGACTGCCGCGAATAGCATTCCGAAGGCCATGAACTCCAGCATTCCGATCAGGACCAATCCCTTCAGCATCGTCGCGTCTCCGTGTTCCCGATGCATTATGTTCATGTTTTGTTCTAAATGAAAGGCCGCTGAGTAACACGTCTGCTAGCGCCTATAGTTATGGTAAAAAGTATCTTGATACGGATCGGACAGGCTGGCATGCCCCGCGCCGAGAACACGCTCGTCTTCTGAACGGGGGTTCGAAGGAGCACGCCATTACCGCGCACCAGACGGCCGAGCGATGCGACGTCGCCCTTGTGGCCGTCGGCACTCACGGCGACGTGTTGCCGTTCATCGCTCTGGGTTACGAGCTGACCAAGCGCGGCCATGGCGTCTCGCTGGCGGCGCCGGCGCCGTTCGAAGCGATGGCCCGCCGGGCCGGTCTCGCCTTCGAACCACTCGGCACCGTGGCCGATTACGAGGCGGTGATACGCCAGCCGGATCTCTGGCACCCGCAGCAGGGCTTCCGGCCGATGTTCGACTTCGCCCTGCAGGTCGCGGAGGCCACCTGCCTGTGGCTCGGGGCGACCCGAGCGCGTGGAATCGACCTGCGGGTGGTCGCCTCGCCCCTCGGCTGGGGCGCGCGGCTCGCCCAGGATCTCTACGCACTCCCAACCGCCACGCTGCACGTGATGCCATTCTTGATCGAGAGCCGGTTCGACCCGCCCCGGCTGCCCGGCCTGCCGCTGCCGCGCATCCTGCCGGCGTCGTTGCGGGCCTATGTCAATCTCGGCGTCGATGCCGTCGCGGTCGGCCCGTTCACGCTGCCGCCGCTGAATGCGCTCCGCGCGCGCCTCGGCCTCGATCCGGTCAACCGGCTGCGGCACTGGTGGAACAGCCCCTCGCGCATGCTCCTGATGTTCCCCGATTGGTATGCCGCGCCGCAGCCCGACTGGCCGGCCCAAGCGGTGCAGCTCGGCTTCCCGCTGGTCGACCGGTTCGGCGACGTGCCGGCCATGCCGCCGGAACTCGACGCTTTCCTGGCGGCGGGCGAGCCGCCGGTCGTCTTCACCTACGGCTCGGCCATGCGCCAGGGTGCACCCTTCTTCGACACCGCCGTGCAGGTCTGCCGGCGCATGGGCCGGCGCGGCGTCCTGCTCGCGCCTCAGGGCGGGCAGATCCCGAAGCCCCTGCCGGCGGGGCTCATTCACCTGTCCTACGCGCCGCTGAGTACGCTGCTGCCGCGCAGCGCCGCTTTGGTCCATCACGGCGGCGTCGGGACAGTGGCGCAGGCGTTGGCCGCGGGCATTCCGCAGCTCGTGGTCCCGGTGGCGTTCGACCATTTCGACGAGGGCCGGCGACTCAAGGATAGGAACCTCGGCGCGACGCTCAACCGTCGCGCGTTCCGGCCTGCCCGCGCGGCGCGGGTCCTGAGACGATTGCTCGCCGATCCCACGGTCGCGCGCGCCACGGCGGCTGCCCGGGCGCGGATGGCGGGGGGGCGCAACGCGATCGCCGACGCCTGCGACCAGATCGAGGCGCTGGCTGCCGCCGGGCACCGATCCTGAGCGAGTCCCGCAAACGTGGCCGCCGGTTTTGCGGTGAAAACCTGTGACCGGACAAGCACCGCAGCCGAGTTTCAGCAAAGCCGAAGCCGGCCGCCGCTTCAGGGAGCAGCCGCCGGCTCCGACGATTCATCCCGGGATCACTGGCCCAGCAGCACGCCTGCCGAGCCGACCAGGGTCATGAGGATGCCGCTCACGAAGGCGCCGATCATGACGTAGGAGAGGGGCTTGAGCTTCATCCGTTGTGGCGCCGGATCAGCAGCGATGGCCGCCGGCGGTCTGGCCGTACTGCTTGATCGGCCGGGTCTGCTGGTTGGCGTTGCCCTCGGCGGCCGAGCTCATCGGGCAGCCCTCGTAGAACGGAGCGTCGTGGACACCGAGACCGAGCGCACCGGTGGTCTCGGG
The DNA here is from genome assembly GCF_022829295.1 of Methylobacterium sp. J-088. Taxonomy (GTDB): domain Bacteria; phylum Pseudomonadota; class Alphaproteobacteria; order Rhizobiales; family Beijerinckiaceae; genus Methylobacterium. The sequence continues at coordinate 97,885 of NZ_JAKSYH010000232.1, forward strand.
CGCGTGGGTGGTGAAGCCGGTCCAGCGGGCCTCGGGGGCGGCAAACGCGGAGGACAGCGGCGTAGCGGCCAGGACAAGAGCCGTGCAGGCGGCGGCAAAGCGATTCTTCATGGATATTAACCTGACGAATTGAAGTGACTCTGGGTCGTCTTTCGCAGTTGTTCTTGCGTAATTGAAATATAGGGACGTAATGCTCTTCAGGACGTGACGCGCCGCACGCGGCGAGATGGATTAAAAGACACGGGCATTTCCGCGCCGGCTCTGACAGCATGGGCGCTGGCGGCGCTCCGGAACAGCCGCCGATCCGACCGAAGGCGATCCCTCCGCTTCCATACGAGGAGTGGCATGCCCCCGGGTCGGGCGCGGCAATTTCGGGCGTATAGAAGTCAAAGGGATTGCGCGCGAAGGCCCGCCGGAAGGCCGGGCAACCCAGCTCAGTCGAGCGGCGTGATCAGCCCGTCCCGGATCGTCACCCGGCGGTCCATGCGGGCGGCGAGATCCAGGTTGTGGGTCGCAACGAGGGCGGCGAGGCCCGAGGCGCGGACCAGGGCCATCAGCACCGAGAAGACGTGGCCGGCGGTGCCGGGATCGAGGTTTCCGGTCGGCTCGTCGGCGAGCAGCAGCCGCGGGCCGTTGGCGACCGCCCGGGCGATGGCGACGCGCTGCTGTTCGCCGCCGGACAATTCGGCCGGGCGGTGCGGCAGCCGGTCCTTGAGGCCGAGGAATCCGAGCAGCTCCGTGGCGCGGGCCTTCGCCTCGGCGCTTTTCAGGCCGCGGATGAGCTGCGGCATCACCACGTTCTCCAGTGCCGAGAACTCGGGCAGTAGGTGGTGGAACTGGTAGACGAAGCCCATCTCCTCGCGCCGCAGGCGGGTGCGCTCGGCATCCACCATCGCGGCGGTGGGATGGCCGCCGATATAGACCTCGCCCCCGTCCGGCCGCTCCAGGAGCCCGGCAAGGTGCAGGAGCGTCGACTTGCCGGCGCCGGATGGCGCCACCAGCGCGACCAGCTCGCCCGGCCAGATCGCGAGGTCGGCGCCGCGCAGGATCTCCAGGGCGCCCTCGGCCTGGGGATAGCGTCGCTCGACGCGGGAAAAGAACAGGGCCGGCACCGGCGGGTCGCCGGCGGGCTGGCTCGTATCGCTCATCGGATGCAGCCCGTCAGCCGTAGCGGAGGGCCTGCACCGGATCGAGCCGGGCGGCGCGCCAAGAGGGATAGAGCGTCGCCGCGAGCGACAGCAGCAGCGCGGTGATCACCACGGCGGTGATCTCCTTCGGGTTCATCTGCGCGGGGATCTCGGCGAGGAAGCGCACGGTCGGGTCCCAGGCGCCCGGAAACAGCACATGCTGGATCGGCTTGATGTTCAGCGTGATCAGGATGCCGAGCCCCAGGCCGCTCAAGGTGCCGACCACGCCGATGAGCGCGCCGTTGATCAGGAACACCCGCATGATCGTGCCAGGCGTCGCCCCCATGGTGCGCAGGATCGCGATGTCGCTCGACTTGTCGCGCACCAGCAAGATCAGGCCGGAGACGATGTTGAGCGTCGCCACCACCACGATCAGGCTGAGGATCAGGAACATCACGTTCCGCTCGACCTCCAGCGCCCCGAAGAAGGTCCGGTTGCGCTGGCGCCAGTCGGTGAGCAGGATCGGGCGCTCGGCCGCCATCTCCAGGGGCTCGCGCATGTCGCCGACATGATCGGGTTCGTCGACGTAGATCTCGATCATGCTGACGTCGCCGTCCTTGTTGAAGAACGCCTGGGCCTCGGTCAGCGGCATGAACACGAAGGTCTGGTCGAACTCGGTCATCCCGACCTCGAACACCGCCTTCACGGTGTAGCTCTTGGTGCGCGGCGCGGTGCCGAAGGGCGTGGATGAGCCCTTGGGCGTCACCAGCGTGATCGTGTCCCCGGCCTGCAACCCGAGCGTGTCGGCGAGCCGCCGGCCGATCAGCACGCCGGTGCCGTCATCGAACCCCTCCAGGGTTCCGCCGCGGATCGAGGACGAGACGGCCGCGAGCGCGTCGAGATCGGCCGCCCGCACGCCGCGAATGATCACCCCGGAGCCGCCATATTGCGACGAGGCGAAGGCCTGCCCCTCGACCAGGGGCACCGCGGCGCGCACCCCCGCGACCTTGGACAAGCGCTCCGACAGGTCGGTCCAGTCGTTGAACGGCCGGTCGATCGGCGTCGCAAAGAGGTGGCCATTGATGCCAACGATCTTGGACAGCAGCTCCGCGCGAAACCCGTTCATCACCGAGAGCACGATGATCAGCGTGGCGACGCCCAGCGCGATACCCAGCACCGAGAAGAACGCAACCACCGAGACGCCGCCGCCCCGGCGGCGGGCGCGCAGATAACGGCCGGCGAGGATCCACTCGAACGGCGCGAAGGGTGCTGTGCCCGTGCCCTGGCGGAACGCGGCCGCGAAGCCTTTGACCCGGTCCAGCGCCGCTGATGCCGCCATCGGCACGGCTCAGACGCGCCGGATGCGTGCCAGCAGATCGACGATGGCGAGGCTCTCGCGCTCACCCCCGGCGCGCCGCTTCAGCTCGACCTTGCCCTCGGCCAAGCCCTTCGGTCCGACGATCACCTGCCAGGGCAGGCCGATCAGGTCGGCGGTGGCGAACTTGGCACCGGGCCGCTCGTCGCGATCATCGTAGAGCACCGACAGGCCGGCATTCTCGAGATCCGACTGGATCTGCGCACAAGCGCCGTCGGTGGCAGTGTCGCCGGTCTTGAGGTTGATCAGCGCCACGTCGAACGGCGCGACGGAATCGGGCCAAATGATCCCGGCCTCGTCGTGGCTCGCCTCGATGATCGCCGCCACCAGCCGGCTTGGGCCGATGCCGTAGGAGCCCATATGAACCGGGCGCTCGATCCCGTCCGGCCCGGCGACCTTGGCGCCCATCGGCTCGGAATACTTGGTGCCGAAATAGAAGATGTGCCCCACCTCGATGCCGCGGGCCGCCAGCCGGCTCTCCTCGGCGACCTCGGCGAAGGCCTCCTTCTCGTGCATCTCCTCCGTGGCGGCGTAGTGCGAGGTCCAGGCATCGACGATGCCCTGGAGGCCGGCGATGTCCTCGAAATCGACCGTCTCCGGCGGGATGTCGAAATCGAGATAGGCCTTGTCGCAGAAGACCTCGCTCTCGCCGGTCTTGGCCAGGATGATGAACTCGTGAGACAGGTCGCCGCCGATCGGGCCGGTATCGGCGCGCATCGGAATCGCCTTCAGCCCCAAACCAGCGAAAGTGCGTAGGTACGCCACGAACATGCGGTTGTAGGCATGGCGGGCGCCCGCCTGATCGAAATCGAACGAATAGGCGTCCTTCATCAGGAACTCGCGCGAGCGCATCGTGCCGAAGCGCGGCCGCACCTCGTCACGGAACTTCCACGAGATCTGGTAGAGGTTCTTCGGGAGATCCTTGTAGGAGCGCACGCTCGCCCGGAAGATCTCGGTGACCATCTCCTCGGCGGTTGGGCCGTAGAGCATCTCGCGGTCGTGCCGGTCCTTCAGGCGCAGCATCTCCTTGCCGTAGGCGTCGTAACGCCCGGATTCCCGCCACAGCTCAGCCGATTGGACCGTGGGCATCAGGATCTCGATGGCGCCGGCGCGATCCTGCTCTCGACGGACCACCGCGCAGACGCGCTCCAGAACCCGCAGTCCGAGCGGCAACCACGCGTAGATGCCGGCCGATTCCTGGCGGACCAAGCCGGCACGCAGCATCAGCCGGTGCGAGACGATCTCGGCTTCCTTGGGCGTCTCGCGCAAGGTCGGCATGAAGTAGCGGGAGAGACGCATGTCGCCAAAGTCTTGGAAAGGGGGCCGGCCGGGAGGAGCCGCGGCGCGTCGGCACACAACACGTGGGAGCCGCAAATTACAAGCACTGCGCGACCACGACGCGGCGTAATCGCGGCGAAGCCGTGGCGCCGGCCGCTCTGCGGACCGGCAATGCCCGATGGGAGAGCGGTCTGCCTATTTGCCGGCAAGAAAGCGCAGTTTTTTCTCGCAGACCCGGTGACAACACGAATTGTTGTTCCTATAAGCGAGCGGCGATGTTTGCGATGCCCGGAAGAGGCGGCGCAAGGTCCGAGTCTCGGGAGGAAAAACGGCCGCCCCGCAAACAATGCGGAGGATATTCAAGGCCGAGCCATCTAAAGCTTGAAAGCAAGGCCTCGGGCCTTGCTTTTTTTATGCGCGCTTCAGGCCCGCGGCAGGTTGGCCGCTGTAAACAGCGGTGCTTGCGCGGAGAACGGGCGGTGCCGCCGGGTTTTCGCGCGGCGGGGGCAAGCCTTTAATCCATCTCGGTTTTTTCGGACGGCAAGGTTGGCCCGGTTCAGCTCGGGTGAGCCCGCCAGGCACTTCGAGATCCGCCGGGCCGACGCGCTGTGGGCTTGGGTTCTCCTCGACGACGCCGACGAGACAATCGCCGAGTCCGATCGAGCTTATCCATCGGTCGCGCAGACCTCCCCGTCAGCGCTGGCTTTCGCCCATCGGGTGGCGCGGGCCGGCTAGTCGCTGACGGCGCCGCCGTCGTTCGGCACCCTGCTCTTAAAGCGCCCTACAGCCCGGTCAGCGGGAAGATCGCCAGCGCGAGCAGGAAGGCGGCCCCGGCCACTAGCGTGGTCCAAATCGCCTTCTCGCGCAGCCGCGGTCGCGCAGGCGCACCGGGATCCTGCCCGGGCACCACATGGGTCGGCCGCGTCTCAGGCTGGTTGCGCAGGGGCAGGACCGCGAAAAGCAGCGTCCACCACACCACAAAGTAGAGGGCGATCGCGCCCCCCACGGTGAGCTTGAACAGACCGACCCCCGCCGCCACGAAGGCGGCGACCAGCACCGTGATCACGCCGAGCGTGATTGGCGTCGAGCGGGCCAGGGCGGTCATCATCGGCTCACACCTGTTCCAGCTCGACCAGGGTGCCCAAAAAGTCCTTCGGGTGGAGGAACAGGACCGGCTTGCCATGGGCGCCGATCCGCGGCTCACCGGTACCGAGCACCCGGGCGCCCTGCGCCTTCAGCATGTCGCGGGCCGCCAGGATGTCTTCGACCTCGTAGCAGACATGGTGGACGCCGCCGCCGGGATTGCGGTCCACGAAGGACGCGATCGGCGAATTCTCGCCGAGCGGGGCCATCAGCTCGATCTTGCTGTTGGGAAGTTCCACGAAGACGACGGTGACGCCGTGCTCCGGCTGCGGCAGGGGCGGCGTGACCGTGGCGCCGAGCGTATCGCGGTAGATCGCGCAGGCGGCGTCGAGGTCCCGCACGGCGATCGCCACATGGTTGAGACGGCCGATCATGATGGTTCCTCCCCGGCGTGCTCGCTCCCTCTCCGGAAGCTTTGTTCATTCGTCGGCAGGGCTCAGCCGCCGCGTGGGCGCGACGTGTTCCCTCTCCCGTGTGGGAGAGGGGGTTTGAGCCTCACGGCGCAGCCAATCAGGAAGATCAGCCGCCACAAGTCGTTATAGACTATGACGACCTGAGATCGGCAGCCAGTCTCAAACTTCCACAACCTGCACGTGGCAGGCCGGTTTCTTGCCCCAGACCTCGTTGACCGCGGTGCGCACGGCCCGGTCGACCGCCTTCTCGACGCCCTCCGAGTCCTTCAGCTTGCCCCGCGACAGGCCCGCCAGGCTGCGCGAGACCGCATCCACGATGGTCTCGATCAGCGGGTCGCCAGAGCGCCCGCGGTTCGGCAGGCCGATGATGTCGACCGCCGGCTCGCCGAGCACGACGCCGTCCTCGTCGATAGCGATCGCCACCGAGACAAGGCCCGCCTGCATCAGCTTGCGCCGCTCGGGGATCGCCCGGTCCTTCTCGTCGATCAGGACGTCGCCGTCCTTGAACAGGCGACCGACCTTTACGTGGTCGATCACCGCGGGCGTACCGGGGCTGAGGCGGATCAGGCTGCCATTGCGGGCCTTGACGACGTTCTGAACGCCCTGCGCGCGGGCAAAGCGAGCATGCTCGTCGAGGTGGAGCGCCTCGCCGTGGACCGGGATCGCGGTGCCGGGACGGGTCCACTTGTACATCTCGACCATCTCGTCCCGGCGCGGGTGGCCGGAGACGTGGACGAGAGCGCTGCGGTCGGTGATCACCTCGACGCCCTGCTCGATCAGGTCATTGATGATCGAACCGACATCGCGCTCGTTGCCGGGGATAGCGCGCGAGGAGAAGATCACCTGATCGCCCGCGGCGAGGCTGATATCCGGATGGTCGCGGCGGGAGACCCGGGCCAACGCTGCCCGCGGCTCGCCTTGGGAGCCAGTGAGCAGGGCCACGACCCGCTCGCGGGGCAGGCTCTTCCAGGAATCGGCGCGGCGGAACTCGGGCAGGCCGTCGAGGTAGCCGCACTCGCGGGCAACGTCGATCACCCGGTCCATGGCCCGGCCGACCGCCACGATCTCGCGGCCGCAGGCCACGGCCGCCTCGGCGACGGCACGGATGCGGGCCACGTTCGACGCGAAAGTGGTCACCGCGACCCGGTGGGGCGCCTCGGCGATCAGGGTCTTGAGGGTCGCGGCGACCTCGCGCTCGCTCGGGGAGAAGCCCTCGCGGACCACGTTGGTGGAATCGCAGACCAGCGCGAGGATGCCCTCGTCGCCGAGCGCCGTGAAGGCCTCCGGCGAAGTGATCTCGCCGGCCACCGGCGTCGGATCGATTTTCCAGTCACCGGTATGGACTACGAGACCGGCCGCCGTGCGGATCGCGATTGCGTTCGATTCCGGGATCGAGTGCGAGACCGGGACGTATTCGAGCTCGAACGGCCCGACGGTGATGCGCCGGCCGGGCTTGACCTCGCGCAGGTCGACCTTCGGGGCGCCCGGATCCGAGAGGCGGCGGGTCTCCAGCAGGTTCTTGGCGAAGCGCGTCGCGTAGACCGGCGCCTTGACGCGCGACCACAGCTCGGAGATCGCCCCGATATGGTCCTCGTGCGCGTGGGTGATGAAGATCCCGAGCAGGTCCTTGCGCCGTTCCTCGATGAACGAGAGGTCCGGGAACATCAGGTCGACGCCCGGCATGTTCTCCTCGCCGGCGAAGCCCATGCCGCAATCGACCATGATCCATTTCCGGCCCTTCTCCGGCCCGAAGCCGTAGAGCGCCGCATTCATTCCGATCTCGCCCACGCCGCCGAGCGGCAGGAAGACCAGCTCCTCCTGTCCCATTGCCATCTGTATCGTCGTCCAAACTCAGGCCGCCGTCGCGGCCGTTCCGAAATGCACCTCGCCCGCCGTCACGGTATGCCGGTTCCCATCGGGGGCGAGGATCACGAGCCGCCCCCCCTCGTCGATCGTCTCGAACACGCCCTGCAGGATGTGTCCGCCGCTGTGCACTGCGATCTCCGATCCGAGACCGGCGGCCCGCGCCAGCCAATCGGCGCGCAGGGCAGCGAAATTCCGTCCTCGGTCCCAGGCGCGCGCGCGTGCGGCCATCCGGTCCGAGAGCTGTTCCAGTAGCGCCTCCGCACCGCCGGCGTAACCCATCGCCGCCAAGCTTGTTGCCGGCAACCCGTCCGGGGCGGCCGCGACGTTGACACCGAACCCGACGATGACGGCCCGCCGGCCGCCAGGTACCGTCTCAGCCTCCAGCAACAGACCAGCCAGTTTCGCTCCGCCGAGCAGCACGTCGTTCGGCCATTTGAGCTTCAGAGATCGGGCGGCGATGCTGGATGCGGTATCCGGCAGGGTGCCGCAGGCCGCCTCGAGCGCCTCGATCAGGGCAAGGCCCGCAACGAAGCCCAACTCGGCGAGGTGCACGGGCGCAACTCCGGTGACCGGCCAGAGCACGCTCGCCGCGAGGTTGCCCGGCAGTGAGGCCCAGCTGTTGCCGCGGCGGCCCCGCCCCGCCTCTTGCCGATCCGTTGCGATCCACAGCGGCCCGATTTCGCCCGCACGCGCCTGTGCCATCGCCTCCGTGTTGGTGGAGCCGAGCGAATCATGGACGTGCAGGCGATGGCCCTGGGCGCGCGCCTCGGGCCCGAGTCGGTAGCGCAACGTCGTGCTAGAACAGCGACTTGGCGGCCCGCCCCGCGGCACCGACAAGCGGCCCCGGCAGCAGGAAAAACAGCACCACCACGACGCTCGACAAGGCGAGCACCACGCGCAGGCCCGGGGCCATCGCCTCGTAGGGCTCCTTCGGCTCGTCGAAATACATGATCTTGACCAGCCGCAGGTAGTAGTAGGCGCCGACCACGCTGGTCACAACGCCGATCACCGCCAGCGTCACGAGGCCGGCCTTGATGGCAGCGGCGAAGACGTAGAATTTCGCGAAGAACCCGGCGAGCGGCGGAATACCGGCCAGCGAGAACATCATCGCGGCAAGGCAGAAGGCCAGCCACGGATGCGTGCGCGACAGGCCCGACAGATCCTCGATCTTTTCGAACATCACGTCCCGGCGCCGGAGCGATAGGATGATCGCGAAAGTGCCGAGCGTCATTGCGAGGTAGATGATCATGTAGGTGACGAGCCCGCTTATCCCCTCCTCCGAGCCGCAGGCCAAGCCGATCAGCGCGTAGCCGATATTGGCGATCGAAGAGTAGGCCATCAGGCGCTTGATCGAGCTCTGGCCGATCGCCGCGAAGGAGCCGAGCGCCATCGACGCCACAGCGACGAAGATGAAGATCTGCTGCCAGATCGCCGTCACGTCCGGCATGGCGCCGATGAAGACCCGTACGGTCATTGACACCGCCGCCATCTTCGGCGCGGTGGCAAAGAAGGCGGTCACCGGAGTGGGCGAGCCCTCGTAGACGTCGGGCGTCCACATGTGGAACGGCACCGCCGACATCTTGAAGCACACGCCCGCGGCCAGGAACACGATGCCGAGCACGATGCCCAGGCCCGCATTCTCGTTCAGCGCCGAGACGATACCGGGGAACGAAACCGTGCCGGTGAAGCCGTAGACCAGCGAGGCGCCGTAGAGCAGCATGCCGGAGGAGAGCGCGCCGAGGACGAAGTACTTGAGGCCGGCCTCGGTGGATTTGCTGTCGTCCCGGTGGAAGGCGGCGATCACGTAGGCGGCGAGCGATTGCAGCTCCAGGCCGAGATAGAGTGCGATCAGATCGTTGGCCGAGACCATCACCATCATGCCGATGGTGCAGAGCACGATCAACACGGGGAACTCGAACCGGTCGATCCGTTCGCGCTTGAAGAAGTCGTGCGCCAGCAGGATCGTGGCCGAGGAGCCGAGCAGCACCAGCGACTTCATCACCTTGGAGAAGGAATCCGAGACGAACGCCCCCGACAAGGTCGTGATCCGCCCGTTCACCGGCTGGGAGATCACCACCGAGAGGGCGACGAGCAGCAGCACCAGAGCACCGACGCTCACGGCCTCGGCGGAGCGCTCGCCGCGCCAAGCGCCGTAGAGGATCAGGAGCAGGACGCCGATGCCGAGGATCAGCTCGGGCAGGAGCGGCGCCAGTGAGGGCAGGACGGAGTGGACGGTGGTCATCAGGTCCGTCTCAGCGCGCGACCGGCAGCGCGGCGGCCGCGGTCTGGGTGTTGGACAGGGCGGCCTTCATGCTGGTCATCAGCGCGTCGGTCGAAGGCGCGAAAACGTCGAGCACGGGAGCCGGGTGCACGCCGTAATAGATCGTCAAAGCCACCAGCGGGGCCAGGATGATCTTTTCGCGCAGATCCAGATCCAGGATGCCCTGAAGGTTCGGCTTCTCCAGCTTGCCGTAGATCACCCGTGCGTAGAGCCACAGCGCGTAGCCCGCCGACAGGATGATGCCGAAGGTCGAGAAGAAGGCGACGTTCGGATTCGCCTTGAAGGCGCCGAGCATCGACAGGAACTCGCCGACGAAGCCGGACGTGCCGGGCAGGCCGACATTGGCCATGGTGAACACCATCATGGCCACCGCGTAGAGTGGCATCCGCTTTACGAGCCCGCCATAGGCGGCGATCTCGCGGGTGTGCATCCGGTCGTAGACCACGCCGACGCAGAGGAACAGCGCGCTCGCCACGATGCCGTGGGAGATCATCAGGAACAGCGCGCCCTGGATGCCCTGCTCGTTCAATGTGAAAAGGCCGAGCGTCACGAAGCCCATATGGGCCACCGACGAATAGGCGATCAGCTTCTTGATGTCGGTCTGCATCATCGCGGTGAGCGAGGTGAAGATGATCGCGATCACCGAGAGGGCGAAGACCAGCGGCGCAAAATCCTGGCTCGCCACCGGCAGCATCGGCAGCGAGATCCGGATGAAGCCGTAGCCGCCCATCTTCAGGAGGATGCCGGCCAGGATCACAGAGCCGGCGGTGGGCGCCTCGACGTGGGCGTCGGGCAGCCACGTATGGACCGGCCACATCGGCATCTTCACCGCGAAGGAGGCGAAGAAGGCGAGCCACAGCCAGGTCTGCATCTGCACCGGGAAGCGGTATTGCAGCAGGGTCGGGATGTCGGTGGTGCCGGCCTGCCAGTACATCGCCATCACGGCGAGCAGCATCAGCACCGAGCCGAGCAAGGTGTAGAGGAAGAACTTGAAGCTCGCGTAGACCCGACGTGCGCCGCCCCAGATGCCGATGATCAGGAACATCGGGATCAATCCTGCCTCGAAGAACAGGTAGAACAGCAGCAGATCGAGGGAGGCGAACACGCCGATCATCGTCGTCTCAAGGACGAGGAAGGCGACGAAGTATTCCTTCACCCGGACGTTGATCGAGTTCCACGAGGCGCCGATGCAGAACGGCATCAGGAACGTGGTCAGCAGGATCAGCGGCATCGAGAAGCCGTCGACGCCGAGCTTGAACCGGATCGTCTCGGTGAGCCACGCATGGCTCTCCACCAGCTGGAAGCTCGACGAGGCGGCGTCGTAGCGGCTCCAGGCGACCAGCGAGAGCAGGAAGGTGACGATCGTTGTGGCGAGCGCAGCCCAGCGGGTGTTGCGCGCGACCGATGCCTCGTCGCCGTTCAGCGTCAGAATGAAGGCCGCGCCGCAGAGCGGCACGATCAGCAGGCCGGAGAGGATGCCGAGGCCGAGCATATCAGTGAGCCCCCTTGGGCAGGCCGGACATCAGGTACCAGCTGATCAGGCCGGCGACGCCGATGAGCATCACGAAGGCGTAGTGATAGAGGTAGCCGGTCTGGAGGCGGACCACTCCGCGGGTCACGTCCACGACGCGGGCCGCGATGCCGTTCGGGCCCAGCCCGTCGATGATCCGGCCGTCGCCCTGCTTCCACAGGAAAAGGCCGAAATCCTTGGCCGGGCGGACGAAGATCCGATCGTAGATTTCGTCGAAGTACCACTTGTTGAGCAGGAACCGGTACAGCGACGGCTGTTGCGCGGCGAGCGCGCCCGGCAGTTCCGGCCGGCGGATATACATCCAGAAGGCCAGCACGAAGCCGAGAATCAGCATGATCAGCGGCGAATACGAGACCAGCGCCGGGACCTCGTGGATCTCGTGCATGATGTGGTTGTTCGGGCCGTGCGCCAGGGCGTGGCCCCAGAACGCGTCCATCCCCTCGCCGATGAAGCGATTGTGGAAGACGATCCCGGCGAACAGCGCCCCGAAGGCGAGGATCGCCAGCGGGACCGTCATCACCAGCGGGCTTTCGTGGGGCGTGTGGTCGCCGTGATGGCCGTGGCCGTGATGGTCGTCGGCGACGACGTCGCTCTCGTGGGCCGGCTCGATGTCGTGGCCCTTGTCGTCGTGGGCGACACCTTCCGTGTGGCCGGGCGCCCCATCCGCCTCGTGCGCCATGGTCGCGTGTGCGACCGCGGGGGCGTCGTGCTGATCGTGCGCCGCATGCGCACCCCAGCGGGCCGGACCCTCGAAGGTCATGAAGAACAGGCGCCAGGAATAGAACGAGGTGAAGAACGCCGCCACCACGACGCACAGGAACGCCAGCGTGTGCCCGGGCCGGGTCGAGGCGTAGGCCGCCTCGATGATCGCATCTTTCGAGTAGTAGCCGGCGGTGTAGGGAAATCCGATCAGCGCGAGGGAGCCGATCGCCATCATGGCACTGGTATAGGGGATGTAGCGGCGCAGGCCGCCCATGTTCCGCATGTCCTGCTCGTGGTGCATCGCGTGGATGACCGAGCCGGCCCCGAGGAACAGCAGCGCCTTGAAGAAGGCGTGGGTGAACAGGTGGAACACGGCGGCCGAGTAGGCGCCGACGCCGAGCGCCACGAACATGTAGCCGAGCTGCGAGCAGGTCGAGTACGCGATCACCCGCTTGATGTCGTTCTGCACGAGGCCGATCGTGGCCGCGAAGAACGCCGTGATGCCGCCGATCACGGTCACGACGACCAGCGCGTTCGGCGCCTCCTCGAACAGCGGCGACAGGCGGGCGACCATGAACACGCCGGCGGTCACCATGGTGGCGGCGTGGATCAGCGCCGAGACCGGAGTCGGGCCTTCCATGGCGTCCGGCAGCCACGTGTGCAGCAGGAACTGCGCCGACTTGCCCATGGCGCCCATGAACAGCAGCAGGCAGGCCAGCGTCAGGGCGTTCCAGTCGTAGCCGAGGAAGTGGAACGAGAGCGTCTTGATCGCGTCGACCTTGCCGAAGATCGCGTCGAACGCCACCGAGCCGGTCAGCACGAAGACCAGGAAGATGCCGAGCGAGAAGCCGAAATCGCCGACCCGGTTGACGATGAACGCCTTCATGGCGGCGGCGTTGGCCGAGGGCTTCTCGTACCAGAAACCGATCAGCAGGTAGGAGGCGAGGCCCACGCCCTCCCAGCCGAAGAACATCTGCACGAGGTTGTCGGCTGTCACCAGCATCAGCATGGCGAAGGTGAACAGCGACAGGTAGGCGAAGAACCGCGGCCGGTGCGGATCCTCCTCCATGTAGCCCACGGAGTAGAGGTGCACGAGCGTCGAGACCGTGGTCACCACCACGAGCATCACCCGGGTCAGGGTGTCGACCTTGAAGGCCCAGTCGACCTGCAGGTCGCCGGCCGAGAACCAGGACGCGACCTGCACCCGCTCTGCGTGGCCGCCGTCGAGGAACACGCCCCAGGCGATCAGCGCCGTGAAGGCGAGGAACGCCGTGGTGATGTACTCGCAGGCCCGCGCCCCGATGTACCGGCCGAACAGGCCGGCGATCAGGAAGCCGATGAGCGGGAAGAAGACGATCGCGTGATACATCGCTCTCTTGCAGTCCGTCCTCCGGGCCGGCCGCGAGGCGGCGGCATCCGGATGTGAATCGGGGCGGCGGGGAAGGAGGCCCTTAGCCCTTCATCATGCTCACGTCCTCCACCGCGATGGAGCCGCGGTTGCGGAAGAACACCACCAGGATGGCGAGGCCGATCGCCGACTCGGCGGCCGCGACCGTCAGCACGAACAGGGCGAAGACCTGTCCGGTGATGTCGTTCAGCTGCGTCGAGAAGGCGACGAGGTTGATATTGACCGAGAGCAGGATCAGCTCGATCGACATCAGGATGACGATGATGTTCTTGCGGTTGATGAAGATGCCGAGCACACCGAGTGTGAACAGGATCGCCGCGACGGTGAGGTAGTGACTCAGGCCGATCATCGTTCGAATCTCCGCGCAGACATCAGACCTCGACACCCTGGCGCGACGGGACCTTGCGGGTCTCCACCGCCATGGCTTGGGTGCGGGCGTTCTGGACCGCGATGTCCTGGCGCTTGACGCCCGGCCGGTCGCGCAGCGTGAGCACGATCGCGCCGATCATGGCGACCAGCAGGATCAGGCCGGCGAGCTGGAAGAAGTAGGCGTAGTCCGTGTAGATCACCCGGCCCAGCGCTTGGGCATTGGTGAGGTTCTCGGCCGAAGCGACGTTGCTGAGCGGCGCCTGGACGAGGCCCGGATCGATGCTCCACGAACCCACCACGAGCAGCAGCTCGACCAGGAAGATCGCGCCGATCAGGGCGCCGACCGGCAGGTATTGCTGGAAGCCCTGGCGCAGCTCGGCGAAGTCCACGTCGAGCATCATCACCACGAACAGGAACAGCACCGCGACCGCGCCGACGTAGACGACCACGAGGATCATCGCCAGGAACTCGGCGCCCATCAGGACGAACAGGCCAGCGGCATTCACAAAGGCGAGGATCAGGAACAGCACCGAGGCCACGGGATTGCGCGAGGCGATCACCATGAAGCCCGACGCGACCGTGATGCTCGCGAACAGATAGAAGAAGGCGGCTGCTGCGGTCATGCGCTGGTCGGGATCGGCCGCCGGAGCGGCCCCTTCTGCCGTGCGTGGAGACGGTCCGCAGCGGGCGGGCCGTCTATAGAACCCGGTCGGCGGGGGCACAACAGCGCCCCCGGCATGAGTCAGCGATAAGGCGCGTCCATCGCGATGTTGCGGGCGATTTCGCGCTCCCAACGGTCGCCGTTCAGAAGAAGCTTCGCCTTGTCGTAGAGAAGCTCCTCACGGGTCTCCACCGAGAATTCGAAGTTCGGCCCCTCGACGATGGCGTCCACCGGGCAGGCCTCCTGGCACATGCCGCAATAGATGCACTTTACCATGTCGATGTCGTAGCGAGTCGTTCGGCGGGTGCCGTCGTTGCGGCGCGGGCCCGCCTCGATGGTGATGGCTTGGGCCGGGCAGATCGCCTCGCAGAGCTTGCAGGCGATGCAGCGCTCCTCGCCGTTGGGATACCGACGGAGCGCGTGCTCCCCCCGGAAGCGGGGCCCGCGATGGCCCATCTCGAAGGGGTAGTTGATCGTGGCCTTCGGCTTGAAGAAGTAGCGCATGCCGAGGATCATCCCCGACACGAATTCCTTCAGCAGAAGGCTTTTTGCGACCTGATCGAGCTTCATGCCCGGATCTCCGATTCGGCGAGTGGGCTTAGGCGCCCGGCGCGAGGCCGGTGAGCTTGAGCACGAAGGCGACGACGACGACCGAGACCAGCGAGATCGGCAGAAAAACCTTCCAGCCGAGGCGCATGAGCTGATCGTAGCGGTAGCGCGGCACGATGGATTTCACCATCGCGAACAAGAAGAACAGGAAGCTGGCCTTCAGGGTGAACCAGATCACACCGGGCACCCAGGTGAAGGGCGCGAACGGGATCGGCGAGAGCCAGCCACCCAAGAACAGGATCGTCCCCAGCGCGCACATGCTCATGATCGCGACGTACTCGCCAAGCATGAACAGCAGGTACGGGGTCGAGGAATACTCGACCATGTAGCCGGCCACGAGCTCCGATTCGGCCTCTGGCAGATCGAAGGGCGGGCGGTTGGTCTCGGCCAGCGCCGAGATGAAGAACACCACGAACATCGGGAACAGCCACAGCCAGTACCAGCCGAACAGGCCGAGGCTTGTATCCTGCGCCATCACGATCCGCGACAGGTTGAGCGAGCCGGCGCAGAGCAGCACGCAGATGATCACGAAGCCGAGCGAGACCTCGTAGGAAATCATCTGCGCCGCCGACCGGAGCGCGCCCAGGAAGGCGTATTTCGAGTTCGAGGCCCAGCCGCCCATGATGACGCCGTAGACGCCCAAGCTGGAGATCGCGAAGATGTAGGTGATGCCGACATTGAGGTCGGCGATCGCCCAGCCGTCGGCGAGCGGGATCACCGCCCAGCTCGACAAGGCGAGCATCGCGAAGACCAGCGGCGCCAGCAGGTAGATCGCCTTGTTGGCGCCCGCCGGGATGACCGGCTCTTTGAGCACGAACTTGAGCAGATCGGCGAAGGACTGGAACAGGCCGAACGGCCCGACCACGTTCGGCCCACGCCGGAGCTGCACCGCCGCCCAGATCTTCCGGTCGGCGAGCAGCGCGTAGGCGATGAAAACGAGCAGCGCCGAGAGCAGCACGAAGCTCTTCAGCACGATCAGGAGCACGGTCCCGAGGATTTCGAGCGACGTCATCGGTCTTGGCTCCTACTCGGCCGCCGCCAGGGGCCGCGCCTCGGCGGCGCGCTCCCGGGCGATGCGCGAGCACTCCGCGAGGATCTGCGAGGCGCGGGTGATCGGGTTGGTCAGGTAGAAGTCGGTCACCGGCGATGCGAAGGCCGGCCCGCTGGCATCGCCGCCCAGGCCCGAGAGACGGTCGACCGCCTCGGTGACGGTGCCGGGCTCCACCGCACCGACTGCCGCGAAATGCGGGTGGGCGGCGTAGAGCGCCCGGCGCAAAGCGGTCAGCGAATCGAACGGCAGGCGTTTGCCCAGCACGTCCGACAGGGCGCGCAGGATCGCCCAATCCTCGCGGGCATCGCCCGGCGGGAAGGCGGCGCGGTTGCCCATCTGGACCCGGCCTTCGGTGTTCACCCAGGTCGCCGACTTCTCGCTATAGGCGGCCCCCGGCAGGATGATGTCGGCACGTAAGGCGCCGCGGTCGCCGTGGCTGCCCTGGTAGATCACGAAGGCGCCCGGAGCCACGTCGCGCTCGTCGGCGCCGAGGTTGAACAGCACGTCCAGCGCACCCGGCTCCAGCATCTGCGCAAAGGTCAGGCCGCCCTCCCCCGGCACGAAGCCAAGATCGAGCGCGCCGACCCGGGCCGCCGCCGTATGCAGCACGCCGAAGCCGTTCCACTCGGCTGAGACCGCGCCGATATCCTTCGCGAGGGTAGCGGCCGCCTTCAGCACGCCCGGCGCGGCATTCGCGCCGACGATCACGAGCGGTGCCTTCGCTTCCTGGAGGATCTCGAGGAAACTGTGCTCGCCCCGCGCGAGCGCGGTCAGCGAATCGGGGCCGGCGCCGATATAGTGGCTTGGATAGGTCAGATCGACCGGCTCGCCGATCACACCCACCGCCAGTGGCGCCATGCGCCAGCGCTTGCGGATGCGCACGTTGAGCAACGAGGCCTCGGTCCGCGGGTTGGCTCCGACGATCAGGATCGCGTCGGCGGCCTCGATGCCGGGAATCGTCGGGTTGAAGATGTACGAGGCGCGGCCCAGCGCCGGGTCGAGGCCGGCATCGGTCTGGCGTCCATCGAGGTTCGGCGAACCGAGGCTTCGGATCAGCTCGCGGAGCGCAAACATCTCCTCGACGCCCGCGAGGTCGCCGACCACCGCGCCGATGCGCTTCGGATCCGCGCCCTTCACCTTGGCGGCGATGGCCTGGAACGCCTCACCCCAGGAAGCGGGCCTCAGCCGGCCGTTCTCACGCAGGTACGGGCGGTCGAGGCGCTGCATCCGCAGCCCGTCGATGTGGTAGCGGGTCTTGTCGGAGATCCACTCCTCGTTGATCTCCTCGCTGACCCGCGGCTCGATCTGCATGACTTCGCGGCCGCGGGTGTCGATGCGGATCGATGAGCCGACCGCGTCCATCACGTCGACCGATTCGGTCTTGTTCAGCTCCCACGGCCGCACGTTGTAGCTCTGTGGCCGGTGCACCAGCGCGCCCACCGGGCAGAGGTCGGCGACATTGCCCTGGAGCTCCGAGGCCATCGACTGCTCGAGGTAGCTGGTGATTTCCATATCCTCGCCGCGGCCGATAGCGCCGAGGTCGGGCACGCCCGCCACTTCGGCGAGGAAGCGCACGCAGCGGGTGCAGTGGATGCAGCGGTTCATCGCGGTCCGCACCAGCGGGCCGATATGCTTCTCCTCGACCGCCCGCTTGTTCTCCTGATAGCGGGTTGAATCGACCCCGTAGGCCATCGCCTGATCCTGGAGGTCGCAATGGCCGCCCTGGTCGCAGATCGGGCAATCGAGCGGGTGGTTGATGAGGAGGAACTCCATCACCCCTTCCCGGGCCTTCTTGGTCAGGCCGGAGCGGGTCAGAATCTCCGGTGGCTCGCCGTTCGGGCCGGGGCGGCAATCCTTCACCGCGTAGGCGCAGCTCGCGACCGGCTTCGGCGCACCCTTCAGCTCGACCAAGCACATCCGGCAATTGCCGGCGATCGACAGCCGCTCGTGGAAGCAGAAGCGCGGGATCTCGGCGCCCGCGGCCTCGCAGGCCTGGAGCAGCGTGTATTCGGCGGGGACGTCGACCTCGGTGCCGTCGACGAGGAGTTTTGTCATCGGTGCAATCTCAGTGCGGGGCATCGGCGAGATCGAGACGTCGCCCAATCCGCTCGATGCGAAGCTCGACCCTGTCGATCCGCCGGTGGACGCCAGCCAGATTCTTTTCGACCGCTGCCATGCGGCCCTTCAATTCACGGACATCGTCGCTAAGGCGATCGACCTTCTCGTCGATCCGCCGCAGGTATACGAGCATCAGGTTGTCAGGCTGGCTCATCATCGGATCACTCCGCGGCCATCGGCACAGGCTCGCTGTGCGGGTTCGCGGTGTAGCGGTCGATGCGCTTCTCGATCTCGGGGCGGAAGTGCTTGATCAGGCCCTGGATCGGCCAAGCTGCGGCGTCGCCGAGCGCGCAGATCGTATGCCCCTCGATCTGCTTGGTAACCTCGAACAGCATGTCGATCTCGCGCTTCTGGGCGCGGCCCTCGGTCATGCGCTGCATCACCCGCCACATCCAGCCGGTGCCCTCCCGGCAAGGCGTGCACTGGCCGCAGGATTCGTGCTTGTAGAAATACGAGATCCGCGTGATCGCCGCGACAATATCGGTGGACTTGTCGAGCACGATCACCGCCGCCGTGCCGAGGCCGGAGCCGAGGTTGCGGAGAGTGTCGAAATCCATCTTGGCGTCGACGATCTGCTCGGCCGGCACCAGCGGCACCGACGAGCCGCCCGGGATCGAGCACAACAGGTTGTCCCAGCCGCCGCGCATACCGCCGCAATGGCGGTCGATGAGCTCGCGGAAAGTGATGCCTAGCTCCTCCTCGACGTTGCAGGGCTTGTTGACGTGCCCCGAGACGCAGAACAGCTTGGTGCCGGTGTTGTTCTTGCCGCCAAGCCCCGCAAACCATGCGCCGCCCCGGCGCAGGATCGTGCCGGCCACCGCGATCGACTCGACGTTGTTCACGGTCGTGGGGCAGCCATAGAGGCCCATATTGGCCGGGAACGGCGGCTTCAGCCGCGGCATCCCCTTCTTGCCCTCCAAACTCTCGATCAGCGCCGTCTCTTCGCCGCAGATATAGGCGCCAGCGCCGTGGTGGACGTAGATGTCGAAGGGGTAGTCGTGCATGTTCGACTGGCCAACGAGCCGTGCCGCATAGGCCTCATCCACGGCCTTCTGGAGCGCGTGCTTCTCGGCGACGTACTCCCCGCGGATGTAGATGTAGCAGGCATGCGCCGCCATCGCGAAGCAGGCCAGCATGCAGCCCTCGATCAGGAGATGCGGATCGTGCCGCATGATCTCCCGGTCCTTGCAGGTGCCCGGCTCCGATTCGTCGGCGTTGACCACGAGGTAGTGCGGGCGCCCGTCCGACTTCTTGGGCATGAACGACCACTTGAGGCCGGTGGGAAAGCCTGCGCCGCCGCGGCCACGCAGGCCCGACGCCTTCATCTCGTCGATGATCCAGTCGCGGCCCTGCTCCAGAAGGAACTTGGTCCCGTCCCAGGCGCCACGCTTCTTGGCGGCGTCCAGCCCCGGCGACTGCAACCCGTAGAGGTTGGTAAAGATACGATCCTGATCCGACAGCATGTCAGGTCCTCACTGAGCCGGCGCGGCCAGCGCCTTGGCCTGCCCGACCCAGTCCTCCCGGTCGATGCGACCCGGGAACGCGAGGTAGGTGCCGACCCAGGTGATTTCGTCGCGGCTCCAGGCGGCGATCTGGTCGAAATGGTAGATGCCGAGCCCGTTCAGGCGCTGGCTGTTGCCGGAGTCGATGCCCTCGATGCGCGTCAGGTCGTCCGGCTTCCCGGCGCGGGCGGCGTCCAGCGCCATCGGGCGCTTGCCCACGACGTCGGCCTTCTGCTCGGGCGTCGCATTTTCTGGCAGGGCCGCCAATGCACCGGTGACCCGCGCTTCCTCGGCTTCGGCCGCCACCTCGGCATCGCTCGCGCCGGAGGCTTCCGGCTGCTGAGGAACTGCATCGCGCGCCGGCACATCCTGGTTGCCCTGGTCACCGGCGGCGGGTTCGCCCTCGGCGACGCGCTTAGCTGGCGAGTCGAGCACGTCCGCATCACCCTGGCGGGCTGCGCCGGCCTTGGCGGTCGACCGGCCGCGCTCGGCCGCATCGGCACGATCCGCGGGCTTGACCGGCGTCTCGCCGTTCGCGGCCCGCTGGGCCGGTGCGTCGCTGGCAGTCCGTTCGACCGCACGGCCGGCATCGGGCCGGGCCGGCTTCGGGTTGGTCGCGGCCTGCTGCGCGCTGGCCGCCGCCTCGCCGGTGTTCAGGGTTGCGCCGGCTGCCGGCTCCTCGGCCTTGCCGGCCTCCTCGAAGCGCTTGCGCCACGCGCCGACGCGCGAACCGTCGAACAGGCTCGGGTCGGTGAGCGTGTTCACGGCGCCCTGGGGCTCGGACGAGACGCGCCCGGTCTGCGAGCCGACCTTCACGGGCCGGCCCGCGGCGAGGTCGTCCATCAGCTGGCCGAGCGATTCTGGCGTCAGGTCCTCGAAATAATCCTGGTTGATCTGCACCATCGGTGCGTTGCAGCACGCGCCCAGGCACTCGACTTCGAGCCAGGAGAAGTTGCCGTCCGCCGAGACGTGGCCGGGGGCCCCGAGCCGGTCGTGAAGCATCTCCTTCAGCCCGCGCGCGCCGCAGGAATCGCACGGCACCGTGCCGCAGACCTGGATCCAGAACCGACCAACCGGTTCCAGGGCGAACATCGTGTAGAAGGTCGCGACCTCCAGCACGCGGATGTTCGGCATGCCGAGCTCGGCCGCCACCGCCTCGATGGCGGCACGCGGCAGCCAGCCGCCGTTCTGCTCCTGCGCCTTCCATAGGAGCGAGATCACCGCGGAGGCCTGACGGCCCTCGGGGTACTTGGCGATCTGGGTCTTCGCCCACGCGGCGTTCTCGGGCGAGAACGCGAAGGTTTGGGGCTGCTCGGAGGCGGGGGCGAGTCTGCGGTTGGCCATCGCTTGTGTCTTACCGATCCACTTCGCCGAAGACGATGTCGAGCGTGCCGAGCACACACGACACGTCGGCGAGAAGGTGCCCACGGCACATCCAGTCCATCGCCTGAAGATGTGCGAAGCCCGGCGCGCGGATCTTGCAGCGATACGGCTTGTTGGTCCCGTCCGACACGAGATAGACGCCGAACTCACCCTTCGGCGCCTCGACGGCGGCGTAGACCTCGCCCTCGGGGACGTGAAACCCCTCGGTGTAGAGCTTGAAGTGGTGGATGAGCGCCTCCATCGAGCGCTTCATCTCCCGGCGCGGCGGCGGCGCGAACTTGCCGTCGATCGAGGCGATCGGGCCCTGGCCGGCGGGCTCGCGCAGTTTGGCGATGCACTGTTTCATGATGCGCACCGATTCGCGCATCTCCTCCATGCGGATCACTTGGCGATCATAGGTGTCGCCGTTCTTCCCCACGGGGATGTCGAACTCCATCTCGTCGTAGCACTCGTAGGGCTGCGCCTTGCGCAGGTCCCACGGGATGCCGGAGCCGCGCACCATCACGCCGGAAAAACCCCACTGCATCGCCTCGTCGACCGACACGATGCCGATGTCGACGTTGCGCTGCTTGAAGATGCGGTTGGCCATGACGAGGTCGTCGAGGTCCTGAACGACCTGCAGGAACGGGTCGCAGAACGCGTCGATGTCGTCGATCAGCTTTGGCGGCAGGTCCTGGTGGACGCCGCCGGGCCGGAAGTAATTGGCGTGGAGCCGGGCGCCGGAGGCCCGCTCGTAGAAGATCATCAGCTTCTCGCGCTCCTCGAAGCCCCAGAGCGGGGGCGTGAGGGCGCCGACATCCATCGCCTGCGTGGTGACGTTGAGGAGATGCGACAGGAGACGGCCGATCTCACAGAACAGCACGCGAATCAGCTGCGCACGCCGCGGCACCTCGATCCCGGCGAGCTTCTCGATCGCGAGGCAGAAGGCATGCTCCTGATTCATCGGCGACACGTAGTCGAGCCGGTCGAAATAAGGCGTCGCCTGCAGGTAGGTCTTGTACTCGATCAGCTTCTCGGTGCCGCGGTGGAGCAGGCCGATATGCGGATCGACGCGCTCGACCACCTCGCCGTCCAGTTCCAGCACGAGGCGCAGCACGCCGTGCGCCGCCGGATGCTGCGGCCCGAAGTTGATCGCGAAGTTTCGGATATTGTGTTCTGTCACGAACAGTCTCCGCGGATCAAACCGACGTCTTCTTCTCGTCGCCCGGAAGCACGTAGTCAGTGCCTTCCCACGGGGACAGGAAGTCGAAGTTACGGAACTCTTGGGTGAGCTTCACCGGCTCGTACACGACCCGCGCCTGATCCTGATCGTAGCGGACCTCGACGAAGCCGGTCAGCGGAAAATCCTTGCGCAACGGGTGCCCCTCGAAGCCGTAATCGGTGAGCAGGCGGCGCAGGTCGGGATGGCCCGAGAACAGGATCCCGTAGAGGTCGTAGGTCTCGCGCTCGTACCAGTTGGCGGCCGGGAACACTTCGATCACCGAGGGGACCGGCGTCACCTCGTCGGTCTGCACCTTCAGTCGGATGCGCAGGTTATGGCGCAGCGACAGCAAGTGATAGACCACGTCGAAGCGTTTCTCGCGCTGCGGATAGTCTACGCCGCAAATGTCGATGAAGTTGCGGAACGCGCAGGCCGGATCGTCGCGCAAGTAGGTCAGCACGTAGACGATGTCGGAGGCTTGGACCACCAGGGTCAGCTCGCCGAACGTGATAGTGTGCGCCACCACCGCCGGGCCCAGGGCGCCGACGACCCGCTCGGCCATGGCCGAAATCGCGTCCGCGCCGTAGACCGGCTGGGTGTGGGGCAGGATCGAGATGCCGTTGGTCATGGCCGCCCCTCAGCGCTCGATCGTGCCGGTGCGGCGGATCTTCTTCTGGAGAAGCAGCACGCCGTAGAGCAGTGCCTCGGCGGTGGGCGGGCAGCCGGGCACGTAGATGTCCACCGGCACCACCCGGTCGCAGCCGCGCACCACCGAGTACGAGTAGTGGTAGTAGCCGCCGCCATTGGCGCAGGAGCCCATGGAGATGACGTAGCGCGGCTCCGGCATCTGGTCGTAGACCTTGCGCAGCGCCGGGGCCATCTTGTTGGTCAGCGTGCCGGCGACGATCATCACATCGGACTGGCGGGGCGAGCCGCGGGGCGCGAAGCCGAAGCGCTCGCAATCGTAGCGCGGCATCGACATCTGCATCATCTCGACCGCGCAGCAGGCGAGACCGAAGGTCATCCACATCAGCGAGCCGGTGCGGGCCCAGTTGATCAGCTCGTCCGTGGTGGTGAGCAGGAAGCCGCGGTCGGCCAGCTCGTCGCTGATCGACAGGAAGGTCGGATCATCCGCGCCAATCGGCCGGCCGGTGTTGGGATCGATGATCCCTTTCGGCTGGGGCGCGACCGCGGGAGCGCGGGACAGGCTGTGGGTCGTGTCGGTGATCAGGGCCATCGGCGACTCGGAATGGGGTGCGGGTAGGCGGCTGTCGCGTATCAATCCCATTCGAGGGCGCCCTTGCGCCACTCGTAGACGAAACCGACGGTCAGCACGCCGAGGAAGACCATCATCGACCAGAAGCCGAACCAGCCCAGATCCCCGAATGTGATCGCCCACGGGAACAGGAACGCGACCTCAAGATCGAAGATGATGAACAGGATCGCGACGAGGTAGAACCGCACGTCGAACTTCATGCGGGCGTCGTCGAAGGCGTTGAACCCGCACTCGTAGGCCGAGAGCTTCTCCGGATCCGGGTTCTTGTACGCGACGAGGAACGGCACGACCAGCAGAGCCGTGGCGATGAACAGTGCCACGCCGATGAACACGATGAGCGGCAGGTAATCCGCCAACAATCCGGTCATGCCAGGGCCTCGCGAGACAAGGAAAACCGCGGTGCAACGCCGACACCGGATTCGCCCGTGGAATTGTTCTTATGCCAAGATGCGCGCGGCCGGAGGCTTAGTCGAGCCGCCGGCCCGTGACAATGGCTTGTCGCGTCGCACAAAGCGCGCTGTCAGTCCTCTCAGAGATGGGCATGGGCGGCATGCCTGCAACACGACGGAAGCGCGCAGGTCCGTTCGCGCGCCGATGCACGAAACCGGGGTTGATGCGCTTGACAGCCCCCCGGCCGCCCCATAAACCCCGCCCCGTCGCCAGGCGAAACGCCCCTTCGAAGCGACCACGCCGTGCGGGCGTAGCTCAGTTGGTTAGAGTGCCGGCCTGTCACGCCGGAGGTCGCGGGTTCGAGCCCCGTCGCCCGCGCCACGTCTTTTTCCCCGTTGAATACGCGAGTAGACCGATCCGCGCGGGAGATGCGCTGGTTGCCGTCTGCGGCAATCGTTCGTGCACTCTACCGGCGGACGCGCAGGGCGGTCGTCACGCGGCCCTCGGCGCCTCTACCGTGGAGGGATGTGCCCGGCTTGCGGGCCGGGCTCCGCGGAGACTCAGCGCAATGCCCGCCAGAATCAGGCTGCCGCCGGCCACGATGCTGGCGCTGACCGGTTCGCCCAGGACGAAATGCGTGCTCAGGATCCCCGCCACCGGCACCAGGAGCGCGAAGGGCGTCACGGTGGCTGCGGGATAGCGCGTCAGGAGCCCGCTCCAGAGCCCGAAGGCCAGGAGCGTCGTCGGATAGGCTTGGAACGCGACCGAGCCAATCGCCGCCCAGCTTGGACGCGCCAAGGCCGCGAAGGCGGCCGGTCCCTCCACGATCAGCGACAGGGCCAGGAGCGGCGGCGTGGTGGCGAGGCTGCTCCAGACCATCAGCGCCAGCATATCGACGCGGCCGATTCGCTTCACGATGATGTTGGCGCTGGCCCAGCCCAAGGCCGCGCCGACCACCATCAGCAGCGGCCCGAGCGGAGCGTCGCCGCCCCGCTCAAGCGCAACGGCGGCGACGCCGAGGAGCGCGACCACGCCGCCTAGGACCTGAAGGATGCGTGGGTGCTCGCCCAGCACGGCCCAGGCGAGCGCCACGGTGAACGGCACCTGGGTCTGGATCAGCAGCGAGGACAGGCCGGCCGGCATTCCGAGCCGGATCCCGGTCATCAGCAGCCCGAACTGGCCGACGCCGAGGGCCAAGCCGAACGCCGTGACCAAAAGGGCGGGCGCGTGGGGCGGCCGGATCACCAACACCGCCGGCACCGCCGCGAAGGCGAAGCGCAGGCTGCAGAGCGTCAGCGGCGGGACGGTTTCCAACCCGGCCTTGATGGCCACGAAGGCCAGCCCGAGGATCGTGACGACGAGGAGGGCGGCCAGCACGTCACGCAGCGTCATGGGCGGATCCTACGACCTCGTCCGCCCGATCACCACCGGCGCGTCGCCCGGGCAGATCGGCGCTCGTCGCGGCGGCCATTCAACAGGTCGATGGCATCGCCGATCCCCGGCCCTAAGAGTCCGTCCGAGAAGTCAGGTTGATCGGGCGAGGCGCCTGACGAGGATCATGACGGCTGCGGCGTAGAGGAAGGCTCTGGCGGAGGCGAGGGTCGCTTCCGGATCCTTCCAGAGGCGTCGGTTGCGGCTGATCCAGGCGAAGAACCTCTCAACGACCCACCGGCGTGGATGAACAGCAAAGCCAACCTGATCCGGCGGCTTGCGCACGATCTCGACGGCGATGATCGTCGCGCTCGCTGGCTTGTCGCCGGCATAGCCGGCGTCGGCGAAGGCCTTGGTAATGAACGGGAAGGTCCGGCGCGACAGACGCAGCACCGGAACGGCTCCGTCCCGGTCCTGCACGTCGGCAGGTTGCGGATCGAGGACGAGCGCACGCCCGTCCGTGTCGACCAGCGCTTGGCGCTTGCGGCCTTTGACCTTCTTGCCAGCGTCGTAGCCGCGTGGTCCGCCGCTCTCCATCGTTTTAACGGTCTGGCTGTCGAGCACTGCTGCAGACGGCGAGGCTTCCCGCCCGACACGCTCGCGATCGGCCATGACGAGGTGGTGGTTGATCCGGCCGAACAGCCCTGTGTCGCGCCAGCGGCTGAAGTAGCCGAAGGTGGTCGAGCGCGGCGGCAGATCCTTGGGGATGAGCCGCCATGCGATGCCGCCGCGCAGAACGTAGAAGATCGCGTTCAGGATCTCCCGAGGCGTCCAGATCGGAGGTCGTCCGCGCGGCTCAGGCCTCGGCATCAACGGCGCGATCACCGCCCACTCGGCATCGGTCAGGTCGGTTTCATAGCGTAGGCCCGCGCGGCTATGCTGCCGCCGGGTGGTCGGGGTCCACATGGCAGGTCCAGGTCAGGCTTCAGCACCCCCCTGGAATCATCGCCATCCCGGCCACTCAACCCCGCCTCAGACCCTTATCGGACGGGCTCT
>NZ_JAKSYH010000240.1 GCF_022829295.1 Methylobacterium sp. J-088
GCCACCCGGCCTGATCGAGCAGCAGCACGGCGTGCGCACCGGGGGCGACGGCCTGGGCGATCTCTTCGAGACGAAAGGCCATCGCCGCGGTGATGCAGCGGGGCATGACGAGGCCGTCCCCTTTGCCGAGGGCGGGGCAGACCGGACACCGAGACGCCACGACCCAGTCGCGCACCGTCTGGAGCCCGACCCCGCCGAGAGCGGCGGCGGCCGAGCGTGAGCCGCCCGCGTAGATCGCCGACACAGCCAGCAGGCGCC
>NZ_JAKSYH010000241.1 GCF_022829295.1 Methylobacterium sp. J-088
CCGCAACGGCATCGCGGCGGCCAACGCCGTCCAGGCGGTCGGCGCCGGCCGGCTGTTCGACGCGGCGGTCGGCTTCACCACCGGCGAGGCGGAGAGCGGCTTCCGGGCGCTGGCGGGCGACATCCACGCCAGCACCGTCTCCACCGCCTACGAGACCGCCTTCTTCGTGCGCGAGGCGGTGCTCGACCGGCTGCGCTGGGGTAATCCCGGCACCGGGCTCGACTACGGCAGCCTGCCGGCCACCTACACGGCCGACCTGCCGGGCCGGGCTCCGGTGGTGGCCAACGTGCCGGTGCGCACCCTCGACCCGCAGGTGTTCGGGCTCTGGGGCCAGGGTTTCGGTTCGTTCGGCACGGCCGATGGCGGCGGCAACGCGTTCGACCTCGACCGGCAGATCGCGGGCTTCGCGGAGGGCGCGGACATACGCTTGGCCAACGGGCCGCGCGTCGGCGGGGTCGGCGGCTCAACCGAAGCCTACCTCGAGAGCGCCGGCCGGGTCGGCGGCCAGGCGCGGGCGGCGTGCACGACCACGCAGATGG
>NZ_JAKSYH010000244.1 GCF_022829295.1 Methylobacterium sp. J-088
CATGACATAGTTCACCGTCCCCAGATCCAATCCGCTCACGCGACGGCGTATGCGAACGGCCCGTCCTGTGGTCCAACTTGGGTTCGATCTCCGAGAACGCTTCGGCCCGAGGCGATGATCTGAACGGTCTGTCGGCTATAACATGCTGTCCGTGCCATGACGTCCAGATCGCGCAGATATGAGATCAGCAGCTCATGCGGAACTGCATCGGTGTTAAGGGCGTCGCCAACCTTAGATGACACGTTGCTCTCACGCTCGGACCAGCAATTGCCGGGCATTTCTGTTCGATGGATCATGGATGCCGCTCGTTTTGAAGGTTCGGACCCTTGTTGGCCATCCACGGACTGAGTACTCTATCGGATGATGGGGTTCGAACCATTTTAATGGACAGCTTTACTGCCCGCGAGCGCGCCGCTTTCACTGCCGGCATCGAGACCGCCCGCCAGATGGCGCTCACCGCGGTTGTCACCATCGAGGTTCGAGACGACGCAGGCCGTGTTCAGCACCAAGCCGCCGTCGCCGCCCTACAGGCCTTGGCCGAGGGCACCAGAGATCTGATGCTTGAGGCGACGGGCATCAAGAACCATTGTAATCCTGTTGTTCAGAACAACGGAACGGAGGCCGGGATCGGCCGCGAGGCAGGACCATGACCACGGGGCAGCAAGGATTTCAGCCAGGCCAGTCCGGCAACCCGGCGGGGCGGCCCAAGGGCACTCGCAACCGCACCACCGTGGCCCTAGAGAAGATCCTCGACGGCGACGCCGAGAGCATCCTGCGGAAGGCCGTGGAGATGGCCCAGGACGGCGACCCGACGGCAATGCGCCTCTGCCTCGATCGCGTGTTGCCGCCCCGGAAGGACCGACCGATTACCTTCGACCTGCCACCGATCGACACCGCCGACGATCTGCCCCGGGCGACGGGCGCGGTCTGCGCGGCGATGGCCGCCGGTGAGCTGACCCCTATCGAGGCAGCCGAGATCTCGAAGACCCTCGACGTGCATGTGCGAGCGATCGAAGCGACTGATCTGCACAAGCGGCTCGCGGCACTGGAGGCAGTGGGATCATGACGGTGCACACCCTGAAAACCCGCGTGGCGAAGATGGAGCGGCGCCACCCGAACCTGACCCCAGGCTTCCACCGGCTCACAGACGACGAGATCTCCGGTTTGATCGTCGTGATCCGGCAGATGGAAGCGGGCGAGCCCGTAGACCCCGCCCATGATGAGTGGGCGCTTGCTTTGATACAGCGCGAGAGGCTGCTGTAATGAGGATCAAGGCCATCGAAGCCCGCATTGCCCGGCTGGAAGCGAGCCAGTGGTTCAGCGCCTTGGGGCGCCTGTCCGACGCGGATCTGGACCGCCAGATCGTTCTCGGCCTGAACGACATGGCGTCCGACTGGCCGTCCTTCGGCGCGATGGTCACGAACCTGCGCGAGTCGCCGGCGCCCGCCGACAAGGATCTCGCCGGCCAGATCGAGGCGTTCATCACCGATTGGCAGAAGCAGCAGCGGGAGAAGGCGACGCAGTAGCGCGGCCGACGCGCGCGCGAACTGGCAGTGCTGGGTCGCCCAAGGCAAGGCGACCGTCAGCAACGGCGTACTCTGCCTCACCGGCCCCGAACTGACCGCAGAGGAGTGGGCGGCTCGGTTCGTCACCGAGCATTAAGTTGAGCGCGGCAGCTCGGGTTGGCTTGGGCACATTCCCCCCACCAAGCCCAAGCCCACCAAGCTCGGCGCCAAGAAGCTGACGCCGAACGTATAGGCTTAGGGCCCGCAGTTAGGCGTAACGCCGAACAACTCGCGGTTCGGCGGACCCCACGCCCGTCAAGGTTGCGACTTGCGTGCCGACCTTATCGCGGATCACGATGACAGCGTGCCAATCGCGACCAAGGCGACCGACTTCGGCGATGGTAGCGAGCATGAGTCTGGCGTTCTCGACCGCTTCATCAGCATCGCGAGCTTCTTTGCCGTCGTCGTCCCACTCGGACAAACTGTCGGCGTGTATATCGAAATAGTAGCGTGGCATCGGATTTCCCTCAGCAGAGGCGAAACCCGGACGGGCGCGACAGTGCACCTATGTTAATGCGTGATACTAATTTCGGTTACAAACGCGATAACGGAGGTAGTGACGCATGACAGGGCAGCTTCGCTGCTGGCATGGAGATTGTCTGAATTGCAGGGGGAGGCACTGCGCGGCTGCCACATGCCGACAAAGACAGTGAAGCCGACGCAACCCGGCAAGCCGGCAAATTAGGCGCCGAGAAGCCTACCCCCGAGGAACAGCGCCGCCGGATCATCGAAGCCGTGCGCGAGGCTCGTGCCAGCGAGGATGATGCCGACTTCAATGCCGCTTTGAAGCAGGTCGCGAAGCCGAAGATGGCGAAGTCGAGAGCCTACTGATTGGTGATGGAGAAGCTGGCCCGTGCGCTCATCACCAATTGGCCATCTTCATCGTAGGCTTGAGCGGCGAACTCATTCACGCCGGTCTGATCCCCGTCATCGTGAATGATCAAGGTCAAGGTTTCGCGAAGCAGATCGCGCAGAGCGTTGCGGTCTGATACCTCGACACGCTCCTCGTCCATCACCGTGACGTGGTTCGCCATGTTGATGAAGTAGCGCGACACTCACGCCTCCGTGACTGGATAGCCCCCGCCAGCCGAACACGCCCTACCCGGCAAAGTTCGCTGTCAGCGAAGGCCCTCGCTGGCGTATGTGTCGACGATATAATCACCAAAGATAAGGCGCGCCGCTTTTGAATTAATCTCAGAGAAGCTGTCAAATTTGAAGTTTGAGATCTTGGACGCATGCAATGTTGGCGCGTTAACGCCGCGGACCACGGTTTTGGCACCGCCTGCGCTGGTAGCACGTTCCTCCGAGCAGCCAGCGCAGGCCTCCAATTTGGAGACGTCCTGCATGACATGTCGCGTCAAGATTGATCGCATCGGATGGGCTGGAGTGCCGCGGGGCGTCTCCCGGATTTACTATGCGCGTGACGAGGCTGACGCCGCTACGATCGCAGCTTATGAGGTCGACGGGGGCAAGCCTGACGGTCCCCGTGCTGCCACTGTCACCGACGCCTCCGGGCGCATGCTGTTCACTTATTCCGGCCGCGCTGGGACGGCGTCTCCGACATGACCGGGAAGGAGCCCGAGGATTGGGCGCTTGCGGACCGGGAGGCGAAAGTCGTCATCGGCCTGATGTTCGCGTTCCAGAGCGCGTTCTTGGCAGTCGCGATGCTGTGGCTGTGAGGCTCGTAATCAGAGCCGCAGCCCCTCGCTACGCCCCTATAGAAATCAGCTCCCGGAATGCCCCTTGAAGGCACTCGCTCACTGGTTGCTCAGCACTCGCCGCCGCCACGTCATCGCCGCCACGCGCTACATCGCATCCGTCGCTCCGGCTGAACGCCGAACGGCTCAGGGCTGAACCACGTCATCACGGGATCCGGCCCGTTCCCTCATCATGCACGTATCGTCACCGAGCCGTCGGTGTGGTCGACCGTCTCGACGCGTGGTCCGCCGGTATCCATACCGCCAAGGGTATCGGCTAGTGCATTGACGCGGTCAGAGGATTCACGAAGGGCGTGATGCATGCGAGTCTGGGCGATGGCTCAGACCGTCTGCGTGCTCCTCGACGACGCGACCAAGTCAGCGCTGTCCACGATCGCCGGAGATCGATCCCGCCCGCTCAAGCACATCCTGCGGGCACGCATCGTCCTGCTCTCGTTCGAACGCTTGAGCGTGCAGGACGTGGCTCGGCAGGCCGGCATCAGCCGGCCCGCAGTCTGGCGCTGGCAGCAGCGCTTTGCCGAGGAGGGCGTCGAGGGCCTACTGCGCGACAAGACCCGCCCACCCGGCACCCCGCCGCATTCCACCCGCACAGTGGCGAAGGTGCTGGCGCTGACGTGTTCGGAACCGCCGGACGAGGCCGCGCACTGGACCGGCCGCGCCGTCGCTGCGCGGACAGGCATCTCGCTCCGCTCCGTGCATCGGATCTGGCAGGAGCACCGCCTGCAACCGCATCGGGTGCGGACCTTCAAGCGCTCCCACGACCCGGCCTTCGCCGAAAAAGTCGAGGATGTCGTCGGTCTCTATATGCAACCGCTCGCCCACGCCGTCGTGCTGTCCATCGACGAGAAGAGCCAGATCCAGGCCCTGGAGCGAACCCGTCCCGATCGGCCGCTCGGGCCCGGGCATCCTGCCGCTCAGACGCACGACTACACCCGCCACGGCACCACGACGTTGTTTGCCGCCCTCGACGTCCTGGAAGGCACCGTGCTCGGCCGCTGCATGCAGCGCCATCGCCACGGTGAGTTCATCCGTTTCCTCAACACCGTCGAGGCGGTAGTCCCCGCGGGCAAGGCGATCCACGTGGTGCTCGACAATTACGGCAGCCACAAGCACCCGAAGGTGGGCGCCTGGCTCACCCGCCACCCACGATGGACCTTCCACTTCACACCGACCTCGGCCTCTTGGCTCAATGCCGTCGAGGGCTTCTTCTCCACGCTGACGCGCCGCCGTCTCCAACGGGGCAGCTTCACCGGCATCGTCGACCTTCAGGCCGCCATCAAACGCTACCTCGGCGAGCACAACCAAAGCCCACGACCCTTCGTCTGGACCAAGCCCGCCGCAGCCATCTTCGACGCCCTCAATTGAGCCCCTGAACCATCCGTCTGAGTCAGTGCACTAGGGTGAAGTTGCAGGCCGCAGCCAAGTACGCGCCATCACTGGTCGGCAGGACATTTAGATGAGCTTGCACCAGCTTACTCACGTTGATCTCACGCACGGGCGAGCCAACGCCGCGCGAACCCTCATTCTTACGAATGTAGGCCGATACGACGTTGTCAGCGATCAGGGTGGCAAACCGCTCCAGGGCGGGGCCTGGCGTCATCTCGGTGATACCTAAAGTAATAGATTTCTCGCGAGATAACGTGTTGCCTTTCTACGCGGAACAACAGAATGTGCTGACTTCTTCACGATTAGGTGCACCGTGGACGAGAACGCAGAGACCATCGAGGCTGTGGCCGTCGATTTCATCGAACTGACGACCGAGATCGTCTCAGCCTACGTGTCGAACAATTCCGTCCGACCGGGTGATCTGCCGGAGCTGCTCTCCGGCGTTCACACTGCGCTGGCCGGTCTCAGCCAGGGCGCCGCTCCGGCCGCCCCTATGGTCGACAAGCAGACCCCCGCTCAGATCCGCAAATCGATCACGCCGGATGCGCTGATCAGCTTCGTCGACGGTAAGCCGTACAAGACGCTCAAGCGGCATCTGACCGGCGCTGGGATGACTATTGAGCAGTACCGCGAGCGCTTCGGGCTGCCGCGAGACTACCCCTCGACGGCGGCCAGCTACTCAGAGCAGCGATCCGCTCTGGCTAAGAGCCTTGGTCTCGGACAGCAGCGCAAGAAGGCGGCCGCGAAGGCTGCTGAGCCCGCAGCAACCGTCTCTGACAAGCCGAAGCGTGCTGGCCGACCGCGGAAGGCGAAGAATACCGCCGAGGCGTAGATCGACGTTGCTCGTTTGTGCCGTACTCTCGTCATAGGTGTGGTGCGGGCGATACAGCTTGGCTGTGAAGAACCAGTTAACCTGATCCTTGATCGGGCAATTTACTGGGGAAAGCACAGTCATGAAGAAGCTTTTGGCCACGTTAGCCACGTTCACCGCCCTCACGGCCACCGCCTCGGCCGCCGACCTGCCGCGCCGCGCCCCGCCGCCGGTATTCACCCCCGTGCCCGTCTTCACCTGGACCGGCGCGTACTTCGGTATCAATGCCGGCTACGCGTTCGACGCCGACACGCGCTTCGACCGCACGGTGGGCACTCAGGGGAACAACAACGCCGCGCTCACCGCAGGCCTTCGCCCGGTCGTCGCCCGCGTCCGCAACGACGGGTTCACGGGCGGCGGCCAGATCGGGTACAATTATCAGTTCGGCACCGGGTCGGGTATCGTAGTCGGCATTGAGGCGGACGCCGCCTACACTGATCTCAACCGCCTCCAAACCTTCAGCAACACGACCAATCTCTCGGCGGGTGTCACGCCGAGTGCTACCCAGTTCACGAGGATCAACCAGTACCGCGGTGGCCTTGACTTCCTCGGGACGGTCCGCGGACGCCTCGGCTACGCCTTCGATCGTTTCCTGGTCTACGGAACCGGCGGCTTCGCGTATGGCGGCGTCGACAATCAAGTCGTCTTCTACGGACCCAACACCACGACGCCATTCTTCGTCGGCCGTCAGAACAACATCGAGACTGGGTACGCCTACGGCGGTGGCATCGAGTACGCCGCGCCGACCGACAGCTTCTTCAGCCGATTGAACTTCTTCAATTCAAGCGCGGTGACGGTCAAGGTCGAGTACCTGCACTTCGAACTCGGCAACCGGACCATACCCATCCCCGGGGTCAACGGTGCTCCGGGAGCGTATACCGCGCGGGTGCGCAACGAGGGCGACCTCGTCCGCGCCGGCATCAACTACAAGTTTGGCTCATACTGAGGCCGAGCCTAACCGTACCGCTCCCGGCGTCCACGTCGGGGTGCGGGCGGCGGGTGGGCGAGAAGGTCTGGTCCCCTTCATCGACTGCCTGCCGCGGGAGATGCTACAGTTCAATTGACCTTCGCATCCCCAGCCCGATCAAACTGGCCGCGAGGTCGGCAACGCCTCAGGAGTTCCGCTCCTGGGGCGTTCGCCATTCTAGTGGTTGAGCTCTGACGGTTGAGTCCGTGTGGGGTTTCGGTTTGAGGCCCATCCTGCGAGTCTGGCCGGATGCGCAGTGGCATCTCTTTCACGCTCTCCACCTCGGATCGCCTTCGGCTCGAAGCACTCGTGGCGGA
>NZ_JAKSYH010000260.1 GCF_022829295.1 Methylobacterium sp. J-088
TGACCGACGAGGTGGGCTGCAACCGGCTCGGCAACCTCCGGCTGCTCCGCCCGACGGTGCGCCGCAACGAAGTCCGCGGAGGCGGCGGGATCAGCATGAGTCAGCATGGTCTCAGCTCCTTTGGCGAGCCCAATGGCGAACGTTAATGATTGGTTATTAGCCCGGTTGTAGCGGCTGAAGATTGCTTTGACAAGTAGGCGTTATAGTCTTTTGCTAAAAATTGGTCGATTAGATTGCCAGTATATCCTATCTCCGCGCTGCAGTTGTGGGTGAACCTTTCGCAACCATGGTAAGTACTTCGACTGCCGCGGACTACGTAGACCAGAGTTATTTATTGAATAAAGACGAAAACAAGTTGGCACCCGCGACGCCTGGTGTAATAAATAGACGCCCCACAAAGCCCGGCAGGATTTCGTGGCCAGCCGTTAAGCAAACTGCCCGCGGCGATAAAGCCGCCTCATTGACCATGGGAGCGCATCCTCGCCCGAAGGCGTTGATGGTCTGGAAACGTTCGAACGGATCGCAGGGTCTTGATGCGGCGCGCAGATGCGACACGGCATGCTGCACTGCGAAGGCGCCGGGGTCGACATTGGGGACTATCCGGTCGGCCCGCGTCTGAGTCGCCTGACGGCGCGCCTTGCCGGATCCGCCAAGCCGGGCTCTGATCCGACACCAGGGAGCTTGGACCGCAATCGAGGAAAGGAACCGACCTGTCGCGTGGTCCTTCGCGGCGCCTGTCGCGCACCGGCGATCAAGGCAAAATGCTATGGCGCGGCATGATTGGCGCACCATGCAGCGGCCAGACCGGGTCCGGCCCTCGCATGAGGCTCAAACAGGAACCATCCGCATTGCTTCTGCGCAGATATCACCACTCAAACAATTCCGTCGCGCATGCGATGAGGATGGTGGACGAGGCCGTCGTTGGACCAACGCTCCGCACGACTCGAGCGCAAGCGTTGCTGTTGCTTTGCACCATAAGATTGGATATAAAAAATTGAAAATCTTCATAATATAAATCTGAGCATTGGATGGATAAGTTTCTCCTGTTCCACCCATAGCTTTCCTGAAGTGACTGTCGGGACTTCTCGCAGATGACGGATGGCGGATCGCAGCCCTCCATGATCGCGTATCCAAGTTAGCTCATCCGAGCCGTCGCCCCGAACGCCAATTGGATCGATACGCATGCTGGATAAGACACAGATCTTTACAGCCAACCAGCAGCAGGACAGTATCCGCCGCGACCGGCGGCATACCGGCCTGGAGGATCTCTTCGACTTCCTCCGCAAATGGGCTCGGATCATCGCCGGCAGCGCCATCGTGTTCGCGATTCTGGCCTTCGTCTACGTCCAAGTGTCCCCGCCCGACTTCGTCGCGTCCGCGCAGATTCTAATCAATCCACCGCAGCCGCAACAATTGCTCAAACAGGATGCCGGCCTGATCGATCTGACGCTCAACAACTCGCAGGTCGAAAGCCAGATCGAGATCATCCGGTCCTACAGCACGATCCTTCCGGTCGTTCAGGAGCTCAAGCTCGACACCGACAACGAACTGGCGCTGCCGAACAGATCGGACGCCGCATCGCAAAGCAACAAGCAACTGTATGGGGTCGTTGGCCGGTTCGCCAGCCGGCTCGACGTGAAACGCGTCTCGCAATCCTATATCATTCAAGTCTCATTCAAATCTGAGAGCGCCAGTAAAGCGTCGAAAATCGTGAATGCCTTGTGCGAGGCCTACATCAAGAATCAGCTCGCGCGAAAAGTCGAAGACGCGACCCGCTCGCGGGAGTGGCTGGAACATCGCGTGCAGCAGTTGCAGGCGCAGTTGCACAAAGCTGCCCATGCAGCACAGGATTTCCGGACCGGCGTCAGCGGCCAAGAGCAAAGCACCGGGCAGCTCGATGCCGAGGTCACGCTCTCCCAGCTCGATAGCGCAACGACCACCTATCGAAAGATGTACGAATCCGCGCTCGAGAAGTTGACCGAGAACGTCCAATCGACCTCGTTCCTCGTGGCCGATGCGAATATCGTGTCTTCGGCAAGCCCGGATTTGGCCCGCGTCTTCCCGAACCCCAAGCTCGTGATTGCCGTCGCTCTGCTCGGCGGTGCGCTGTTCGGTGTCAGCATAGCAGCCCTCCTCGACTCGCTGGACACCTCGGTTCGGTCCACCGCGCAGGTCGAGGATGACTTGAACTGCCCGTGCTTCGGAAAAGTGAACCTGTCGAAGGGCGGGCGACGGCCCCTGCGCAGCAAGGCCCGACTGAAGGTCGATACGCGAACGAAGTTCTTTCTCAACCGGGTGATGGTCGCGGTCGAAGCCGCCAACTTACAGAACGCGCGTCACACGATCGGGATCGTCGCCGTCTCCGACGGAAACGCGTCCGCGATCCTGACCAAGCAACTCGCGAACACGCTGGCCCTGTCGGGTAAGAAGACGTTGATCGTCGATGCCAGCATGTCGGCGACCAATCCCCTGACGACGCTCGCCTACGCGTCCGGCTTCGGTACGCCAATGCCGACGCGCGAAGCGGAGGGGCAGGACGACCTCGGCCGCATCGTTCCAGTCTCGTCGAATCTGTCGATCATCAAGTTGGAAGCATCGATCGATACGGCATCGTCGTTCGGGGCCATTTCGGACAATCTCGTCTTCTCGTCCGCGGTCTCGGCCTTCGACAGCATCATCACCAACCTACCCGACCTCGAGTCGATGCCGACCTCGCTGACCCTCTTGTCGAATATGGATGCCATCATCTTGGTCGCGCATCTCGGCAAGTCGTCACAGGAGAGCTTGTCCGAAGCCGCCGATTTCATCAGGGCCAGCGGCACCTTGTTGCTCGGCGTCGTCCTGGACGAGCCGAAGGCGTGACCGTCACGGCGCGACTTTAGCGGCGTCGTAACGGGGGCGCTGACCGCCGTGCCTCCGCCGGAAGGCCGCGGTATGATCGACGCTGGCCGTCGGAATTTGCCCCACACACCCCACGCCTCCGTTAAAACGCGAGACCCGATCAGATGTCCGCCACAGCGCCTCCATTGCTCCATCTCATGTGCGCGGCCGATCGCAACTATGGCGCCTATGCGGGTCTGGTGATGCAATCCGCCATGGCGGTGACCCGAAAGGGCCGCATCCATTTTCATCTGCTGTCCGATGACGTGGCACCGGACGACATCGAAAAATGCAGCCTGGCCGCCCGGAAGGCCGGACACGAATTCACGAACTATGAAGTCTCATCAAAGCTGGATAATTTGCCCAAAGAATTGCGGATGGCAAATCATCTTAGCAGGGCAGCCTATTCCCGGCTGCTCTTCTCAGACCTGCTTCCGACCAACATTCATCGCATCATTTATCTCGATTGCGACATCGTCTGCCAGCAGGATCTGACCGAGCTGTGGAACTTCGGCGACGGTTTGAAGACCATTGCCGCGGTGAGAGACCCCTGGCTCGATCCCGATGCTGAACTCAAATCCTCGCTGGGCTTGGCACCGCGCGATGTCTATTTCAATTCCGGTGTGCTGCTCATCAATGTAAAAGCTTGGCGAGCGGACAATACCGAGGACCGCCTCCGGGATTTTGTCCTGAAGCGGCGAGACATCAAGCATGCCGATCAGGATACATTGAATGCGGTGCTCTCATCCGGCCTGACGGAACTGCCGGAACAATGGAACATGATGATCAACCATCCGCGCCGTGATGAGGAAGGGCGCCTGCGGCAGAGCGCCGGCATCCTCCACTACGTCGGTGGCTTCAAGCCATGGCATTTTGGCTATCGTCTGCTTCACCCGGGAAAGGGCCGGCCCTACGCATCGATCAAGCGGCGCTCACCCTGGGCGGCCAAACTTCCCGATTTCCAGTCACGCCGGGTGACGAGGAAGTTTCGGTCCCTGGTGCAGCACTGACCCCGATGCGGGAGGTAGGCTTGAGAGCGATCATTCCACCGGCTGTATTGCTTCTCGCCTTTGTGCTTCCGTCGGGCCCATGCGCTGCGGCCGACGATGCCCAGACGGAATGCGCGGATCTGATCAGCGGTCTGAGGATAAAAGCTGGCTCCGACTACGACGCGATTGCCGGCAAATTGAGAACGAAGGGTTGGCACCAAACCTTTTCCACGACGCAAAATATCGGCGTCTGGACGAAGGGTGGGCATGCCATTTCGGTGACGCTCAATGTTGGCTCGGGGACCTCGCCCACGACCACGGGCGCTGTCCGATGCAGACATTGACCGTCAAGCTCTGTCAAAACGCTATAGTTCGGCGGTATGCCTCCGTGTCGATTCCCATCGCTACTTCGGCAAGACATACTTCGCGATAGGCGGCAGACTCTCGCGCCATTGCGCGCTCTGGCGCTGGTAGTCGCTCAAGCGATCCGGCGCGAATTCCAAATCTTCGAGCGCGACCACGGGCTTTCCACAGAAGTAGGGGCGCCGGGGAGGACGGGGATAGTAATTGAAGAAGATCGCCGTCCGGTTCTGCCCCGTGGCCGGTTTCCCACGATGGTAATAGCGCGCGGTATCGCAGAAAATAACGCTGCCGCTCGGTCCCGTGCAAGTGACGATTTCATCCGCATCGATCGTGCGTCCGATGACGCGTTCCAACTTTTCGTGGCGCGCTGGGCGTGTATAGGGCTGAGCCCCCTTGTAGAGCCGATGACGGATCATTTCGAACGGGCCGCCATCGACATCGACATCGTTCAGATAGACCGCGACTTTCACGATACTCTCGTCCTCGCCATCCAGGTGCCAGACGCGTGCGCCACGCTCGCATCCATCGGCGAGCGTGTAAAAGAAATTGAATCCCCCGAAGGCGACGGGCAACCCTAAGTAATTTTCGACGATTCTGAGCAGTCGCTCATTCAAACCGAACAGATAAATCTCCGCCCGATCCACGAGTTCGGACTTGTCGGCCTGGATTAAAAATGGGTCATCTACGTGCGTGGGACCCGCCGCCAAACGTGTCTCGATATCGTCGCGGACTTCGTGCGCCTGCGACAGCATCTGCTCAGCCCCGAAGAGGTTTAAATCCTCCAATCGTGTCTGGTATACGCCCACCTCGCACAGAGACGTCACGATTTTCTGATCGGCTTCACTCAGTGCGGCCGGTGCTGCCAATCGCTCAGCACGCAGATTATTGTAGTAACTCTCCACATTTCTTCGCGCCAGATCGGTTGACATGAATTCGTGCACCGCATTTCGCGCAATACTTTCCAGCTTTCGACGGACACGTTTGGCGATGTACATTCTGGCAGGCCCTCTCGCTGCCCGGCAGCCATGCAAAGCTTATGCCCAGGACTGGTCGTAACTCGCGGAATATATAAGCGAATCGTCCGAATAAATACATGATTCGCCTGTTTAATAGCTTTAAACACCCAATCGTGAAATCTTGTCAAGAAATTTAGCGCGGGATTCCGACTGGTCGCGTTATCTGAGCTAGCGAAAATCACAATCGTATTTCCAGAGCACGTATAGACATACCGTAACTGGATGAAACACCTGCAAAAGCCCTATAGCTGCAGTTGAGTCACTGTCTCAAGTATATCCTGCCATTCCGTGACGCGCGAGTTCGTCGTGTATCAGCCTCATGTCATGGCGGCAGGACGGTCAAGTCCTCTGTCCAA
The DNA here is from genome assembly GCF_022829295.1 of Methylobacterium sp. J-088. Lineage (GTDB taxonomy): Bacteria > Pseudomonadota > Alphaproteobacteria > Rhizobiales > Beijerinckiaceae > Methylobacterium. The sequence continues at coordinate 5,605 of NZ_JAKSYH010000260.1, forward strand.
GCCCGCACGAGGCTTCGCCGACGCGGCGATCACTGTTCAGCTTACCCCATGCACCGGATCGCAGCGTGTTTCGAGGCGACGTCATGATCCAACCCGTGTCACATCCAAGGACCGGCGCGAGGCGTGCCGCGGCCGAACGGAAGCGCGTCCTTTCCGCACGATGGCTTCGGCATCGCGTATGCGCGCCCCGCAGGCATGACGGTAGCGAGTTCGATCTACGGCCCGCACCCGTCCGAACGCATCAATCGAACGTTGCCGTGTTTGGTTGCCCAGGGCAGCGGCCGCGAGCGGGATCCCGGCGGGTCTCCGTCAGCGGCAAAACGTTCCGTATCGCTCTTCATGGAATTGCGAAATGGAAGCAGTGATCATGGCTCGTCGTCGCATATTATTACTGAGGCAAAGAGCAGTTTGACGACCTTCGACTAGAGCACTATGTATCGCGAGATAGTGATTGGATCTGCTAGGCATACGCATGCGTTTTCGCTTCTATTCGATCTTGGCAAGCGTGTCGGTTCTCACGGCAGGCAGTGTGGCGCTGGCCCAGCGCGAGCCGCGATCCTCCATGATCAAGCTCGCCCAGAATATGTCGGGGGCAACCCCGGTGGCCAACGTGTCGGGAATCGGGACGAAGGCGGTCCGCGGTCAGGACTTTATCAACACGGTAGGTGTAAATACCCACATCCCCTATACCGATAGCAGCTATGCGGACATCGACAAGGTGCTTGAAGCGCTCCGATATCTCGGCGTCGGCAACCTGCGCGATGCAGTCCCGGATCCATCGCTGGCCGGAGGCGGAGGATCGCATTTCGGACCCTTTGCGACCGCCGGTTTCAAATTCGATTTCGTCGTCGCGTCCAACCTGCCGCTGACGAAGACCCTGTCCCTCCTCGACGATTTCGCCAGGATCCACCCACGCGCGATCACGTCCGTCGAAGGCCCCAATGAGGTCAACAACTGGCCCGTCACCTATAACGGACAAACGGGGCCTAATGCGGCAATCGAATATCAGAACGATCTCTACAAGGGCGTCAAAGCCAGCCCGTCGCTCGACAACGTGCCGGTTTACAATTTGACATCCTGGCCGGAATTGTTCGGCCAGTCCGACGTCTACAATGCGCACATCTACCCGCCGAAAGGCGAGCAGCCGGGCGTGCATGTCAAGAACGTTGTGGATCAGGCCAATCGCCTGGATCCGAAGCGCGCGGCTGCCATCACCGAGGTCGGGTACTACACGCTCCCGGGCAAGGGCACATGGGGTGGGGTCGATGAGCCGACCCAGGCGAAGCTGTTGCTCAACCTGATTCTCGATGCCGTCGATACGGGCGTCGCGAAGGTCTATCTGTATCAGCTCCTGGACGCTTACCCTGATCCGGCGTCGAGCGAGATGGAGAAGCATTTCGGCCTGTTCGATATCGGCTATCGCCCCAAGCCGGCGGCTACTGCGATCCGCAATCTCATCCAAACGGTATCTGCGAAGGGTCGCGGGGGCGCCGCAGGCGACACGGAGTTGCCGAAGCTGACGGTGTCTTCGGGTGAACTCGAGATCAAACACCTCCTCGTCGAGGGTGATGGTGGTCTGGCGACCCTCATCCTGTGGGATGAGAGGCCGATCTGGGACAGCGAGAAGAACACGCCTCTGACAGTGACGCCCGTCACCGTGACGGTGGACAGCGAAGCGGATCTGCCCGCGACGAAGATCTTCGATCCGACCGCAGGTGCCGAGCCTGTTCAGACGCTCGATAACGCCAGGTCGGTGAAGGTCCCTTTGCAGGGGTATCCGAAACTGATCCAGTTCCGGACCCGGTAGCTCGCGCGCCATCGTGACACGACGTTCGGAACAGAACCTGCCCGGCCGGCGTGGGCGCTTCCCACGCGGCTGGGCGATGAGGCGCTGCTGCGGGAACGGAGGTGGCATGAGCTGGGCGGTCCGAAGACGCCTTCCGCGCTTCAGACCGTGACGCCGGATCGGGCCGCGACGGCACCTGTCGAGGGTCCACAGCCCGTGGGCTGAGACGCCCACCCTCAGAGGCGATATTTGCCGTTGCGCTTCACGAGCACGCGGGTTCCGACGGGTACGCGTTCGTAGAGGTCGGCGATGTCCTCGTTCAGCATCCGGACGCATCCCGACGAGAGTTGCTCCCCGATGCTCCACGGCTCGTTGGTCCCGTGGATCCGGAACAGGATGTCGCGGTTGCCCTGGTAGAGGTACAGGGCACGGGCACCGAGCGGATTGTCGAGGCCGCCTTTGCGGGTCCGCGGCAGATCGGGATTGAGCGCAACCATGGTGGTGGTCGGGCTCCAATTGGGCCAGACGCCCTTGCGGCCGACCCGGGCTTCGCCCTTCCAGGAGAAGCCGGCCTTCCCGACGCCGACCCCGTACTGCATCGCGGTGCCATCCGCCTGCACCAGCATGAGCTGCCGCTTGTCGATGTCGACGACGATCGTCCCCGGTTGCTCCGGTCCGTTGTAGCTGACCTGTTGGCGGCGGTACTTCGGATCCAGGCGGTCCGTGTCGACCAGGGGAATGTCGAAGGGTTTGTCGGGCTTGGCCCCGACGTACCAAGCCGCCTCGTCATCCTGCGCGACCTGCATGGACCTGGTCTGGCAGGCGGCCAGCGGCGCGATCGCAACGAGGGCGAGCATAACCCGCGAGAGGGTCGCCCCGAACCTCGGTATCGGGCGTTGATCGGCGTTCATCAGGTGCGTCATGCGGTGTCCGATCATCCGGACATGCGTATCGTCATCCCGCCCGTGACGATGTAGCTTTTCCGCCGCAGCAAGCCCGGGCCGGGCGCCTCACGCAGCCACGATTGCGCCCTAATTCAGATTGGCAGCCCAGCGCTGCTGAGGCCCGCGCGGAGCGAACGATGCCTGAAACCGAGACACTTCCCGTTGAGGCGGCCGTCGCAGCCGCCGGATCGCTCAGCCCCGCGATCCACCTCGACCATTGCGTGATCCACGTAAGCGACTGGGCCCGGTCGAACGCCTTCTACCGCGACGTCGTGGGCGCCGAGATCATCGAGCGGAGCGGCGGCTACGCGTATCGGTTCGGCGGCGTGCAGCTCAATTGCCACGGACCCGGCGTCAACCCGAAGATGGTGGCGGCACAACCGGTTAGGCCGGGCAACAGCGATCTCTGCTTCCGATGGTCCGGGGCGATCACGGACGCGATCGCGCATCTGGAAACGCTGGGCGTGCCGGTGGAACTCGGCCCCGTGGACACGTTCGGAGCGGCCGGGGCCGGCGTCAGTGTCTATTTCCGGGATCCGGACGGGTCTCTCCTGGAGTTCATCACCTATCCGGCGCCGTGATGATGCGGAGAGTCGCTCAGCCGCGGCTCTCGGCGAGGGCCTGGTTGGTCTGTTCCAGCCGCAAGGCGAGCACGCGCATCAGGGCGATACTGATCTGTGGAAACTGTGCCAGTAATTCGAGGAACACGCCGCGGTCGATGCGCAGGGCGGTCACTGCTGTTTCCGCCGTGACCGTGGCCGATCGGGGTTGCTCGGCGAGGATGCCCATCTCGCCCACCAGGGCGTCCTGGCCGAGCAGCGCCAACCGGACCGGACCGGCCGGACCATCGATGCTGACCTCCGCATTCCCCTTGAGGATCACGTAGGCCGCATCCGCCACATCGCCCCGGGCGAAGAAGCGTTGCCCGGGCTCAAAATGCACGCGCTCGCTGGTGAAGGCCAGGAGCTTCAGGCGCGCCGGCTCCACCTCGCGGAACAGCGGCACCTGCTTCAGGGAGGAAACCTCTGTGTCGAGGGTCATACCGGGGCTCCGCGGCGGCTCTGAAGCCCAGGACGGTGGGACCGGACGGGCTCGCCCATCCATGCGATTCATCCTACGCTTGTCCAGCCCTGCCCGGCTTTTCGGCCACGCCACCGTGATGGTCGTCGCTCTGGGGTTGGCGAACGCACCGGCCCGCGCCCGATTGGTTCAGGCCGACTTGGCCCGGGTCGCGGTGGCACCGCCCCCCGGTGCCCGCGCCCCGCTCGACCTCGCCGCCACGGACGCAGGCACCGGGCAGATGGTGACGCTGGGGAGCGTCATCGCGGGCCGACCGGTCCTGCTGCTGCCCGTCGATTACACCTGCGGCAACGTCTGCGACCCCATGGTGTCGATGTCGGTGGATGCCCTGGCTTCAACAGGACTCGCGCCGGACGATTACGCCCTGGTGCTGATCGGCATCGATCCACGAGATGATGCCGCGGCTGCACGCCGCATGCTGGCCGAGACACTGGGCGATCGCGCCGCCACCGTGCGCCCGCGGGCGCTGATCGTCTCGGATACGGCGCTGAGCCGCATCACGGCCGCCCTCGGCTACACGGCGATCTACGATGCCGGGACCGACAGCTTCGCTCATCCTGCCGCCGCGTTGCTGCTTGCCGGCGACGGCCGGGTGGCCCGGGTTCTCTCGCCGCTGGCGCTCACCGGACGGGACCTCCGCTTGGCCCTCACCGAGGCCGGGAACGGCCGCATCGGAGGCTTGGCGGACCGCCTCACCCTGCTGTGCTACGGCTACGATGCCGCACGCGGAGTCTACACGCCGCTGATCCAGCGGATCCTGACCGTTGCGGGAGTCATGACGATCCTGGCGATCGGCCTCCTCATCGTCGGGCTGACTCGCCATACGCGGAGGCGAGCCACCTGACGCGATCTCGGTCAGCGTTTCGTCGACAGCCCCAGCTCGCCGGGCTTCGGTGCCTCGCGCTTGGGACTGGCATTGAGATGAGGCGAATCGACCGGCTCTTCTCGGGTCGTCGGCGTCGCAGAATCCTCCGGCGCGGGCATCGGCGGGAGGGGCGGCGTGTTGGGATGCGGCGCCGGAACATCGCTGCCGGCCTCTTTCACCATGTTGCGATTCGTCATGTGTACGCTGGTCCTTATCGTGGCCGTGGGGCGGGACAGGTTGCGCTGAGCTACCGGGCGGCCTTCAAGGCATCCGCCGACCGCCGCTCCCGCATCGATGCAGGTCGATCTGCGACCAACGCCGCGGACAACACCCTGGTTGCCGTAAAGCTTGACTGCAGGAAGCTTGACCAGGTCTGGGCAGAGGAACCTTGGTTATTGCTGAAGGTTGTTGCGAGGTGAAGCGAAGCCTGAGGAGGAACTGATGGCATCCGGGAATTCGACCTCGAAGCGGGGCTTTGCCTCGATGGACTTGGAGCGGCAGCGCGAGATCGCCAGCAAGGGCGGACGCAGCGTGCCGGCCGAGAAGCGCTCCTTCTCGCAGGATCGCGAACTTGCCTCGACGGCGGGTCGCAAGGGTGGACAGTCGACGGGTACCGGCCGGGCCGAGTGAGGCCATTCCGTAACCGTTCCGCGTAGCGGCGCCGCGTCCTCGGGACCGGCGCCGTTTCTATGTAATCGTCTTTCCGAATTCCCAGCACTGCACGCCAACGCCGAAAGGGCCCCGCCGCGTCGGCAGAACCCTTTTCGATCAGCGTAACAGAGTCGGAGTCAGGAGATGCAGCGACCGGGGGTCATGCGCCGGGCCTCGGGACCCACCAGGGAACTCAGCGCGGTTTCGCAACCCTCGCGGACGAAATGGCGGCCCGGCTGCTTCAGAATCGGCTTGATGCCGAGATCCTGTGCTTCACTGGCGGTCGGGCCGCCGTGCCCATCCATCTTCTGGACACCGGCAACCCGCGTCGGGCTGATCGCCAGCGAGACCGGGCGCATGCCGGGTAGCGGCGCCGGCGCAAGTTGAGCCACCGGCACCAGGGGCACCCAGCGATCGGCCGTCTCGCGCACGACAGGCTGTAGCAGCACAGTCAGGAGAGCGGCGGGAGCACTCACGCCCAGGATGAAACCAGACCGCAACATTGCCCCGACCTCATTGCGAGAGCTTGACAGGATGTTTCAACAACGCGTTCCGCAATCGCAGGTTCCTAAACTATCGCGTGTCTTGGAATGCTGAGTATTCGAACCCACAACGGTTGTTGGTGCGGCGGCGCACCCACGCTGTCCACAACCATCCCCTGTGCCATTGATGCCACGATCGCCAGAAAAGTGCGTTTTTTGGAACCCAGCGGCGCGATGGCCGTTCTCCCTTCACCCGGCCACCTGGTCCTCCCCCGCATTCCCCTTGTGCATCGGCCGGAACCTCTTCGACGGGCTGGAGCTTTCTCCGGCCCGTTTTTTTATGCGCAGCCGGCACCCCATTCAGACAACAAAAAACCCCGGCTCTCGCCGGGGTCGATGTAACTGCTGATGCTTCGATCTGCGCCCCTCGCGGGGCCCAGGCAGCCTCGACCTAAGCGGTCTTGGCTTCCCGCCGACGGGCCGTCTGCTGGAAGAACAGCGCCTGGCTGATCACCGCGGAGACATTGGCGGGCTGGAATGGCTTGGCGATCAGGAAGGCCGGTTCCGGCCGCTCGCCGGTGAGGAATCGCTCCGGATAAGCGGTTATGAAGATCACCGGCACTTCGAAGGTCTTCAGCAGGTCGTTGACCGCATCGAGTCCGGACGACCCGTCCGCGAGCTGGATATCGGCCAGGATCAGACCGGGGCGCTTGCCACCCTCGCCGGCGATCTTGACCGCCTCCGTCCGCGTCCGGGCGACGCCGATGACATTGTGACCCAGGCCCTCGACCAGCGCCTCAAGATCCATCGCGATGAGCGGCTCGTCCTCTATGATCAGGATCTCGGTCGCCATGTCGGCGGCAAGCTCGCGACCAGCCTCATCAACGAGATCGCGAACCTCCGAGACGTCGACGCCCAGGATGATCGCCGCGTCCTCCTCGGAGAAGCCCTCCAGGCACGACAGCAGGAACGCCTGGCGCGGCAGTGGCGTGATCTGGCCGAGGCGGACCTCGGCGGGAAGATCGTGCTGAACCTGCTCGCCGCGACCGTTCACCGAGAGCGAATTCCAGATCCGGGTGAAGACCCGGAACAGGTCGGCTTTGATGTTGGTGCTCCGGCCCAGCGTGTCCGGTTCGTTGACGAGGGTCTCCAGGGTAGCGGCGACATACGCGTCACCGGCCACTTGGCTCCCCGTGAGCGCGCGCGCATAGCGGCGCAGGTACGGCAGGTGCTGTACCACGAGTTGCGATGTCGACATTCGATCCCCTGTGCCTCGCCGTGTTGCCCGGCCGCGATTGCCCGGTCGGTGACCGATGGCGTGCCGGGGCCGGCATTCTGTCCTGCGCAGCTTTCCGCCCAACGCGGACGCCCGCACTCCGTTCCACCCCCCGCGGAACCGATCCCTTCGGGCAGGCGTTGCCGGCGCAGCCATGGCGTATGTCGAGCCGCAGCACAATGTGGCCGGGCCAAGTTCGGCAACAAGGGGCGTGTGGATGGCCGATGAGGGGAAGGAGGCAGGTCTTCGTGTGCCTGAAGTGCATGGAAGCACTGCTTCGACGCACGATGCGCCCGGCCAGGACCGCTCGACGGGACAGACTGCAGGCGCGTCCCAGGCTCAACCCCGCGGCGGCCTCAGCGAACAGACCCGCAATCGCCTCGCGACGCAGTTGCGCGCGATGTACGATACGATGACCCAACAGCCGGTGCCCGACCGGTTTGCCGAACTCATTGCGAAGCTCGACAGCGGCGAGCACGGCAAGCCATAGTACCAAGGTTGGAGGCTAGCCGTCCGCGCATGCGCTGAGAAGCAGGTCCATTAAAAAAGCCGTCACTTGGGGCGACGGCCTTGTTGCTTTTTAGCGCCAGCCCCAGGTCAGGGCTGGCGGTTATCGACACGTCGTCAGAGTGTCGGCGAGCGCCCGCGCATCAGGCCGATCACAGCCGAGATCGCGAACAGGACAATCGCCACGAAGAACACCAGCTTGGCGGCTTCCATTGCCGTGCCGGCGATGCCGCCGAAGCCGAGCAGCGCGGCGACGAGGGCAACCACGAGAAAAGTTACGGCCCAACCGAGCATCGTTCGTATCCCTCGAAAGTATCAACGCGGGCGGGCCGCGTCGTTCTGAACACAAAAACGCCAAGGTTTTGCTCTGGTTCCGCCGTTCCGACAAAGTCCGATGTGGACGGCACGGGCGTTTTGCCCGGGCGCGACAATCAGCAACGGAACGGTGCAGGCTGGGTAGCGTTCGAAGAGTAGGTCCACCGGTTCGATTCGGGATCCGTGATGCTGCAAGCTGCGAAGAACGCCGTTCGAGTGAAGGTGGCCGCGATGCGAGCCGGTGTAGCGGCTGCAGGCGATGCCGTCCGCGCCGCGGTGATCGGGCTCGTTCCGGCCCCTGCACCCGTCCTCGTGCCGGTGCGGGTGCGCAACCGTCGATCCGGCCAGTTCGGCTGACCGGACGATCTTGACTTCGCCGGACTAAACGGCCGACCGGGGGACGTGACCCGAGCGACTCTACTGAGACATCGCTGAGGATCGTGGCTCGGCGGTGTTGCAACGCCCTTGGGTGACGTTCAAAAAACCCCGAACCAACGTGCGGGGCAGCGATGGCGGTTGCGGACGAGAGCAGACTGACCCTCGACCCTGCGATGCCCGTCCCCGGGCGGCTGGAGACCGTCATGCAGCTGATCCGGCGACGGATCGCTCCGAATGGCGGTCCATTCACGGCGAGCGGCACCTGCACCTACGTGATCGGGGTGGGTGAGGTCGCGGTCCTCGATCCCGGCCCCGACGATCCGGCGCATATCGACGCGCTGCTCGCGGACCTGACCGGCGAACGGATCACCGCGATCGTCGTCACCCACACCCATCGGGATCACTCGCCGGGCGCGCGGCTTCTCGCAGCGCGCACCAGCGCGCCGATCGTCGGATGCGGCCGGCATCGCGCGGCCCGGGCCGTGTCGGAAAGCGAGGTCCCGCGGCTCGACGCCAGCGCCGACCGCGCCCACGCCCCGGACCGGGTCATGGTGGAGGGGGACCTCGTCTCGGGCCCGGGCTGGACCCTGGCGGCTGTCGAGACCCCAGGCCACACCATGAACCACCTCGCCTTCGCGTTGCCGGAGGCGCAGGCCTTGTTCTCGGGCGATCACGTCATGGCCTGGTCCACGACCATCGTGGCACCGCCGGACGGCGCAATGCGGGCCTATATGGCGTCGCTGGAGAAGCTGCGCGGACGCGACGAGACAGTCTACTGGCCCGGCCATGGCGGCCCGGTCCGCGAGCCGGCCCGCTTCCTCCGCGGGCTGGCCTGTCATCGTCGCCAGCGCGAGGCCGCGATCCGGGCGCGACTCTCGGACGGCGACACCGGCATCGCGCAGATCGTCGCGGCGATTTACCGGAACCTCGATCCGCGTCTGCGCGGAGCGGCGGCTCTGTCGGTCTTTGCCCATCTCGAGGATCTGGTCGGGCGCGGGCTGGTGGCGACCGACGGGGCGCCGCAGCTCGACGGCACCTTTACGCCGGCTTGAGCCGCGCCGGACCGGACTGGATCATTTCATCGCGAGGACGAGGTTGGCGACGTCGTCGAGATAGGTGCGGATCCGGTCGGCATTGCCGCCGAAGTCGCGCCCGCCGAGCCGGGACGCCGAGCGTACGTCGATCCGCGCTCCATCAGCGCGGGGGCGGATGCGGACGGTCACATCGTCGGGCAGGTTGAGCACGAGGCCGCGCGCCACGGCCTCGATCCGACCGTTGCCGGTGCGACCGCCCGGCCGGATCGCCTCGACGATCTGCCAATGGCGCTTCAGCGCGGCCTGACGGGCCAGTTCGAATGCAGCGTCGGCGCCGATATCGAGGGTCAGCGGGGCGATCTGCGGATAGGCGTCCCGCTGCCGCTCGCGCAGGGATGGGCTCGGATCTGGCGGATACCGGCCGCTGCGAGCCGCGAATGCCGCGCGCGAGCGCGAGAAGGCGGGCGGATTGTCGATATCGGTGGTGACGTCCGACAGGGCCGGCAGCCGCAGGCCACGAAGCCCGCGATAGGCGGGATAGCCCAGCACCACGAGCGCCAAAATCAGCCCTGCCAGGGCGGCGCCGAAGCCGCGCGCACCCTCGCGCCAGACCCGCACGAACGCGAACACCGCCGCGACGATCGCGGCCAGCGCGACCGCGAGCCCGGCCAACAAAGCGACGAGCGCAGCGTCCGTGTCGGCGCGCGGGTCCCGAATCAGGATCAGGGCGATCCCGGTGGCCACGATGGAGAACACGGCAAGGCGCTGGGCCAGCGGCCCGGCGCGGGTGACGGGTTCCTCGATGAGCAGACGACGCATGGCACTCATGGTTGGGGTTCGCGGCCCGATCCTAGAGCTTGGCCGTGCGCGACGCCATCGCGACGCGATCGAAAGCGCCCTTCACCGACGTGATCGCGGAACACGGCGGAGAACCAGGAAACCCCGGAACGGCCGTCGGACCTGCCCTCTCAGATGGAGCTTGCTGCATGGGGCCACCCGATGCCTCTGTCACGCTATGCCGTAGCGTGCTCCGGAAGCAAACTCACGGTGCGTACGCGCGGGCATTCACCGGCAGGTCCTGCGCACCGGCGGCCAGGCCCTGCAGGTCAGGCGGTCCGAAGGCTGCCGGCGACGCTCCCTCCCCCGCCTGGGCGGCCGCATCCGGGCCCTCGACATGGGCGGTGGTCCGGACGGCCGGGGCAGTCCACTGCCCCGACACCGCGAACAGCAGGCCGCGGGACGGGTCGGCTGGACTGCGCAGGGCGAGATCGCCCTGGAGATCGAGCCGCCGCCCCGGCAGCGAAACGTGCCCGCGCACGTTCGCGCCGATGTTCGGCCCGAGCAGCCCGGCCTCGACGATCTCGCCGACCCCGTCCGTGAACCGGACCGTGACGGCGGCGCGCTCGATGGCCGTCCGGCCGTTGCGCCGCGCGAGCGCCCCGGGGGCCACAGTGCCGTTGCGGTGGACGACATCAGCGAGATCGAGGCCGGTGATCGCCCCGCTCGCGACAGTGACGGCGGCCCGGCCTCCGAGATGCGCGAGCAACGCCACCGTGTCGCAGCCGCTGGCCTCGAGGTTGAATTGACCCTGAGCTGGGCCAATCAGCCAACGCGCGCCGCCGATCCCGCCCAGCAGACCGCCGAGATCGATCCGGTCGAGGCTACCCTGCAGCCGCATTTCGGTCTCGGCCGGGTCGGCGCCACGCGCGAGCGTCACGCGGCCCTTGACCAAGCCATCCTGGATCCGCGCCCGGTTCACTGCGATTTCGAGCGCGCCATCCCGCACCAGAACGCTGGCCGCGAGATCCTGAACCGCGACAGATCCGGCTTGGCCTGCGGCGGCCGAAAGGCGCAGATCGAGATCGCCCCCGGTCATCGGAGCCAAGGCCAGTGGCACGGGGCCGGATCCAAGAAGCTGCGCGGCGTCATCCGCCAGGGGGCCCAGGTCGAGCGTCTCGGCGGCGAGCGTCGCCTGCACCGAGAGGCGCGGAGCGGGGCCGGGCCCCAGCGCGACGGCGCCCGCGCCCTCCAGCATGCTCCGACCGAGCCCGAGCTGCAGGCGGGTCCAGGATACGGATCGGTCCGTCGACTCGAACAGGCCGGCGAGCGAGAACACTCCGGCGAGCGGCGACAGGGGGACCTTCAGGCCGACCCAGGCCAGGCTTTCCGGCAGGGATCGGGTCTCGCCGCGCATTTGCCCGGCCAGACTGGGCCATCCGGACCCCGACACGGACAGCCCCACCGTACCGTCGATCGCGAGGCTACCGTTCGGCCACGTGACCGCGCCGGTGATCGGGCTGCGTCGGCCGAGAACGACGTCGTTCGGGCGGACATGCGCGACTGTGAACTGTGTCGGCACGTCCCGCCACGTCAGACGCGCGCTACCTTCGGCGGACGCGCTCCAGGACGGCCACGACAGGTCGAGGTCGATGTCCCGGGCCGTGTCATCCCCGGTGCGTCCGCCGGTCACGGTGAGCCGGGTGGGATGGGGCGTCGCGCCGGATCGGGCCCGCTCGGCGAGGCGCACGAGGACACCGCTCCACGCCGCGGCTCGCCCGGACAGGATTCCCCCCGCGAGATGCAGGCCGCCGGCCGCCGCGCGACCGGTCAGGAGGCCGATGGGATCGAGATCGATGCCCAGGCGCCCCTCGTCGACCAGGGGCGGACCGCCCCCGTCACTGGTGATGCGCACACGTTCGAAGCTGAGCTTGGGCAGGGGCAGCGGCGTCAGATGGGCCGGACCCGCAACGCTCAGGGTCAGACCGTAATTCTCGAACGCGCGCCCCACGAAGGCCTGCGCGCGATCGCTATCGATCGGCCAGTCGTGCAGGCCGAGCCCGACGGCGACGAGAATCACGGGAACGAGGAGGACGATCGGGCGACGCAGCGACATCTGACTCTGAACGGGACCGCGGATGCGGCCGAAGCCGGGTGCCACGCCAGCTCGCCGAGCCGCCACGGCCCAGCAGGGACTGCATGTCGAGACGATTGTTTAGCGTCCGCGACGGGATTTGTCTGCTGGCCTTGTGTGGGGTCCCCGCGAAGGCACCCGCCCCCGCTCGCACGCAACCGGCGTTACGGATCGCCCGGGAGCGTACGGGCTCACGCGGTGCAGCACTGGATTTCGCTCCCGGAATCGGGAACAGCAGGCGCTGAGGAAACGCGCGCTTCGCGGATGTAGCCCAGGCGCGGCCGGTCGCGGCCGGCGTGGAAAGGACGTTTCGATGAAGAAGGTCTACACGGATGCCGCCGCTGCCTTGGCGGGCCTCCTGCGTGACGACATGATGGTGATGTGCGGCGGCTTCGGCCTGTGCGGCATCCCGGACGAGCTGATCGAGGCGGTCCGCCTCTCGGGCGTCAAGGGTCTCACGGTCGTCTCGAACAATGCCGGCATCGACGGGGTCGGCCTCGGCAAGCTCCTCGACACGCGGCAGGTCGCCAAGATGATCTCGTCCTATGTCGGCGAGAACAAGGAGTTCGCCCGTCAGTACCTCGGCGGGGAGCTGGAGATCGAGTTCAACCCGCAGGGCACGCTGGCCGAACGCATCCGTGCGGGCGGCGCCGGCATTCCGGCCTTCTTCACCAAGACCGGCGTCGGCACCAAGGTCGCCGAGGGCAAGGAGGTGCGGGAGTTCGACGGCGAGCCCTACGTGATGGAGCGCGGCCTGTTCGCCGACCTCGCCCTGGTCCACGCCCATACGGGCGACACCGAGGGCAACCTCCGCTACCGGATGACCGCCCGCAACTTCAACCCGATGATGGCCACCGCCGCCAAGATGACGGTGGCGCAGGTGGAGCACCTCGTGAAGCCGGGCGAAATCGAGCCGGATACGATCCACACGCCGGGCATCTTCGTGAAGCGCATCATCGACGTGGGCGTGCGCGACAAGCGCATCGAGCAGCGCACGACGCGCAAGCGCGGCGACAGCACCTCGGCCGCGGCGGCCGGCGGCGGCACCCACTAGTCACACGCTTCTCTCCTCCCCCGGCGATCCCGGGCTTGCCCGGGATCGCTCAAGCTTGCGGGGAGGGGAAAGCCAGATCCGGCCGCGCGTGAGCGCACCATGCTATCAGGAGACCATCATGGCCTGGACCCGTGAGCAGATGGCGGCGCGCGCCGCCAAGGAACTGCAGGACGGCTTCTACGTGAACCTCGGCATCGGCATTCCGACGCTGGTGTCGAACTACATCCCCGACGGGATGTCGGTGCAGCTGCAATCCGAAAACGGGATGCTCGGCATGGGTCCCTTCCCCTACGAGGGCGAGGAAGACCCGGACCTGATCAATGCCGGCAAGCAGACCATCACCGCCCTGCCGACGACCAGCTACTTCTCCTCGGCCGAGTCCTTCGGGATGATCCGCGGCGGGCACATCAACCTGTCGATCCTCGGCGCCATGCAGGTGGCCGGCAATGGCGACCTCGCCAACTGGATGATCCCCGGCAAGATGGTGAAGGGGATGGGCGGCGCCATGGACCTCGTGGCGGGCGTCAAGCGGGTCGTCGTGGTGATGGAGCACGTCGCCAAGAACAAGGACGGCACGGAGAGCGCCAAGCTGCTCAAGGCCTGCGACCTGCCGCTGACCGGGACCCAGGTGGTCGATCTCGTGATCACCGATCTCGGCGTGTTCGAGATCGACAAGAAGGGCGACGGCGGGATGACACTCGTCGAGCTCGCCGACGGCGTCACCGAGGACGAGATCCGCAGCAAGACCGAAGCGGATTTTTCGGTGGCCCTGAAAGGCTGATCCGCCAATGCTCGGCGCGCGTTGCCGCCGAGCAGTCTTCGGCATGTCAGCGGCCCGCCCGACGCGTCCCGTCGCGCGGGCCGTTTCGTCTTACATGGGCGGGGTCAGGCCATCCTTGCCGACCGCCACCAGCTTGCCCTCGGCCTTGCTGCCATCCTTCGCCACGACGGCGAAGACCTTGGAGCCCGGCGTCAGGATCGCCTTGTCGGCCGGCTGGAAGGCAACGATCGGCGCCGAGGCCGGCACGACGATCTCCTTGGAGCCGTCCTTGCCGTAGCTCACCGTCAGGGTGCGCTCGCCGCCGGTGGCCGCCTTGTCGGCCTTCACGGTGCCGTTGGTCATCGCACTCTTGACCTTCGGGGCGTTCGACGACTCGGCCTTGACGGTGCCGTTGGTCATCGCGCTCTTCACCTTGGCGCCGGCACCCGCGGTCTGGTCGGTGATCGAATCCCAGCCGTAATGGCCCTCGCCGGTCCCACGCATCGCCTCGGGGAACAGCACCACCTCCAGGGCGGTCATCGGGTTCTCGCCCTTGGTGGCGGTGCCGATGAAGACACCGTCCTTGATCTGGTCGAGGCTCGACGGGACCACCCAGGCGAACTTGGCGCCGGAGACATCGACAGTCTCGGACTTGCCGTCGTCGGTCTTGATCGTGACCGTGTTGCCATCGGTCTTGTCGATGGTGCCGCGGACGCGCTCGACCTGCGCGGCGAAGGCAGCGCTCGACAGCAGGGCTGTCAGGCCGGCGGTAACGAGGGTCTTGCTGAGGTGCTTCATCGAAGTCCCATTCCGGATTCAGGACCCGGGTTATGGTGCGTTGCGCGCGCCAAACAAGGTTGCGCGCAAGTGAAATGCTTCGGCTTGAGTAACAAAAAAGGCGGCGCCAAGCCGGCGCCGCCTCGTATCGCGTGACGGGGCGGCCCTGGGGCCGCCGACGGATCAGGCCGCCAGGGTACGAAGCACGTAGGGCAGGATGCCGCCGTTGCGGAAGTATTCCAGCTCGTCGAGCGTATCGATCCGGCAGGTGAGCGGCACCTCCTTGACCGAGCCGTCGGCGGACTTGACCTCCGCGATCAGCGTCTGGCGCGGCTTCAGCTCACCGGACAGGCCCTTGATGCTGACAGTCTCGTCACCCTTGAGGCCGAGCGAGTCCCAGGAGGTCTCGCCCTGGAACACCAGCGGCACCACGCCCATGCCGACGAGGTTCGAGCGGTGGATGCGCTCGAAGCTTTCGGCCACCACGGCGCGGACGCCGAGAAGCTTCGTGCCCTTCGCCGCCCAATCGCGCGACGAGCCGGTGCCGTATTCCTTGCCGGCGAAGATGACGAGCGGCGTGCCTTGCTCGGCGTATTTCTGCGCCGCATCGTAGATGAACATCTTCTCGCCCGAGGGCTGGAAGAGCGTCCACCCGCCCTCGACCACGTTGCCCGTCTCGTCCCGCACCATCTGGTTCTTGATGCGGATATTGGCGAAGGTGCCCCGCATCATCACCTCGTGGTTGCCGCGCCGCGTGCCGTACTGGTTGAAGTCCTGCACGCGCACCTGATGCGACTGCAGATACGCACCGGCCGGCGAGGCCGCGCGGATGTTGCCCGCGGGCGAGATGTGGTCGGTGGTGATCGAGTCGAGGAACAGGCCGAGAATCCGGGCGTCCGCGATGTCCTCCACCGGCTTCGGGGTCTTCTCCATGCCGACGAAGTAGGGTGGGTTCTGCACGTAGGTCGAGCCCGGGTTCCACGCGAAGGTCTCGGCCTCCGTGACTTCGACATCCTTCCAGTTCTGATCGCCGCTGAACACGTCGGCGTAGCGCGACTTGAACAGCGCCGAGGTGATGTTCTCCTCGATGAACTGCTGCACCTCGGCCGAGGACGGCCAGATGTCCTTCAGGTAGACCGGCTTGCCATCGGCATCGTGGCCCAGCGGCTCGGTGGTGATGTCGATCTGCATCGAGCCGGCCAGCGCGTAGGCCACCACCAGCGGCGGCGAGGCGAGGTAGTTCGCCCGCACGTCGGGGTTCACGCGGCCCTCGAAGTTGCGGTTGCCCGAGAGCACCGCCGCGGCGACGACGTCGTTGTCGTTGATCGCCTTGGAGATCGCCTCCGGCAGCGGGCCGGAATTGCCGATGCAGGTGGTGCAGCCGAAGCCGACAAGGTTGAAGCCCAGCGCGTCCAGGGGCTCCTGCAGGCCGGACTTTTCGAGATATTCGCCGACCACCTGTGAGCCGGGCGCCAGCGAGGTCTTCACCCACGGCTTCGAGCGCAGGCCCTTGGCGACGGCATTGCGGGCCAGCAGGCCTGCGCCGATCATCACCGAGGGGTTCGACGTGTTGGTGCAGCTCGTGATCGCGGCGATCACCACGTCACCGTGCCCGATGTCGAAGTTGGTGCCCTCGACGGCATAACGGCGCGCGAGATCGGCGGCCTTCTTGAACTCGGTCTCCATCGAGGCCGCGAAGCCCGGCTTGGCGCCGTCCAGCAGCACCCGGTCCTGCGGACGCTTCGGCCCGGCGAGCGAGGGCCGGACCTCGCCCATGTCGAGCTCCAGCGTGTCGGTGAAGACCGGATCCGGGGTCTGGGCGTCGCGCCACATGCCCTGCGCCTTCGCGTAGGCCTCGACCAGGGCGATCCGGTCGTCAGAACGGCCGGTGACCTTCAGGAAGTCGATGGTCTTCTGATCGACCGGGAAGAAGCCGCAGGTCGCGCCGTACTCAGGCGCCATGTTGGAGATCGTGGCCCGGTCGGCGACCGCCATGTCGTCGAGGCCGGGGCCGTAGAACTCCACGAACTTGCCGACCACGCCCTTCTTGCGCAGCATCTGGGTGACGGTGAGCACGAGATCGGTGGCGGTGGTGCCCTCGGGCAGCTTGCCCGACAGCTTGAAGCCCACGACCTCGGGGATCAGCATCGACAGCGGCTGGCCGAGCATCGCCGCCTCGGCCTCGATGCCGCCGACACCCCAGCCCAGCACCGCCATGCCGTTGACCATGGTGGTGTGCGAATCGGTGCCGACCAGCGAATCCGGGTAGGCCACGTCGGATCCGTCCTCGGACTTGGTCCAGACGGTCTGCGACAGGTATTCCAGATTCACCTGGTGGCAGATGCCGGTGCCCGGGGGCACGACGGAGAAGTTGTCGAAGGCCGATTGGCCCCACTTCAGGAAGGTGTAGCGCTCGCCGTTGCGCTGGTATTCCAGCGCGACGTTGTCGGCCAACGCTTTCGGGGTGCCGAACTCGTCCACGATCACCGAGTGGTCGATCACGAGGTCGACCGGCACCAGCGGGTTGATCTTCTGCGGGTCGCCGCCGAGCGCCACCATGGCGTCGCGCATGGCGGCCAGATCGACCACCGCGGGGACGCCGGTGAAGTCCTGCATCAGCACGCGGGCGGGGCGGAACGCGATCTCGACCTCGGCCTTGCCCTTCTGCTCGAGCCAGCCGACGGCGGCCGCGATATCGGCTTTCTTGACCGAGCGGTCGTCCTCGTAGCGCAGCAGGTTCTCCAGGATCACCTTCATGGAGAAGGGCAGCGCGGCGGCGGATGCGAGGCCGTTCTTCTCGGCCTCGGGGATCGAATAATACGTGTAGGTCTTGCCGCCGGCTTCGAGCGTCTGGCGGGCCTTGAAGCTGTCGAGTGATGGCACGGCTGGTTCTATCCTCGCTGCGGTTGTCGAACACGCACAGGCAAGACCTGCGCTACGAAGTTGTGTTCGGCCTGTGAGCGCCCAACGGGCGCGCGCCGCCCCGGGAGTGCCCGGGTAGGAGACGATGCGCGGGGGCGATTTGGACGCCCGTGATGCCGCGCGGCGCAGCCAAGCAGGGATATAGAACTTTTCGAATCTGGCCGCTACCGGGTTGCGATGACAGGTGCGTTTTCCTGTCGGGCGCGCGCCGTTGCAAGGGCGCGAACTCTCGCTCCACCGTGGAGGCTATCGACGTTCACTCAAGGAGCGCCGACGCGTTCTCCTCCCCCTTGCGGGGAGGAGTTGGAGGTGGGGGTGGCGCAGGAGGCACCATCACGCTCGATCCTGTACCACCCCCACCCCTGGCCCCTCCCCGCAAGGGGGAGGGGAAAGGCGCTCTTTTTCAGAGAGTTCTGTCTCGGAAATGTAAGCGCGGTGCGGCCGGCGCCGTCACCCCTCCCCCGGCATGCCGCCCTTCGACAGCGCCTTCAGCCGATTCGGCTCGGCGGCGGCCTTGCGCAGGGAGGCGACGTTGGCGGCGGCTTCCGCGGGGCTCATGTCCCGGCGCAGGATCGCCTCGGCATCGGCGGTGCGGCCCTTCAGCCCCAGCACCAGGGCGAGATTCGCCCGCACCCGGGCATCGGCGCCGGGCTGGTCGGCGGCGAGCCGCAGGGTCTGCTCGGCCTGGTCGAGGTTCCGCGAGAGCGCGTAGGACAGGCCCAGGTTCGACAGCAGCGAGGGCTCGTTCGGCCGGATTTTGAGCGCGGCCTCGTAGAAGCCCTGCGCGCGCACCTGATCGCCGAGCTGGGCCGAAGCCGAGCCCTGGGCCGACAGGATGCGCCAATCGGGCGCGGCCGGGGAATGGGCATTGGCGAGCACATCGATCGCCTCGCGGTAGCGGCCGAGCTCAACCAGCGACTTGCCGTAGGCACCGAGCAGGAACGTGTCGCGCGGGTTGCGCAGGGCCGCCTGCTGCAGGACCGCCGAGGCTTGGCTGATCTGGTCGTTGGCGCGCAGAGCCCGCGCGTACGCGACCGCCGCGCGGCCATCGTCGGGATTGGCGTTGAAGCGCTCGGCCAGGGCCTCGACGTTCTGACGGGACGCCGCCGGGCGGTCGCCGATCGAGCCGGTGGTCTCAGGTCCCGAGGTGTTGCAGCCGGCCAGCCCCAGTGTCAGCGCGGCCACCGCCAGGGTGGCGCGGCGTCCGGCCGGAATGACGGGGCGGGCGATCCGGATCAGGGCGGTCATCATGGTACGCGGCGCCTCCGGGCAGACCGAGGGCGCGGGCCTGTGCTTCACCCCTCCGGCCGGCCGGTGGTAGAGCGTTAACCCTAATCACCGGTTAAGCCCTCCAACCTGCAAGAGGCCCATGACCCAGGCCGCGTCCCCATCGACGATCCCCACCCTCCTGCGCGGCGATGCGCCCTCCGTGCCGGTGACGCTCGTCACCACCGGATCGTGGAGCGCAGCGCAGGCAGACCTGGACCCGACCCAGCGTCGCTTCGCGGAGGCCCTCGGCTTCCAGCCGAAGGCGGGGAGCCTCGCCCTGCTGCCCAGCCCGGATGGCGGGATCGCCAGGGTCCTGTTCGGCCTCGGCGATCCGGAGGCGGCGGCCTATGACCGGCTGATCGTCGGCAAGCTGCCGGGACTGTTGCCGGAGGGCAGCTTCCGCCTGGAGAACGCCCCGGACCCTGCCGAGGCTGCCCTGGCGTGGCTGATGGGCAGCTACCGCTTCGGCCGCTACCGCGCTGGGAACGGCCCGAAGGCGCGGCTCGTGGCGCCGGCGGGCATCGACGCCGCCGAGGTGGAGCGGATCGCCGCCGCGGTGGCGTTCGGCCGCGACCTGATCAACACGCCCGCCAACGACATGGGGCCCGCCGAGATCGAGGCCGCCGCCCGGTCGCTCGCCGGGTGCCACGGTGCCTCGATCGCGGTCACGGACGGCGACGCGCTTGCCCGAGACTATCCCCTGATCCACGCGGTCGGCGCCGCCTCGCCGCGGGCGCCGCGTCTCATCGACCTGACCTGGGGGCCGGAGGACGCGCCGCGCGTGACCCTCGTGGGCAAGGGTGTCGCCTTCGATACGGGCGGGCTCGACATCAAGCCGTCGTCCGCGATGCTGCTGATGAAGAAGGATATGGGCGGCGCCGCCGCGGCGTTGGCTGCCGCCGACATGGTGATGGGCTCAGGGCTCAAGGTCCGCCTGCGGGTGCTGATCCCCGCGGTGGAGAACGCCGTCGCGGGCAACGCCTTCCGCCCCGGCGACGTGCTGCCGAGCCGGGCCGGGCTCAGCGTGGAGATCGGCAACACCGACGCCGAGGGTCGGCTGATTCTCGCCGACGCGCTGGCGCTGGCCGAGGCGGAATCACCCGATCTGCTCCTCGATTACTCGACGCTGACCGGCGCGGCGCGGGTGGCGCTCGGACCGGACCTGCCGGCCTTCTTCACCGAGGACGAGGCCCTGGCGGCGTCGGTCGCGGAGGCTGGCCGGAGCGCCGCCGACCCGATCTGGCGGATGCCGCTGCACGCGCCCTATGCGAGCCTGCTCGATTCCAAGGTGGCCGACCTCAACAACGTCTCGGGCGGCCCGTTCGCGGGGGCGATCACCGCCGCGCTGTTCCTGCGCCGCTTCGCCCCCAAGACGAAGGCGCACGGCCATTTCGACCTCTACGGCTGGAACCCCTCCGCCAAGCCCGGCCGGCCGGAGGGTGGCGAGGTCCAGACCGCGCGGCTCACCTACGCGTTGCTGAAGGCGCGCTACGGGCGCTGAACGGGCGGTCAGGCCAAGCCAACCAGCCGCAGCACCACCCCCGCCCCGGCACAGAGCGCGAGGGTGGGCAGCGTCCCGGCGTGCAAGCGGAACACGGCGATGATCGCCGCCAGCGTCAGCAGCAGCGCCGCCGGATCGAGGCTCGCCGGCACCGGCACGTCCAGGCGCAGCGGCCCGAGCGGCACCGTTTCGACCTGCCGGAACAGCGTCCGCAGCCCGAACCAGACCGCGAGGTTCAGGATCACCCCCGCCACCGCGGCGGTGATCGCCGAGAACGCCCCCGCGAGGCGCCGGCTACCGCGCAGGCGCCCGATCAGCGGCGCGCCGGCGAAGATCCACAGGAAGCAGGGCACGAAGGTCACCCAGGTGGTCAGCAGCCCGGCGAGCGTCCCGGCGAGCAGCGGCGGCAGCGCCCCCGGCGCCCGGAACCCCGCCAGGAAGCCCACGAACTGCAGCACCATGATCAGAGGGCCCGGCGTCGTCTCGGCGAGGCAGAGCCCGTCGAGCATCTCGCCGGGCCTCAGCCAGCCGTAATGTTCCACCGCCTGCTGCGCCACGTAGGCGAGCGCCGCGTAGGCGCCCCCGAAGGTCACCAGCGCCATCTTGGAGAAGAACAGCGCCACCTGCCCGAAGACCGGCGGCACGCCGGGCACGAGCCAGAGCGCCGCCACCGGCACGAGCCAGAGCGCGAGCCAGAGCGCACCCATGCGCAGGGAGACCGCAGCGCCATCCCGCTCCCGCGGCAGCATCGCGGCGCCGATGAGGAAGCCGGCCTCGTCCGCCCCCGCCTCCTCGGCGGTCGCGTCGGGCCCGCGGCGCGCGAGCCCCAGCAGTCCCGCCGCGATCACCACCAGCGGGAACGGCACGGCCAGCACGAACAAAGCCGCGAAGGCGGCGAGCGCGACGAGCCGATCGGTCCGATTGCGCAAGGCGCGGCCGCCGAGGCGCCACAGGGCGTGCAGCACGATCGCCAGCACCGCCGCCTTCAGTCCGAAGAACAGGCCGGCGACCACGTCGACATGGCCGTACAGCACGTAGAGCCAGCTCAGCCCCATCAGGGCGAGGAGCCCCGGCAGCACGAAGAGGCCGCCGGCGACGAGCCCGCCCGCCGGGCCGTGCATCAGCCAGCCGATATAGGTCGCGAGCTGCTGGGCCTCCGGGCCGGGCAGGAGCGTGCAGAAGCCGAGCCCGTGCAGGAAGCGCCGCTCCGAGACCCAGCGCCGCTCTTCCACGAGGATCCGGTGCATCACGGCGATCTGACCGGCCGGACCGCCGAAGGACAACGCCGCCACCTGGGCCCAGACCGGGACCGTCTCGGCCAGCGACGGCGCGTTCAGGCCGTCAGCGGCAGCCCCGTCTCGATCAGGCGCGCCCAAAGGGACGCTCCGTAGGGCGCGGCCGCGTCGTTGAAGTCGTAATGCGGGTGGTGGAGCGAGGCACTGTCGCCGTTGCCGATGAACATGTAGGCGCCGGGGCGGCGGCCGAGCATGTAGGAGAAATCCTCCGCGGTCATCATCGGCGCCACCGCCCGGTCGACGTTCTCCCCGCCCACGAGCGCCTCCGCGACGTCGGCCATGAACTCGGTCTCGGCGGGGTGGTTCTCGGTGACGGGGTAGCTCGATCCGAACTCGGTCACCCCCGTGGCGCCGAATCCGGCCGCGATCTCCGCCACCAGGGTCTCGATCCGCGCCTTGATCTGGGACCGAACCGCCTGGGAGAGCGTGCGGATCGTGCCCCGCATGGTCACGGTCTGCGGCAGCACGTTGAACGCCTCGCCGGCATCGAGCGCGCAGACCGACACCACGGCCGATTGCAGGGGATCGAGGCTGCGCGCCACGATGCTCTGCAGAGCGATGATGACGTGGCTTGCCACCAGCACGCTGTCGACGGCGTTGTGCGGCAGGGCCGCGTGGCCGCCCCGCCCCTCGATGGTGAGGGTGAACCGGTCCGTGGAGGCCATGATCGGCCCCGGCCGGATCGCGAAGGTGCCGACCTCCATGCCGGGGATGTTGTGCATCCCGTAGACCGATTCGACGCCGAACCGCTCCATCATCCCGTCCTCGACCATCGCCTCGCCGCCGCCGCCGCCCTCCTCGGCGGGCTGGAAGATCAGCACGGCGGCGCCGTCGAAATCGCGGGTCTCGGCGAGGTATTTGGCGGCCCCGAGCAGCATGGCGGTGTGCCCGTCATGGCCGCAGGCGTGCATCGTGCCCGCCACGGTTGAGCGGTAGGGCAGATCGCGCACCTCCTGGATCGGCAGCGCGTCCATGTCGGCGCGCAGGCCGATGGCGCGGTTGGAAGAGCGGCCTTTGCCGCGGATCACTCCCACGATTCCGGTCCGGCCGATGCCTGCTACGACCTCGTCGCAGCCGAACGATCGCAGTTGGTCGGCCACGAACCCGGCCGTGCGCTCCACGTCGTAGAGCAGCTCGGGATGGGCGTGCAGGTCGTGCCGCCACGCCTGCATTTCGTCGGCGAAATCGCGGATCCGTTCGAGGACGGGCATCGGTTCGGAACTCTCGGAGCCTGCGGGTCGCAGGACGACCAGCAAAGCCGGGGCCAGAGCCGGCGTCAACGGCTCCGCTTGAGGACCCAGGTCTGCAGCCACGCCCGGGTTTCAATCACTGCGTTACGCACTTGCCAAGCTTCGCCTTATGATCATGGTGCGATAGGGTCGCGATCCTCAACTTGAGGATGCATCCATGCGCTGGCCCGTGCTGCTGTTCCTGGTCGTTCCGGTGGCGCCACCGCTGCTGTCGGCCGCGCCGGCTTCGGCGACGCCCGGGATACGCAAGGCCCGAGGCTGCCATAGCCGCCCGCGGCACTGCCATCCGCGTTGGGAATGGCGGACCAACCGGCGCGGTCGGCATCACGGCGCCGGCCGCTTCTTCCGGGATTGAGGCGCCGCGATGCGCGTCAGTCTCGGGATCGCCCTCCCCCTCGCGGCTCTGACGGCGCCGGCGTGGATCTCACCCTTCGCGCCCAATGCCGCGCTGGCCCGCGCCTGCTTCCAGCCGGACGAGGGGAAACTGGAAAGCCACCAGCACTATCGCAGCCGGCGGGACGATTGCGAGGTCCATGGCCCGGCGAAGTCGCTCGACGGCGGCAAGCCTGACGGCGCTTCGGCCAGATGCCGCGACGGCACGTGGAGCTTCAGCCACTCCCGCAGCGGGACCTGCTCGGGTCACAAGGGCGTCGAGCGCTGGGAGAGCGGGGGCCTCATGGAGCCGCTGCCCGGCGGCGGAGCGAATCCGCGCGCTTGAATCGAGACATCTCGGTGCGTCACCCTCCCCTTAGTGGACTTGCGGATTCACATATCGGGTCCGGCAACACCGATTCGGGTGAAAACCCAATCAGCGTGATCGTGTGAGAGGACCGCTGAGGGTGGAAAGCCGAGGGTCTGCTTCCGGTGCGAAAGACAGCAAAGCAGAATCTATTTAATAGTTGACGTAGTTCGATAACACTCGTCCTGCGCGCAGTCTGTCCGGGCCGCGCGCAGGTATGGTCGTGATGTATCAGCGGATACCGCCGCTGGCGGTGATGTTCTCGCCAGTAAGCCAGCGCGCGTCATCGGACGCGAGGAACGTCACGACGCCCGCGATGTCATCCGGGTGGCCAGCGCGGCCGAGCGGTGTCTGCGCGACCATCCCGGCCTCCATCTCCGAGCCGGAGATGCCGGCCGTGTGCGTGCCTTCGGTCACCACGTAGCCGGGGCTGACCACGTTCACGCGTATCTTGCGCGGGGCCAACTCATTGGCGAGGACGCCCGAGATCGCGTTCACCGCGCCCTTCGTGCCCGCGTAGACCGCCGCCGCAGGCGTATGCACGTGCGTGATCGCCGAGGAGATGTTCACGATGCTCCCACCTTCGCCGAGATGCTTCGCTGCCGCCTGGGTCGCCAGGAGGACGCCGAGCACATTGACGTCGAACTGGCGCCGATAGTGTTCCTCGGTGACCTCTGCAATCGCCGCAAACTCGTAGATGCCGGAGTTGTTGACCAGCACGTCGAGCCTTCCGAACTCGCGCACCGCCGCCTCGATCACACTCTGCGCCTCGGAAGCTTGAGACACGTCGCCCTGGACAGCGATGGCCCTGCCGCCGACCGAGGTAATCGCCGCTACGACGGCGTCGGCCCCGGCCCGGCTGGACGCGTAGTTCACCACCACGGCGGCGCCTTCCTGTGCCAACGCCTTGGCGATCCCCGCACCGATGCCTTTGGATGCTCCGGTCACGACGGCGACTTTGCCCTCAAGCTTGGACATGTGTGCTATCTCCGACATGGAGGCTCCCGGATGGCAGCCTTTGACCCATAGTTCGGAACTTCGGAACTAACGGAGCGTCGTTCAAGGCCCCATATGGACGAAATATGAGACCCCTGTTTCACCCCGCCATCGAGGACGTGCGTCCAGAGGCGATCCTGCACGCGCTGGCAGATCCGAGCCGGGCGGCCATCTTCGCCAAAATCATGCAGGCGGGCTGTGTCGAGGCCTGCTCGGCAGTCTCGGCAGTTGGAGACCGGGTCATCCCAAAATCCTCGTTGTCCAACCACTTCAAGGTTCTGCGCGAGGCTGGTTTGATCCGCAGCGAACGTCACGGCGTCGAGGTGCGCAACCATTCCCGCTGGATGGAGGTGGAGGCACGCTTTCCCGGTCTGCTGGCAGGGATCATCAATGCCTACGCTTCCGATGAGGGCTCCCACTCGCATGCTGCGGAGACACCATAAATACGCGACCTAGTGCATCTATCCAGACGGAGGCGTCAGCCGAGTCCGGAAAAATTGATGCAAAACCAAAGAACTAGCGCTCACTCGCATGAACGAAGTGAATGCGTCAGAGCACTAGCACTACTTTGGCAGATTGGCGTACAGACCTAAGAAAGCGTAGCAGGCGGACAATTATCCGCTTCAACAGCGACCTAAGGTCATAGAAATGAGCGGCATTCTGGCGTCATTGCCTACCGTCAGGTAGCGCGACGCCGACACCCTGAATGGGACTGCCAAAGTAGTGCTAGGTCCGCTTCCGAGAATGCTCCAATGCATCGACGGCGACCCGCAAGGGTCGAAAGCTGCCCTCACATGTTCAAGCGGATTGAGTTTTGACCCGAAGGTTAGGGTCGAACGCGGGTCCCCTCTTCCGTGCGGGACAGGGGGCAGGTCGCGCTCTGCGGCCAGCATCTGTGCCGACTGGAGATGCGTGAACATCGTAGCCTTTGTGGAGGAGGGAGAAACGCGGGGTCGCCCGGCCTGATCTCGACAATGGAAGCCGACCCCCGGTTCATACCCCGGTAAGCGCGGAGTGCGACCATGCCGCCGAGCGCGGGATCCCTGAATGACGAGTCTTGCCGGAACGCCGCCGCGCCGCGCGCAAGTCGACCGCTCGCCCTTCGAAAGCCCGGCGCTGCTGGTCGTGCTGGTCCTGGTCGCCCTGTTCGGCCTCTACGATCCGCGCAACCTCGCGCCGATCTTCGATCACCTGCGCCTGCCCGATACCGACGACATGATGCGCCTCGTCGGCGTACGTGACCTGCTGGCCGGCCAGGGCTGGTTCGACGCCGTACAGCACCGGATGCTGCCGCCAGCGGGCATCCCCTCGCACTGGTCCCGCTTGATCGATCTGCCGATCGCGACTTTGATTCTGGCCTTTACGCCGATCCTCGGGCGCGCCGCCGCGGAGGGTGCCACCGCAGCCCTGTGGCCGGTCCTGCTGTTCGTCCTCTACAGCGTGTTGGCGGGGTTCGGTATGCGCCGCCTGTTCGGTTGGCGCACGGCCCTGCTGGTCCTGTTCGTCGCGCCGCAGACCGCCGTGTTCATGAACGTGTTCCAGTTCGGGCGGATCGACCATCACAACGCGCAACTCTGCGCCGTGCTGGCGATCGCCCTGGCGCTGGCGGATCCGGCCCGGCGGCTGCAGCGCGGGCTGCTGGCCGGGGCCGTCGCCGGCCTGTCGCTGGCGATCGGGTTGGAGACCCTGCCGGTGATCGCGGCGGCTGGACTCCTCGTCCTCGCCGATTGGGTGCGCGACGGCGAACGCGCCGCCGGCCTGCTCGCAGGCTATGGGTTCGGCCTGTTCGGGGCGAGCCTGCCGCTGTTCGGCCTGCAGACGGCACCGGATCTCTGGGGCGTGCCGGTCTGCGACGCTCTGTCCCCGCCCTGGCTCCTGCTGGCCGCCGGCGCCGCCACGGTCGGCGGAGCGGCCCTTGTGGCCGGGCAGCGGGCGGTCGGACGGACCGGGCGCTGCCTCGTCACGGGCCTCGTCGGCGCCGGGATGGCGGCCGGCTTCCTTCGGATCGCGCCGTCCTGCCTGTCCGGCCCGTTCACCGGCATGGACGACCTCGTGCGCACGTCCTGGCTCGACCAAGTGGACGAGATGCGCAGCTTTCCGCACTTCCTGCGCAGCGAGCCGGATGTCGCGCTGTCCAACATCATGCCGATCCTGGTGGCGGCCCTCTACGCCGTCGCGATGGCCCTGCGCGAGCGGGCGCCGGACCGCCGCCGCTTCTTCATCGTTGTGGCGGCCCTCATCGTCCCGGGCGCGCTGATCGCGCTGGGGCAGGCGCGGGGCATGTACGTCGCCGGGGCCTTCGTGCCGCTGCTCGGCGCGATCGCGCTCGACCGCGCCGTCACGGCGCTGCGGATGCCCGGATCGGGACTGCACCGGCTGGCGCTGGTCGTGCTGGCCATGGCGATGCTGAGCAAGGCCTGGGTTCTCGTCACCGCTCCGCCGGCGCGCCTGCTGGCTCCGGCCACCATCGGGTCGCAGAGCGTGCCCGTTTCCAACTGGCGGGCCTGCACGGCGCCCGCCGCCTACGCGGCCCTCGATCGGCTGCCGCCGGGGATCGTGCTGGGCAGCATCGATCTCGGGCCGCCCCTCCTGCTGATGACGCACCATGCGGTCGTCGCCGCCCCGTACCACCGCAACCTCGTGGGGATGCGGGCCGCGATCGAGGCCGCGGAGGGGTCCGAGGCGACGCTGCGGCGGGTCACCCTGGCACGCGGTGCCGATTATCTGCTGCTCTGCACGGCCGCCCTCGACCGGGCCGACGCCGGCAGGCCCGAACCCTTCGTTACGGATCTCGCCCTCGGCACCGTACCGTCCCCGGACTGGCTCACGCCCCTCGCCGCCCTGCCGGACGGCTCGGCGCTCCGGATCTGGCGCATCCGGCGCGACGGATCCGACACGCTCAGGCCACGCTCGAACGGGTCGTAGAACCGCCGGCCCGGCGCAGGCGCAGGGCGTTGCCGAGGACGAACACGCTGGAGAACGCCATCGCGCCCGCGGCCAGGACCGGCGAGAGGGCCGGCCCGCCGAAGGGCACCAGCACACCCGCCGCGATCGGGATCAGCGCGGCGTTGTAGGCAAAAGCCCAGAACAGGTTCTGGCGGATGTTGGCCATGACCGCCCGGGACAGCGCCAGTGCCTCCACCAAGGCGTCGAGGGATCCCGACATCAGCACCACGTCTGCGCTGTCGACCGCGATGTCGGTTCCGGTTCCGATGGCGAGCCCGACATCGGCCTCGGCCAGGGCCGGCGCATCGTTGATCCCGTCGCCCACGTAGGCGACGGGCCCGTGTTCCGCCCGGAACCGCTGGACCGCCTCGACCTTCCCGCCCGGCAGAACCCCGGCCACCACGATATCGATGCCCAGGCTCCGCGCGACGCCGGCCGCGGCACCCGGATCGTCGCCCGTCACCATCGCGACCGCGAGGCCCCGCGCCTTCAGATGCGCCACCGCCTCCCGGGCCCCGGCCTTGACAGGGTCGGCCACTGCCAGAACGGCGGCGTGGCGGCCGTCGAGGGCGAGATGGATCGGGCTCCGGCCTTCCACCGCGAGTTGCCTGGCGCGGGCCGTGAGGTCCGGGTCCGGGACAATGCCGAGGCGGTCGAGGAAGCGCGGCGCACCGAGCGCGACGTTCCGGCCCCCGACCCGACCGAACACGCCGAATCCGTCGACCGCTTCGAAATCGTCGGGCGCGGTGACTTCGAGATCACGCGCCCGCGCCGCCGCCACGACGGCGCCGGCCAGCGGATGCTCGGAGCGCGTCTCCAGGCCGGCAGCAAGCGCGAGGGCTTCGGTCTCCGAAAGGCCGGGCCGGGCGACGAGATCGGTCAGCCGCGGGCGGCCCTCGGTCAGCGTGCCGGTCTTGTCGAGGGCCACGATGCGCACGTCGCGCAGGCGCTGGAGGGCCGCTCCGTCGCGGAACAGCACGCCCCGGGCGGCAGCCCGCCCAGTGCCGACCATGATGGCGGTCGGGGTGGCGAGGCCCATCGCGCAGGGGCAGGCGATGATCAGAACCGCCACGGCGTTGACCAGCGCCGTTCCCAAAGCGGGTGCGGGCCCCAGCAGCAGCCAGCCGAGGAAGGTCGCCACCGCGATCGCGATCACCACCGGCACGAAGCGCCCGGTCACACGATCGACCAGCGCCTGGATCGGCAGTTTGCCGCCCTGGGCCCGTTCCACCAGGGCGGTGATCTGAGCGAGCACCGTGGCGCCGCCCACCGCGTCGACCGTCAGGTCGAGGCTGCCGCGGCCGTTGAGGGTGCCGCCGACCGTCCGGTCGCCCGGCGCCTTGCGCACCGGGGCCGGCTCCCCGGTCACCATGCTCTCGTCGACATCGCTCGTGCCGGCGACCACGACGCCGTCGGCGGCGACG
Source organism: Methylobacterium sp. J-088 (assembly GCF_022829295.1). GTDB lineage: Bacteria > Pseudomonadota > Alphaproteobacteria > Rhizobiales > Beijerinckiaceae > Methylobacterium. Next base: position 34,767 of record NZ_JAKSYH010000260.1, read on the forward strand.
CGCTCGCCGGGGCGCACCCGCACCACGTCGCCGAGGCGGAGCGCGGCGAGCGGCACCTCGATCTCGGCATCGTCCCGGATCACCCGGGCAGTCTTCGGCGCAAGGTCGATCAACCGGGCGATGGCCTGCCCGGTCCGGCCCTTGGCCCGCGCCTCCAGGTTGCGGCCGAGCAGGATGAGCGTGACGATCAGCACGCTCGCCTCGAAATAGAGATGCGCCGCCCCCGCGGGCAGGAGGCCCGGCGCCAGGGTCGAGACCACGGAGTAGAGGTAGGCGGCTCCCGCCCCCAGGGCGACCAGGGCGTTCATGTCGGGATGCCCGCGCAGCAGGCCCGGCACTCCGCGCAGGAAGAAGCGGCGGCCCGGCCCGGCGAGGACCAGGGTCGCCAGCACCGCCTGGATCAGGGCCGTCACGGATCCGCCGTGCAGGCCGGGCAGGACGTGACCGCTCATGTCGAGGACCACCACGGGCGCGGAGAGGAGCGCCGCCGCGATCAGGTCGCGACGCAGCACCCGGGCCTCCTCGGCGCGGCGGGCTGCCGGATCGGCGAATGTCCCGGCGTCGAGGGGGTGAGCGTCGTAGCCCGCCTCCGCCACCGCGGCCACGAGGTCGGGAATCGCCACCAGCCCCTCGGGATGCCGGATCGCGGCGCGCCCGGCGGCGAGGTTGACGCTGGCCTCGGTCACGCCCGGCACCGCGGCAAGGGCCCGCTCGACCCGGCCGACGCAGCTCGCACACGACATCCCGTCGATGACCAGCAGACTCTGCACCTCGGGCACCGGATAACCCGCATCCGCCAGCGCCGCCGCGGCCTCGGCCGGGCCGGCGTCTCCGCCGAGGACGAAACTGGCCCGATTGGTCGCGAGGTTGACCGCCACGTCCCGGGCCCCCGGAAGCGCAGCGAGCGCTCGCTCGACCCGCCCAACGCAGGACGCGCAGGACATCCCCTCGACCGGAATGTTCAAAGCGATGGGGGCCGACAGGCCACCGGGTCGGATCGCGGTGTTCATGAGGTCCAAGATGGGGATCCCCCGGGTGAGTCGACCAGGGGCTCGCCAGAAGTTGAGCCGCATGGGCGGCATGTCGATGCGCCGGATCCCCGATCCGGTTCCGCGTCGCTACGCCCGTGCGGGCTCGCGGATCCACATATCGGTGTTGGATAGGCCATACGGGCGGCCGGGCACCTCCCTCCCCCTGTGCGAGCTACGGGCTACACAGGTTTGAAGTCTCAGAAGGCTCAGTCGCGAGCTTGAAGGCGCGCGGGTCCTCTCTCCCGAGCGGGAGAGGGGGCCGGTCGCGCGCTCTCATCAGCCCCAAGACCCACACCTGTATAGCCCAAAGCTGCAAGCCGGAGGGAGAGCGCGTTGGCCATCGAACCGGATCGTTCTGCAGCCGTCGAACGCATCGAAACGCGATCCGTGAATATCGCAGCCCGTCCGGGAAAGGGCATGAGATTCGTCGCAAAGCGGCTGCGTTCCTCCAGCCGTGTTGTAACATCGGAAGCCGTCGGCCAAGCTCAGGCCACAAGCGGAGGGGGGATAAGCATGACCGAGCCACTGACGATCTACGGCGATCCGGGCTCCGGAAACTGCTTGAAGGTCAAATGGGTCGCCGCCTATCTTGGCCTCCCGGCGACGTGGCGCGACGTGGACGTGCCGGGGGGCGGGACGCGCCGGCCCGAGTTCCTGGCGCTCAACCCCGCCGGCCGGGTGCCGATCGTGGTGTTTCCCGACGGCGCCGTCCTGTCGGAATCGAATGCCATCATCATCCATCTCGCGGAGGGCTCGCCCCTGATCCCGCAGGCCCCATTCGCCCGGGCGCGGATGCTGCAATGGATGTTCTGGGAGCAGTACAGCCACGAGCCCTACATCGCGGTCCGCCGCTACCAGCTTCACTACCTCAAGCGCGCGTTGGACGAACTCGATCCGAAGCTCGCTGAACGGGGCGCCGACGCCCTGCGGTCGATGGAGGAGACGCTCGAACGCTCCGCCTTCCTCGTGGGCGACGCCCTGACCCTCGCCGACGTGGCGCTCGTGGCCTACACCCGCATGGCCCACGAGGGCGGCTTCGACCTCGCGGATTATCCAGGCGATCCGGAGCTGGATCAGGCGTGTCGAGGCCGCGCTCGGGATCGGAGCCTATGGGGGACCGGCCTGACCGGCGGCGGCCGGTCCCGCGTGGGCAGCGCCGTATTCCGGCAGGCTGACCCGCGCAACGGTCCCCTGGCCGAGCGTACTCTCGATGGTGAGCCGCCCCCGGTGGCGGTTGAGGCTGTGCTTGACGATGGCGAGCCCCAGGCCCGTGCCGCCGCGCGCCCGGCTCGACGCCACGTCGATCCGATAGAAGCGCTCGGTCAGCCGCGGAATGTGCTCCGGCGCGATACCGGGCCCGTCATCGGCCACCGACAGGACGATCCGGCGGCCGAGCCGGGGATCCTCCTCGCGGCTCAACCCGACACTGATCCGGCCGCCACCGTACTTCACGGCGTTCTCGATGAGGTTCTCGATCACCCGGACGAGTTCGTCGGCATCGCCGGCAACGCGATAGGGGCCGTGGCCGTCCGTGAACCCGATGGTGGCACCCCGCGCCTCGGCGGGGGGGCCCTGGGCATCGACCATCTGGCGGGCCAGAGCGCCGAGATCGACCACGCCGGTTGGGGCCACGTGCTCTCGCAGCTCGATCCGCGAGAGCGAGAGCAGGTCGTCGATCAGCCGCGTCATGCGCAGCGCCTGGACCCGCATGATCTCAAGGAAGCGCTCGCGGGCCGGAACGTCCTCGCGGGCTGGCCCCTGCAGGGTCTCGATGAAGCCGATCAAAGTGGCGAGCGGCGTGCGCAGCTCGTGGCTCGCATTGGCCACGAAATCGACCCGCATCGCCTCCAGGCGCCGGGCCGAGGTGAGGTCGCGCAGGAACAGCAGCGCGCTCACGCCGGATCCGTCGGGCATCGGCAGGGCGCCGATCTGCACCTCGAAGGTCCGTTCCAGCGGCACACGCGTCGAGAGGGCCACGCGGCGGGGCAGGCCCGAACTCAGAACCGCCTCGACGCCGTCGAGCACCTCGGGGTCGCGGAGCGCGAAGGACAGGGGCCGGGCTTGGTGCAGGGCCGGCAGCAACGCACGGGCGGCCGGGTTGGCCTCCACCACAAGGGTGCGCCGATCCACCAGGATGACCGGATCGGGCACATGGGCGAGCAGCGCCTCGGCCACAGCGTGGCGCTGCGTGGTTGCGGCCGGCCGCGGCGGCGCCTGAACCGGACCGCGCCCGCCGAGCCAGCCGCCGAGGCAGATCGCGCCGAGCCCAGCGAGGATCAGCGGGAGATCGAGGCGTCCGGCAAGCGCGACCGCGACACCGAGCAGACCCGCGGCGATCGCGGCACCGGTCCAGGCCGGGGAACTGCGCAGGCGGTCGGACATGGCGGGCCGTCCGGTTCCGTCAGCGCGGTCCGGGCTCGTCGCGCCACGCCTGGCCGGAGGGGCCCGCGGTACCTTCCGGAGGGCCCGGATCGCGCGCGCCGGCTGCGCGCTTCACGATCTCGTAGAGGCCGAGCATCGCGAGCGCGGTCACGAACGGGACCACGTAGTAGCAGCCTCGGAACAGCAGCAGCGAGGTCAGCACCTCGTTGCGCGGCAGGCTCGATAGGGCCAGCAGCACCGTCGCCTCGAACACGCCGATGCCGCCCGGCGCGTTCGAGGCGATGCCCAGCATGGCGGCCAGGACGTAGACCGCCAGGAAAGTGGTGAAGCCGATCGTCGTCTCCTGCGGCAGCAGGACGTAGAGCACCGCCGCCGCCGCGCAGACATCGCCGATGCCGACGAGCATCTGACCGATCGAGACCGAGGCGCCCGGCAGTTCCAGGCGCCATTGCTTGACGGTGATGCTGCGCTTCTTGGCCGAGACCCAGGCGAGGTAGCCCAGCACCAGGGCGAGTGCCGCCAGACCCACCGTCTGGTTGATCCGGATCGACGTGAAGGCGAGACCGGCGAGCTGCCCCGCCTCGATGATCAGGCTGAGCCCCAGAACCACGCCCATGCCGAGCCAGAAGGTGAAGCCGGCGATCACCGTGAGCGCCGCGATCTTGGCGGTGCTCAGGCCCTGTCGGGCATAGATCCAGTAGCGGATGGTGCCGGCTGTCAGCAGCGGGAAGCCGAGGGTGAAGCTCACCGCGTAGCTGGTGAACGAGGCGAGCGCGGTGATCCGGTACGGAACCTTGATCTTGAGCTGGCGCAAGGCCAGCGCGTCGTAGCCGGTGAGGAACAGGTAGCTGATACCGACGAACAGGAAGGCGAAGCCGAGCTGCCGGCCGGTCGCCGCCGCAATCGCGGCGCGCACTTCGGCCCAGCTCACGCTCTGGACGAGCTTCCACAGCACGCCGAGAGAGACCGCGAACAGCACAATGCTGGCAGCCGTGCCGATCCAGGCATAGCGGCTGGCCAGGCTCTTGCGCTTTGCAGCCGCGGCCTCCTGCTGAACCGGCTCGGCCGGATCAGCCTGCTTCCGGTGCTGACCTTGAAAATTCATGCCGTTCGGCGTCCGCCCTTCCGGCTGCGCGGCCCGGCGCAAGGCCGTGGGCCCGTACCGGATGGTCCCGGACCGCGGCCCGTTGCCCCGCATGTAGGCCGAACGCACGCGCAAGGCCAGGGAAGGGACCACCGGAACGCGCGTTCTATCCTCAGCCGGCTGACCGATCGAGGAGCGCGGCGGCGTCCGACAAGCCGCGCCGGATCCGGGTGGGCACCTCCGGCGCGGTGCAGACATAGGTCGGGCTCGGATGCGGGATCCGGATGATCGGCAGGCGGGGGCGCAGCGCGGTGATCGCGGGCGCCGCGTCCCCGGCATAGCGACCGGCCAGGACCGCCACGGCAAGATGCGGCAGCAGATCGAGCAGCGGCGCAAGATAGGGCGCCGCCGCCACGACCTCGGCCCGGCGGGGCGCCCGATTGAGAGCGCCCTCGGCGTGGATCAGCCAGGGGACCGCGTTCCAGATCAGCGTGTCGGCCCGGCTGAGCCCGGCCTCGGCGAGGAAGCGGAACAGGTTGGCGGCGGTGCCGTTCGCGCTGTCGCGGGTGACGAAGCCGGTGCGCAGCACGGCCGGGCCGGGTGTCTCCAGCAGGAGCAGCATCCGAGCCCCAACGCCGCCGTCCAGGGGGTCGGGCACGGGGACCGGGGCGCCGCGCTCGGCGGAGATCCGCGCGGCGAGCGCGCGGATCGGCGCGATGTGCGGCGCCGCGAGCAGCGCGCGGCGGGCCGCGAGGGCGCCCGGATCGGCCAGCGATTTGGGTGCCTGCGGCTCAGGCGGCATCGAACCCTGGAACGCTGGGGCCGAGGCGGCCCGACAAGCGAAAGCGCTCGACGCCCTCCTCCCGGGCGAGCCGCGCATCGAGGCCCGCCGTGCCGCCGAACTGGAAGCCGATCTGACTGGCATAAGCGGCGCAGGCGGCGCGCTTCCGGGCCTGGGCATCCGAATCGAGTGTCACTGCGGCTTCGGGGTGCTCCGCGAACAGGGCCGCGAGCGGCTCCCGGGGCGCAGCCTCGCGCACCGTGTAGGGAAAGTCGCGCCACCACAGGATGGGCAGACGCGGATCGAGGCTGCGCAACGCCCGGACCGTCTGGACGTGATCGACATGGCCGCCGATCGCCTGCGGGGCGAGGAGGAGATCGGGTTTCTCCGCGGCGATCAGCTCCGCGAAGGCGGCGGCGAGGTCGGCCGCGATGCCGTCATCCGCGCGGGTCTCGGAAAACAACTCCGGCGCGGAGCCGTAGCCGCGGTGCGGCGCCTCGCGGAACGGCAGGTGCACCGGCGGGGTAATGCCGAGTACGGCGGCGGCCAGAACATCCTCGTCCCGGCGCAGAGCCATGTAGTCGATTTCCGATGACAGCCCTTTGTCGAGTTGGCAGGCGAGCGCGAACCCCTTCGGGTCGGCGACGCTCCCGGTGAACAGCGTCGCCATCACCACCCGCCAGCCGCCCTGCGCGAGACGCGCCAGCAGGCCGCCACACGAGAAGGCTGCGTCGTCGAGATGGGGCGAGAGCGCGAGCGCAGTGGGCATGGTTCACGGCCTGTCGGCTGAGGGGAAATCCAACCCCTGACCTCATCCTGAGGTGTCGGAGCGCAGCGGCGGCCTTGAAGACGGTCTTCAGGGATCGCCGCATTCGCTGGAGGCCTCCTTCGAGGCCCGCTGGCGCGGGCACCTCAGGACGAGGGGCGGGTGAAATATCCGCGAATGGGTCGGTTCTCAGAGCAGGTGCGGCTCGGCCCGGAAGCGGCAGGTCGGATCGCCGGGCAGGTCCGTCGCGAAATCTGTGGCCGGGCTTTCACCCCGCACCTGCGCGTAGACATCCATGATCTGCCGCCCGACCGCATGCCAGGAATAGACCCGCCGGCACTCCTCCAGCCCTGCGGTCGCGAGGCGGCGGCGCAGATCCGCATCCGTGATGACCCGAGTCAGGGCGGCGGCCTGCGCGGGCACGTCGCCCGGATTGGTGAGCAGCCCGTTCTCCCCGTCGCGCAGGCAGTCCGACACGCCGACCGCGTGGCAGGAGACCGTGGCAAGCCCGGCCGCCAGCGCTTCCAGGATCGTGTTGGAGAACCCCTCCGCGTAAGTCGGCGAGACGAACACGTCGGCCCGGCGGTAGAGATCGGGCACGGAGCCGTATTCCGCGTAGCCCGTGAAGGCGATCTCGCGCTCCGAGAAGGCGTGCTCCGCGGCGAGCGCCTTGGCCGGTTCCACGTCCGGCCCGATCCCCGAGATGGTCGCGGCGAACGGCGTGCCCTGCTCCCGCAGGATCGCCAGGGCGTTGATGAAGTCGAGCACGCCTTTTCGGCGGTCGACCCGGCCGTGATAGAACAGCCGCACCGGCCCGGCATGGGGCGCCGGCAGCCCGTCGGGCGTGCCCTGCGCGAACCGGTCGGTATCGACCGCCCCGGGCACGATTGTGAACCGGTCCGGGTCCGACCCGAGGCGCCCGCAGACCTCGTCCACGAAGGAAGCGCCGCCGATCAGCAGCGCATTGGCGTGGGCCAGCACCTCGCACATGGCGACGCGATGGGTCTCGCAGCAGGAGCCGACCCAATGGCCGTCGCCGCCCTGGATCGAGACGACGCTCGGCACGCCGAGCTTGCGGGCGGCGAGCAGCACCGCCCAGCCGGTCGGGTAGCCGTACTGCGCGTGCAGGATGTCGAAGGGTTTCCGCGCGTGCTCTTCGGCGATCGCGTCCACCATCGTGGCGATGTCGCGCTCGAAATCGCCGGAGGTCTGCTCCCCCAGCTGCTCCAGGCCGATCACCCGCACGCCCGGCACGGGCGGCGGCGGCCCGCCGCCGTAGACCCGGGTGCCGAAGGCGTCGCCGCGGTACTGCGAGATCATCGTGACGTCATGCCCGGCGTCGACCAGCTCGCGCAGGAGGTTCTGCGCGTAGACGCTCATGCCGGAAATGGCCGGGAAGTAGCGGCGGCTGAGGAAGAGGATTCTCATGCTTGCACCGTGTGGCGCTTTCCGTTGGAGACGGAGCGCAACCTGCCCCTTCTCCCGTGCGGGAGGGGGTTGGGGAGAGGGCTGAGAAGCTTCAGAACTGAACACGCCATCGACGTGCGGTCGGGACGAGCCTCTTCCGGCCACTTCTCGTCCCTCACCCTGTCCTTCCCCCACACGGGAAAGGGGACCTGCGCCCGATCTTGAACGCGCGCGGTCAGAGCGGATGTTGGAATTGCCATGCTCGCCGGGAGCCGGGACCCGCGCCATGCTAGGACCATGGCTTGCGTGCCACCGACGGGAACCGCAACCCTCACTGCCATTGCCGCCGCGTCTCCTGCCCGCTGGCGAGGACCGGCCCCGGGCGGCGGCAGCCGCGGAGATAGTCCAGCGCCTGCGGGATCATCACGTCGGCCCGGTGGCTCTCGCGGGACAGCTCGACGCAGATCAGCTTGCCGAAGCCGATTTCTTCCAGCGCCTCCAGCACCCCGGGTACGTCCATGTCGCCCTCGCCGAAGGGCAGGTGGATGTGGCTGCCGCGCTTCATATCTTCGATCGCCACCGTACCGATCCGGTCGGCAAATTCCCGCACGGCCGCTGCCGGCTCCCGCTCGCCCGTCACGAGGCAGTGCCCGGTATCGAGGGCGAGCTTCAGCCCCGGCACGTCGAGGGCGGCGTAGTCGTCGAGCGTCTCGATCAGCATGCCGGGCTCGGGCTCCAGGCAGGGCACGACCCCGGCCTCGGCGGCGAAGCCCGCAACGTCGTGCAGCCCCTCGACCAGCCAGCGCAGCGCCTCGTCGTGATCGACCCCGGGCTTCGGCACGCCGGCCCAGAACGACACCGCCTCGGCGGACAGCATCGCGCCGATCTCGATCGCCCGCTTGAGGAACCCAACCCGGCGGGCGCGGCCCGCGGCGTCGGCGGTGACCAAAGTCGGCTCATGCTTGGCGTTCGGGTCGAGGAGGAAGCGGGCGCCGGTCTCGATGACGCAGGTCAGCTCCAGCTTCTCCAGCAGGCTGGCCACGCGGCCCGCCTCCGCTGCCCAGGTATCGGAGAACGGGTCGAGGTGGTGGATATCGAGGGTCAGTGCCACGCCGTCGTAGCCCGCGGCCTTGATCAGGTGGAGCGCGTCGTCGAGGCGGTGGTTGGCCGCGCCGTTGGTGTTGTAGGCGAACCGGAGCGTCACGCCGCCCTCCCCTTCCGCTGAGTGAGACGGAACGGCGCGTGGTGCGATTCCGGCTCGCGATAGAGCGGATAATGCCGCCCGACGATCCGCTCGGCCAGGGCGGTGTCGAACAGCGGCTGGCCGCCGAAGCGTTCCAGGGCTTCCGGGGAGAGGCGCACCGGCCGAAGGGTCTCGCTCTCGGTTCCGAACCGGATCAGCGGATGGTCGCGGTCGATCAGCTTCTGGGTATTGCGCGCGCCGATCCGGTAGTAGCTCATGGTTTCGACCTCGAGCCCCGGCACGATCGCCTTGACCACACCGACCCCGCCGCCGGGGGGCGAGCACTCGACGTAGAGCACGTCGAACCCGGCCTCCAGCAGCCGGTCGCAGGCGATCTTGCCGCGCGCATGGCCGTCGGCCGCCGGGGTGGAGGGCAGCTCCGAGAAGCGCTTGGTGCTCCGCTCGGAATAGACGGTGTCGGCGAGCACGGTGCGCAGGTCGGCAGCCGGCAGCTCGATCCATTCGAGCATCGCCTGGAGGGCACGGCTCTCCTCAAGGTCCAGGCTCGGCAGCGCCTTCTGGATGAACGCATCGATGTAGCCCGGCGGGGTCACGGTGGCGGCCATGTCGAGGGGGCCGTGCCCGAAGGTCTTGCGCACCCGCGCGGCCTGGAATTCCAGCAGCGCCTTGCGCAAAGCCCTGTCCCGGTCCGGATCGCAGGCCTCGCCGCAGGCCGAGAGGGCGATCGGCGCCGGCGTGCGCGCGGGGTCCTCGTCGTAGCCGACGACGTAGAGGTTGGTCAGGCCGAACTGATCGGTGGCGAATTTCGGCAGCGCCCGGATGCCGAGGTCCTTCAGCCGCGCCAGCATCGCGGCGTTCTCCGGCCCGATGCCGTCCAGATCGAGCATCACGCCCTGGTCCAGCGCCCGGAACAGTAGGCCGTTGCCGTCCCGCTGGAGCAACTCCAGCACGCCGTGGCCGAGGGCGAAGGGCACGTCCGGCCCGGCACCGAGGCCGTTGGTGATCAGGTTGGTGAAGGGCTTGTAGCCCTCCGACAGCTCGAAATAATCGGTGGCCGCGATGTCGAGCGGCATCAGCACGATCTCGCCCGTGGCGTGCCGGACGCTGGGCGTCCATTCGAGCACCGTGTCGCGGTCCACCGGCGAGCCGGCGGGCAGGCAGAGCGTCAGCGGGTCGGCGACGGATTTTTCGCCGTAGACACGGGCGAGGTCGGTGTAGCTCGACCGCTCCTTGGCCCGCGGCAGCACGGCCAGCGACGGCATCAGGTTCTCGGCGATCTCGGCGACGGCGCCGATCAGAGCCTCGTCGTCAGTGGCGCCGTAGCCGATCCCGGACGGCATGGCGCCGACGAAGTACGGGTCGTCGAGGAACAGAGCTACGAACCAGACCGGGATGCCGGTGCGATCGAGCGGCGCCAGCGGGAAGCCGACGATGCGGCCCTCCGGCAGGACGTCGAGATAAGCCTTGACCGGATCGGGCAGCGACGCGGGCAGGCCCTCGATCTGGCGCTTGGCGCCGAAGCGGTAAGGGCGCGGTGCCCTGATCCGCTCGTGGCGGGCGCGGTCGTCCTGATCGTGGAAGGCGTCTGGGTTGCTCACGTCGTGTTTCCGTCTTCCTCGACCCGCCGATGCCGATGCCTAATCCAAACACACATCCTCATCCTGAGGTGCCCGCGAGGCGGGCCTCGAAGGAGGGCTCCAGGGATCGCGTGGCCGGCTGGAGCCCTCCTTCGAGGCCTCCGCTGTGCTCCGGCACCTCAGGATGAGGGTGTGGGTGGGAGATGCCGGTGTTGGTTCCGTGAGTGTCTCGTCCGTCGCTACCCCTGCCCGTAGGCGCGGGCGACGAGCCGCATCGTGTGAAGGTCGCGGGACGCCGCGTACGCGGCCCGTTCCTCGGGCCGGCGCAGGGCCGAGCCGAACGCGCGCACCTGCTCGGTGAAGGGCGAGCTGTCGGTGTCGAACACCATTGGCTCCGCGCGGCCGCTGGTGCCGTCGATAAAGGTCAGCGAGCCGCCGGCGGTCTGGCCCATCGTGTTCTCGGCCACGAGCATCCCCTTCGTGCCGACCACCTCCAGGCGGCGGCGGGGCAGCGCGTTGGGGCAATTGTAGGCGACGTGCAGGCTCGCCAGCGCACCGCCCGCGGTCTGCCCGATCAGCAGGGCACCGTCATCGACCGCGTAATCCTGGGCCTTGATCTGGGTCAGGGCCGTGATGGTGGTGATCGGCTCACCCGTAAGGAAATCCACGAGATCGATCCCGTGCGGCGCGAGGTCCATCAGCGCGCCGCCCCCGGCCTGGGCGGCGTCGATCCGCCAGTTCGGCTGACCGGCCTCCGACCAATCGCGTCCGAGCCAGCAGGCGTAGACGATCCGCACGGCCGTCACCGTGCCGAGCCGCCCGGCCTCGACCTGGGCACGGATCATCCGGTGTGCCGGGTGGTGCCGCTGGTCGAAGGCGGTTCCGTAGAAGATTTTTTGGGATTCGACCGCCTGCGCGATGGCCTCCGCGTCAGCGAGGGTGGCGGCCATGGGCTTCTCGCACAACACCGCTTTGCCGGCGGCGGCCAGCGCCTCGACGGCGCCGCGGTGCAGATGGTTCGGCGTCGCCACGTAGACCGCCTCGACCTCGGGCTCGGCGATCAGGCTGGCGAGGTCGGCATGCCCTCGGGCGCCCGCCTGTTCAGCCGCCGCGCGACTGGTCGGATCCGGATCACAGACCGCGACGAGACGATGGCCGGCGGCCCGGATGCCGGGCTCCATATAGTCGCGGGCGACCCAGCCGTAGCCGACGATGCCCCAACCCACCCCGTCCATCACCAGCGCTCCGGCAAGTCGACGAACTCGCGGACGCGGACGCGCTGCGTTTCCGGCGTATCGAGGGAGCCCTCGAACGTCAGGTGCTCTGGGCCGGCCGAGTGCAGCGGATAGGTGGCGCGGGGGGCGTATTCCGCCTCGTAGCGCTCCGACGGCCAGCGGATGACGTAGTCATCACCCTCGAGCGCGTAGAGCGGATTCAGACGCAGCACGGTGCCGGGCTTCGGCAGGGTGAGGCCGTCGACCAAAGCGCGGGGCGCCGGACGCATCCCGGGTCCGCACACCACCGAGAAGGCCTCACAGGTTCGCAGGGCGGTGGGCTCTCGCGGCGCCGGTGCCCGGACCTCGACGAGCGCCCGGGTCAGCTCCGCATCGTCATACACGAGGGCGTCGGGGAAGAGCTCCGCGATCTCCTCGGCCGTCACCGCCCGTCCGGCCGAGAAGCCGGGGCAGTCGCGGTTGTGGATGTGGCTCAGCGCCAACCAGCCGTCGTCTCCGGCGTTCTGGCGCAGACATTCGAGCAGGGCCGCCTTGTCGTCGAGGAAGTAGAAGGCATCGTTGCAGGCCACGAGATCGACCGGCGCACCCGGGATCGGCCAATGGGCCGAGCCCGCGTCGAAGCAGACGAGCTGCGCCTTCTCGCCCACGACCCAGTGGCGCGCGACCCACAGCTTGGCGAAGACCACGTCGGCCCCCGAGACCTTGCAACCGCGCCGCTGCAGCTCGCGCAGGTAGTGGCCGATTCCGCAGGCGAATTCGAAGACGCAGACGGGTTCGTTCCAGTGCGCCTCCAGCAGCGACAGACCGGCCAGGAAGGTCGGATCGCTCCAGCGGTGCAGGAAATAATCGCCGACGCGGCCCCAGCCGAGACGGTGAACGGCATCGCGCAGGGTGGCCGTGCGCCGATCCTTGATGAGCTGGATGATCCCCGCGGGGTCGGCAGGCGGGCCGTTCCACCAATCGTCCTGATCGACCAGCAGGGCGGCCAGCGCTTCGTCGGCCTCGCCCGCGTCGACATGGACCAAGACCCGCTCGACCAGCGCCTCGCGGTTCACCCGCAGATACGGGATCCCGTCGATCACGGGCCAACGCGCACCCGTCCCGGCGTCCCGCAGGGCGTGCGGGCCGTCGGCCTTCAGTGGGTTGCCGGTCTGCGGCGAGGTAAGTTCGAACGGGATCATGGCTCTCGGGACCGACCGGGCAGATGGGCCACCGGGTCCGGCGATCAAGGCAACAGGTGCGATCAAGGCAGGTGCGATCAAGGAATGCGCATGTCGGCGAGGACGCGATCGTGGAAGCCCTTCACGGGTCCGGCATGGACCAGCTCCCACTCGTCGAGCACCATCCCCATGGTGGTCGAGGCACCGCGCAGGTGCTGGGCGATCTGGAGCACCCGGTCGATGCAGTCCGCTGCATGGAAGGCACGCCCCTCCCCGGTGGCATCGTCCGGCAGCACCGCGCGGGCGCGCTCGACCTGGGTCCGAAGGGGCTCGTCGAGTTCGGCGAGCGCCCAGACCGTGGTGGTGGCCATGATCGGCCCGAGATGGTCGCCGAGCAGCATCTCGCCGGTGAAGCCCGCATCCGGCATGGCGGCGTTGTGAAAATGGTGGGCCATGGCGGCCAGGAACACGGTGCCGGGATCGGCCCGGTAGAACGGGCTGAGGCACACGCCGTAGGCCGCCACGATCAGACAATGCTCGGCGTGGTTCTCCGGCGGCTCCAGCAGGATGCGGGCACGACCCGGGCAGGTGACGCCGGCCCGTGGCTGCTGCGCCAGGGCGGCGACGAAGCCTGGGAGGGAACCGAACGCGGCTGCCGGACGCGGAGCGAGCCGCGCCCGCAGGCGTGCCCTCAGATCCGGATCGAGTTCGCCGGTCACGGCGTCGAAGCCTGCGATCAGCACCGCGGACGCCGCCTCTTCCGACAGGCCGGCCGCGGTCAGGAAGGCCGCGTCGAGATCGCAGAGACGCGTGGCCGCAAGCGTCGTAGCGGTGATGTCGAGGGCGACGTCGTCGGGCGAGGCTCCACCGGTGAGACGCCCCCACCCCTGCGCGAAGAGCCGCTCCGCGATCGAACCGGTACGGCCCGCGGAACGCACGCGCTTGAGGTCGTTCATCTCGACCAGAAGGTCGCGGAGTGCCTCCGGTGCGGCGGTGCCGGATTGGGATCCTGGGTTCTCGCTGGTCATAAGCTCTTTCAGACAGCGGGCAGCAGTTCGGGCGAAGCCTTCATCGGACTCCATGAAGCCCTTCCCTGTTCGCCAACCTTTCAAGGCCGAGGCACAGGTCCCCTCCCCGTCTGGAAAAGGGTCAAGAGTGGTGCAGACGGAACCGCCGCATTCAGTCCTGAACCACCCCCACCTTCAGCTCCTCCCCCACATGGAGGAGGAGCGTACAGGGCGGTGCGGCAGCCTCGTTCAGTGAACGCCGAGCCAATCGTGCAGCATCTTCTCCTGCTTGCCGAAGGCGTGCTCCGGCCCACGGCCGTTCTTGACCATCGGGGCCTTAAAGAAGGTGGAGAGCTGTTCCTGCACACCACCATCGCCGCGCGTGTGGGCAAGGTCGAGCACGCGAGCGATCTCGATCACCAAAGGCGCCGCCAGAATCGAGTCCTTGCAGAGGAAGTTGACCTTCACCTGCATCCGCTGACCCATGAAGCCGGTGACGTCGATGTTGTCCCAGGCTTCCTTGTCGTCGCCGCGCGGGCGGTAGTAGTGGATATGCACGAGGTGGTCCTCGACCGGGTAGCCGAGGATCGAGTCGAGCACGGTGCCTTTGGTGTTCAGCTTCGACTGGAGCGAGTTCGGATCGTTCAGCGCGAGGCCGTCGCGATTGCCGAGGATGTTGGTCGAGAACCAGCCGTCGACGTGCAGCGCGCGGGCCTTGAAAGCGGGGGCCAGCACGGTCTTCATCATGGTCTGGCCGGTCTTGCCGTCCTTGCCGGCGACCGGCACGTTCAGCTCCTTGGCGAGTTCGAGGAGCGCCGGAACATCGGCGGCCACGCTCGGGGTGAAGTTGGCGTACGGGATACCGCTCTTGATCGCCGCGTAGGCGTAGAGCATTGCGGGCGAGATCGCCTCGTCACTCGAATCCAGGCCCTTCTCGAAGGCGTCAGTCGAGTTCAGGGTCGGGTCGTTCAGGTCGGGCCAGCGCTCTGTCGAGGCGAGGTTCACAACGACGACGTCGTCGAGGTTGCTTTCCTTCTGGAAGCGCCGCAGGTCGTTGGCGATGACAGAGACCGCCTCGCGGTGGTCCTTGGCGACGATGCGATTCTGGCCGTCAATGTTCTTGCAGAACTTGGCACTGCCGACCGCCGGCCAAGGCGTGATGCCCTTCAGAGCACCGGCGCCGTCCTCGATGTCGTCCTTCGAGAGGACGCCGTGGCCGCTCGCGGCGGTGGCGAGATCGTCGCCGTTCAGGTCCCATCCGCCGAAGACGAGATCCTTGTAATCGGCCAAGCCCGCTACGGAGAGGCCGGCGAGCGGGAGCCCGTCAAGCCGGTTCGAACCGGATTTGATCATTTCGATACCGGCGATGGCGGTGGTGGCGACGGCGCCACCCATGCCAACGAACGCGACACCGACACGGCGACCGGACTGCATGCTCATTGGAAAAAGTTGTCCTTGTGGGGACGCGGGTGGCGTCTTGAAGGGTCCGTCACGGGACGGAAAGTTCACCCCCCCGGGGTCGTACCTAACTGGCTCATCGCTGCGGCGTTCCAAGCCAAATGCGACAACATTGCCCCTTCATGACACGCATTTCGCGAGAGCGGTCGGCGCTCTCATCGCGAGACAACACGCCAAAACAAGACCTTGGCGCTGGCGATAACCGCGACGGATCGGGAGCGGTTTCAACGCGGGTTGCGGCGGTCCGCGTCCTTAAGGCGCCCCTAAAGCGCACGGTTAACCCTTCGTTGACCGTGCCACGCTTGGATCACGACGTCGTCCCATTCTGGTCACGGCCGGCGCCGATACGGCCGCCGATCAAAGAAGCCCGGCCGCGAGAATCCGGGCCGACGCAAGGGCCGATCTGAGAAGGACCAATGATGGGGGTTTTCCCGGAGCCGGCGCAGCGCGCCGACGACGTGAGCCGACTCGTGCCGAACGCGAGCTGCTTCGAGACCGAAGCCGTGGCGTGGCTGCCGCAGGCCGGCCGTGGGATACGGTGCCGGTCGGGCCGCCGCTCCGGCCGGGACCGGCTTCGTCAGGTCTCGGGGACGCTGGCCCTGGGTCTCATGGCCGGGTTCGGATTGCCACAGGCCGCCTTCGCGCCCTCTTATTTCGCGCCTGCCGCCCAGGCCCACGACCGGGTCGACACAAGCCCGCGCGCGGCCCAGGCCCTTGCGGCCCAAGTACCGGCGCCGGAAGTCGTGGCGCCGGAACTCTCGGCTCAGGATATGGCCCTGCGCTCGACGCTCGATCAGGATCTGCCGCTGGACGCGCAACAGCAGGACGCCTCGCCCGATGCCGCGCTCCGGTGGAATGGTCTGCCGGTTCCGGAACAGGAGCCTGCGACGACCGCGCTGATCCAGGACGACCTCGCGGCTCTTCCGCGGGTGACGCAGGATCAAGGCTCCGACACCGTGCGGTTCGGCGAGCGCACCGTACCGCGCAAGGTGGTCGACACGATCGTGAAGGCCTCCGACCAAGCGGGCGTCGATCCCGTCTACATGATGGCGCTGGCCGACAAGGAATCGAGCTTCGACACGGACGCCAAGGCCGCGACCTCCTCGGCGCAGGGTCTGTTCCAGTTCGTCGCCCGGACGTGGCTGGAGATGATCCGCGATTACGGCGCCCGATACGGGCTCGCCGAGGAGGCCGCCGCCGTGAAGGGCCGGGGCTCCGCGATCACGGTCGCCGGCGCCATGCGGGCGCGGGTGCTCGGCCTGCGCAACGATCCGCGCGTCGCGGCCCTGATGGCGGCCGAGCTGATCAAGCGCGATCGCGAGCGGATCGAGGCCCGGGTCGGCCGGGCCCTGACCACGACCGAACTCTACCTCGCGCATTTCCTCGGCACGGCCAGCGCCGGGCGCTTCCTCTCGCTCTCCTCCGAGAAGCCCGACGAGGTGGCCGGCCGCGCCTTCCGCAGCGCCGCCCGGGCCAATCGCAGCCTGTTCACCGAGGCGGACGGCGGCAAGCGTCGCAGCCTGACCGTCTCCGAGTTGCACGACCGGCTCGACGGCATGATCGACCGGCGGCTCAACCGCTACCAGGGGGTCGCGGCGGTGGCGGAGGCCCTCGACAAGGCGGAGGCGCAGACCGACGTTGCCACCACCGAAGCCTCTGGCGAAGCAGACACCACCCGGCGCGTCGAGGTGACGGAGGCGCTGCCGCGGGACGGGGTGTGACGGTCATCTCGCCTCAATGTCCTCCGGCTGGCGCCCCGCCTCCGAGCTTGACGCTCTTCAAGCTCAGCGCGATCGGCACCGCGCAGGCGGCTACCAGCCCGAGCACCCAGAACACGTCGATATACGCCCAGTAGGCGACCTCCGTGCTCAGCACGCTGCCAATCCAGGCAGTCGCCTGGTTCTGCGCCTCGACGCCAACATAGCCGTGCTCGGAGAAATACTGCGTCGCCTGCCGCATCGTGTCCTGATAGGCGGGCGCGGCCGGGTTGACGCTCTCGACCAGCCGGCTCTGATGGAACTGGCTCCGATAGGCCAGGATGTTTTGGGCGAGCGAGACGCCCATCGAGCCGCCGACGTTACGGGCGACGTTGATCAGCGCAGAGGCCTGATCGGTCTGATCCTTGCGGATTCCCTCGTAGGAAGCCGAGGTGATCGACAGGAACACCATCGGCAGGCCGAGACCGATATAGACCCGTGACCACGCGAAGAAGGCGAAGGTCGTGGTGCCGTTGAGCCGCGTCAGGTCGTACATCCCGAGCGCCACGATGGTCATTCCGGCGGCGATGAGCCATTTCGGCTGTACGTAAGCCGAGGCGCGTCCCGTCAGGAACATCATCACCACCGTGACGATGCCGCCGGGGCCGAGGACGAGGCCAGAGAGAGTCGCGGTGTAACCGTAATATTCCTGCGTGATCTGCGGAATGAACTGGGTGGTCGAAATCAAGATCGCGCCGGTGAACATCATCACCACAAAGCAGGATCCGAACTGCCGGTTGCCGATGAGGCGCAGATCGACCGCTGGATTCTTCGCGTTGAGCAGCCACGGGATCATGGCGACGAACGAGACCACCATCAGCACGCCAGAGACGTTCATCAGCATCGAGGTGCCGAACCAGTCCTTCCGCTGTCCCTCATCAAGGATCACCTCCAGGGACGCGAGGAACAGGGCAACCAGCACGAAGCCCACGATGTCGAAGCGGATGCCCTTGCGCACCAGGGCGCGGCGTTCCTTCTTGGCCGCGTCGCTATCCTCGATCAGCCAGTACATCAGCCCGAGGGCGAGCACGCCGACGGGTCCGTTGATCAGGAAGCACCAATGCCAGGAGGCGTTGTCGGACAGCCAGCCTCCGAGCGTCGGGCCGATCACCGGAGCGACCACGATGGCGACGCCGTAGAGCGCGAAGGCTTGGCCGCGCTTCTCAGGCGGGAAGGAATCCGCCAGGATCGACTGTGCGAGCGGCGCCATACCGCCGCCGCCGAGCCCCTGCAGCACGCGAAAGAACAGGAGCGATTCCAGGCTCCAGGCGAAGCCGCACAGGATCGACGAGATCGTGAACAGCCCCACCGACCACATGAAGAAGGCCTTGCGGCCGTAGCGCTTGGCCAGGAAGCTCGACGCCGTCAACGTGATCGCGTTGGCTACGAGGTAGCTCGTCACCACCCAGGCTGCCTCGTCGGGCCCGACCGCAAGGCCGCCCGAGATGTACCGGAGCGCGACGTTGGCGATGGTGGTGTCCAGCACCTCCATGAAGGTCGCGAGCGCCACGACGCCCGCGATCAGCCAAGGATTGTGGCCGCCCGGCGCCTTGCCGGAGGACGATTTGCCCGAGGCGGACTTGCCCGAGGCGGACTTGCCAGCCACGGGGCTCACCGCACCGTGACGGTCGGGACGACCGACATGCCCGGGCCGATCGCGATGTCCTTCGGCCAGTCTGTGACCACGATCTTCACCGGGATGCGCTGCGTCACCTTCACGTAATTGCCGGTGGCGTTCTGGGCCGGCAGCAAACTGAAGGCGGTGCCGGATCCCGGCTGGACCGAGGCCACGGTGCCGTGGATCGTGCGGCCCGGATACGCATCGATCGCGAGAGCGACCGGCTGCCCCGGGCGCATGTCATTGATCTGAGTCTCCTTGAAATTCGCGGTGACCCAGATGTCATCGGGTACGAAGGTCGCGAGAGTCTGGCCGGCCTGGGCGAGCTGCCCGATGCCGCCGGTGAGCCGCACGACGCGGCCGGACTGGACGGACCGGACCGTGGTGTAACCAAGGTTGAGTTCGGCCTGCTCGACCTGCGCCTTGTCGCGGGCAAGCTGCGCCTGGGTCGAGGCCTTCTGAGCCTCCAGCGAGCCAATCTGCTTCTGCGCGGCGACCACGCTGGCATTGGCGCTTTGGACCGAGGCCTGACGCTGCTGAAGCGTCGAGGTTGCCGATTGCGATTGCTGGATCGAGCCCGAGCCGCGCTCGGCCAGGTCCTTGTAGCGGGCTGCATCCTCCTGGGCGAATTTCAGGGCCGCTTCGGCGGTGGCGACCTGCGCCTTCGAGACGTCGATATTGGCGTTCTGGGCCTGGATCTGGGCATCGATGTTCTTGATCGCGGCCTGATCGGCCTCGATTTGCGCCTTGGCCTGATCGAGGGCGATCTCGTAGTCGCGCTGGTCGATCTGGAACAGGATCTGGCCAGCCTCGACGTGCTGGTTGTCGGTGACCGGCACATCCACGAGGTAGCCGCCGACCTTGGGCTGGAGCGAGATGCTGCGGGCGTCGACGAAGGCGTCGTCGGTGTTCTCGTACGGGTGCATGTACAGCAGCCAATAGAAGAAGATTCCCACGCCCAGGGCAATGACCGCGAGACCGCCGAGCAGGAAGGCCAAGGGGTGGCGCCGCAGGATGTTGGGGCGTTGGCCGCCCTCGGCCTCGTCTTCCCCGTCGTCGTGCGTAGCGCCACCGTCGTCCTTGCCATCGGCCTGGACAGACGGATCCTCGTCTTCGGAGCCGGGCTTGCGCGCCGTTTCGGATCCACCGAGATCCAGGACATCGCGATCCGCGGCGTCGCGGGCGCCGGTTCCAGTCCGGCCGTCGGCCGGCCGCGGGCGCACCTCGGCGTCGGAGGCCTGCCGCTGATCGTCAAGCATGGGAAGTCGTCGCCCGATGGGCCGATCGCCTCGCGGCGACCGGGCACTGCACATCGCCCGCCTCGACCTGCACAAGCCCGGGGCCGGCTCAAGGTTCCGTGACGGTTCGCCGAGACCCAGGAACGCTTGCCGCAGTGCGGCGTTCTGCGCCGGGAACCTGTGCCGTTCACGGCATCGGAGTTTCGGAGTTTTGCGATGACCAACAGTACTGCACCGCAGCGCGGACCGACAGGAAACTCCCCCAGCGGCATCCCGCTGGTCGGCGTGGCGCGCCTCGACGCGATGAGCGCGGCGCTCGCCCGCAACTGGTGGCTCGTCGCCCTTCGCGGCGTCGTCGCGATGCTGTTCGGCGCCCTCGCCTTCATTGCACCGGGCGCGTTCGTGCTGTCCCTCGTCTTGTTCTTTGCGGCCTACATGCTGACCGACGGCATCTTCGCCATCCTGGGCGCGATCCGGGCCGCGCAGCATCACGAGCGCTGGGGCTTCCTGCTCCTGGAGGGGATCGTCGACATCGTCGTGGCCGTCGCTGCCGTACTGATACCCGCGGCGGCTGTCTGGGCCTTCGTCCTCCTGCTCGCGGGCTGGGCGCTTGTGACCGGTGGCCTGATGATCGCGGCGGCGTTCCGCCTGCATCTCCATTACGGGCGCTGGTGGCTGATCCTCGGAGGCGTCGTTTCGATCCTGTTCGGAATTGCGCTGTTGATCGAGCCGGGCATCTCGGCCCTGGTGCTGACGTGGTGGATCGGCAGCTACAGCTTCGCCTTCGGCGTGCTGCTCCTGATCCTCGCGTTCAAGCTGCGCAGTCGGCACGGCACTGCGGGTCAGCCCCTGCCGCCATCCGGGCGTTAATCTAGCCGACCAATGGTCTGCGTCGCGGCGACGAAAGGACAAGGCGCCCGATGAGGCTTAGTATAGATCCTCGTCCGGCATGATCGGCCCTGGAATCCGCACGCGATGACACCTGACGCGCCGGAGAGCGCCCCGGTCGACAGGCCGTCAATGCAGAACGCCGGGCACGACCAGGGATCCGGACCGCCGGATCCCCGCTCGGCAGCCCGGGAAGCCCGCCGTGCCGCCGGCGACCTGACTCGCAGCCTGTGGTCCCTGATCGTGGCAGGCGGGCTGGGTGCCGCTGGCGCGGGTCGGGCCGCAGCGGCTCGGTTGCGCAAGCTGCTGGAACGACGGAAGCGCACCGGACCCGAGCCTGTATCGCGGGAGCCGATTGCGGCCGCACCGAATACCCGCGCCGCATCGCCGCTCGCCGCGCGCCTGCGCCGGCGGCCGATCGTACTCGCCGCCGGGGCCGCAATCCTGCTGCCGGCTGTGGCGCTCTTTCTTTACCTGCTCGCCGCATTCCTCACCCTCCCGCCGCTGGGCGGAGCCGTGGTCGAGAGCGGCCAAAGGGCGATCACGGTCGAGGCCGATGACGGGCGGGTCTTCGCCACCCGGGGCAGCTTCCGCGGGCAGAAGCTCACCGCCGCCGACCTGCCGCCACACCTCGCCCAGGCAATCATCGCGATCGAGGATCGGCGATTCTACAGCCACTGGGGCATCGATCTGCGCGGGCTCGCCCGGGCCGCGTACCGCAATGCCCTGGGCGGCGGCGTGCGCGAGGGCGGATCGACGATCACGCAGCAATATGCGCGCCTGACCTCACTGAACCAGGAGAAGTCGCTCTGGCGCAAGGTCCAAGAGGCGATCCTGGCGCTGCGGGTCGAATCGACCATGAGCAAGGACGAGATCCTGCTCGGCTACCTCGACACGGCCTATTTCGGCGCCGGGGCCTACGGGGCGGACGCGGCGGCGCGGCGCTATTTCGGCAAGCCCGCCAAGGCCCTGAACCTGCCCGAATCCGCCATGCTGGCCGGGCTGGTGCGCGCGCCCTCGCAGCTCGCGCCGACGCGGAACCTCGGCGGTGCCAAGGAGCGGGCCGACGTGGTGCTCCAGGCCATGGTTGAGACCGGCGCGATCACGCAAGCCGCGGCCGACGCGGCCCGCCGGCAGAGCGTGAAACTGAAGACGCCCCCGGAGGCCCCACCGGGCACCAACTACTTCCTCGACATGATCGCGGGGGACGTGAAGCGGCTGGCCGGAAAGGATGGCGACCTCACCGTCCGCTCGACCCTGAACCTCGACCTCCAGAGCCTCGCCGAGGGCGTCGTGGCCCGGCGCCTCGACAAGGACGGGCGTCGCCGCAAGGTCGGGCAGGCCGCCATGGTGGTGTTGTCGAAGGAAGGCGCGATCCTCGCCATGGTGGGCGGGCGAGACTACGAGGACAGCCAGTTCAACCGCGCCGTCCAGGCCAAGCGCCAGCCGGGCTCCCTGTTCAAGCTGCTGGTCTATCTGACCGCCTACGAGCAGGGCTACACCCCGGATTCCGTCGTGGTCGACCGGCCGGTGAAGATCGGCGACTGGGAGCCCGAGAACGACGACGGCCGCTACCGCGGGTCGGTGCCGCTGCGGACCGCCTTCGCGCTGTCGATCAACACGGTTGCGGCCCAGCTCGGCCAGGAGGTCGGCATCCCGGCGGTCATTGCCACGGCGCGCAAGCTCGGCATCCAGTCCGACCTGCCCAACGTGCCGAGCCTCGTGCTCGGCTCCGGCGCCGTGAGCCTGCTGGAGATGACCCGGGCCTACGGCTCGGTCCTGTCAGGCCGCACCCCGCTCCAGGCCTACGGCATCCAGGCGATCCGCGGTTCGGCGCCGCAGCCGCTCTACGTCCAGACCGACCCCACCCCCACGTCCGGCCTCGCCCAGGAGCCGCGCACCATGATGCTCGACTCGCTCCAGGCGGTGGTCGAATCCGGGACCGGAAAGGCTGCGCGGGTTCCGGGACAGATCATCGGCGGCAAGACCGGCACGAGCCAGGACTTTCGCGATGCGTGGTTCGTCGGCATGACGCCGGACCTCGTGGTCGGAGTTTGGATCGGGAACGACGACGACAGCCCGATGAACCGGATGTTCGGCGGCGAGATGCCCGCGGGCATCTTCCACGACTTCGTCCAGCGGGCGGCCGAGAAGCTGGCCAAGGGCAAGCCGCGTCCCTCGGCCGAGCGGGCGGAGCCGACCCGGGCCACACCCGTTCCGGCTGCGGTCCCGACTTCGGCAGCAACAGGAGAGGTACGCGGAGTCCCGGATGTGATCGACACCGGGACCCTCTCGTTGCGGGGGCGCGTCGTGCATCTCCTCGGCGTGGAAGGCGAGCGCGGCCATCTGGCCCGCCAACTCGCGAACTATCTGCGGCGGCGGGAGGTGGTCTGCTCCGGACTCTCCGACGGCGCCTCCGCGCGCTGCCAGATCGATGGCGAGGATCTGGCCGGGCTGATCCTGGCCGCCGGCGGCGCTCGCGCCGCGGAGGACGCACCGCAGGATCTGCTGGGTGCCGAGGAGCAGGCGCGCGCCGAGCGCGTCGGGCTCTGGGGCCGCTGAAAGCTCAGCGTTTCCCCAATCTGGCGAGGGTCAGCGTGTCCGGTTCGGCCCCGAAATAGGTGGCCAGCGCCTCGGCGAAGCAGGGCTCGCCGGGGGCGGCGACTCCGAACAGCGTCATGCTGGAGCGGAACTTCATGTCGTCGGGGGATCCGAAAATCGCGTGCGCCGAGCGCCCGGACACCCGGTTCACCGCCGCCGTACAGGCCCGCAGGCGCGCGCCGAGCGTCGGGTGTGCGAGATAGGCCAGCGCCTCGTCCAGAGAGCTGATCGCGTAACGCTGGGCCATCGGACTGGAGCCGAGGCCCGCGATCTGCGGGAAGATGAACCACATCCAGTGGCTCCGCTTCTGCCCCGCCTCCAGTTCCGACAAGGCGCGCGGGTAGACGTCCGCCTGCGCCGCGACGAAGCGGCCGAGATCGTAAGGGTCATCCATACCCACCCGCTCCTGATCGTACGGTTCCGTTATGCCCGCGCCGCACCACATCCCCGGTCGGTGACGCCTCGGCCGCCCTGGTGTAAGCGCCACTCATGCTCGGTACGCTCGTCGCCTTCATGGTCGCGAACCCCGCAACCAGTCACGCCCTGACGGCCATCCTCGAAACCGCCGGCATGGCGGCCGCCCTGACTCTGCTGCGCACGCCGCGGCCGGAGGGTACCGCCGCGCTCCTCGTCTCCACCGACTGTTACGGCCGGGAGGCCGGACAGCGCGAGCACGACGTCAAGCATGCGGGCTGGGATGCCCTCCAGGCGCATCTGGGCGCCGAGTTCCTGTACGGATGGTCCCTTCCGAACCTTCAGCAATGGCTGGCGCCGACCTGCGCGGCCTGGGCGGTCGCCGACGTGATCATATGGCTCCGGTCCCGGGCGCAGCGGGGCGGCGCGGTCGGGTAACCGATGCCGCATTGACCTTAGGTCCGCGTGAAGGGACCGTCCGAGGGGCCAATCTCACTGCAGTCGCCGAGCAGCCGCCGCCCTGAGGCAATGATCTGGACCGTGTCGCGGCTGCTGCATTGACGCCGGGCCACAGCCTCCAGATCCCGCAGATAGTCGATCACCGGGCTGCGCTGCTTGTCGCCCCGGCCGATGACCGGTTCGACCCTGGCGGTCACCGTGCCGCCGAGTGTGTCCCAGAACTCGGGCGGCCAATCTGTGGGTTCCCGAATCGAAGGCTCGTGCATCACGCGTTCCCTCCTGCCGCACAGGCAGGATTTCTCGGGCACCTCAGGGCGTTCCGCATTGACCCATGTTGATTGCGCCGACACGATCCGGCGATCGGCCCGGCGATGCCAGAAGCGGAAAAGCCCCCGCGGACGGATCCG
The DNA here is from genome assembly GCF_022829295.1 of Methylobacterium sp. J-088. Taxonomy (GTDB): domain Bacteria; phylum Pseudomonadota; class Alphaproteobacteria; order Rhizobiales; family Beijerinckiaceae; genus Methylobacterium. The sequence goes on from NZ_JAKSYH010000260.1 coordinate 59,241, forward strand.
CGGGGGCTTCCTCGATCTCTGGCGACCGTACGGGTCGCCCGGTCGGCTTACTTGATGAGGGCGGTCAGCGCCTTGCCGGCCTTGGAGTTCAACTCCTTGGCGTCCAGGGTGCCGTCGCCGTCCGGGTCAGCCATCTTGAAGCGCTCGGCGACCGCGGCCAGGTATTCCTTCTTGTCGAGGGTGCCGTCGCTGTCCGGATCGGCCCGCTTTACGCCGGCCGCGCTCAGGCGGCCCTTCAGCTCACGGGCGTCGAGGGTGCCGTCGGCATCCTTCTCGAGCCGGTCGAAGGTGGACGAGGCCACGGCCTCGACTTCCTTCATGTCCACCGTACCGTCATTGTCGGTGTCGATCATCTTGACGGCGCTCGCGCCACTGACGGGCTTGGCCAGCGCGGCCGGAACCGACAGGCTGGACACGGCGAAGGCAACCGCAGCGAAACCACTGAGAACACGAAGGGTCATTGCCAAATTCTCCCGAAATATGATGCGTGATCTTCCTAATCGCCGATTCGCTTTGCTGCAAGTGCGAAATCACAGGACTGCAGCAACTCGGGAAGTCTCGACAGCCTCGTCGTTGGGCTCGTCCATGTGAAAAGGGGCCGGCTTTCACCGACCCCTCCCGTGTTCAATCATCGTTGGCTTCGTCGTGGTCGGCGCAGATCAGTAGCCATAACCGCGACGAACGACCGGCCGGTCATCGTCGTAGCGCTGAGGACGGTACATGCGGTCCTCGTCGGCGCGGTCGCGGCGATACTCGTCCCGCCGGAAATCCCGCTCCCGCTGTCCACGGGAGCGCAAATCCACGCTGGGGCCGTCCGGCCCGATATCGATGCGTTGCGCCGCTGCAGGAACGACGCTCGCGAGGGAGGCAGCCAGGATGGCGCCGGCAAGCAGGGTCTTCATGGGACACTCCTTCGTGCGTTGAAGAATCAACACATCCTCGCGAAGATCGTTCCCCGAAAATCCAAATCCTTCCAGCCACCTCAAGGCTATCGACCGTGGTCAGGCCAGCGTCGCAAGATCCTGGAACCAGTGCTGGGCCTGAACATAATTCTTCACCCGCGGCGACAGGGCGTGCGGATTGGTGTCGTGCACCACCCAAACCTGCACGGCGTCATCGACGACAATCTCGTGGATGCGCGCCAGCAGCCGATTCTGTTCATCGGTATCGAGACTCGCCTTGACCTTGTCGCAGAGGGCATCGACTTCAGGGTTACGGTAGTGGCTCCAATTCACGCCGTTCGGGGCGATCTGCTTCGAATCGTAGAAGCGCAGGATCGCGTAGAACGGATCCGAGGTGACGTAGGCGATGTTGCCGGCTGAAACCCCCTTCAGGCTTGGATCCGCCGCCCCCTGACGCCAGGCCGTGTAGGCCACCTCAAGCTCCACCGTCTTGAACTCGACCTGGATGCCGATTTCCGCCCAACTCTGCTGCACGTACTCATTGATCGGCAGCGACAGCATCTGCCCGGTTCCACCGGTCGGGATCAGGATCGTAGCCTTGACCGGGTTCTTCACCGAGTAACCCGCCTCCTCAACGAGCTTACGCGCCGCATCGACGTCGGTCTTGATCTGGAAGCTCGGCTTGCCGAACCAGGGGCTCGACTGCTGGACCTGTCCCACGGCCGGCTGCGCCAGCCCACCCATCAACTCGACGACGCCGGCGCGGTCGATGGCGAGGTTGGCGGCCTTGCGCAGGCGCAGGTCCCGCCAGGGCGAGCCTTCCAACATCGACAGGTGGTAATTCCAGACATGCGGCGTGTCGTTGCCGACGATGCGCATGCCGGCCGCCTTGAGGCGCGGGACGGCGTCCGGCGCCGGCGCCTCGATCAGGTCGACGTTGCCCGACAGGAGGGCGTTCACCCGGGCGAGATCCTCGGGCACGCAGCTGAGCGTCAGCTTGGCGAGCCTGGGCACCCGCTTGGGGTTCCAGTGGCTCACGTTCGGCAGGAGTTCGAGGCGCACCCGCGGGACGAGTTGACCCAGACGGAACGGCCCGGTGCCCGACGGCTCGAAGGCGAACTTCGCCCAGTCCCGGCCGACCTTCTCGTACTGGGCGGGCGAGGAGATCAGGAACCAGAGCATCTGGTAGGGGAACAGGCTGTCGGGCGTCTTGGTAGTCACCTGGACGGTCCTACCGTCGAGCTTGCGGTAGCTCGCGACGCCGGGCAGGCGCGGGCGCACCTGCGCGGCCTGCCGCTGATCGAACTGCGGCGCCTCCTTGTTGAGCACCTTGTCGAAGTTCCAAATCACCGCGTCGGCATCGAAGGCCGAGCCATCGTGGAAGGTCACACCCTCGCGCAGGTGGAAGATCCAGACCTTCGGGTCGGCCGTGTCGACCTCCCAGGACGTGGCGAGCCCGGGCACCATCTTGCCGGGCCGATCGGCGACGTCGAGCTCCCAGGCAACCAGTGGATCGTACAGGGTCAAACCGGTGAACTGGTAGCCGCCGGCGCCCCGGTCTGGCTGGCCAGTGGTGAGCGGCAGGTCGGTCATCGAGATGCCGTAGGTCAGGCTACCCGGCGTCACGCCCTGCGCGCCGGCCCGGCCCGGGGCTCCCAAGGCGGCCAGTGCCGCGCCTCCCACCATCAGCGAGCGGCGTGTCGGCTTGATCGAGTCCATCGTGTCTCTCGGCTGGAAGCGGATGCGCCGCATGGAGCGGCGCCCGCTCTCCAGGCGCGCAACGGCGTTCTCCCACCGTGACCCCATGCTGCATACAGTATCATGCACGCATCATGCCCAATCGGGCGGCAGCGCGCGGCGCTGCTCTCAGGCCTCCCAGACCTGACCAGGCCTGAGGGCCAGGAACCGCTCCGGCGGGAGGCCGGCGGCCCCGAGCGCTGCATTCAACGCCTCCACGGGCCGCTCAATGCCCTCATCGGTGAGCTGGAACGTGCCCCAATGGTGTCCGAGCGCCTGCTCGGCGCCGAGGAGGCGGAAGGCCTGCACGGCCTCGGCAGGGTCGACGTGTTGCGCGCGCATGAACCAGCGAGGCTCGTAGGCGCCGATCGGCAGGGTCGCCAGCCGCGGCGGCCCGAAGCGGGCGCGGATGTCCCGGAACAGGGCCCCATCGCCGAAGCCCGTGTCACCGACGTGATAATGCACGCCCCGGGACGAGGTGATCACGAAGGCGCACCACAGGGCCATCCGCCGATCCCGGACGCCCCGGGCCGACCAGTGGTTGGCCGGGGTCAGGTGAACCTGCAGCCCGTCGCCGAGATCGACCGACTGGCCCCAGTCGCGGGTCTCGACATGCATCGTATCGTCGAAGCCGCGCAGGATCGCGTCGTTGCCGAGCGGCGCGACGATGAGCGGCTGATGCGCCTGCCAGATTCGCGCGACGCTCGGCCCGTCGAGATGGTCGTAATGGTTGTGGGTGATCAGCACCGCATCGATCGGCGGCAGGTCGGCGAAGGCGATGCCCGGCGGATTGACCCGCTTCGGTCCAGCGAAACGGACCGGACTCGCGCGCTTGGCGAAGACCGGATCGATCAGGATATTCCGGCCCGCGACCTGGACGAGGTAGCTCGCGTGGCCGATCAGCACGACCCGCAGGCCGCCGACGCGCTCGGGCGGCCGCTCCGCCGGAAAGGGGCTTGGGAAGTTCGTCGGCCAGGGCTCCCGGGCGCGCTTGGCCTGCCAGCGGATCACGTCGGGCAGCGACTTGTCGGTCGCCTGGTCCGGCAGGAAGAAGCGCAGCCCGTCGAAATGGTCCGAGACCGGGCCGCGATAATAGGGGTTCCGTCCACGCCGGTGGGCGGCATAGCCGACGCCGCCGAGCGTCATCACCGTGGCCGCGCTCGCGACCGTAAGCAGGCTTCGCCGTTTCATACCCCCGGAAATGGCGGGTGGCGCGCGCCGGTCAAGTTCTCCGCCTTGCGACGGCGAGCCTCAGTCCACCGCCTCGGCGGCCAGCGACAGGCGCGCCCGGAAGACGACCTTGCCGACGCCGTCGCGCACGCAGGCCACGTAATCCTGGCGCTCGACATCGGGCAGCATGTCGCGGGCGATGGCCGACATGATCCGGGTGACCTTGGCGCGGGCGGCCGGCAGGTCCGGCAGCTCGAAGCCGACGTCATCGCGGATCGGCTGCGAGCCGTCGTGAAGATCGATGAAGAAGCGAGGCATCGGCGCGAAGCGTCTCGAAAAGAGGTACTGCGCGGATATTACTGCTCTGTGTATGGTTAATAGGATCTTAAATTTGGATCTCGATTGATCTTACCGCGCATCCAATCCGCGGCTCGCCTTCACCTCGCGATGGGTTCTCAGATCCCCATAACCGGCTCGGATATGACGCGGGTTCAGTCGATTGCGGTCCGCGCGCCCTCCCCCGCAACGCGGGCTGCGGGCTTCACAGCTTTGCTGTCTCGCCAGAGCGCGCACGCCAGCCTGGAACTGCGCGGGTCCGTTCTCCGGTGCGAGAGATAAGGGGTGCCGGCCCGCGACGCGCTCAGGAGCGCCAGCGCAGCTCCCTGCGCTCCAGCGGGTTCGTGAACGCGCGGTCGTCGCGACTCGCTTCCAGCGCTTCGCGCTTCAGGCGGAAATACCATTGCGACGGCAGGTCGCCCTGGCCGAACAGCACCATGGTCGGCTTGCGGTCGAGGCCGTCCTGCGCGTGCTGGAGCACCTGCTGGTCCTGGGTCAGGAACTGCCGCATCAACGGGCGGGCGACCGGCTTGAGCAGGTTCAGCGTCGGCATGCTCCAGTAGAGGGCGTTGGTGAGCAGCGTCCGGTCCGGTGTCAGCGGCGTCGCGAAAGTGTAGTTCGCCACGCGCTTCTCGCCGGCACGGATCCGCTCAAGGCGCACGCCCGGCAGGCGGAACTCGATCTCGACCTCCGGCACGCCGCCGAGCAACCGGTAGACCGGGGAACTCGTCGTGGTGGCATGGCTCGTCATGACGAAGCCGTGGGGCACCGGCTGGAAGGTCTTCACCTTCTCGCGGAGCTGCTTCGAGGGCCGGAACCACCACGAATCGTGGACGAAGGCGACGTGGCCGGGATCGACGAGGCTCAGGGTCGTGAGATCGAAGGAAGCTTGGACCACGAGTTCGACCACCAGGGATCCGGCGGGCGTGAAATCAAGCTCGGGCACAGCCGCGATATCGCGGCCAGCCGGGCCGATATGGGGGTTGACCCACAGGAAGCCGGCGCTCTCGCGGATCGGGAAGCGCTGGACCTGGATGCGCGAGTAATCCGCGACGTCATGCTCCGACAGGGTCGGAACGTCGCGGCAGCGCCCATCCGTGCCGAAACGCCAGCCGTGGAACGGGCACATGAGCGTGTCGCCGTCGAACCGGCCCTTGGACAGGGCCATGCCACGGTGGGGGCAGCGATCCCGCAGCGCGAAGGCGGCACCGTCCGGAGCGCGGCCGAGCACGATCTGCTCGCCGTTCAGCTCCACCGCACGCAGACCCGCCTTGCCGCCGGCCTTGCTGAGGTTGCGGGACTGGCCGACGCAGTACCACGCGTTCCCGAGCGGCTGGCGCATCGCGTCAGGATCGAGGGCGGCTTCGTCGGCGGGACGCAGCGGGTTGGTGAAGGGCGCGTTCAAGGCGGCTCGGGCTGCGGGCGTGACAACCCCGTCTTACGCCCGCCGGCCGGTGCGGGAAAGTACGGGCCCGTAAAGCCCAGATTTCGGGAGGACAAACGGGCGCAGGCGCGGGGCTTCACAAGCCGCCTCGCACCGCCTACCTTCCGTTCATCCGCAACCAACGAAAGGAGGTGATCCAGTGTCTCATTGTCATCAGCCGTGTGTCTCGGCTCATCGGACCTGGACCGTCGCCTCCGGCGTGTCGTTCTAAGACGCGCTAGAGACCCGATCATCGGGACAGTTCCGCCGGACGACATGGTTCGGCAATGGAAGGGCCACCCTCGCGGGTGGCCCTTCGGCTTTTCAGGGCTCAGCGCTTCTGCATCTGGAACAGCGGCTGGGCCAAAGCTTCGGTCCGGGCACGCCACACGTCGCGCTCCTCCCGCAGGGCGTCACGCTCGGCCATCAGGGCGGAACGCTCGCCCGCGGCCCGCTCGCGCTCAGCCTGCGTCGCTGCGCGCTCGGTCTTGAAGCGCTCGCGCTCCGCGCGGATCTCCGCCTGTTCCGCCCGCAGATCGTCGAGGGAGCCGATCTCGTCCTGGATATGCGCGCGCAGGGTGCGGATCTCCTCGGCGAGGAGCGCCTGCAGCTGGTCCTGGTGCTCGGCCTCCAGGCGGAGCTTGGCCTTCAGCATCAGGTTCTCGGCCATCAGCTCGGAGATGTCGGCATCCTCGGTCTCGGCTGCCTGCGACGGCCCAGCGGGCGCCACGACCCGCGGCGACCACGCGGTCTCGGCGGCACCGGGGCCGGCCTTCTGGTCCGGGCGCGCTGCGTCAGCCGGGCTGTGGGTCTTCATCGCCGAGAGCCAGTCCCGAAGCGGCCCGGGCGCGGGGCGGCCGCTGGACTCGGGCGGCAGGGAGCGGGCGGGTTCCGACATGGGGCGGCGTCCTGAACGAATTCGCCTCGTAGACAATCGGAACATGCTTAACGATCGGTAAAGGTGGCAGTGGCCACGACGGGAGCCGCAACCCGGAAATTGACTTTCCGCGCCATCGCGGCTACGCCACGCGCTCCCGATCCTTCGCAGATCGACCGATGCCAAGCCGACCGGTCCCGTGAGACCGGAGGTCAACGCCCGACAGCGCGTGTGCGCCCTCGGGCGCGATAGGTGTTGGCCGATGTGCGGTGACGGGATCCGCCGGCCGAGGCACCCCCATGACGCGAGATCAAGAAGCGTTGAAGATCGAGGACGCGATCAACGAGATCTGCCCGTGGTCGGGCAAGCCGATCTCGGCCGACTCGTTGACGCTCTACAACGGTGCCGTGGTGGGCTTCTGCAACCCGGATTGCCGAGACAAATTCGCCAAGGCTGTCCGCGGCTTCGAGGCCGATCTCCAGGCGCGCCGGGTCGAGCGCGCCGGGCTCGAACAGTAAGCGCGGGTTCAGAGCATGTTCGAAGGCCTGTCCGATCGCCTCTCCGGCATCCTCTCGGGGCTCACCCGCCGCGGTGCGCTCACCGAGGCCGACGTCACCGCCGCCATGCGCGAGGTGCGCCGTGCCCTGCTGGAGGCCGACGTCGCCCTCGAAGTGGTGCGCGGCTTCACCGACAAGGTGAAGGAAAAGGCGGTCGGCGCCGTCGTGCTCAAATCGGTGACGCCCGGCCAGATGGTCGTGAAGATCGTCAACGACGAGCTGGTGGCGATGCTCGGTACCGATGCCGAGACCGTCGACCTCAACGCCCCCGCCCCGGTGCCGATCCTGATGGTCGGCCTGCAGGGCTCGGGCAAGACCACCACCACCGCCAAGATCGCCCGGCGCCTCTCCGATCGCGAGAAGCGCAAGGTGCTGCTCGCCTCCCTCGACACGCGCCGCCCAGCCGCGATGGAGCAGCTCGCGGTGCTGGCCAAGCAGGTCGGCGTCGAGAGCCTACCGATCGTGGCCGGTCAGTCCGCGGTGCAGATCGCCAAGCGCGCCATGGAGGCGGCCCGACTCGGCGGCTTCGACGTGGTCATGCTCGACACCGCCGGCCGCACCACCGTGGACGAGGCCCTGATGGCCGAGGCCGCCGAGGTGAAGGCCGCGACGCGGCCCCACGAGGTGCTGCTGGTCGCCGACGCGCTCACCGGCCAGGACGCGGTCAACACCGCTCGGGCCTTCGACGAGCGGCTGGGTGTCACCGGCATCGTACTGACCCGGATGGACGGCGATTCTCGCGGCGGCGCGGCGCTCTCCATGCGCGCCGTCACCGGCAAGCCGATCAAGCTCGTCGGCGTCGGCGAGAAGGTCGACGCGCTCGAGGAGTTCCACCCGTCCCGCGTCGCCAACCGCATCCTCGGCATGGGCGACATCGTCTCGCTGGTCGAGAAGGCGGCCGAGACCATCGACCACGAGCAGGCGCTCCGCACCGCGGAGAAGATGCGCAAGGGCAAGTTCGATCTCGAAGACCTGTCCATGCAGCTCGCCCAGATGGAGAAGATGGGCGGCATCGGCGGCCTGATGGGTATGCTGCCCGGGATGGGCGCGATCAAGAAGCAGGTCGAGGGCGCCAACCTCGACGAGAAGATGTTCAAGCGCCAGCGGGCGATCATCTCGTCCATGACTCCGCAGGAGCGCAAGAACCCCGATCTGCTCAAGAACAGCCGCAAGAAGCGCATCGCGGCGGGCTCGGGCGTCGACGTCTCGGAGATCAACAAGCTCCTGAAGATGCACCGGACCATGGCCGACATGATGAAGGCGATGGGCTCCGGAAAACGCGGGATCGGGCAGGCGCTCGGCTCGATGTTCGGGCTCGGTGGTGGCGGGATGGGCGGTGGCGGGATGGGCGGCGGCATGCCCGGCCTGCCCCCCGGCATGCCGGAGCCGACGCCGGAGCAGATCGCCCAGATCGAGAAGCAGTTCGGCGGCAAGCTGCCGCCGATGCCGCCGGGCCTCGGCGGGGGCGGCATGCCCAAGATGCCGGGGCTTCCGGGCCTGGGCGGTCCGAAGCTGCCGGGTCTCGGTGGGTTCATGCCTGGGAAGAAGAAATGAACGTGCTCGCGGCGCAAGCCGTCGATCCCGAACTCGCGCGCCTGCGCGACAGCATCGACAACTTCGATGCCGCGCTCATCCATCTTCTCGCGGAGCGCTTCCGCTGCACGCAGCGGGTCGGCGAGCTCAAGGCCCGAAAGGGGATCCCCCCTTCCGATCCGGACCGGGAGGCCCGTCAGGTCGCCCGGCTCCGCAAACTCGCGGTCGATGCCAATCTCGACCCCGATTTCGCCGAGAAGTTTCTGGCCTTCGTGGTCAAGGAAGTCATCCGGCACCACCAATCGATCAAGGCGGACCACGAATCCCAGATCGAACAACAGCGAAAGTAGTCAGACCATGGCCCTCAAGATCCGTCTCACCCGCGGCGGCGCCAAGAAGCGCCCCTACTACCGCATCGTCGTCGCCGACGCCCGCGCCCCGCGCGATGGCCGCTTCATCGACAAGGTCGGCGCCTACGACCCGATGAAGGCCAAGGACGATCCGGCCCGCATCGTGCTCGACAACGAGAAGATCCAGAGCTGGCTCGCCAAGGGCGCGCAGCCGACCGACCGGGTCCTGCGCTTCCTCGATCAGGCCGGCCTTGCCAAGCGCCCGACGCGCAACAACCCGCAAAAGGCGGAGCCGGGCGAGAAGGCCAAGGAGCGCGCCGCCAAGCGTGCCGAGAAGGCCGCCGCACCCGCCGAGGACGCTGCGGCGTAAGGCGCTTCACCATGGCGCGCCGCCCCGCAGGTCCCTCCCCCCGCGACGGCGGCCGCCGGAGCCGCGTAAACGCGGCGATCGGCGCGATTGCGCTCGACGCCGCGACTTCGCCCAAGGCGCCGGCCGCGAAGCCGGCCGCCCCGCCCGATGATTCGAACCTCGTCCTGTTGGGCGAGTTCGGGCGGGCACATGGGCTCACCGGTGAGGTCCGCCTCAAATCCTACACGGCCGAGCCGCGGGCGATCGCCAGCTATGGCGCTCTGCTGACCGCGGACGGGCGCAGCCTGACGCTCGCCGAGGTGCGCATCGCCCCCGGCACATCCCCCGACATGCTGATTGCCCGGGTGACGGGTGTTTCCGGCCGGACTGCGGCCGAGGCGCTGAATCGCGTCGCCCTGTTCATTCCGCGCGATCGCCTGAGCGCCCCCGAGGACGAGGACGAGGTCTATGCCGCCGATCTGATCGGCGCCACGGCTTTGGACGAAGCCGGCACAGTCATCGGGACAATCGTGGCCGTCCCGAATTACGGCGGCGGCGACCTTCTGGAATTGCGCCCGCCGAACGGCGGCGCGACGGCGCTCCTCCCCTTCACCAAGGCATTCGTGCCGGTGCTCGACGTGGCGCAACGCCGCGTCACCGTGGTGGCGCCGGACGATCTGTTCGCGCCGCCGGGCGAGAAGCCGACCGACGATCCGGGCTGATCTCGCAGCAGGTGTTCCGTCGAAAAACCGGCAGCCACTCCCGCGGACCCTGCTCAGGGCGCCGGCGCCACCACGGCGGCCCGGGCGATCACCAGCGGCTCTGCGCTCATCGCCAGCGGCCCGTCGAAGGGGCGCTCGTGCAGGGCGATCAGGCCGAGGGTGGTGACCATCGCCAACGAGAAGGTCGTCAGCACCGTCGCCTGGGCGGCCGGGTGCTCCGTGTGGACGAGCCCCAGGGCCACCAGGGTGAGCGCCGCCAGGATCAGCAGGGTAAGCCACTTGGTGCCGTCGCTCGCGGTCTGGCTCAGCGCCAGCCGTTCGCCGCGGTCACCCCGCAGAGCCATGGCGGCGCTGAGAAGGGCAGCATGGGTCGGCGCGCCCGCCTCCGTGGTGATCTTCGGATCGGACACCGTCTCCAAGAGCCGCCGCAACCCGGCCCCGGCTTCCGGGGCGTAGCCGCCCTCGCTCATCCGTGGCCATTCCCGCTCGATCACCGCGTCGAGATAGGCCGCCAGCGCCGACCGGATGTTGCGCATGTCGGAGGCCGAGGCGAGGCTGAGATCGTAGAGCGCCAGGGCGTCGGCGCGCTCGGCCTGGAGGGCGCGGGAGGCCGCGCGCTGACGCTCCCAGGCATCGTTGGCCACGAAGCCGGTCAATAGGGCGAGCAGGGTCGCGAGCGCGGTGAAGTAGGTGGGCACCATGCCGGCACCGAGGCGGCGCATCATCGGACGCGTGCGGCGCAGGTGCGAGAGCCCGTACAGGATCACGCCGAGGACGCCGAACAGCAGGGCCAGCACCGCGAAGATCGCCCAGAGGGGTTGGTCGAGCCAGAGTCCGAGGAGCATGCGGCGGCCTGCATCATGGGCGACGGGGCCGCGATGCTGACAACCTTGGGCTGAGAAAGCGTGAAGGCCTGCGCCGTACGCGTCCCAAGACAGCGATCCCCCGGCAGCCGCCACCGCCGCGTCGCCCCGTCCCGGCAGGGCCGGATCGTCTCCGGTGACGGTCGCTGGTCGGCCGGGGGCGCCGCAAACACCGCGAGGTAGGCGCCATCCTTCAACGGATGGAACCCGGTCTCGCGATACCCAGCGGCGGTGAGTTCGCAGCGCAGGAGCGCCGGAGGAGTGCCGTGGCGGGACGGGATATCGTCGGCGTCGACGATGCCGACGCGACCGCCCGGGCGCATCGCCGCGGCGAGATTGTAGAGCAGGCCGAAGGGCTGGGTGATCTCGTGGTACATGTGCACGAGGATCGCGGCATCCACGGAGGCTGGAGGCAGGCGCGGATCATGCGGCTCGCCCCGCACGACGGTCACGTTGGCGAGGCCCTTCACACGCGTTTCCAGGGCGGCGAGGTAATCCGGCGTGACATCCTCGGCGAGCACCCGGCCGCCCGGGCCGACCAGTGGGCTTAGCCGGACCACGTCGTAGCCGCTGCCCGCCCCGATATCCGCCACCGTCTCACCCGGGGCGAAGCCCATGCCCCGGGCGACCTCGGCGAACTCGCCGGCCTTGTCGCGCGCGGCTTCCGAGGACCAGCGCGGCGCGACGATCTCGGCCACCGGCCGGTCGGGCTTCGGGAAGGCGTCGGCCGGAGCACCCGCAGGCGCCAGCGGCTCGGCCGCGCAGACCGGCCCGGCGAGGACGACGGCCAACACGGCGGGGATGAGGGTCGGGATCCGGATCATGGCCGGTAACAGCCCGCGGGCCGGATTGGTGCCGGTGGCGTTGACCGTGCCGCACCCGGCGCGCGATCAAGCGCCATGACGCACACGGACACGCCCTGGCGGGCCACGATCCTCACCCTATACCCGGAGATGTTCCCAGGCCCGCTGGGCATCTCGCTTTCGGGCGATGCTCTGACCCGCGGCACTTGGAGCCTGGAGGCGCGCAACATCCGCGAGCACGGGCTCGGCCGCCACCGGGCGGTGGACGATACCCCGGCCGGGGGCGGCGCCGGCATGGTGCTGCGCTGCGATGTCCTGGCCGCCGCCATTGACGCCGCGAGCCCGCCCGACGACCCGCGCCCACGCCTGCTGATGTCCCCCCGCGGCCGGCCGCTGACCCAGGCGCGGGTTCGCACCCTCGCGGAAGGCCCTGGCGCGCTGATCGTCTGCGGCCGGTTCGAGGGCGTGGACGAGCGGGTGATCGCCGGACGCGGCCTGGAGGAGGTCTCGATCGGCGATTACGTGCTCTCAGGGGGCGAGATCGCCGCCCTGGTGGTGCTCGACGCCTGCGTGCGGCTCCTGCCCGGCGTGATGGGCAAGGTGCAATCCGGTATCGAGGAAAGCTTCGAGGGCGGACTCCTCGAATACCCGCACTACACGCGGCCTCGGGACTGGGAGGGCCGCGCGATCCCCGACGTGCTCTCCGGCGGCAACCACGCCGCCATCGCCCGCTGGCGGCGGGAACAGGCCGAGCGCCTCACCGCAGAGCGGCGGCCGGACCTCGACGGCGCGGGTCAGGCCGCCTCAAGATCGATCACAGGACCGTCCCGGTCGTAATCCAACGGATCGATCTGCAGCGTCTGCGGCATCGGACGTCGCAGGCGATACGGGAGCGCGATGTGGGCCGTTAAGGCTCCAATAACCACAAGCAGAGCGGACCAGATCGCCACTATCGCGGCGCTGTGCATAGACATCGATGTACCTCAAACGCTACGCGGCACAGCATTAAGCCTAACGGGTCAGGCTTAATCGACTGTTCCGCGCTCCCGGACTGCCTGTCCCGCCCGGGGCCACCCCGTGGGGATCGCAACGCTGGCCGACGCTTGCCAGACGCCGGGTTTCGGCGCATGCGCGAGTTCGGGACCTCCTCCCTGCGAGGAATGCCCCTCTGCCAGGATGGATTCGCGATGACCACCCGCCCCACGCAGCGCCCGCGCGTGCCCCATTTCTCCTCCGGCCCCTGCGCCAAGCGTCCGGGCTGGACCCCGGCCGCCCTGGCCGACGCCGCGCTCGGCCGGTCGCACCGGTCGCCGATTGGCAAGGCCAAGCTCGCCCGGGCGATCGACCTGACGCGCTCCGTCCTTCAGGTGCCCGCCGACTATCGGATCGGCATCGTGCCGGCCTCGGACACCGGCGCCGTCGAGATGGCGATGTGGACGATGCTCGGGCCAAGGCCCGTCGAGGTCGCGGCCTGGGAAGCTTTCGGCAAGGAGTGGGTCACGGACGCGCTGAAGCAGCTCAAGATCGCGCCACGCATCCACCAGACGCCCTACGGCGTGCTGCCCGACCTCGCGGCGATCGATACCCGGCACAGCGACGTCGTCTTCACCTGGAACGGCACCGCGGCCGGCGTGAAGGTGCCGAACGGCGACTGGATCGCCGCCGACCGCGAGGGCCTGACGATCTGCGACGCCACCTCGGCAGCCTTCGCGCAGCCGCTGACCTGGGACAAGCTCGATGTCGTGACCTTCTCCTGGCAGAAGGTGATGGGCGGCGAGGCCGCGCACGGCATGCTGATCCTGTCGCCACGCGCCGTGGCCCGCCTGGAGAGCCACACCCCGTCCTGGCCGCTGCCGAAGGTGTTCCGCCTGACCAAGGACGGAAAGCTGATCGAGGGCATCTTCAAGGGCGACACGATCAATACGCCCTCCATGCTGGCGGTGGAGGATTACCTCGATACGCTCACCTGGGCTGAGGGGATCGGTGGTCTCTCGGCGCTGCACGCGCGGGCGGACGCCAACGCCAAGGCGATCTACGATTGGGTGGCGCGCACCCCCTGGATCGCGCCGCTGGCGGTCGATCCGGCGACCTACTCGAACACGGGCGTCTGCCTCGTGATCGCCGATCCGGACGTGCTCGCCCGGGGCGACGCGGCGGTCTCGGCCATTGCGGCGGGGATCGTCGAGCGGCTGGAGCGGGAGGGCGTCGCCCTCGACATCGGAGCCTACCGCGACGCCCCCGCGGGCCTGCGGATCTGGTGCGGCGCCACGGTGGAGACGTCGGATCTCGAGACGCTGACGCCCTGGCTCGACTGGGCTTTTTCCGAGGAGAAGGCGGCGCTGACGCAGGCGGCGTGAGCGGGGCCGCACCTCTCCTCTGTGGGCGAGGCGATGCAGCCTTGCCCCAATGACGGGATCGCGCGATGTCTCGATACAAGCCTCGGAGTTCCGCGATGAGCCGCCACGCCGTTGTTCGCTGCGCCTGGGATGCGGACGCAGCCGTCTGGTACGTCTCGGACAGCGATGTTCCAGGGCTCGCGACAGAGGCGCCTTCGCTCGAAGCGTTGCGGCGGAAGCTCCCCGGGATGATCCAGGATCTTCTCGAAGACGATCAGAGCGAAGGCATCGAGGTCGATCTCATCGCCTACGCGCATGATCGGCTGCGCGTGGGAGCCGCGTGCCCGACTTCACACCGCCGCTCAAGAAGCTCCTGCAGGCTCAGGGGTATCGCTTCTTTCGCAGTGGCCGGGATGATCACGAGATCTGGCGCCATAACGAGACTGGCCGAAAGGTCGTCGTCGATTCCAGCATCAAATCCCGCCAGACGGCCAACGCCGTGTTGAAGCAGGCCGGTTTGCCCAAATCCTTCTGAGGCGAGCCGACCCCAGCGGCCAAATCGCCAAAGAAAAACCCCGGCCCACGCGGAGCCGGGGTTTTCCATTCCGGAGGCGCGGCCCCGCAAGGCCGCGCCACACGTCTCAGTAGTTGTAGGCGCGCTCGCCGTGATCGGCGATGTCGAGGCCCTCGCGCTCCTCTTCCTGGGTCACCCGCAGGCCGATCGTCAGGTCGACGAGCTTGTAGAGGATCGCCGAGCCGATGCCCGACCACAGCAGGGTCAGGCCGACCGCTTCAGCCTGGATGATGAGCTGGCCCATCATGTCGTAGGCACCGACCGCCAGCTCGCCCGGCTTGGAGGTGTAGTCGGGGATGCCGACGCCGCCGAGGTTCGGGTCGACCAGGATGCCGGTCGCCAGCGCGCCCAGGATGCCGCCGATGCAGTGCACGCCGAACACGTCGAGCGAGTCGTCGTAGCCGAGCGCGTTCTTCACCGTCGAGCACATCACGAAGCAGACCACGCCGGCGACGAGGCCAAGCACGATCGAGCCCATCGGGCCGGCAAAGCCGGAGGCCGGGGTGACGGCCACGAGGCCGGCGATCGCGCCCGAGAGCATGCCCAGCAGAGACGGCTTGCCTTTGAGTGCCCACTCGGCGAACAGCCACGCCACGGCGGCGCCGCAGGTCGCCACGAAGGTGTTCAGCATGGCCAGCGCCGCCGTGCCGTTGGACTCGAGGTTCGAGCCGGCGTTGAAGCCGAACCAGCCGACCCACAGCAGCGAGGCGCCGATCATGGTCATGGTCAGCGAGTGCGGGGCGAGCAGATCGCGGCCGTAGCCGATGCGCTTACCCATGATCAGGCAGCCGACGAAGCCCGCGATGCCGGCGTTGATGTGCACCACGGTGCCGCCGGCGAAGTCGAGGGCGCCCTTCTGGAACAGGAAGCCGGCATCCTTGTTGACCGCGTCTAGCGCCGCCTGAGCGGTGGCCTTCGACGCGTCGTCCGTTGCGGCAGCGAGCGCCTTCGCGGCGTTGCCGACCGCATCCGGGCCGCCCCAGTACCAGACCATGTGGGCCATCGGGAAGTAGATGAGCGTGACCCAGAGGATCGTGAACACCACCAGGGCGGAGAACTTCATCCGCTCCGCGAAGGCGCCAACGATCAGCGCGGGGGTGATCATCGCGAAGGTCATCTGGAAGCACAGATAGACGTATTCGGGGATCACGACGCCGTTGGAGAAGGTCGCCACGGTGGAGTTGGCGTCGATCCCCTTGAGGAAGGCCTTCGAGAAGCCGCCAACGAAGTCGTTGATACCGCCGCCGTTGGTGAAGGCGAGGCTGTAGCCATAGAACACCCACAGCAGGCCGACGATCGACACGATCGCGAAGACCTGGGTCAGCACCGAGAGCATGTTCTTGGTGCGCACCAGGCCGCCGTAGAACAGTGCGAGGCCCGGCACCGCCATCATCAGCACGAGGGCCGAGGATATCAACATCCAGGCGGTGTCGCCCTTGTTGGGGATCGGGGACGGCGGCGGCGAGGCGGCTTCCGGCGTCGGCGTCTGTGCAAGCGACGGCTCGATCAGGATGGCGGCGATGGCCGCCCCTCCCAAACCGAGCATGAGGGCGTGACGAAGTTTCATGGGCACGTGGCTCCCGGTCTCAAATTCGTATCGTTTCAGAAAGTCTGGACTCTGCGGGCCCGGGCGCGCCGGGCCACGGATCAGAGCGCGTCGGCGTCGGTCTCGCCGGTCCGGATGCGCACGGCCTTTTCGAGCGGCATCACGAAGATCTTGCCATCACCGATCTGGCCGGTGCGGGCCGCCCCCGCGATGGCGTCGATGACGCTCGACGTCAGGTCCGAGGCGACGGCGACCTCGATCTTCAGCTTGGGCAGGAAGCTCACCGCGTATTCCGCGCCGCGGTAGATCTCGGTGTGGCCCTTCTGCCGGCCATACCCCTTCACCTCCGTCACCGTCAGGCCGTGCACGCCGATTCCGGTGAGCGCGTCGCGCACCTCCTCCAGCTTGAACGGCTTGATGATGGCCATCACGATCTTCATGGGCGACGCCCCCTTGGAAATGCCTGGGAACCGTTGCCGTCACCCAATCCGCAGGCGACCCGGCGGGGTCGCCCGCGGGCTCGGGATGGCCCGCGGTCGAACGCCGCTATTCAAGGACTGTGCCAGATAAGCTTAACCGGGAACCTTTTCCACGACCTGTCATCTGCCCACGGATTGATCGACCACGACCATGCGACGTGCACTTACTGGGACGGACGTGCCTCCAATTGCGGCAATCTGCTCAACAAGCAGCATTTCCGTGAGTGACAAATCCGCAACGCACGCGCGGGAACGCGTTTTAATCCCGCTTCAGCCGGATAAGTCCTTCTTGCGCCACGGAGGCAACGAGGTTGCCGACGCGGTCGAAGATCTGCCCGCGGGCGAAACCGCGGGCGCCGCCGGCGACAGGGCTGTCTTGGGCGTAGAGCAGCCAGTCATCGATCTTCACGGGACGGTGAAACCAGAGCGCGTGATCGAGGCTCGCGGCCTGGATGGCCGGATCGAACACCGAGCGCTCGTGCGGGATCAGCGAGACGTCGAGCAGGGTCATGTCGGAGGCGTAGGCCAGCACCGCCCGGTGGAGAGCCGGATCGTCCGGCAGGGTCGCGGCAGCCCGCAGCCAGACATTGAAGACCGGCTCGGGTGGCCGGCCGCCCTTCTCGGCGGCAATGTAGCGGTTCAGGTCGACCGGACGCAGGGCGATCGGCCGCTCGCGGCCGAAGTACGCGGCAATGGCTTCCGGCATGCCGCTGCAGCCGGCTGCCGCCAGCGCCTTGCCGTCGAGAAGCCCGTCCGGACCGGCCACGTCCGGCATCGCCGGATGGTGAACGAGGCCCTCTTCCGCGACCTGATACGAGACCGTCGTGGCGAAGATCGCCCGCCCGTGCTGGATCGCCTTGACCCGTCGGGTGGTGAAGCTGCGCCCGTCCCGGATCCGCTCGACCTCGTACACGATGGGCGTGCGGGGATCGCCCGGCAGCATGAAGTAGGCGTGCAGGGAATGGACCGGACGATCGTCCGGAACGGTGCGGGTGGCGGCGACCAGCGCCTGGGCCACCACCTGTCCGCCGAAGACCCGCCGCCAGCCGGTCTTCGGGTTCTGCCCGCGGAACAGGTCGACCTCCAGGCGTTCGAGGTCGAGGATGGCGATCAGTTCGGCGACGGCGTCGGTCATCGCGTCGGTATTGGCGTCCGTCATGGCGCGCGGGGTTTCCGTTCGTTGCCCGCGTGCGACATAGGCCTATCGAACCGACCAAGCCAACGTCTCCCGCGCGGGAGTCACACCGGAGATCCGCCACGATGACGGCCGAGACGCCCCGCCCCGGTAGCCGCCGCCTCCTGATCGCCGGGGGCGGCCTGCCCAGCCTCGCCCTGGCGCTCGCGCTCAAGCAGGCCCATGGAGCCGCACTCGCCGTGACGGTGATCGATCCCTCCGGCGCCGACCCGGCGCGCCATCGCGGCCGGGCCTACGCGGTGGCGGCAGGGGCGCGCCGGATGCTGAACCGCCTCGGTGTCTGGAACCGGCTCTCGGAGGCGGCCGAGCCCATCACCGCAATGGTGATCAGCGACAGCCGCCTCGCCGATCCGGTGCGCCCGGTCTTCCTGACCTTCGGCTGCGCGTTCGACCAGGAGGCGGAGGACGATCGGGTCGACGGCGAGCCCTTCGCCCACATGGTGGAGGCCGAGCCCCTGGCCGAGGCTTTGGGGCAGGCCTGCCGGGAGGCCGGCGTCGCCTTCGTCTTGGCCGGCGTGATGCGCGCGACGCCCGAGGGCCCGGCGATCCGTGCGGAGCTGACCATGGGCGTGCAGCTGCGCGGCGATCTCCTGGTCGCCGCCGACGGCGCACGCTCGCGCCTGCGAGAGGCGGCCCGGATCGGCTGGGTCGGCTGGTCCTATCCGCAGGTCGGCATCGTGGCGACCATCGGCCACGCCCAACCACACGGGGGGCGAGCCATCGAGCATTTCCTGCCCGCGGGCCCGTTCGCGATCCTGCCGTTGCGGGACGGCGGAGCCCTGGGCCATCGCTCCTCGATCGTCTGGACCGAGCGCGCCGACGCGGCCGACGCCCTGCTGTCCGGTGAGCCCGACGAGGTGCTGGCCGAGATCGAGCGCCGCTTCACCCTCGATCTCGGGACGCTCGCCCTGGAGCATGGGCCGAGCCGGCACCCCCTGGCCTTCGGCCTCGCCCGGAGTTTTTACGCGCCGCGCCTCGCCCTGCTGGGCGATGCCGCCCACGTGATCCACCCGATCGCCGGCCAGGGACTCAACCTCGGCTTGGCGGATGCCGCCTCCCTCGCCGAGGCGGTGACCGGTGCGCTGCGCCTCGGCCTCGATCCCGGCGGCCCCGATGTCCTGCGCGATTACGAGCGCGCCCGGCGTTTCGACAGCTTCGCCATGGCGGCGGCGACCGACGGGCTGAACCGCCTGTTCTCGAACGATGCGCTGCCGCTGCGGCTCGCCCGGGATCTCGGCCTCGGGCTCGTGGACCGGCTGCCGGGGCTCAAGCGCTTCTTCATCGGCGAGGCTGCCGCCGCGCGTGGATCGCGGCCCCGGCTGATGCGCGGGGAGGCCCTGTAGTGGGCGCCCTGTTTCTCAGCCGACGACCAGCGTGCGGGCCCGGCGCATCCAGCGCAGCGACGCCTCGACCAGCGCCGGAACGCGAGGCGCAGTGCCCGTTGAATCGGCGACAGCACCGTCGTCTACTCCACGGGTCATGAGAGTGGCTTTATAAGGAGTTTTACCCGCGGATCCGGCCCATTTGCTGGTCTTGCTTCATCGAATCTGGCGTCGATCTGACTTCCACCCGATCGAAATTATCCGGCGCGCGAGGACGACGCTGGCGGCGGAGCGCGACCGGCGTCCTCTCCCGTGCCAGCGACGATATTCAAACATCGGGGTTTGAAAAACCGCGACACTTCCCTCGCCCCGCTTGCGGGGAAGCGGAACCGCAATCAGCCCTCCCGCCGCCGCTCCGTGATCCAGCGTGTCGCGTCGGCCCGGGGGGCGACCACGTCGGTATCGGTGCGCAGTTGCGGCGAGTAGGTGGGATCCTCCGCCAGTACGTCGTGCCAGCGGCGCAGGAAGCGCGCGGTCTGCGAGCCCGGGGCGAAGCTGGTCTGGCGCGACGCGCTCTCGTGGTGTGCCATCTCGGCGAACGGCGTGTAGACGATGCGGTAGCCGAGCTGGCGCATCTTCAGGCACAGATCGACGTCGTTGAAGTCGAGGGCGAAATCCTCGTCGAAACCATTCACGGCGTCGAGCACGGCCTTGCGGGTCGCGAAGAGGGCGCCGGTCACCGCCGAGCAGTCGCGCTGGGTCAACGCCCAGTCACCATAGGTGGGCTCCGCAGCATCCCGGTTGTACCAGGGATGGGCGAACACGTCGAAGATGCCGCCGGTCATGCCGGCATGCTGGATCTTGCTATTCGGAAACAAAAGCCGGCCGCCGACGCCGCCGACACCCCGGTCGAGCGCGAAGGTCAGCAGCGCCTCGATCCAGCCGGGCCGGCGCACCACGAGGTCGTCGTTCATCAAGATGACGATGTCGGTTTCGGCGGCCCGCCAGAGAGTGTTCATCTTGGCGGCATAGTTGAACCGCTCTCCCGGTGCCCGGGTCGTCAGCATGCGGGTCAGGGCGAAGCGGTCGGAGCGGCCGCGATAGATCGCATCGTCGGCCACGTCGTCGCCGATCAGCACCCGGATTCGGTCGGCCGGATAGGTGCTGCGGCCGAGGCTGTCGAGCAGGTTGATCACGTGCGGCTTGGCGCCCTCCACGGGGCGGCCCTGATCGTCCTTCGGGCGGCTCTGGTTGGTCGGAACCACGAGGGTGACGGACGGGCGCGGATCGAGCGTCCGGCGGATCTCCAGCGTGTCCGGCGTCAGCCCGGGACTCGTGCGCAGCGGGACGCCCGTCATCTCGAACCAGCGGTCGAGGGCGTGAGCGCGGGCCGTGCGCGTCGCCTTCGGGCGCTCCAGCGGCGAGGCGATCAGGGTCTCGGGGATCCGATCGATCCCGATGCCGGCGGAGATCGCCCCGAGCAGGTACCGGAACCACGCGGCACTCGGGTAGCGCTGACGGAAATCCGGGACCAGGCCCGCGAAGGCCGCAATACGGATCAGCAGCGGAGAGCCGATGTAATCGTCGGCCATCAGCAGAGCCGGGTTGAAGGCCGGCTTGCAATGGACGCTGCGGACTTGTCCGGTGCCGTCCACCACGGCGTCGTCACCGTAGAAGATGCCGATATCGGGCCGCTCGGCCAGGGTACGCGTGAGCTGCGCGACGAGGTCCGGGCGCAGCTCCGAGGCCGCCGGGGCGACGAACACGGCCCGGCAGGACGGCAGCTGCCGGGCGGCGATCTGGCCGAGCCGGCGCTCGTCGAGGGGGCGGAACTGCGCGTCGAGGGGCAGCGGCAGGATCGCGTCCGGCCACGCGAGCGCCCCCCAGGAGGCCGACGGGGCCGGGACCGGCTTCTTCTTCAACACAGGTCGCGTCTCCGGGGAATCAGGACCGTTCGGCGCGGAGGCGAGACAGGCTCGCCTCCATGGCGGCCGCCACCGCGGCGGTGGACAGCCGCTCGCGGATGCGTGCCCGGGCAGCGGCACCGATCCGAGCCGCGTCTCCGCCCGTCACTGCCCGGGCCGCATCGGTCAGGGCACGGGCGAGGTCGGCCTCGTCCACCTGTCCCCACTCGGCACCGCGCAGGTAGGGGCCGTAGGTCTGGTCCAGGGCGGTGACCTCGGCCTTCACGGGGAAGCCGCAGGTGGCGTCGAGGAAGTCGCGGCAGCCGCCGTAATCGGTGGCGACCACGACCTTGCCCATCTCCATCGCCTCGGCGATCGTCAGGCCGAAGCCCTCCGAGGAATGCGACGAGGCGTAGACCGCGCAGAGGTCGAACAGGGCGCCGAGCTCGTTCTGCGAGAGCGGCTGGTCGATCACCACGACATCGCCCGAGGTGCCGACGAGGTCGAGCAGCTTCTTGCCCTCCTCGGGCAGGTCGAAGACGTGCTTGGTCTTGAGCACGAGCTGCCAGCCGGCCTGCCCGAGACCGGCCGCCCGGAACGCCCGGATCAGCGCGTGCGGATTCTTACGGGCGAGGTAGCTCGACCCGTCGAAGGCATAGAGGACCACCCGCTTGGACGGGTCGATCGCGAAAGCCTTGCGCAGATTCGCCTTCGCGGCGGCGCTCGCCGGCTCGCCGGCCTCGTTCTCGACCACGTAGGGCACGACATCGACCGGAATGTCGGTGATCTGCCGGAAGATCGCCGCGCAGAACTCGGTGGGCGCCCAGATCGCGTCGAGCCCGTCGACGGTCGGCAACCAGCCGCCCGGCACGTGGGAGGTCTCCCAGACGAACAGCCCGATCTTCAAATGCGCCTGCGCGGCTGTCGCCTGCTGTGCGTCGCTCATGAGCGAGTGCCAGCTGTCGCCGTTGAAATGCACCAGAGCGACATCCGACGGTCCCGAGAAGGTCCGGGCCTGCCAAGCCGGCGCCACCCGGGCGTGGACGTGGAACGGCCGCGCCATCGGATGGATGTTCAGAGCGAACGGCGCGCGGTGAAGCGCGCGGGCGTAGCTGCGGGCCGCGACACCGAGGCCGTTGGCGTAGTTCATCGGCGAGATGAACGACACGCGCAGCGGCCGCTCCGGCGCCTCGGGTTCGCGCAGGTCCGCCCAGATCCTGGCGCCGGGATACGTGTAGGTTACGTCGAGCCGGTCGAGGTCGAAGCCGCGTTCCGCAATCGCCTCCCGCACCGCCGTTCCGCCGATCGCGGCATGCTCGCCCAGAAGCGAGCGCTTCACGAACGGGAAGCCCTGGCTGAGCATGTTCTCCCAGTCGAACAGGGTGCGGTTGTTGCGCGGATCGTTGACCAGCGACATGTGCTTGTTCTGCGCCGAGAACAGGCTGCGCATCCCGAGCCCCGCGGCCCGCATCCGCTGCGAGAAGGTCAATTCGTACTCGGTGATCACCGAGTTCTTGTCCGGCCAGTTCGCCACCGACAGGAGGAAGTGGTTGAACGCGTACGACGACAGGCAGCGCCGCTTCAGGGCCAGGAAGAAGCTCTGCAGGTGGTGACTATAGTAGAAGTTGTCGGCGAGCCCGATTACCGCCTCCGGGAACGCATCGATCTTCGTGAGCAGCGCGGCGAAATCGTTCCCGTCGAGGGGACCGACGAGGCTGTCGTTGGCCAGATACAGCGTCTCCGAGTCGAGGAGATCGACGTCCTCCAGCAGGACATGCGCCCAGGCGGCGAAATCGAAGCCCTTGTTCTCGCGCAGATAGACCGAAGTGCAGAGATCCAGGATCGCCTGCGGCACGGCGTTCTTCCGCTGGTCGGCGGCGATGATCAGGACGATATCGGCCCCGTTCTCCGCGAAGGCCTTCAAGTAGGGCTCGACGTGGCCGCGGATCCGGCCCTCCGGGCAATGGGTGATGAACAGGGCCGTGCGGCTGTGCCGGCGCGGCTCCCGCTTGAGGCAGGACAAGCGGGCGTCGGACGCCTCCGGCACCGCGCTTCCGGGAACGCGGCGGGTGAGCCGCCCCGCCTCCAGGCCGGTCAGCACGTAATCGACGAGCGGGTTGAGCCCGAGGGCCGCGACCTTCGGGTAGCGGGCGAGATACCATGGCGCGTCGAAGCGCGGCGACGGGCTGGTGCTGCGTCCCCCGTCCGCGAGGAAGTGCACCAGCGGGTTCTGCGCGACATCGTCGTCGGCGAGGTAGGTCTCGGCGTACCAGCGCGTGTCGAACCAGGGGCCGGGATCCAGCCCCTCGGCGGCACCATGCTCCAAGAAATGGACCAGGGGATTGAGAGCGTCGGCCCGCACGGCGGCGGATTGGGCCGCGTACCAATCGGGGTCGAACAGCGGATGGGGCGCATAGCGGCGATAGCCGCCCGCCATGACGTAGTGCTCCAGGGGCTCGAGCCCGCTGGTCTCGGCCTCGGGGCAGCGCGCGCGGTAGAATTCCGCGTCGAAGATCCCGGAGCGGCGGATCAGGTCCACGTGCCGCGACAACCCGGCGAACTCCTCCGGATTGCGCAGGTAGCCCTGTTTCCGGCCCGCCTCGTAATAGTGAGCGAGGGCGTTGCCGCCGGCAGCCCGGGCATCCGGGTAGCGGGACAGGTACCAAGCCGTGTCGAACAGCGGCGATGGGTCGGTGCCCGGGTTGGCCAGGAAGTGCAGGAAGGCTTGGCCGCGATGCTCTGCGCCGCCGAGATAGCGTTCGGCGTACCAGTCCGGATCGAACAGCGGGTTGGGGCGGATCCCCGCCTCGGCACCGCGGTCACGGTAGTGGAGTACCGGGTTGATGCCCTCGGCCCGGAGCCCCGGCACGGAATCGAGGTAGAGGTCGCCGTGGAACAGCGGGTGCGGCCAGCGACCCTCGCGGCCGCCATGGACCGCGTAATGCACCGCCGGATCGATCCCCTCCCCGACCACGTCTGGATAGCGCCGGGCGTACCAAGTGGGATCGAACAAGCCGGATGCCTTGACCGCCTGGATCAGGTCCGCCTGCCGGGGTTCGCCGCGGCGGCGCTTGAGCCGGCGGGTCAGCGGACGCGCGAGGGACTGCGCCGCCCCGGCGAGGCCGGCCTTTTCCGGTAATCCGGCGGCGAACACATTGCGAAGGCGCATGGTGGGGTCCGGATACGCGAGAAGCCCGAACAGCTGCCCACGTCGCGATCCGCGAGAGACATCAGGGGGGTTCGGCCGGTCCGGCGATCGCGGGCGGGACCGCCCCGGCCTGGGCGCCTTCCTAAAGGTCCGGGTCGCCGACGCCAAGACCCGGCCGCCAAGACCCGGCCGCGGGACTGGTGACGTCGCAGCGCCCGGGGCTCAGGGGGCGGCCCCCGGAAATTCCCGCGCGTCCCTATCCCGCGGTCGCCCGCTTCGTGTACGAGCCGCGTTCACGGCAGGCGTCGGCGGCACGCGCGGCCCCGCCGGTCGATCCGCGACCGGAGCGACCGCGGAAGCCCGGGGTCGCTCCGCGGAAAGGCGTGACGCTGCCCCGTCCGGCGCAGACCGCACACGATGGAGCCTACCGCAATGAGTGAACGCATCATCCTCCGCGCCGGCGAAGCCCTGGTGGCGGGCGGTCCGCCGAACACCGCCGCCGAGCCCGAGGTCATCATCGGCGAACTCGATGGACCGGTCGGCACCGCCCTGGCGACCCTGACGGGCGATCAGGTCGTGGGCCACAGCCGCGTCTTCGCGCTGCTCAACACCGACATCATGGTCCGCCCGGTGACGCTCTGCGTCTCCAAGGTGAGCGTGACCGAGAGCAAGTACACGTCGATCCTGATGGGCACGGTGCAGTTCGCCATCGCCAACGGCGTGCTCGACGCGGTGCGGGCCGGGTACATCCCGAAGGAGAAGGCCAACGACCTGGGCATCATCTGCTCGGTGTGGCTGAGCCCGGGCGTGATCCAGGCCGAGACGGTCGACCACAAGGCGCTGTTCGAGATCCAGCGCAAGGGCATGACCGAGGCGATCCGCAAGGCGATGACCAACGAGCCCTCGATCGACTGGCTCCTCGAGAACCAGGACAAGATCGTGCACAAATACTACACGATGGGCCTCCAGGGTAAGATCTGACCCTGCCGCAGCGGCCCGCCGGAACACGTTTCCGCGGGCCGGACCGGGGCTCGCTTCGGCGCCCCGAATCGGCGTGCGGCGATCCCGACCTTGCCAGCCCGGTATCATCAGCCCCACACTTACGGGATTGACCGGCGGGCCTTTCCGAAGGCCCGGGCAGGAGATGGATAGCGGCATGACGCAGGGGATCAGCCCGGCCACCACCCTCGACGACGGCATTGTGGCGACGGCGGAGAGCTGCCTCGCCGATGTCGGCGCGGCGCGGGACGCGATCCACGGGGTGATCTTCGGGCAGGAGAAGGTGGTCGATCTCGCCCTCGTGACCATCCTGGCGGGTGGGCACGGCCTGCTCGTCGGCCTGCCGGGCTTGGCCAAGACCAAGCTGGTGGAGACGCTCGGCACTGTGCTCGGCCTCGACGCGCGGCGCGTGCAGTTCACCCCGGACCTGATGCCCTCCGACATCCTCGGGACCGAGATCCTGGAGGAGGATGCCGAGCGCCGCCGTGCCTTCCGGTTCGTGCAGGGGCCGGTCTTCACCCAGCTGCTGATGGCCGACGAGATCAACCGCGCGAGCCCGCGCACACAGTCGGCCCTGCTTCAGGCGATGCAGGAGGGCCACGTCTCGGTAGCCGGCGCCCGCCACGACCTGCCCCGTCCGTTCCACGTGCTCGCCACCCAGAACCCGATCGAACAGGAGGGCACCTACCCGCTGCCCGAGGCGCAGCTCGACCGGTTCCTGCTGGAGATCGACGTCGGATACCCCGACCGCGCCGCCGAACGTCGGATCCTGATCGAGACCACCGGCGTCGATGAAGTGCGGCCGCGGGTCGTGATGTCCACCGAGCAGCTGCTGACCGCCCAGCGCCTCGTGCGCCGGTTGCCGGTGGGTGAGGCCGTGGTGGAGGCGATCCTCGAC
The DNA here is from genome assembly GCF_022829295.1 of Methylobacterium sp. J-088. Lineage (GTDB taxonomy): Bacteria > Pseudomonadota > Alphaproteobacteria > Rhizobiales > Beijerinckiaceae > Methylobacterium. The sequence continues at coordinate 85,264 of NZ_JAKSYH010000260.1, forward strand.
CTCGTGCGCGCCGCCCGGCCGGACAGCGGCAACGCGATCGTAAAGGACAAGCTCCTCTGGGGTCCAGGCCCCCGCGCCAGCCAGGCGCTGACGCTCGCCGCCCGCGCCAGGGCGCTGATCGAAGGCCGGGTCGCCCCCTCGGTGGCCGATGTGAAGGCCCTGGCCGAGCCCGTGCTGAAGCACCGGATGGCGCTGAGCTACGCTGCCCGCGCAGACGGCGAAACCATCGAGGGCCTGATCGCCAAGCTCGCGGAGAAGATCTGATCCGGAAGCATTTTCGAGTTGGGTGGATGCCGGCTAACATGAAGAAAATGCGTACCTTCGAGCCATCGTCTGCGCTGAGCTGCGCCGAAGGGCTGCGCTGACGATGGTCGCGACAAACGCCCTCGACGCGGGCAGGCGCACCCCCGGCCGGCGCGAGAGCGAGGGCGCGACCGCCCTGTCGGACAAGATGCCCCGGCTCGTCCTGGAGGCACGTCGGGTGTCGAGCCTGCTGGCCCACGGCCTCCACGGCCGCCGCCGCGCTGGTCCGGGCGAGAGTTTCTGGCAGTTCCGTCCCTTCGTCACGGGCGAGGCAGCCGCGCGGGTCGATTGGCGCCGCTCGGCCCGGGACGACCGGCTCTACGTGCGCGAGCGCGAATGGGAGGCGGCCCACAACATCTGGCTGTGGATCGACCGCTCGGCCTCCATGGGCTTCGTTTCGGATCTGGCCTCGGCGCCCAAGGTCGAGCGCGCGCTCATCCTCGGGCTGGCGCTCGCCGACGCCTTCGTGGAGGGCGGCGAGCGGGTCGGTCTGCTCGGGCTGACCCGGGCCAGCGCGTCGCGAGGCATCGTCGAGCGCCTGGCCCAGGCCCTCGTGGCTGACGCAGCTGGCCTCACACAGGACCTGCCGCCCCGGGCCACCCCCGCCCGATTCGACGAGGTGGTGCTGATCGGCGATTTCCTGACCGAACCGGGCCGGATCGCCGACGCCGTTCAGAACCTCGCCGGTCGTGGTAGCCGTGGCCATCTCCTGATGGTGGTGGACCCGATCGAGGAGACCTTCCCGTTCACCGGTCAGGCCGTGCTGCACGATCTCGAAGGCAGCCTCAGCCTCGATATCGGCGATGCCGATGCCTGGGGGGCGCGCTACCGCGCCCGGATCGCCGAGCACCGGGCCGCGTTGGCGGCCATCGCCCGCGGCCAGGGCTGGACGCTGACGATCCACCGCACGGACCGGCCGGCGAGCGAGGCGGCCCTGCGCCTCGCCACGCTGATCGCCGCCCGCGGCACGGAGTGAGGCCGTCATGCTGGGTCTGACCTTCGCCGCCCCGCTCGCCCTTGCCGCCCTGATCGGCCTGCCAGCCCTGTGGTTCCTGCTGCGGGTGACCCCGCCGCGCCCGCGGCGGATCAACTTCCCGCCGCTCAAGCTCGTGGCCGACCTGATCCCGCAGCGGCAGACGCCTGCGCGCACGCCGCCTTGGCTGCTGATCCTACGCCTGCTGATCGCCGCCGCCCTGATCCTGGCAGTGGCGGGCCCGGTCTGGAATGCCGGCGGCGTCGGAGCTGGCGGCGGCCGAAGCGCGCTCCTCGTGCTCCTCGATAACGGCTTCCCCGCCGCCCACGACTGGCGCGACCGGCTGCGTGTCGCCACCGACGCCGTAGAGGGCGCCGCCCGCGACGGCCGGCCGGTGGCGGTGATCGGGCTCGCTGACGCCCCCGCGGCGTTCGAGGCGAAGACTCCGGTCGCGGCCCTGGAACGATTGCGCGCCCTGGCGCCCCGCCCGACCCTGCCCACCCGCGACGCGCATCTCGCCACGATCGAGACCTTCCTCGACAAGAACCGGGGTGCCGGCCTCGTCTGGATCAGCGACGGCGTCGCCGGGGCGGAGGATACGCGCTTTGCCAAGGGGCTCGTGGACCTCGCCGGCGACAAGGGTGCCGCGCTCACCGTGCTGCGGGCCGACCGGCCGCCGGCCCTGGCCCTCACCGCCACGGAGAATGCGGGCAAGCTCGTCACCCATGCCCTGCGGGCGGTTCCGAACGGGCGCGATTCCGGCGTGATCCGGGCACTCGACCAGAAGGGCTTGCCGCTCGCCGAACGCGATTTCACCTTCGCGGCCGACGCCACCGAAACGGAGGCCACCTTCGAGCTGCCAGTCGAACTGCGCAACAGCATCAGCCGGTTGGAAATCGCGGGCGAGCGCTCGGCCGGCGCCGTTGTGCTGCAGGACGAGCGCGGCAAGCGGAGGCGGGTCGGGCTCGTGTTCGGCGGCACCCTGGATCAGGCCCAACCCCTTCTGGCGCCCACCTACTACCTCGCCCGGGCACTCCAGCCGTTCGCGGACGTGCAGGAGCCCCGCGGGGCCAAGGGCACGGCGGAGTCGATCAACCAGCTCCTCGACAATCAGGTCTCGGTCCTCGTGCTGGCCGATGTCGGGGCGCTGGATGAGAAGACCACCGCGCGGATCGAGAGTTTCGTGAGGGAGGGCGGGATGCTCCTGCGCTTCGCCGGCCCGCGCCTCGCGGCCGGCAGCGATCCGCTGGTGCCGGTGCGGCTGCGCCGGGGCGGCCGGACGCTCGGCGGCAACCTGTCCTGGGACAGCCCAAAGACGCTCGCGCCGTTCCCGCCCGAGAGCCCGTTCGCCGGCCTGACGCCGCCGGCCGATATCGGCGTGCGCCGCCAGATCCTCGCCGAGCCCGACGGCGACCTGCCGAACCGAACCTGGGCCTCGCTCCAGGACGGTACCCCGATCGTCACTGCGCAGAAGCGTGGCCAGGGCACGATCGTGCTGTTCCACGTCACCGCCGACACGACATGGTCGAACCTGCCGCTCTCCGGCCTGTTCATCGACATGCTCCGGCGGGTGGTCGCCCTGGCCGGCGCCGCGGCGCCGGCTCAGGGCGAAGTACCGCGTGCGGCCGCCCCGGTCCTCGCCCCGCGGGTGACGCTGGACGGGTTCGGGGCGCTGGGCTCACCACCGGCCTCGGCCACGGCGGTATCGGCCGATTACGCCGACCTGGCGACCCTTGAGCATCCGCCGGGCTTCTACGGCCCGCCGGACGGAGGCATCAGTGTGAACGCCCTCAAGCCCGACGACCGGCTGAAGCCCCTCGATACCGCCGCCCTCGATGGCGCCCGGTTCGGCACGCTCGCCGGGGCCGAAACCGTCGATCTGCGCCCCAGCCTGTTCACCCTGGCGCTGCTGCTGCTGGCCCTCGACACCCTGGCGGGCCTCTGGCTCGGCGGGTTCCTGGGCCGCGGCGGCCTCGTGTCCCGCCTGCGCGGACGCCCGGCTGTGCTGGCGCTCGCGGGCGTCGTCCTGCTCGCGACCCTGCCGGCCGTGCCCGTTCGTGCTGAGGAGCCGGCGGTCAATCGGCCGAACGGCACCGAGTCGGCCCTCGTCACGCGGCTCGCCTACGTGATCACGGGCGACGCCGCCGTCGACGAGGCCAGCCGCACCGGCCTCACCGGCCTGACCCAGATGCTCGCTACCCGAACAGCCCTGGAGCCGGGCGAGCCAGCCGGCATCGACCCCGCCAAGGACGAACTGGCCTTCTACCCGCTGATCTACTGGCCGATCGCGCCGAACCGGCCGCAGCCCTCCGAGATCGCGATCCGCAAGATCGACGCGTTCATGCGCAACGGCGGCACCATCCTGTTCGACACGCGCGATGCGCTGACCGCCCGGCCGGGCGGGCCGCCCTCCCCCGAGGCGACGTATCTCCGCACGATGCTGGCGACGCTCGAAGTGCCGGAGCTGGAGCCGGTGCCGCTCGACCACGTGCTCACCAAGGCGTTCTACCTCGTGGACAGCTTTCCGGGCCGCTACGCCACCGGCCAGACCTGGGTCGAGGCCCTGCCGCCGGCCGCCGAGGGTGCCGAGCGCCGCCCGGCCCGGGCCGGCGACGGGGTGAGCCCGATCGTCATCACCAGCAATGACCTCGCCGCCGCCTGGGCAGTCGGGCGTCGCGGCGAGCCGCTCTACCCGGTGGTGGGCGGCGACCAGCGCCAGCGCGAGATGGCATTCCGGGGTGGGGTGAACATCGTGATGTACACGCTCACCGGCAACTACAAGGCGGATCAAGTACACGTGCCCGCGTTGCTGGAGCGGCTGGGGCAGTGAGTTTTTTTCGTGATGCCGCGCGCAACGCCGCTCCCCCTCCCCCCTCTGCGGGGGAGGGTGGCCCCCGAAGGGGGTCGGGCCGGGACGAAGTCCCGCAAGAGGGGCAGCGCGACGAGTCAGGATCTGACGCCCATCGCGACCCTTCCGGCAGCGTCGCTCCCCTCACCCGACCCGGCCTGACGGCCGGGCCACCCTCCCCCGCAGAGGGGGGAGGGATCGATGGTGCCCCATGCTGAGCCTCAGCTTCACCCCCCTCCTGCCCTGGCCGGCCATCGCCGTGCTGGGTGTGATCGTCGCCGTCCTGGCGGTGTTCGCCGTGCTGGCCCGGGGCCGCACCGCCCTGCTGCGCGTCGTCGTCCTGGCCTTGGTGCTCGCGGCGCTGACCAACCCGGCCCTGGTCCGCGAGGACCGCGAGCCCGTGAAGGACATCGCGGCGATCGTTGTCGACCGATCCGGCTCGCAGGCGCTCGGCGACCGGCCGCAGATGACCGATGCGGTCAGGGCCGAATTGCAGCGCCGCTTCGGGGCCTTGTCCAACATCGAGACCCGGTTCATCGACGTGCCGGACGCCAAGGACGGCGACGACGGCACCAAGCTGTTCACGGCGTTGGGCCAGGCGCTCGCAGACGTGCCGCCTGAGCGCTTGGCCGGCATCGTGATGCTCACGGACGGCGTAGTCCACGACATCCCGACCGCGATGGCCCAGCTCGGCATCAAGGCGCCGCTGCACGTCCTCGTCACCGGCCATCCCGATGAGCGCGACCGGCAGATCAAGCTGCTGGAGGCGCCCCGCTTCGGCATCGTCGGCAAGGATCTGACCATCCGCGCCGAGGTCATGGAGCGCGGCGGCACCGGCCACGCGGTCGTCACCATACGGCGCGACGGCGAGGAGATCGGCCGGCGGGACGTCGCCTCCGACAAGCCGTTCTCGCTGACAACCCGGATCGAGCACGGCGGCCCGAACGTCGTGGAGATCGAGGTCGAGCCGCTGCCGGGCGAGCTGACCAACGTCAACAACCGCGCGGTGCTGCCGATCGAGGGCATCCGCGAGAAGCTGCGCGTGCTCCTCGTCTCCGGCGAGCCCCACCAGGGCGAGCGGACGTGGCGCAACCTGCTGAAGTCCGACGCCAACGTCGACCTCGTCCACTTCACCATCCTGCGCCCGCCGGAGAAGCAGGACGGCACGCCGATCTCGGAACTCTCCCTGATCGCTTTCCCGACGCGTGAGCTGTTCGTCCAGAAGATCAAGGATTTCGACCTGATCATCTTCGACCGCTACGCCAACCAGAGCGTGCTGCCACAGGCCTATTTCGACAACATCGTCCGCTATGTCCGGGAGGGCGGCGCCCTGCTCATCGCCGCCGGCCCCGAATTCGCCGGCCCGGCGAGCCTCGCCCGCACCCGGCTCGCCGGCATCCTGCCGGGCGATCCCGACGGGCGCGTGGTGGAAAAGCCCTACAAGGCGACGCCGACCCAGGTCGGCCAGCGCCACCCGGTGACCCGCGCCCTACCGGGCTCGGACGCGAACCCGCCCGCCTGGGGCGACTGGCTGCGGATCATCGAGGCCCGCACCCGCCCCGGGATCCAGCCGATCCTGTCGGGCGCAGAGGGGCTGCCGCTCCTTGCCCTCTCGCGCGAGGACAAGGGCCGCGTCGCTCTGCTGCTGTCGGACCATGCCTGGCTCTGGGCCCGGGGCTACCAGGAGGGCGGCCCCTATCTCGACCTGCTGCGCCGCCTCGGCCACTGGCTGATGAAGGAGCCGGCCCTCGAAGAGGAAGCGCTGCGCGCCCAGATGACCGGACACGGACGCGAGGTCCGGGTCGAGCGCCAGACCATGGCGGATCAGGCCGAGCCGGTCACCGTCACGGGGCCGACCGGCAAGGTGACGACCCTGACGCTCAAGCCCCAGGAACCGGGCCTCTTCACCGCAACCTTCGATGCCGAAAGCCTCGGACTGCACACCCTGCGGTCCGGGAACCTCGTGGCATTCGTGAGTGTCGGCCCGGCCAATCCCCGCGAGCTCGCCGACGTATTCAGCGACACCGAGCGGCTGAAGCCGGTGGCGGACGGTTCGGGGGGGTCGATCCGCCGCGTCGCCGGGTCGGGGGGCGCCGTCGAGGTGCCGCGCCTCGCGGTCGTACGCGGCGGACGGCTCTCGGGCGCGGACTGGATCGGCTTCCGACCCAGCGACAGCGCCAACATCCGCGGCGTCGAAGTCTACCCGCTTGCGCTCGGCCTCGCAGCCCTGGCGGCCCTGGCCGCGGCCCTGCTCGCCATGTGGCTGGTGGAGGGGCGGCGGGGCCGGGCCGCGTGAGGCAGCTGTCGCGCGTTATCGGCGGATCCCCTCCCCCTTCTGCGGGGGAGGATGGGCCGGCCGTCAGGCCGGGTCGGGAAAGGGGAACCAGCGTTCAGGAATGGGCGCAGCCTTCATGAAGGCCAGCGTTTCATCCGGCACCGTCGCTCCCCTTCTCCCGCCCCCTCCGGGGGCCACCCTCCCTTGCAGAGGGGGAAGGGAGAACCCACGCGTTGTCCTGCAATGCGGTGCGTGCGCAAGCGCTCGACGCCCGGGGCACGTCCAGCCTATGAGCCTCGCTGACCGCCCGCGACCCACGCCGATCCTAACACCGGAGACAGCCTGCCCGTGACTGCGCAGACCGTGACTGGACGCCTCCTCGCCGCGACGCTCCTCGTCGCCTGCCTGCAGCTCGCTCCCGCCGCTGCGCAGGAACCGGCCGCTATGCCGTCCGATCCGCCCTCAATACCCGCCGCGACCGGCCAGTGGACCCATGCGCTGACGCTGATGGGCCAGCCGAAATACGGGCCCGATTTCAGGCATTTCGACTATGCCGACCCCGCCGCCCCCAAGGGCGGGATGGTCCGCCTCGGGACTCAGGGCGGGTTCGACAACTTCAACATCATCGTGTCCGGCCTGAAGGGCGATCTCGAGAACGGCATCCAGCAGATCTACGATCCGCTGATGACCCAGTCGTCCGACGAGCCATTCACTTCCTACGGACTGATCGCCGAAGCGGTGCGGGTGGCACCCGATCTCGGCTCGGTCTCCTATCGCCTGCGCGAGAACGCCCGCTGGCACGACGGCATGCCGATTACCCCCGAGGACGTGGTCTGGTCCTTCGACATCCTGAAGGCCAACAGCCCGTTCTACGCGGCCTATTACCAGACGGTGGCGAAGGCCGAGGCGACCGGGCCGCACGAGGTGACCTTCACCTTCTCGGAGACCGGCAATCGCGAGCTACCGCAGGTGATCGGGCAATTGCGAATCCTGCCCAAACACTGGTGGATGGCCAAGGACGCCAACGGCAAGCAACGCAATCCGACCGAGACCACGCTCGAGCCGCCGCTCGGCTCCGGTCCCTACCGGCTGGCCAAGTTCGATCCCGGCCGCAGCGCCACCTACAGCCGCGTGCCCGACTACTGGGGCAAGGACCTGCCGGCCAATGCCGGGCACTACAACTTCGACACCGAGCGCTTCGAGTATTTTCGCGACGGGACCGTGCTGGTCGAGGCGCTGAAGGGCGATCTCTACGATTTCCGCAACGAGAACATCGCCCGGAACTGGGCCACCGCCTACGACGATTTCCCGGCCGTGAAGGAGGGCCGCCTGATCAAGGAGGCCTTCCCCGACCGGGGCATGGGCATCATGCAGGCCTTCGTGTTCAACACCCGGAAGGACAAGTTCAAGGATCCGCGCGTGCGCCGGGCCTTCAACCTCGCGATGAACTACGAGGAGATGAACAAGGCCCTGTTCTACGGGCTCTATAACCGCATCAACTCCTACTTCTTCGGCTCGGAGCTGGCCTCCTCCGGCCTGCCGGAGGGCGACGAGAAGGCGATCCTCGAGAGCGTCAAGGACAAGATCCCGGCGTCGGTCTTCACCACGCCCTACACCAACCCGGTGAACGACGGCCCGGAGGCCGTGCGCAAGAACCTGCGCGAGGCGGTCGGCCTGCTGCGCGAGGCGGGCTACGAGCAGCGCGGCGGCAAGATGGTCAACAAGGCGACCGGCGAGCCGCTCACCGTCGAGTTCCTGGAATTCCAGAACACCTTCGAGCGGGTGATCCTGCCCTTCTCGGCGCAGCTGAAGCTGATCGGGATCGACGCCACCCTGCGGGTGATCGACCCGGCGCAGTATCAAAACCGGATCCGCAACTTCGACTTCGAGATCACCACGTCGAACTGGGGCGAGTCGCTCTCCCCCGGCAACGAGCAGCGGGAATACTGGGGCTCGGCGGCGGCCGACAAGACTGGTTCGCGCAACCTGATCGGCATCAAGGATCCCGGGATCGACGCGCTGATCGAGAAGGTTATTTTTGCGAAAGACCGGCCGACCGTTATCGCCGCCACCCGGGCGCTCGACCGGGTGCTGCTCGCCCACGATTACGTCGTGCCGCAATGGTCCTCGAACCAGCAGCGGACCCTGCGCTGGAACCGGTTCGGCCACCCGGCGATCCTGCCGCTCTACGCCAGCTCCGGCTTCCCGACGACGTGGTGGTACGATCAGGCGCTCGCAGCCAAGACCGGGGCGCCCCGTTGACGGGCCGCCGCTGGGCACCCACTCGGCGCGGCGTCGTCTGCGGCGCCGGCGCCCTCGTGCTGACCCGGCCGGTGATGGCCGAGGAGGCGGAGCGCCACGGCCTCTCGAGCTTCGGCGAGTTGAAATATCCGCCCGCCTTCGAGCATTTCGACTACGTGAACCCGATCGCCCCGCGCGGAGGCCGCTTCTCGGCGACGCTCTCCGGCACGACCGGCAACCAGGCGTTCAACACCTTCAACACGCTCAACATCTTCGTGCTGCGCGGCGAAGGCGCCGCCGGCATGACTCTGACCTTCGACAGCCTGATGGTCCGGGCCCTCGATGAGCCGGATGCGATTTACGGCCTGCTGGCGCGCGCCGTTACGGTCAGCCCGGACGGGTTGACCTACACGTTCTGGCTGCGCCCACAGGCCCGGTTCCATGACGGCTCGCGGCTCACTGCGCGGGATGCCGCCTTCAGCCTCAAGCTGTTGCGCGACAAGGGCCACCCGGAGATCTCCGAGGTCATTCGCCCGATGACGGACGCCCGGGCGGAGGGCGACGACCGTCTCATCGTGACCTTCGAGACCGGCCGAGCCCGGGACCTGCCGCTGTTCGTGGCGCAGCTGCCGATCTTCTCCGCGGCCTATTACGGCGCCCGCGACTTCGAGGCCTCGACCCTGGAACCGCCGCTCGGCTCAGGCCCCTACCGGGTCGGCACGGTCGATGTCGGCCGCTCCATTGGGCTGGAGCGGGTACAGGATTACTGGGCCGCCGACCTCCCGGTGAATGTCGGCCAGAACAATTTCGACACGATCCGCTACGAGTATTTCCGCGATCGCACCGTGGCGTTCGAGGCGTTCAAGAGCGGCGCCTTCACGTTCCGGGAGGAATTCACCGCCCGGGTCTGGGCCACCGGCTACGACTTCCCGGCTCGCGCCGAGGGCCGCGTGACTCTCGAGACCGTTCCCGACGCGCGGCCAAGCGGCACCCAAGGTTGGTGGATCAACACCCGCCGGGACGCGTTCCGCGATCCGCGGGTGCGCGAGGCGATCGGCCTGTGTTTCGACTTCGAATGGTCGAACCGCAACCTGATGTACGGCGCCTACACGCGCGCCGCCTCGTACTTCGAGAACTCCGACCTCAAGGCGACAGGCAAGCCCTCGGCCGCGGAACTCGCCCTGCTGGAGCCGCTGAAGGACTTGCCCCCGGAGGTGTTCGGCGAGGCCTGGACGCCGCCGGTCTCGGATGGGTCCGGCCAGGACCGGGCACTGCTCAAGCGTGCCGACGCGCTGCTGCGGGAGGCAGGCTGCACGCGCTCCGGCGGCAGCCTCCTGCTGCCCGGCGGACGTCCGCTGACGATCGAGTTCCTGGACGACGATCCGGTCTTCGATGCGGTGACGCAGCCGTTCATCCGCAACCTCGGGCTGCTCGGCATCAAGGCCAGCCTGCGCGTGGTCGATCCTTCGCAATACCAGGCCCGGCTCAAGGATTTCGACTTCGACATCACGCCGCGCCGCTACAGCAGCGGCCCGACACCCGGCGCGGAGCTGCGCGAGACCTACGGCTCCCGTGCGGCCAAGACGGCGGGCTCGAACAATCTGTCGGGGATCGCGGATCCCGCCATCGATGCGCTCCTCACCGCCATTGCCGACGCCAAGTCCCGGGCGGATCTGACCGCCGCCTGTCGGGCCCTCGACCGGGTGCTGCGCGCCGGGCGCTACTGGGTGCCGATGTGGTACGCCTCGACCCACCGCCTCGCCCTTTGGGACGTCTACGGCCGCCCAACGAACCCGCCGAAATACGACCTCGGCGCGCCGTCCACGTGGTGGTTCGACGCCGACAAGGCCAAGCGAATCGGGCGGGAATGACGCGATGATCGCCTACATCCTGCGCCGCATCGGCCTCATGATCCCGACCCTGCTGGGGATCATGCTGATCACCTTCACGATCATCCAGTTCGCCCCCGGCGGCCCGGTGGAACGGGTGCTGTCGCAGCTCCAGGGCCAGCGCGACGGGGCGATGTCCCGCGTGACCGGCGGCGGCGGCGATCTCGGCGGCGGCAGCCGGCCCGCGGGCGGTAGCGGCGAGGCGAGTTCGCGCTATCGCGGCGCACAGGGCTTGAGCCCGGAATTCATCGCCAAGCTGGAAAAACAGTTCGGCTTCGACAAGCCGGCGCCCGAGCGCTTCGCCAAGATGATCTGGGACTATGTCCGGTTCGATTTCGGCCGCAGCTATTTTCGCGACGTGACGGTGATCCAGCTCATCAAGGAGCGTCTGCCGGTCTCGATCTCGCTAGGCCTGTGGATGACGCTGCTGTCCTACGCGATCTCGATCCCGCTCGGCATCCGCAAGGCCGTGAAGGACGGCGAGCGGTTCGACCGCTGGACCTCCTTCGTGGTGATCATCGGCTATGCGATCCCAGGCTTCATGTTCGGGCTGATGCTGATCATCCTGTTCGCGGGCGGCTCGTTCTATCAGTGGTTCCCGCTGCGCGGCCTGACCAGCGAGGGCTGGGAGAGTATTTCGACTTGGCACAAGGTGACGGATTACGCGTGGCACATGGTGCTGCCGCTGACCGCACTCGTGATTGGCGCCTTCGCGACCTCGACGCTGCTGACCAAGAACTCGTTCCTCGACGAGATCCGCAAGCAATACGTGCTGACCGCGCGTATGAAGGGGCTGTCGGAACGGCGGGTGCTTTACGGACACGTCTTCCGCAACGCGATGCTGATCGTGATCGCGGGGTTCCCAGGAGCGTTCATCTCGGCCTTCTTCACCGGCTCGCTGCTGATCGAGACGATTTTTTCGCTCGACGGGCTCGGGGAACTGTCGTTCCGGGCGATCGTCGGACGCGACTACCCGGTGGTGTTCGCCACGCTCTACATCTTCTCCCTGCTCGGGCTGGCGGTGAACCTGCTGTCCGACCTGATCTATGTCTGGATCGACCCGCGGATCGACTTTTCCGCGCGGGCGACCTGAGGCCGCGTCACGACAGGGGCGAGCCCGGATCCGGCAGTGCGATGGTCGAAGTCGCTTCGAGGATCTGGTCCGGCCCGCCCTTCGGCGGCCAGATCCCGGCGGCGTAGGCATCCCCGCGGAGCCTCGCCCGCTCCTCCAGACTGGAGAAGGCCCAGATGTGCGTGATCCGCGGCGGCCCGTCGAGGGCGTAGAGGTTGGTCACGAGGTGGTCGGTATAGGTCCGGGCCGGCTCGATCGCCGCCTCCCAGGCGGCCAGAGTCGGCACGAGGCCGCCGGGCCGGAGCCTGTAGGTGCGGATCTCGTAGACGCCGCCGCGCGATCCGGTCCGCAGCGGCGGCAGGAACGGGAACGGTGCATAGCTCTCCATCGCGAAGGCCGTGAGTAGGTCGCGACCCTGGAACGGCGCAGTGCTCATCAGGGCGCGCCGCCGCTCGGCCGTCATGGCCTCCGGGGTGTCGAAGCCCCGCAGGACCAGCACCCGCCCGAGGGTGCCGATATCGGTCCGCCAGCACCCGAGCAGCGTTCCAGCCTCCGCGTCCTCGGTCCAGGCCCGCGCCCGCGCGCAGACGTCCCCGAGCGCCAGCAGGGGACACGATAGGGTTGCGAGTTCGTAGAGCATGGCCTGTTCCCGCTTTCGGTCGACGCCTGCGCGGTCCCGCCCGCTCCGTCATCAGCGAAGCGGGCGCCGCGTCTCGCGGAGAAAGTTAGATCGCGCCACGGGCCGGGCCAGGATCCTCGGTCGCCCGCCGTGGCCCCTCAAGAACCCGCGCCACCGTCAGGCGCAGGGCCTGGGCGCTGCGGTAGCCTACCGCCGCCGCCACCGCCCGCGGCGCCCGTCCCTCGGCGGTGAGTGCCAGCGCGCGGATCACCCGGGCGCGGGCCCGCCAATCGCCGAAGCTCAGGCCCGTTTCCATGCGAAAGCCCCGGGTCAGCGTGCGCCGGCTCGCCCCGGCGCGGTCGGCCCAGGCGTCGAGGTCGTCCTCCGAGGCCGGATCCTCGATCAGACCCAGGCAGACGCGGCGCAGGCGCGGATCGCGCGGCAGCGGCAGCGTGAGTGGCGTCGCAGGCGCGCGGGCAATCTCGTCGACCACCAGGGCCGCGAGATGGCCGCCGCGGCCGTCCTCCGCGTAGAGCACCGGCTCCTCGGCCAGGGCGACCAGGGCGGCCGACAGGAGCGGCGACACCGCGATGACCCGACAGGTCTCCGGAAACGTCGCGACAGCGGCCCGGTCGAGATAGGCGGTGCACAGGGCGACCGGACCGTGGGTGACGGTGGTGTGCGGAAGGCGTGCCGGGATCCAGAGCGCGTGGCCCTCCGGCACGACCCAGGCCCCGTCCTCGGCCGAGGCCGACATCAGCCCCGCTGTGGCGTAGAGAAGTTGCGCACGGATGTGATGGTGCAGCCCCGTCTTGCTCCCCGCCGTCAGCGGCTTTCGGACCACTGCGATCGAGCGCGGGATGGCTTGGTAATCGGCCGCCGCGGTCGATCGTGGCGGCGACACGTTTGGCCCGTTCCCATCCATATCCGGCCCGACACCGCCATCGGGTCAGGCTATCAGGGTCCGATCCTGGAGGATACGCCGCGATGGATTCGGATACCCTGTCCCGCCGCACCCTGCGCTTCGTCAACGTCGCGCATGCCCTCGACCACTTCGTGCTGCTGATCTACCCGACCGCCGTGATCGCCATCGCGAGCCAGACCGGGCTCGGCTACGGCGAGCTGATCGGGCTTGCCACCGGCGCCTTTGTGGCCTTCGGCCTGTGCTCGCTGCCGATGGGATCGCTGGCCGACCGGTTCGGCCGCCGCACCATGCTGGCGGTGTTCTTCTTCGGCTACGGCCTGTCGTGCCTTGGCGTCGCCACTGCATCGACGCCGCTCGCCTTCGCGCTCTGGCTCTGCGTCCTCGGGGTGGCCTCGGCGATCTATCACCCGGTCGGCTCGGCCATGCTGGTGACCCATGCCCGGCGCCTCGGGCGCGACCTCGGCCTCAACGGCGTCTGGGGGAATTTCGGCGCGGCCTCTGCCTCCGGCGTCACGGCCCTGCTCGCCGCGACCGTCGGTTGGCGCGCGGCCTTCGTGGTGCCGGGCCTGATCTGTCTCGCCTGCGGGGCGGCGTTCCTGGCGCTGGTGCCGGGCGACGGCGACGCGGCGGGGAAGAAGGCCGGCGGCGGCGCTGCGATCTCCGTGACCCGCCCCTGGGCCCTGATGGCGATGTTCGCCCTGGCGATCTTCGCGGGCGGCCTGACCTTCAACCTGACCACGATCAGCCTGCCCAAGGTGATCGACGAGGGGGTCGGCCACGCCCTGCCGCTGGCGCTCACCGGGTCGCTGGCCACGGTGGTGTTCCTGTTCGGCGCGCTGATGCAGCTTGCCATGGGCCGCCTGATCGACCGCTACAGCCTGCCGACGCTGTTCGTGACGCTCTCGGTTCTGCAACCGCTCGGACTCGGGATCGCGGCGTTCAACACCGGCCTGCCGCTCCTCGCGGGGCTCGTGATCGCCATGACGTCGATCTACGGGCAGGTGGTGATCAACGACGCGATGATCGCCCGCTACGTGCCCCCGGCCTATCGGACGCGGGCCTACAGCGTGCGCTACTTCGTGGGCTTCACGGCGAGCGGCTTCGTGGTGCCGGCGATCGCGCTGCTGCACGACCGCGGCGGCTTCGGGCTGGTGCTGGGCGTAGCCTCCGCCTGCGGCGCGGTGATCTGGCTTTCGGCGATCGGCTTCCTGAAGCTGACGCAGGCAGCCGATCAGCCCGCCCTGGCCGCCGCCGAGTAACCCCGGCGGTTTGCGGGTCGCGCCCTGCGCTGATACGCGGCGCCCATCCGCCCCGAGAGCGTATCGTGACCGCATTGTCCCTCGTCATCCGGCCCGAGTGGCCGGAGGACGCCCCCGCCATCGAGCGTCTTCAGGCCCGGGCCTTCGGCCCCGGCCGTTTCGCCCGAACCGCTTATCGGCTGCGCGAAGGTGCGGCCGCGCGGCTCGATCTCGGCGTCACCGCGTGGGTGGGCAGCTTCCTGGTGGGCTCCGTGCGGATGGGCCCGTTGCAAGCCGGGACCACACCGTTCGTGATGCTCGGGCCGCTCGCGGTCGATCCGAGCTTCGAAGGCCGCGGCATCGGCGGCACCCTCACCCGCGCGGCGATCGAGGCGGCGCGGCAGGCAGGAGACGGTCTTGTGATGCTAGTAGGGGATGCGCCCTATTACAGCCGCTTCGGCTTCAGTCCGATCCCGCCCGGACGGCTGACCCTGCCGGGTCCGGTCAATCCGGCACGCCTGCTGTGGCTGGAGCTGACCGACGAGTTCAGCGACCGTGTCTCCGGCTTGGTCGAGGCGATCCCAGCCTGACAACGGGATTCCAAAGGGCCGAGGCCCTGTGGCGGATCGTCAGGGCAGCGCCCTGACAGGTCTTCGCCGGGCTAAGTCCTTCACCCGCGAAGCGTCTCGACCTTTCGAGACCAGGATCGGGTACCTCACGCGCGCCGCAGCGCGAGGGCGGCGATCAGCCCGGCCGAGAGCAGCGCCAGCGCCACCGGCGTCGCCGAGGTCGCGGGCCACGCGGAGGCGGCCGCCGTGAAGATCGCCCCGAAGGTCATCTGGGTGAAGCCGTAGAGGCTAGAAGCCGAGCCCGCCGCGTGCGGATCGACGTTCATCAGCCCGGCCACCGCGTTGGGGCTGAGCAGGCCGACGCCGACCGCGTAGGCGAAAAGCGGCACGATCAGGCTGACGACGCCGAGCATCCCGGCCCGGTCCACCACCAGCAGGGTCAGGGCCGCCGCGATGCAGAGAAGGTTGCCGCGCCGCGCCGCTGTCCGGATCGGCACCCGCGCAGCGAGCCGGCTGGCCAGCACCGCGCCGCCGACCATGCCGAACACCACGATCAGGCAATCGAACCCGACCTCCTGCGACGAGCGTCCGAGGCGGTCCACGAGCAGGAACGGCGCCACCGCCAGGAAGGCGTAGAGGCTGGTGCCGCCGCAGGCCCCCGCCACGAGATAGGCGCGGAAGACCGGGACTCGCACGAGCCGCAGGTAGCCGGCCAACACCGCGACGAAGCCGGGCAGCGCCACCTTGTGCCGGTTGGTCTCGGGCAGGGTGAACACCACCAGCGCGCCGAGCACCGCCACGAGGCCGGCCAGCACCACGAACACCGCCCGCCAGCCGAAGGCCTCATTGACCACACCGCCGATGGCGGGCGCCAGCGCAGGGGTGAGCGTCATCGCGGTGGTGAGGATCGCCAGTTTGCGGGCGGCATCCTCCCGGGTCGAGACGTCGCGCACCATGGCGCGGCCGATCACCAGCGAGCCGCAGGCGCCGAGCGACTGGAGCACCCGCGCCAAGAGCAGCACGCCGATGTTCGGCGCCGGGATCGCGAGCAGCAGCCCGGCGAGGTAGAGGCCGAGCCCGCCGATCAGGATCGGCCGCCGTCCGTACCGGTCCGAGAGCGGGCCATAGAGGAGCTGACCGCCCGCGAGCCCGATCAAGTAGACCGTGATGGTGAGCTGCGCACCGGCCGCGTTGGTGCCGAGATCGACCGCGACGGCGGCCAGCGCTGGCACGAAAATGTGCAGCGCCACCGTCCCGGTCATGGTCACGGCAACGAGCAGCGGGAGGGGCGCCCGGCGCTCCCGTCCATCGGGACTTCGGTCAGCCAAGGGGTCCTACACGGGTTTCAATCCCGGCAGGACGCCGGGGCGCAGCCCCGGAGCAAGGGTTGCGCCCAACGCCATGCCGGCGGAACGCGGCTGACAGGCAGAAGCCCGGACGTGCGCGGCCGCACCCGTTACTCCTGCTTCGGCTGCGGCGCGTTCATATCCTTGGTCGGAACACCGACCTCAAGGCCCTTGGCCTTGTCGACCGCCTCGGGATCGGCCTTCGCGGCCGGCTCCTTGGCGGCCGGCGCCGACGGCGCGGTCGGCTCGGCGGGGATGACGCTCGACGGCTGGCCCTGCTGGTCGCCGTCATGGGCGCCGGCGGGCGGCGACGGGGCGTTGCGGTCGCTGGATTCGCTCGGTGCACGCGGGCTGCCCGGGGACTTCTCCTCGACCGGCTTGGCGGTGCTGGTATCGGCGGGCTTCGCCGGGCTGTCTTTGCCCTCGGAGGGCTTGGAGGCGGCCGGCTGCGCAGCCGTCGGCTTGTCGGCCGGTGCGGCGGCCGGCTTCTCCTCAGGCTTCGCCGCCGCAGGGGTAGCCGCAGGGGGCGCCTCGGACTTCTCGACGGCCGGCAGCGGCTTCGGGGTCTCCGCGTTCGTGCGCAGGTAGGCGATGACGTTGGCGCGCTCCTGGGGCGAGGCGATACCGGCGAAGGCCATCTTGGTGCCCTTCACGTAGCCCTTCGGGTTCGTCAGGAACTCGTCGAGATCCGCGTAGGTCCAGGCGCCGCCCTTTTCCTTCATGGCCGAAGAATAGTCGAAGCCCGGATGCGAGCCCTTCGGCCGCTCAACCACCCCGTACAGGGCGGGGCCGACCTTGTTCGGACCGCCCTTCTCGAAGTTGTGGCAGGCATGGCAGGCCTTGGTGCCGGCCTCACCCTTCTCGACATTGGCGCTGGCGAGCCGGACCGCGATCGGCTCGACCTTGGCCTCCGGCGCAGCATTGGCGGCGGCCTCCGGCTGTGGCTCGGGCAAGTCGTAGCCGGCTTTGCCCGCCGGTTTTGGATGGTAGATCAATTCGGCGACGAAACCCGATCCGGCCGCGAACAGCAGGGCGCCGAGGACCGCGCCCAGGACTTTGTTCACCTCGAACGAGTTCATGCTCTTCTCGCGTCTCGGCCCGGCCCCGTCGCGCACCTGACATGGGCGAGCGAGTTCGAACGCCGGACATTGGAAGATTTCGAGGTTGCCTTAGCCGTTCCGGGCGGTTCCTGACAATGCCGCCGACGACCTCCGCGTCGCTCCGGCGCAGAATTGTGCAATCGAATCGTCAAGCTTGTCACCGGGCGGCATCTTTTTGCCGATGCGGCGTCCTGGCGAAGGGATCACGAGGGGACGACAACCGGAAGCCGGCCTGTTAAGCAGCCGGCCCGCACGCGGGCGTGGCCGTTCGACCCGCGCCACTAGTGCGAATCGTCGGGTCCGAACGCGATGTCCGATCCCCTGGTCCTGATTCCGGCGCGCCTCGCGGCGACCCGGCTCCCCGACAAGCCACTGGCCGACATCGCCGGCGAGCCGATGATCGTCCATGTCTGGCGCCGGGCCGTCGAGGCTGGGATCGGTCCCGTGGTGGTGGCCACCGACACGGCGGAGATCGCCCGGGTCGTGGAGGCCGTAGGCGGACTCGCGGTGATGACCCGCTCCGACCACCCGTCCGGCTCCGACAGGCTCGCCGAGGCGCTGGAGATCGTCGATCCTGAGGGGCGCCACGACGTGGTCGTCAACGTGCAGGGCGATCTGCCGACCATCGATCCGGCGATCATCGGCGCTTCGATCCTGCCGCTCGCCGACCGCACCGTCGACATCGTGACGCTCTGCGCACCGATCACCGATCCGCACGAGGCCGACAACCCGAACGTCGTGAAGCTGGTCGGCCACGCGGTCGGACCCGGGCGGCTGCGCGCCCTCTACTTCACCCGCGCCCGCGCGCCCTGGGGCGACGGGCCGCTCTGGCACCATATCGGACTCTACGCGTACCGCCGGACCGCGCTGACCCGCTTCGTCGCCCTGCCGCCGGGCGAGCTTGAGCTCCGCGAGAAGCTGGAGCAACTCCGGGCACTGGAGGCCGGCATGCGCATCGACGCCGTCATCGTTGACGACCTGCCGCTGGGCGTCGACACCCCCGCCGACCTGGAGCGCGCCCGCGCTCTGCTCCAGGGCCGACGCCTGAACTGATCGCCTGACGAATCTGCAAGCCATGACAGACCGCACCATCGCCTATCAGGGGGAACCCGGGGCCAATTCGCACATCATCTGTGCGCAGGCCTATCCGGATTGGACGCCGCTGCCCTGCCCCAGCTTCGAGGACGCCTTCGCGGCGGTCACGGAGGGCCGGGCCCAGCGGGCCATGATTCCGATCGAGAATTCGATCGCGGGCCGGGTCGCCGATATCCACCATCTGATCCCGCTTTCGCCGCTGCACATCGTGGCCGAGCACTTCCTGCCGATCCATTTTCAGTTGATGGTGCTGCCGGGCACGCCGATCGAGGCACTCAAGAGCGTTCACAGCCACGTCCATGCGCTGGGCCAATGCCGGCGGATCATTCGCCGCCTCGGGCTGAAGGCCGTGGTGGCGGGCGACACCGCGGGTGCGGCCCGGGAGATCAAGGAATTCGGGGATCCGAGCCGAGCGGCTCTGGCGCCGGCATTGGCCGCCGAAGTCTACGGCCTCGACATCCTGGCGCGCGACGTCGAGGACGAGGTGCACAACACCACCCGGTTCGTGGTGTTCTCCCCCGAGGCCGAGCCGGTGGCGCCCGGGACGCAAGCCTGCGTGACGAGCTTCGTGTTCCGCGTGCGCAACATCCCGGCGGCCCTCTACAAAGCGCTGGGCGGCTTCGCGACGAACGGCGTCAACATGTCGAAGCTCGAGAGCTACATGATGGACGGCGAGTTCACCGCTACGCAGTTCTACGCGGAGGTGGACGGCCACCCCGAGGATCCCGGCCTCGCGCGGGCGCTCGACGAGCTGGGTTTCTTCTCCCGCGAGTTGCGGGTGATCGGCACCTACCCAGCCCACCCGTTCCGCGAGGCGGCACGGCCGGCGGCGGAGTGAAGGGCTCGACTATTCCCGCCGCAGCACCCGGTCCACCGCCACATCCGACCAGAAGCCCGGCCGGAAATCCCGCTTCAACGCCTCCGGATCGTAGATCGTCTCGACCCAGGTGAGGAAGTCGATCCCCTTCGCCTCGCCCTCGATCCGGTAACGGACGAAGAAAGCGTCGAGGATGCCGGTCTTGGCGAAGCGCAGATGGCCGTAGCGGGCCGAGAGCTGACGCGCGGCCTCGGCCACGGGGCGGCCCTCGTGCAGGATCAGGTACAGGGCCGAGGCGAGGCCGGCCCGGTCGGCGCCCGACTTGCAGTGCATCACGGCCGGGTACTCGATGCCGGCGAAGAACGCCTTGGCGGCCAGGATGGCCGCCCGGTCCGGTGCCTCCCGGGAGCGCAGCACGAACTCCACGAGCTTCAGCCCATGGCGTTCACAGGCCTCCCGCTGCAGGGGCCAGGAGCCGTGCTCGCGCCCGCCACGGAGCGAGATGACCGTGCGCACGCCCTCGGCCCGGAAGCGGGCAAGTTGGTGCGGGCCGGGCTGGGCGGAGCGCCAGAGCCTCCCAGAGCCGACCCGGTGGCGGTTGAGATAGGCGAGCCGGAACACGCCGTGATCCATCAGCAGCATGTTGGCCCAGGCCCGCAGCCGGTCGCCGGGGCCGGCGATCGGCCGCTCGAAGCGGGCGATTCGGGCCATGCGGCGCGCGTAGCGCGTCTCGGGCTTGAGGAAGCGGTTGAACAAAGACGGGCTGCCGCGGGGAAGGAGCGCGGGCTCTATCAGCCGCCCGCCGAGCCGGCAATTCACCGCCGAACCGACCGGCCGCCTGTCCCCATGGTGTTCGGCGCCGATCTTGCCTTCACTCCGCCCGGATCGGCATCGAACCTAGGCGGACCGCGCGGGTTCTCCGCCGGTCGGACGAGGGGAGCCCGAAGCCCATGAGCACGCGCACCACGAGCATCCGCCGGGCCCGCGAGGCCGATCTCGGCGGCGTGTCGAAGGTGTTCGATGCGTCCTGGCGGGAGGCCTATCGCGGCCTCATCCCGGGCGTTGCCCTGGAGCGCCTGATCGCAGGCCGGGACCGGGCGTGGTGGCAGGGCGTCCTGCGCCGGGGCCGCCCGGTCGCGGTCATGGAGACCGCTGACCACGTGGTCGGTTACGCGTCCTACGGGCGGACGCGCAGCCGGGCGCTGGGCACCGAGGCCGAGATCGATGAGTTGTATCTCCTGCCCGAATACCAAGGCGTCGGCCTCGGTCGCCGCCTGTTCCGGGCTGTCCGCAACGATCTCGCCGATCACGGCCTGACGCATCTCGGCGTCTGGAGCCTGGAGGACAACGACCGCGCCGGCGCCTTCTACGAGGGTCTCGGCGGCAAGCCGGGCCCGCGGGTGCTGGACCGGGTGGCGGGTGTTCCGCTCCCGAAGGTTGGCTTCCTGTTCGGCTAACGTTTTCCCAAGCGCGTTGCGGAACCGGAGCGCCAACCGATTTGCAAGTTCGGGCCGCGCCTCTAAGAGAACCGGGACACGATCGGCACCCCGAATCCTGGAAGCGGAACGCCATGAAAATCGACGCCATCCCGCTCGGCAAGAAGCCGCCGCACGACGTCAATGTGATCGTCGAGGTGCCGCTCGGCGGCGAGCCGATCAAGTACGAAATGGACAAGGAATCTGGCGCGCTGGTCGTCGACCGGTTCTTGTATACGCCGATGTTCTATCCGGGGAATTACGGCTTCATTCCCCATACCCTATCGGGCGACGGCGATCCCTGCGATGTGCTGGTGGCCAACACGCGTGCCGTCCTGCCGGGCGCGATCATCAGCGCGCGCCCCGTGGGCGTGATGGTGATGCAGGACGAGGGCGGTGAAGACGAGAAGATCATCGCGGTCCCCTCACGCCACCTGACCAAGCGCTACGACCGGGTTGAGAACTATACCGACCTGCCCGAGATCACGATCCAGCAGATCCAGCACTTCTTCGAGCACTACAAGGATCTGGAGCCCGGCAAGTGGGTCAAGTTCGTCCGGTGGGGCGACAAGGAAGAAGCGCACCAGTTGATCGAACAAGCGATCGAGCGGGGCAAGGCCAAGGCCTGATCCAACACTTTCGCGGGTCGGCGCACCGTTCCCCGTCGGGGGCGGTCGCGTGGCCGCGACGGCGATTCCCTGTCGCGGGAAAGGCACGGCGCTTCTCTGCATCGCCGATGCTACGAATGGCTGTGACTGAGGCGCTGATGGGTAGAAGATGGCTCGAATCCCGGTAATCCTCGGTCTCGTCGGCGTCCTGGTGATGCAGGGCGCTGCGTCGGCGGCGGATCTGCGCGCGGTCGCGCCCCTCGGCAGTTTCCGCGCAACCTGCGAGGATCTCGGGACCGTCTGCTTCGCGGATGCCTGCGGCCGCGATCAGATCGAGGCCGCTCAGGGCTGCCGGGCGCGATGCCCGAGCGCGGCGATCATGAGCGTGACTCCAGCGACGTGTCCGCGCCTGGAGACAGAGCGATTTCCCGTCCTGCACCGGCGCGGTTGAGCTTGGTCCGTCCTGTCTGGACCCCGCCGAGGCCGCAAACCCGCCTGTGTTAAAAAATCAAGCGCCCGCGGCAACGAAACGCGGAACGCGGCATTGACCAAGCTCAACGTGTTCACTGACCGACATGAGGGCGCGGACAGATGCTCGCAAGTGCGCGCGATGCCCGCAGGCGAACGATGCGGACGATCAATCTTCAACCGCCACGGGCGGGACTGAATTCAGACCCTGTGCTGTACGGTGTGGCTGCGGATTTGGCAGCTTTGTTCCCCCTGGTGAAGGGCGGCAACGCTTCGGCCGAGCCGACCCGCGCCGGTCCATCGACAAGAGCCAAGGGCTCCGCCGACGCTGCTTGATCGGGGCGTGACGTGACTGGCGGTACCGTCAGCACGCGAGCCGGGCCAGAAGCAGCAGCGTCGCCATCACCGGAGCGGCGGCGGCAAGCCAAAGGGCGCCGGCGTGGATACCGCCGGGCCCGGAAGAGCGCAGGCTCCGTGCCACACCGGGGCGCAGATCCGCGCCGCGCCCGATACCGATCCCGACTGGCATCCATGGCCTCCTCGATACCCAAGGAGTAGGAGCCGAAACCCGCCAAGACCGTCTGAATCCCGGCCGGCCTTCGTGCAGCGTGGTGAACGGCTGCTTAAAGGGCGCGGTCGAACTTCAGCTCACCGTTCGGGCTCTTCAGGACCAGCTGGGATCCGACGAGGTCCCACACCGCCGAGGTGCGCAGGGCGACAAAGAAAGCCTGTTCCGTCGCCGCGAGACCCTTGTCACAATTCTTCTTGGTCAGCGCGAGCGGACCGACCGCGATGTGCTGCTCCTTGAGCGGAAAAGCAGTCGCCGCGAAGGTGTTGCAGCCGCCGTAGCCGCGGGCGCGGTACTGCTTGTCGATGATGAAGCTCGGCCGGTCTCCGCCCGCGAACGGCTTGCCGTTGAGGCTGACGGCCGTCCAAGTCGAATCGAGCGGGAAGATCTTCTCGCTGGCCTTGGCCCCCGGCACGTACTGGGGCTTTTTCTCGTCTTCGCCGCCTGGACGGCGATTGCCTTTACCGAAACCCGTGGGAGACCCCATCTGGGCCTGCGCCTGCGTCGCCGCGGTCAGACCCGCAGCCAGAACCGTGCAGGCCAAGGTTGCGATCAGCACCCCTCTCATCGTTCAGTCCCCATCTCGCGCGCTCTGCGCTCAGGTCATTCCAAATCCGGACGCGCCGTCAGGCGCGCTCCGATTCCCCGCGTTGCGACGGATGCGACAGGATTTCAGCACAATTGTGGTCGAGCGCTCGATACCGAGCCCGGAAACGATCCGCGACGGCCACCGTTGTTGTTGATCGAAGATGGGGAGAGTGACCTTGGTAGGATCGGACGAGGGTGCACAGAGCGGGACGGGCACGCCGGCGATGAGCCCGGCCCAATCGCGGGCGGCGCGCGGGCTGCTCGGATGGTCCGAGGCGGATCTGGCCGCGAAGGTCGGCCTCGATGAGAGGCTCGTGCGTGACTTCGAGGCGGGCTACGGCGCTTCCCCGAGCGGACAGATCGAGGCCCTGCGCAGTGCGCTCTGCGCGGCGGGAGCGGTGTTCACCGATACGCCGACGCCGGGCGTCCACTTGGCGACCGCGCCGGGGACCGACGAGGGAACCCGTCTCGGCGCGCTCACCACCGAGAACGACCGGTAGCCGGCAGCACATCGAACGCGCCGCTCAGGGCACGTTCAGACGCTCGGGTCGATAGCCGGGGACAAGCACCGCACGCTGCTTGGAGCGAACCGTGACCGACCTACTCAGCCCCCCGCTCCGAGATGCCACGCGTTCCGCAACCGTCCGGAAGGCGGCTCGATGATGCGGGCCGATGCCTTCCTGGCGGCGGCCGACGCCCTGCCTCTGGCGAGCCTCGACACGCTGGTTGGGGCCGGTGGTCTGGTCATCGTGGCGCCCCATCCCGACGATGAAAGCCTCGGCTGCGGCGGTCTGATCGCCGCGGCGCGGGCGGCCGAGCGGCCGGTGCGCCTCGTGGTGGTGAGCGACGGCTGCGGCTCCCATACGCATTCCCTGCTCTACCCGCCCGAGAAGCTCCGCACCCTGCGCGAGGCCGAGACCCTGCGGGCGGTGGCGATCCTCGGGCTCGCGGCGGAGGACGTCACCTTCCTGCGCCTGCCAGACGCGCGTGTGCCGAGCCACGGGCCGGTCGCCGAGGACGCGGCGCGGGCGATGGCGCAGGCCGCCTCCGCCTGCGGCGCAAGCGCGGTGTTCGTGACTTGGCGGCATGATCCCCATTGCGACCACAAGGCCGCCGCCGCCATCGTCGGCCTCGCCCGGCCGCACATGCCGGGGGTGCGGGTCTACGAATATCCGGTCTGGGGCTGGACCCTGCCGCCCGAGACCGAGGTCGGCCCCGCGCCGACTGGCCTCCGCCTCGACGTCTCCGCGTATCGCGCTGCCAAAACCCGTGCCGTGGCAGCCCACGAATCGCAGACGACCGACCTGATCTCGGACGATCCTCAAGGATTCCGGTTGGAGACCGCTATGATCGAACGGCTCTGCGGACCCTACGAGCGCTTCGTCACGGTTTCGGCATGACCCGGCGTACGGAAACCGTACCGCCCGATTACTTCGCCGGCATCTATGCCAGCGACGCGGATCCCTGGCGCTTCACCAGTTCGGACTACGAGCGCGACAAGTACGCGGCGACGCTCGCCGCGCTGCCACGGGCGCGTTACCGCTCGGCCTTCGAGCCTGCCTGCTCGATCGGGGTGTTCACCCACGCCCTCGCCGGGCGCTGCGACCGGCTGTTCGCCACCGACCTCGTTCCCTCTGCGGTGGACGCGGCCAGCGCCCGCTGCGCCGACCGACCCAATGTCGAGATCCGGCAGGGCGCCGTACCGGCCGACTGGCCCGAAGGTCGGTTCGACCTGATCGTGCTCTCCGAGTTCCTGTACTTCCTGGCGCCACCGGATCTGGCTGTCCTGGTGCTCCGGATCGGGGATGCGATCGAACCCGGCGGCGACATCGTCCTGGTGCACTGGCTCGGGGTGACCGACTATCCGCAATCCGGCGACGCGGTCGCCGAAGCCGTCATCGCGCAGGCTGCGCCGTTCGCCGGCCTGCAGCACCAGTCCCGGACGGCCGAGTATCGAATCGACGTCCTGCGCGCCGGGTCCACCACGTGAGCGCCACGGTCATCACCCTCAACAAGGGACGGGACGCGCATCTCGCCCGCCTGCTCGAAGGGCTCGCCCGCGGGGCGCCGCCCGCGACCTGCGTCGTCGTGGAGATCGGCGATTCTCCGGCACCCCTTCCGGACCTGCCCTTCCCGGTGGAGCGCGTCCCGTTCCCCCATGCCGGCCTGCCGCTTGCGGCCGCACGCAATGCCGGCCGCCGGGCGGCCCGGACCGAAACGCTGATCTTCCTCGATGTCGACTGCATCCCCTCCGCGGGCCTTGTTGCCGGGCTGTCTCGGGCTATCGCCGAACAGGACGGTCTGATCTGCTGCGAGATCGGCTACCTGCCGGCCCGCGCCGTCGTGGATGGCTGGGACGAGGGCGATCTGGATAGGCTCGGGCAGCCGCACCCGGTGCGTGTCTTCCCAGACGCCGGAGCTGTGACGGTCGCGCCGCAACCAGGCCTCTTCTGGTCGCTGGCGTTTGCGGTGCGCGCCGGGACTTACGACCGGCTCGGCGGCTTCGACGAGTTGTTCTTGGGCTACGGCGCCGAGGACACCGACCTCGCGTTCCGGGCCGATGCGGCCGGGGTGCCGATCCTGTTCCTCGGCGGCCCGCGGGCCTACCACCAGCACCATCCGGCCTACGATCCGCCGCTGCAGCATTTTCGCGATATCGTCGCCAATGCGTCGCGGTTCCAGGCGCGGCACGGCCTCTGGCCGATGGACGGCTGGCTCGACAGATTCGCGCGCCTCGGGCTGATCGCGGCGAGATGGCGGGAAGGAATCGTGATCCGCCGTGACCCGACGCCCGAGGAGATGGCGGCGGCGCGGCTGCCGGGCGACCGGCCGTTCTAAGCCGGTTTCGCAAAAGTGGCCGCCGGTTCTGCGATGAAAACCTCCGCTTAGGGATACAGCCGCCTGGAAGCAGGCCCGCCCCCCGCAAAGTTTGCGGAGAACGCACTGCGGGCCGGCATGGCTTCCCCTCACCCCGCTTGCGGGGAGAGGGATGCGACGACCCTGTCGTCGGCGCATCGAGGCGGCAGCCGAGGATGAGGGGGCGATTCAGGACGAGACCCATCCGGAATCGCCCCCTCGCCGCCGCTTCGGCTGAGTCTCCGCTTCCCGCACGGACGACGAGGTCCGTGCGGGCCTCTCCCCGCGCGCGGGGAGAGGGGGCCGTCGCGCTCCGTCTCCGGAACACCCGCCCCAGCGTTTCTCCTCAACCCTTCATGGCATTCGCCTTCTCGATCAGCGCCTCGGCCATGCGGATGGAGGCGATGTCGATGAGGCGGCCGTCGAGCGAGACGGCACCGCGGCCGGCCTTGGCGGCCTCCTGCATCGCTTCGAGGATGCGGCGGGCCTTGGTGACTTCGGCTTCCGAGGGGGTGAACACCTCGTTGGCGAGGTCGATCTGCGAGGGGTGGATCGCCCACTTGCCTTCGAAGCCCAGCGCCGCGCAGCGACGGGCCGCCGAGGTGTAGCCGTCCGGATCCGAGAAATCGCCGAACGGGCCGTCGATCGGGCGAAGGCCGTAGGCGCGGCAAGCGATCAGCATCCGGTTCTGGGCGAACAGCCACGGGTCCTGCCAATGGGTCTGGCGGTTGCCGGACTCGTCCTTGTCGGTCAGCACCGAGAAATCCGGGTTGACGCCGCCGATCACCGTCGAGCGGGCGCGGGTCGAGGCGGCGTAATCGGCCACGCCGAACGACATCGCCTCCAGGCGCTTCGACGACTGGGCGATGGCCTCGACGTTGGCCATGCCGAGCGCGGTCTCGATCAGCACCTCGAAGCCGATCTGCTTCTCGCGCTTCTTGGCCTGCTCGATCTGGGTGACCAGCACGTCGATGGCGTAGACGTCCGCCGGCACGCCGACCTTGGGGATCAACACCATGTCGAGGCGCGGACAGGCTTCGACGATGTCGACCACGTCGCGGTACATGTAGTGGGTGTCGAGACCGTTGATGCGGATCATCATGGTCTTGTTGCCCCAATCCAGGTCGTTGAGCGCCTGGATGATATTGGTGCGGGCCTTCTCCTTGTCGTCGGGGGCGACGGCGTCTTCCAGGTCGAGGAAGATCACGTCGGCGGACGAGGACGCCGACTTCTCCATGAAGGTCGGGTTGGAGCCTGGGACGGCCAGCTCGGAGCGGTGCAGGCGCGGCTTGGCCTGCTGGATCAGGGTGAAGCTCATGGGTGTTTCTCTCTCCTGGTGACGGTTCTGATGCCGGTGCGGGGTATCCGCTCGGCGGTGAAAGTGGCGCTCGTCAGGCTCGGCGACAGAGCGAGAGCGGATATTCGAGGACGGGCGCGTCTCCTCCCCCTTCGCGGGGAGAAAGAACCGCGCGGGCGCTCCTCACCCGGTCGACCCGAAGCCGACCGCAATGCAGTTGATCGACAGCAGCAGCGCCGACTTCACCGCCTCGCGCCGGTCCTCGTCCGTCTCAGCGCGGTAGCGGGCGAGCAACTCCACCTGCTCGCTGCTCACTTGATTGATCGTGGGCAGACGGCCCTTCAGGCGGTCGCGGAACAGCGGGAAGCGTTCGGCCAGCTCCGCGCCGCCGCTCACCCGCAGCACCATCGCGCGGGTCAGCGCGTACTCGGCCTCGATCATCCCGAAAATCCGGTCGCGGATTCCCGCATCCGGGACAAGGCCCGCATAGGCCCGGGCGATGTCGAGATCGACCATCATCAGCGTCTTCTCGACCTCGTCGAGGACGAGGCGGAGGATGCGGGACTCCTGGAACAGCCGCTTCAGGGTCGCCTCGCCCTCCGGGCCGCGCACGTCGATGAGGCTCGCAAGCCCCGAACCGACACCGTACCATCCGGTGATCACGTGCCGGTTCTGCGACCACGCGAACACCCAGGGGATCGCCCGCAGGTCCGAGAGTGACCGTGCGCCGAAACGGCGGGCCGGACGAGAGCCGATGTTGAGCAGGGCGATCTCATCCAGCGGGCTCGCAGCTTGGAAGTAATCGACCAAGCCCTCGGTCTGGAGGAGTTGCACGTAGGCAGCCCGTGAGGCACCGGCGAGCGCCTCGAGGGCGTCGTCATGGCCGGGGCTGGCCCGCTCGCCGTCGCCGGCGAGTGCGTGCTCGAACACCGAGGCCGCCAGAAGCTCCATCTGGTAGGCGGCGGTGCCGCGGTTGGCGTATTTGAACGAGACGACCTCGCCCTGCTCGGTGGTGCGGAACCGGCCGCGGATCGAGCCCGGCGGCTGGGCCATGATGCCCCGGTGGGTCGGCACGCCGCCACGGCTCACCGAGCCGCCGCGCCCGTGGAAGAACGCGATGCCGATTCCGAGTTCCTGGCCGAGCCGGGTCAACTTGCTCTGCGCCTTGTAGAGTTCCCAGTTGGCGGCGACGAAGCCGCCGTCCTTGTTCGAGTCGGAATAGCCGATCATCACCTCCTGAACCCCGCCCTGCCAGCGGGTGGAGCGGCGCACCACCGGCGTGCCGAGCAGCGCCCGCATGATCGCCGGGCCGGCGCGCAGGTCGTCGATGGTCTCGAACAGGGGCACGATCGGCAGCGGGCAGATCTCGGTGCCGGCCGCGTCGAGGAACACGCCGGCCTCCTTGGCCAACAGGTAAGCGCCGAGCACGTCCTCCACCGAGCGGGTCATCGACAGCACGAAGGAACCGAAGGCCTCGCGGTCGAGGGCCTCGCGCATCTCGGCGACCAACGCGAAGGTGGCCAGCGTCTCCCGGGCGGCGTCGGGCAGATCCTCGAAGGAGCGCTCGGGATCGCGCGGCCGGGCGAGTTCCGTATCGAGCCATTGCCGCCATGCGGCCGAGCCGAGGGCCGGCGGCTCTCCGTCGCCGTTGCGCTGGCGCCAGAGGGCGTGGAGCGTGTCGGTGGTCCGGGTGGTGTTCTCGCGCAGGTCGAGCCGGACCGTCGAGAAGCGGAAGATCTCCACCATCCGGCGGACCGGGCGCACGAGATCGCGCGCGAGCGCCCCACACTTGGCCTCGGTCAGGCCGCGCTCCAGGGTGCGCAGATCCTCGATCAGGCCGTCGGCGCTGGCGTAGTCGGGGCCGGAGGGGTGCTCGCCCTCGTTGCGCGCGATGGTCGCCTCGATCTTGCGCGAGACGCACGAAAGATACTGTCGATAGGGCTCGCCCGGATTGCGCCGGGTGATCGCCCGGGCCTGACCGCTTTCGGCGAGCTGCCGGTCGAGTTCCGCGCGGAAGCCTTCGGGCAGCGGCAGCGAGCGCTCGGTGAGCGAGAGGGTCCGGCCCAATTCCCGCACGCCGTCGCGGTAGCGGGTCAGCGAGGCCAGCGCGTTGCGGTGCAGGGTCTGCCGGGTGACCGCCGCCGTGACGTAGGGATTGCCGTCGCGGTCGCCGCCGATCCACGAGCCGAACTGAAAGAACGGCGGAACCCTGAACTCCGTGCCCGGATAGGTCTCGGCCAGCGCCTCGTGCAGGGCCTCCAGCGTCTCGGGCAGCATCTCGAACAGGGTCTCGTCGAAGAAGTGCAGCCCCCAGGCCACCTCCCGCTCGACCGTGGCCTTCTCCAGGTGCAGCTCGCCCGTCATCCAGACCAGCTCGATCTGGTCGCGCAGCTCGTTCATGAGCCCGTTGCGCTCGCGATCGGTCCAGCGCGGCATCTCGAGTTCGCGCAGCACGAGATAGATGCGGCGAAATTTTTCCAGCACCGTCACCCGCTTGCCCTCGGTCGGGTGGGCGGTCAGCGTCGGTCGGATGCGCAGGTCGGTGAGCAGCGCCTGGATCTTCTCCGGGGGCACGCCCTGCTTGCGCGCGTCGGCAAACACCTTGGCGAAGGAGCCGCTGAGCGCGGCGCGCCCTTCGGTCCGCTCCACGTGCCGGCGGCGGCGCATCGCGGCGTTCTGCTCGGCGATGGAGATCAGCTGGAACCAGATGCCCTGCACCTGAAGGGCGCGCGCCAGCATCTGCGGCGAGAAGCGCGAGATGTCGGCCGTGCCGTGCAGGACCGCCTCGAGATCGGGATCGTGCTGGCGGGCAACATCGAGCAGCGCCTGGAACAGGATGTCCAGCGCCTGCTCCGACGACGTGCCGACGATCACCGGCGGCGCGAAGGCCGTGGCATCGACGAGACCTGGGGTTGCGTGAAGGGTACGGGTCATGGGGCCACCTCGTGGCGCAGTGTGTTCGATCGAGCGCGACGCCCCCTCCCCCCTCTGCGGGGGAGGGTGGCCCCTGCGTCAGCAGGGGTCGGGAGACGGGAGCACCCTTTCCGGAAAGGTCGCGACGGGAGCTGAAGCCCGCACCGTCGCGCTGCCCCTCTCCCGCCCCGCATCCGCGGGGCACCCTCCCCCGCAGAGGGGGGAGGGTCGGGGCGCCGTTACGCCGCCCGGGCGAGCACGTCGGCCACGGTCTGGCCGAAGCTGCCCGGATCCGGCGCCACAGTCAGACCATACGAGCGCATGATGTCGGCCTTCTCGGCGGCGCTGTCGCCGGCCGCCGAGATGATCGCGCCGGCGTGCCCCATGCGGCGCCCCTTCGGCGCGGTCAGCCCGGCCACGAACCCGATCACCGGCTTCGACATGTTCTCGCGGATCCAGGCCGAGGCTTCGGCCTCCTGCGGGCCGCCGATCTCGCCGATCATCAGCACCGCGTCGGTATCCGGATCGGTCTCGAACAAAGCAAGGTGGTCGAGGAAGGAGGAGCCGTTGATCGGGTCGCCGCCGATGCCCACCGAGGTCGAGATCCCCAGACCGAGCTCCTTGAGCTGCGAGGCGGCCTCGTAGCCGAGCGTGCCCGAGCGGGAGATCACCCCGACATTGCCGGGGAGATAGATGTGGCCGGGCATAATGCCGAGCATGGCCTTGCCCGGCGAGATGATGCCGGCGCAGTTCGGGCCGACCACCATGGTCCGCTTCTCCTTGGGGTAGCGGTACAGGTAGCGCTTCACCCGCATCATGTCCTGGGCGGGGATGCCGTCGGTGATCGAGCAGACCAGCCGCAGGCCGGCATCGGCCGCCTCCATGATGGCATCGGCCGCGAACGGCGGCGCCACGAAGGTGATCGAGGTCGTGGCGCCGGTCGCCTCCACGGCTTCCTTGACGGTGTTGAACACCGGCAGGCCGAGATGGGTGCGCCCGCCCTTGCCGGGGGTGACGCCGCCGACGACGTTGGTGCCGTAGTCCAGCATCTCCTTGGCGTGGAACGTGCCCTTGTCGCCGGTGATGCCCTGGACGATGATCGGGGTGGTCTCGTCGATGAGGATGCTCATGGCGCGGTCTCCCCTCTAGTGCTGCGTCTGGGCTTGGTGACCCTTGGCGGCGGCGCAGGCGTCGACCGCCTTCTTGGCCGCTTCCGCCAGGGTGTCGGCTGTGATCAGGTCGAGGCCGCTCTCGGCCAGGATCTTCTTGCCGGCCTCCACGTTCGTGCCGGCGAGCCGGACCACCAGCGGGACGTCGATCTTTACCTCGCGGGCGGCCTGAACGACGCCCTCGGCGACCCAGTCGCAGCGGTTGATGCCGGCGAAGATGTTGACCAGGATCGCCTTCACGTTGCGGTCCGACAGCACCAGCCGGAAGGCCGTCGCGACCCGCTCAGGGGAAGCACCGCCGCCCACATCCAGGAAGTTCGCCGGCTCGCCGCCCGCGTGCTTGATCATGTCCATGGTGGCCATGGCCAAGCCGGCGCCGTTGACGATGCAGCCGATCTCGCCGTCGAGGCCAATGTAGCTGAGGTTGTGCTCCGCGGCCTGGGCCTCGCGGGGATCGCCCTGCGAGGGGTCGTGCATGTCGGCGATGCCCGGCCGGCGGAACAGAGCGTTGTCGTCGAACGACATCTTGGCGTCGAGCGCCAGCACCCGATCATCCTTGGTGACGACCAGCGGGTTGATCTCCAGCATGGTGCCGTCGCAATCGCGGAACGCCCGATAGGCGTTCATGATCGTCTTCACCGCGGCAGAGACCTGCTTGATGTTGAGCCCGAGCTGGAAGGCGATCTCCCGTGCCTGGAACTGCTGCAGGCCCACCGCCGGCTCGACCACCACCTGGATGAGCGAATCCGGCTCATTGGCGGCGATCTCCTCGATATCCATGCCGCCGCGCTGGCTGGCGATGACGCGGACGCGCTCTGCCTTCCGGTCCAGCACGTAGCCGAGATAGAGCTCGCGCTCGAACGGGTCGGCGGTCTCGACGTAGACCCGCTGGACCGGCTTGCCCTCGGGGCCGGTCTGATGTGTGACGAGGCGCTTACCGAGGAGATCCTTTGCGGCGTCGCGGACCTCGTTGTAGGTCCGGCACAGCTTGATTCCGCCAGCCTTGCCGCGGGCACCCGCGTGGATCTGCGCCTTCACGGCCCAGAACGAGCCACCGAGTTCGGTCGCCGCATAGACCGCCTGATCCGGGCTGAACGCGATGGCGCCCTTGGGGACGGCCACGCCGAAGCTCGCGAGCAGCTCCTTGGCCTGATACTCGTGAACGTCCATTCGGCGCCTCCTCCGCGGTTCGTTGCCGCCGTTGATGCGCTTCACTTTAGTTGAGTCGAAGGAATACGCCCGTCAAATTTTTTGATCTATCGCTTCACGACGCCTTTTTCGCTGGCGCAACATCAATCGTATTTGATGCCGCACTGCGGCATACAGAACAACAACGAGGCCGGGGCATGATGCACCCGGCCTCGACTGTCGATCACGAATTTTGGGCCTGGGCTTGGACGCCCTGACATGTAGAGCGTAGCCGGCATAGCGACGCGCATCCACCTCCCCCTCGCAGAGGCTTGCGGATTCACACATCGCATTCGGGATCATCATCCGGTTGCCAGGTTGGGCGGACCAGATATCCCGCGCGCCCGCCCTCCCCCCTCTGCGGGGGAGGGTGGCCCCTGCGTCAGCAGGGGTCGGGAGAGGGGAGCGACGCTTCAGGCAAGGGCGCTTCAGGCAAGGGCGTGACAGGCAAGGGCGCCCCATTTGGCAACCGCACGATGATCCCAAACCCGATCTGTGAATCCGCAAGCCCGCGGATAGGGGAGGGGAGGGGCGTTGCGCTTTGTGAGGACCGATCAGCGAGCATCCTACCCCCGCTCGCCCAACCAGTCGGCGATGCCCGAGCCCAGCAGCTTCTGTGCCTTGCCGCCGACGAAAACGCCCACATGCCCCCCGGGCAAACCCATCTCGGTGTAGTCGGTCGTGCCGATCTTGTCCTTCAGCGCCTGCGAGGTGGCGGGCGGGATGATGTGGTCGTCCTGGGCGAACACGTTCAGCACCGGGCAGGTGATCGCCTTGAGATTCACCGTCCGTCCGCCGAGCACGAAGGCGCTCTGGACCAGCTTGTTGTCCTGGTAGAGATCCTTCAGCCACTGCTTGGCCGCCTCGCCCGGATGATCCGGCCGGTCGGCGATCCACTTCTCCATCCGCAAGAAATTCAAGAACTTCTTCTTGTCGTCGAGGGCGTCGAGCAGATCGAGGTTGTACTTCGTCATGGTGCGCATCGGCGTCATCATCGAGAACACCGAACCCATGAAGGCGCCGGGCAGGGAGCCCTGCGCGTCGATCAGCCGGTCGATGTCCTCCGGGGTGAGCGAGCGGGTCCAGACGTTGATGAAGCCGTGGCCGGCGCGCGCGTCGCGGGAATCGGCGTGGAAGTCGATCGGCGTGATGGTCAGCACCATCGCGTTGACGGTCTCGGGGTAGAGCGCCGCGTAGCAGGTGGTGAAGACGCCGCCCTCGCAGATGCCGAGCAGGTTCACCTTCTCCCGCTCGGCCGCCTCCTCGATGAAGGCGACGCAGTCCGCGAGGTAGCCGTCGACGTAATCGTCGATGGAGACGTAGCGGTCGGCCCGGCCCGGATTGCCCCAGTCGACCACGTAGAGGTCGAGGCCGAGGTTCAGCAGGTTGCGGACCAGCGAGCGGTCCTCCTGCAAATCGGCCATCGTGTAGCGGCCGATCAGCCCGTAGACGATCAGCACCGGCGGCAGGCCCTTGCTCTCGGCGAGCGGCCGGTAGCGGTAAAGGCTGACCTTGTCCTGGCTCCAGACCAGATCCTTGGGCGTGGTGGCGATCTCGACATCCGCGTCGCTGACATCGGCGAACAGCTTGGCGCCCTCGCTCAGGCGGCGACCGAGGCTGCCGACCTCGGCCAGCAGCTCGGCGGGGGTGAGGGCGAGCGGCGCGGCCAATCCCTTCGGGCTCTCCGGATCAGCCATGGGCGTTCTCCCCGACCTGTGAACCACCCGCCTTGGAGACCTTGCCGGCCTGCCGGCGCTCGCGGCGGAGCGCCCGGACCTCCCGGCGCAGCTCGGTCAGGCTCTTGTGCACGTCGTCGAGCTCGGCCCGGGTCGGCTGGCCGTAGAACTCCGCCAGGAAGGCCGCGATATCCTGCTGGGCGAGCCGGAGATCGGTGGAGGCCCGCAGCACCGCCCGCTGCGACGTGAGAAACGTCTCCGAGCGCTGGACCTCCAGCAGGACCGCGTTGGCGGTCTCGATCCACCGGCTCATCATCGCGCGGGCGGAGGCGAAACGCTCGCCGTTTTCGGCGCGGGCATTGGCCTCTTGAGCGAAGGTCCCGGCCGCTTGGGTCCAGGCGTCGAGCATCACAGCCTGATGCTCGCTCTGCGCCCGCCGGAGGGTCGCCCAGGCGGTGAACAGCGCTGCGTAGCGCCGCTCGGTCTGCCACAGGTCGGCGAGTTGGGGCCCCTCGGCCATGCGGGTCAGCGCGGAATCGAATTCGGCCGAGCCGCCGAGCCAGGCCTGAGGATCGAAGATCTTGGCGAGCACGGCCCCGGCGGTCGGGTCCGGCGCGCCGGGGCCGCCCTGAAGCGATTTGGTGAGGGCCTCCGAGAGGGCGGTCGCGGCGTTCCAGGCCTCGGTCAGCTTGGCCTGCGCGGCGGCGAGCCCGGCGACGTCAGGCGTGGGAAGACTCGGCGCGCCGAAGCCCGGAGCGGATTGCCCGGCGCCGGGCGTGAAGAAGCCCATGCCGGCCCTAGTCCAGAACTCGCCCATCGCCCGGAACGCATCGAACTGGTCCATGCTGGCGTTTCTCCCGGCCTTGTGGGGCTCCGCGCGACCGCGAAGCCTGTCGTCAGCTCACACGCTCGACCGCATGACCCGCATCCTCCCCCGCAGAGGCTTGCGGATTCACACTTCGCCCGCTGCGCCGACGATGACCGCATGGCCTCCCTCGCCCCGCTTGCGGGGAGAGGGCTTCGGCGACCTCGTCGTCGCCGGAGCGAGGCGGCAGCCGACGGTGAGGGGGCGGCGCCGGACGAGACTCCTCCGGCCAAACCCCCTCACCACCGCTCCGGCTTCGCCTGCGCTTCCCGCCCGGACGACGAGGTCCGTGCGGGCCTCTCCCCGCGCGCGGGGAGAGGGGGGCGTCGCGGCCTTCAAGAGCCAATATGTGAATCCGCAAGCCCGCAGAGGGGGGAGGGCGTGCGCGCGTGAGTCGGCCGTCATTCTCATCCGTTGATGTGCCAAGCCGTATGGGATGAGGGGGAGGAAGGGACACCTTGGATCACGCGCTCACGCCGACGGGCGCGCCTCCCCCAGCGCCTCAGCGTAAATCTTGAAGGCGTCGTCGTAGGTGACCGCGCGTGGGTTGTTCACGAGGAGCCGCGTCTGCTTCATCGCATCGGTGGCCATGCGCTCCAGATCCTGCCGGGCGACCCCGACCTCGGCGAGCGAAGCCGGCACCTTGCAGTCGCGGCAGATCGCGTCGAGGCTGTCCACGAAGCGTTTGGCGGCCTCAGGCTGCGGCAGGTCCGCGGCGGCGGGGTCGAGGATCGGCGCCAGCTCCGCGTAGAGCCCTTCGGCGTGCGAGAGGTTGAAGCGCATCACGCCCATCAGCACCAGGGCGTTCGAGAGCCCGTGCGGCACGTGGAAGATCGCGCCGACCGGGTAAGCCAGGGCGTGCACCGCCGCCACCGGCGCGTTGGCGAAGGCCATGCCGGCCAGCATCGAGCCGAGCAGCATGCCGGAGCGTGCGTCGAGGTTCTTGCCGTCGGTGCAGGCCGTGCGGATGTTGGCCGAGAGCAAGGCCAGGGCCTGCTTGGCGAGCTGGTCGGAGATCGGGTTCTTCTTGTTCTTGCTGGTGAAGGCCTCGATGGCATGAACCATGGCGTCGATGCCGGTGGCCGCCGTGACATGCGCGGGCAGCCCCAGCGTCAGCTCGGGATCGAGCACCGCCCAGTCGGGCAGGAGCTTTGGCGCGACGACGCCCTTCTTCTCGGTGGTCGGCGTCGTGACGATCGAGATCGGCGTCACCTCGGAGCCGGTCCCGGCCGTGGTCGGCACCAGGATCAGCGGCAGCCGGTCGCCCTTGGCCAGGCCGACGCCGTAGATCGAATCCAGCGGCTCGTCGGATTTCGCGAGATAGGCCACGAGCTTGGCGGTATCGAGCGCCGAGCCGCCGCCGATCGACAGGACGAGGTCGGTCCCGAGCTCCCGGGCCCGCTTGGCCGCCGCCTCGATCACCGTGGAGGGCGGATCGGCCACCACATCCTCGTAGACGTCGAGGGTGATGCCGGCCTCCGCCAGAGCCGCCTCGGCGGCCTTCGTGAGTCCGGCGCTGCGCACGCCCTTGTCGGTGACCAGCAGCACGCGCTTGGCCCCGAAGCTGCCGACGATCTCC
This sequence comes from Methylobacterium sp. J-088, assembly GCF_022829295.1. Taxonomy (GTDB): domain Bacteria; phylum Pseudomonadota; class Alphaproteobacteria; order Rhizobiales; family Beijerinckiaceae; genus Methylobacterium. The sequence goes on from NZ_JAKSYH010000260.1 coordinate 121,824, forward strand.
GGCAGCTTCTTGGAGGCGCCGGCCTCGAACAGCACGTTCGGCGTGGTCTGGAAGGTGAACGGGTTCATCGCGCTGCCCTGTCTTGCTGGCCGACGATTGGTGAGACCGAGGTCACTCGGCCGGCTCGAAATCCTTGACCTTCTCGCGCAGCTCCTCGACCAGCACGCGGGTGTTCTCGGAATAATCGATCGGCACCGCCACGAGGTGGACGCCGCCTTCCGCGAAGGCGCGGTCCAGGGTCGGCACGAGGTCGTTCACCGCCTCGACCCGGTGGCCCTTGGCGCCGTAGGCCTGCGCGTAGAGGACGAAATCCGGATTGCCGAAGGTCATGCCGAAATCGGCGAACTTGTCGACCGCCTGCTTCCAGCGGATCATCCCGTAGGCCGAGTCGTCGAGAATCAGCACCACGAGGTTGAGCTTCAGCCGCACCGCGGTCTCCAGCTCCTGGCTGTTCATCATGAAGCCGCCGTCGCCGCACACCGCCATCACCCGGCGGTTCGGGTAGAGCATCGCCGCCATCATGGCCGACGGCAGGCCGGCGCCCATCGTGGCGAGCGCGTTGTCGAGCAGCAGCGTGTTGGCCACGTAGGTGCGGTAGTTCCGGGCGAACCAGATCTTGTACATGCCGTTGTCGAGGCACACGATCCCGTCCTCCGGGATCACCCGGCGGACGTCGCGCACGAGGCGCTGCGGCGTCACCGGGAAGCGATCCTCGCCGGCGCGGTCGGCGATATGATCGAGGATGTGCTCGCGCAGGTGCAGCAGGGCGCCGGCATTCGGCAGCTTGCCCTCCAGCCGGTCGGCCAGGATCTTCAGGGTCGGCCCGAGATCGCCGACCACCTCGGCATCGGGATAATAGACCTGCTCGACGTTGGCCGGCATGTAGCCGATATGCAGCACCTTCTGGTCGGCCTGGCCCATGAAGAAGGGCGGCTTCTCGATCGTGTCGTGGCCGATCGCGATGATCAGGTCGGCCTTGTCGATCGCCTCGTGGACGTAATCGCGCTCGGACAGGGCTGCCGTGCCCATGTACAGGCTGGTGCCGCTGGCGACCGTGCCCTTACCCATCTGGGTGGTGAAGAACGGGATCTGGGTGCGCCGGACGAAGCCGCCGAGATCGCCCGTGGCGCGCGGCCGGCTCGCGGCGGCACCGAGCATCACCAGCGGGCGCTTGGCCTTGAGGATCATGGCGGCGGCCCGGTCGATCGCCGTCGGGTGGGCGACCGGGATGTCGATCGGGTGCGGCGGCACCAGGTTGGCCTCGGCCTCCTCGGCGGCGATGTCCTCGGGCAACTCCAACAGAACCGGGCCGGGCCGCTCCTCGGTGGCGACCCGGAAGGCGTCGCGCACGATCGCGGGGATCGACGATGCGGAGACGATCTGGCGGGCCATCTTGGTGATCGGCTTCATCGAGCTGATCACGTCGACGATCTGGAACTTGGCCTGCCGCGCGGACAGGATGCCCTTCTGGCCGGTGATGATGATCATCGGCATCGCACCGAGATGCGCGTAGGCCGCGCCGGTGGAGAAGTTCAGGGCGCCCGGGCCCAACGTCGAGAGGCACACGCCCGGCCGGCCGGTGAGGCGGCCATGGGTCGCCGCCATGAAGCTCGCCGCCTGCTCGTGGCGGGTCAGCACCAGCTCGATCTTGGAGGTGCGCAGGGACTCGACGACGTCGAGATTCTCCTCGCCGGGAATGCCGAAGATGCGGTCGACCCCCTCGTTCTCAAGGGCGGCGACGAGGAGATCTGAACCCTTGGGCATGCGAGGTCTCGCTGGTGCGTCGGCGTATCGGCGTCGCTCGGCGAAGAATGTCTTGGCGGCGCGTGGGGTGGTTAGAGAGCCGCCACCGGAAGTGGTCAAGACCGGTCCACGCCCGAACAGTCACAGAGGCGGCGCGATGCTATCTCCGCCAGACTTGCCGCACCCCGGAACGTCGTTGCACGGTCAAGGTTGTCGAGCGGTCAGGGAATTTTGAATCCATGGAACGGATGGCCATCGAGCAGGACGCAGCGGCGGACAGTGCCGCCGGGCCGAGCGAGCCGGACACGGGTCCGGTTCTGGCGCCGATCGCGGATTTCCCGCGCATCGACCTGCGCGTCGGCGTCGAATCGTGGGACAAGCGCCGTCAGGCCGGCAAGTCGCTCCGGGACGCGGTGCCCCACAGGGCCCAGGGCGAATGCGCGGACGATCCGGACCGGCCCGACCCGATCACCCTGATCGAGGCGGCCCATGACGGGCGCCAACCGCATCTGGTCCCGCTGCGGGTCGCCCGGATGGCGACCTCGCCCTTCGCGTTCCTGCGCGGGGCCGCGCACGTCATGGCCTGGGACCTGTCGCGCGGGCGCCGCAGCGGCATCGACGTGGTGATGAACGGCGATGCCCACACCGACAATTTCGGTCTGTTCGGCACGCCCCAGCAGGACATCGTCCTCGATCTCAACGATTTCGACGAGGTGACGATCGGCCCGTGGGAATGGGACCTGAAGCGCCTCGCCGCCGGTCTCGCGGTCGCGACCGCGGAAGCCGGCGCCTCGGCGCGCGATTCCCGCGCGGCGGTCATCGAGGCGGTCTGCGGCTACCAGCAGACGATGCGGCGTCTGGCGCCCCAGGGCTCTCTCGATATCTGGTATCAGACGACGCGGGTCGACACGCCCCACATTTCCGGCCTGCGCCTCGATGCCGAGGCCCGGGCGGTGGTCCGGCACGCGGTGGACAAGGCCCGGCGGCGGAACAACCGGAGCCTGCTGTCGCAGGTGGCGGAACGGCGGACCGACGGGAGTTGGCGTCTCAAGACCGACGCGCCGATCCTGACGCCGGTCGACGACGCCACGCGGGAGAGCGTCGTCACCGGTTTGGAGCGCTACGCCGAGACCCTGCCGCGCGAGCGGCGCTTCATGCTCGATCGCTACCATGTGGTCGACGTGGCCCACCGGGTCGTCGGCGTCGGCAGCGTCGGGACCCGGGCCTATCTGGCCCTGCTGTTCGGCAATTCCGACGCGGACGCGCTGTTCCTTCAGGTCAAGGAGGCGGTCCGCCCGGCCCACGCGCCGTACCTGCCGGGAATGCCCGATCCTTACGCCCGCCACGAGGGCGAGCGGGTGATCTACGGCCAGCGCCTGCTCCAGGCGGTGGGCGATCCGCTGCTGGGCTGGACCAGCATCGCCGACCGCCCGTTCTACGTGCGCCAGATGAAGAACCTGAAGGGCGCGATTCCGCTGGCGCGGATGTCCGGCGCCTCGCTCCTGACCTTCTCGTACGCCTACGGGACGCTGCTGGCCCGCGCCCATGCCCGCACCGGGGATGCGGCGGCGATCACCGGCTATTGCGGCAGCGGCAAGAACGATCATCTCGCCGCCGCGATCGCCGACTGGGCGAGCGCCTATGCGGCGCGCAACGCCGCCGATTTCGAGCTGTTCCGCGCCGCGATCGCGAGCGGTCGCCTGGAGGCCGCGGAGGATCCCTGCCTGTAAAGTATCATCCCGAAAGGTGGGCGCCGGCTTTCGGAAAACGGTGATGCGCACACTAGGATCTTGCCCATCGCGTCAGATGATGCCGGGCGGCGGCGGCTCGTGGGCGAGCCGCACCAGCAGGTCCCGCAGCCAGCGATGGGCCGGATCGCGGTCGTAGGAGGCGTGCCAGAGCATCGACACGGCGACATCCTCCAGCGCGACCGGCACCGGGCTCACGCTGAGTTCCAGCGCGCTGGCGAAGGAGGTGGCAAGCCGCGCATGCATGGTGGCGATCACCGGCGCGGCCCGCACGAGGAACGGCACGACCAGGAAACGCGGCGTGGTCACGGCGAGCGTCCGCGACCGGCCGATCTGGGCGAGCGCATCGTCCACCACTCCGTGGGCGGTCTCCCGCAGGGAGGTCAGCACGTGGGGAAACCGCAGGTAATCGTCGAGGCCGATCGGCGGCGCGAGGCCGATCAACGCGGCGTTGAACAGCACCACGTAGCTGTCCCGGTAGAGCAGGCGCTGCTTGTGGTGGATCTGCCCCTCCGAGAACAGCCCGATGGCGATATCGACCCGGTCGGCATCGAGTTCGTCGAGGATCCGCGACCGCTCGACGGAGCGCAGCAGCAGGCGGATGCCCGGTGCCTCCCGGCGAAGCTGCGCGATCAGGCGGGGCCCGAGCAGCACCTCGACGCTGTCGGGCAGGCTGATCGTGAAGGATCGATCCACGGTGGCCGGCTCGAAGCGCTCCTCACGATGGACCAGCGCCTGAACCTGCCGGAGGGTGGCGCGCAGGGGCTCGGCGAGCTTGAGCGCCCGGGGCGTCGGCCGCATCCCGTCCGGGGCGCGGGTCAGGAGCTCGTCGTCGAACAGGCGGCGCAGCCGCGCGAGGCTCGAACTCATCGCCGATTGGCCGACCCCGATCCGGGCCGCCGCACGGGTGACGCTGCGCTCGTCCAGGAGCGCGTCGAGGGCCACGAGGAGATTCAGGTCGATCCGGCTGAGGTCGATATGGTCGATGGCCACGGGCGATTCGGTCTGCGGGTGTCGCGCGGAGCTATAGCAACATCCGGGCGGGTTGGAGTTTGCCGGTCGTGCTCGTTCACAGTCCGTGGTCGAACACGGGACAAGCCGGCTCCTCGCGTCTCCCTCCCCCCTCTGCGGGGGAGGGTGGCCCCTGCGTCGGCAGGGGTCGGGAGAGGGGAACCCGGCTTCAGGATCAGGCGCGACCTTCACGCAGCACGGAGCCTTGTCGTGCACCGTCGCTCCCCTCTCCGGACCCCCTTTGGGGGCCACCCTCCCCCGCAGAGGGGGGAGGGAGACGCGCTGGCCTTCGACCTGGATCATTCTGCAGCCGTCGGCCGTATCGAACCGCGATATGCAAACATTGTAGCCCGTCTGCGGGGTAGGGCCGCCGGCGACCAATCCTGCGCCACTCTTGACAATGTTCCTATTTTATGCTCATTAGCCGCCACCTGTCCACGGCGGCCTGGGAGCGATCCCGGGGCGTCCTTTACGGGGCCTGCCCGGTGGCTGACCGGGCGGGTCCGTGGACGGGGCGGCGCCCGCGTCGGTGGCTCTCAGCCGCCATCGCCCCGGGCGGCGGACCGGTGCGGGGCGTGCCTCGGATGCGGGCGTGAGACCGGGCGGCAGTTTGCCCGGCGGG
>NZ_JAKSYH010000262.1 GCF_022829295.1 Methylobacterium sp. J-088
CCCCGGTGCTGCTCTTCCGGCGCGCGGTCGGAGCCAATCGCTGAGGGTATGGTGGTGCGGTATGGTTAGCCGATCTTGTATGAACCCCGCGCGACCAAGTCCACGTCGCGGCTTACAATCACATGCGGGAACGACGCATGTGGTGACGTCGATGGCGCTTCATGTGCCGCATACCCATCATGCCCCGCTGGCCGCCCATGCGCTTCTCTGATGGGCTCTTCACGCTGCCGGGATTGTTCATGTTGCTCTGAGCGCTGCCGCCGCCAGTGGACATCTGAGCGAACGCCGCTCCGGTAATTGCGAACGATAGTGCTGCAGCGAGGGCAAAAGTCTTCATCATGGCGTTTTCCTCCAGACGGATCAGCTCGATCAGTCGAGGGACAAACACCACCGTGCCTGATATTGTTCAGGCTATAACCTTGAGAATAGTGATGGGCCCTACCGACGTCGCAGCCTCAGAGCCAGGATCAGCGCACTGGGCCAGAACATGAGGCTGAGCAAGGCGATCGGAACGATGGGTCGCCCTTTCCACCAGACGATGACGACTCGCAGGAACAGGACCGGGATGGCCGCTGCCAGAAAGGCCCAGAACTGAAGGTCGGATAGATCCATGTGAGATCCGTAG
>NZ_JAKSYH010000004.1 GCF_022829295.1 Methylobacterium sp. J-088
GGAGCAGGATCGGCGCGTCCTTGAGGATCGCCCTTGCGATGGCGATCCGTTGCCGCTGGCCGCCCGAGGCGAGCGAGGCGGAGGTCCGGCATGGCGCCGAGCCTGCCCACGCGCCTGGCGTCCTCCCGGCCCTGCCCCAGGCCTACGACACGCAGGTCGGCGAGCGCGGCGTGACGCTCTCGGGCGGCCAGCGGCAACGGATCGCCATCGCAAGCGCGATCCTCAAGGACGCGCCGATCCTGCTCCTCGACGAGGCGACCTCGGCGCTCGACGCCGAATCCGAACGCGCTGTGCAGGCTGCCCTCGACACCCTGATGCGGGGGCGCACCACCCTGGTCATCGCCCACCGGCTCGCCACGATTCGTGCCGCCGACCGGATCCTGGTCCTCGACGATGGCCGCATCGTCGAGACGGGGACCCACGAGAGCCTGCTGGCGCAGGGCGCGCTCTACGCGCAGCTTGCGAACCTGCAATTCACGGATGCCCTCGACGAGAC
>NZ_JAKSYH010000016.1 GCF_022829295.1 Methylobacterium sp. J-088
CCGTCGTGCGGAAGTAGAACTGCGGCCGGTAGTTCGTGAAGAACGGCGTGTGACGGCCACCCTCCTCCTTGGTCAGGATGTACGCCTCGGCCTTGAACTTGGCGTGCGGCTTCACCGAACCCGGCGTGCACACGACCTGGCCGCGGTTCTACTTCCGCACGACGGACGTCACCGGGATCTGCACGCGTCCCGAGGGCACCGAGAGGGTGATGCCGGGCGATAACGTGACCATGGACGTGGTGCTGATCGTGCCGGTGGCCATGGAAGAGAAGCTGCGCTTCGCCATCCGCGAGGGCGGCCGCACCGTCGGTGCCGGCGTCGTCGCCGCCATCAACGACTGAACTCAAGCAAGCATCCTTAGCAGGGCGCGGCGGGGTCAAGCCCCCGCACACCCCGCCGTCCCTCTGTAGGTTCTAGGAACATGAACGGTCAGAACATCCGAATCCGCCTGAAGGCGTTCGATCACCGCATCCTCGATGCGTCGACCAAGGAGATCGTCTCCACGGCCCGGCGCACCGGCGCGACCATCCGGGGTCCGATCCCGCTGCCGACGCATATCGAGAAGTTCACCGTTAACCGCTCGCCGCACATCGACAAGAAGTCGCGCGAGCAGTTCGAGATGCGCACGCATAAGCGGGTGCTCGATATTGTCGATCCGACGCCGCAGACCGTGGACGCGCTGATGAAGCTCGACCTCGCCGCCGGCGTGGACGTGGAGATCAAGCTCTGAGTCCGCTGAGGACTTAGAGCTTACCGTTTCATCGCGCGAGGGAGAGAACCTATGCGCTCAGGCGTCATCGCACAGAAGGTCGGCATGACCCGCGTCTTTACGGACGCGGGGGAGCATGTCCCCGTCACAGTGCTTAAGATCGATCAGTGCCAGGTGGTTGCTCACCGCACCGTCGAGAAGAACGGCTACGTTGCGCTGCAGGTCGGCGTCGGCAAGGCCAAGGTCAAAAACGTCTCGGCCGCAGAGCGTGGCCGCTTCGCGGTCGCCAAGGTCGAGCCGAAGAAGAAGCTCGCCGAGTTCCGCGTGTCCGAGGACGCGCTGATCCCGGTCGGCGCTGAAATCACCGCGGACCACTTCATCCCCGGCCAGTTCGTGGATGTTACCGGCACCACCACCGGTAAGGGCTTCGCTGGCGGTATCAAGCGCTGGAACTTTGGCGGTCTGCGCGCCACCCACGGCGTGTCGATCTCGCATCGTTCGATCGGTTCGACCGGTGGCCGTCAGGATCCGGGCAAGACCTTCAAGAACAAGAAGATGCCGGGTCACCTTGGTGTTGAGCGGGTCACCACCCAGAACCTGCGCGTCGTGCGTACCGATCCCGAGCGCGGCCTGATTCTGGTCGAGGGCGCGGTGCCGGGCGTCGCTGGCGGCTGGATCCAGATCCGCGACGCGGTGAAGCGCAAGCTCCCCGCCGATGTTCCGCTGCCGGGCAAGTTCCGTGAGAACGGCGCGCCCATCCCGGCTCCCGAAGCCGCTGCGGCTGAGGAGACCGCGTGATGAAGCTCGATATCAAAACCCTCGACGGCGCCGGCGCCGGCTCGGTTGAGCTGAACGAAGAGATCTTCGGGCTGGAGCCTCGGGCAGACCTGCTCCAGCGCATGGTTCGCTGGCAGCTCGCCAAGCGGCGCGCAGGCACCCACGCCGTACAGAACCGCTCCGACGTGAACCGGACCCGCAAGAAGCTGTACAAGCAGAAGGGCACCGGTAACGCCCGCCACGGCGCGGCCTCGGCGCCGCAGTTCCGCGGCGGCGGCCGGGCCTTCGGTCCGGTGGTGCGCGACCACAGCCACGATCTGCCCAAGAAGGTCCGTGCGCTGGCCCTGCGCCATGCCCTCTCGGCGAAAGCCAAGGCCTCGACCCTGATTGTCGTCGACGACATCAAGATCGAGGATCACAAGACCAAGGGTCTCATCGAGCGTTTCGGCAAGATGGGCCTCTCCAACGCGCTGATCATCGGCGGTGCCGAGGTCGACGTGAATTTCGGCCGGGCCGCCCGCGCCATCCCGCAGATCGACGTGCTGCCCGTGCAGGGCATCAACGTCTACGACATCCTGCGCCGCGACACGCTCGTCCTGACGAAGGCTGCCGTCGACGCGTTGGAGGAGCGTTTCAAATGAGTGCCGATCCGCGCCACTACGACATCGTTGTCTCCCCGGTGATCACCGAGAAGGCGACGAACCTGACCGAGCAGAACAAGGTTGTCTTCCGCGTCGCCCCCAAGGCGACCAAGCCTCAGATTAAAGAGGCGGTTGAGAAGTTGTTCGACGTGAAGGTCACGGCCGTAAACACCCTTGTCACCAAGGGAAAGAAGAAGATTTTCCGCGGCCTCCGCGGACAGCGCTCCGACGTGAAGAAGGCGATCGTGACCCTGGCCGAGGGCCACTCGATCGACGTCACGACCGGGCTCTGAGGACGGGTTTTAGGGATCCAAGCCGATGGCCTTGAAGACATTCAAACCGGTCACGCCGAGCCTGCGCCAGCTCGTACTCGTTGACCGCCGTGAGCTCTACAAGGGCAAGCCGGTGAAGGCGCTGACGGAGGGCAAGTCGTCCTCCGGCGGCCGCAACAACCTTGGCCGCATCACCGTCCGCTTCCGCGGCGGCGGCCACAAGCGCGTCCTGCGCAATGTGGACTTCAAGCGTCGCGAGCAGCTGGGCGTGTCCGCGACCGTGGAGCGGATCGAGTATGATCCGAACCGCACGGCGTTCATCGCGCTGATCAACTTCCCCGACGGGAAGCAGAGCTACATCCTGGCTCCCCAGCGCCTTCAGCCGGGCGACAAGGTGGTGGCCGGCGAGAGCGTTGACATCAAGCCAGGCAATGCCGCTCCGGTCGGTTCGATGCCGGTGGGCACGATCGTCCACAACGTCGAGCTGAAGATCGGCAAGGGCGGCGCGATCGCCCGCTCGGCTGGCAACTACGCGCAGATCGTCGGCCGCGACCAGGGTTACGTAACGCTCCGCCTGAACTCGGGCGAGCAGCGTCTCGTCCATGGTCAGTGCTTTGCCAGCGTCGGTGCGGTCTCGAACCCGGACCACATGAACATCTCGCTCGGCAAGGCCGGGCGCAACCGTTGGCTTGGCAAGCGCCCGCACGTTCGCGGCGTGGCGATGAACCCGGTCGACCATCCGCACGGCGGCGGCGAGGGTCGTACCTCGGGCGGCCGCAACCCGGTCACGCCCTGGGGCGTGCCCACCAAGGGGAAGAAGACGCGGTCCAACAAGCGGACCGACGTGTTCATCCTGTCCAGCCGCCACAACCGCAAGAAGTAATCGCTATGGCACGCTCTCTCTGGAAGGGGCCGTTCGTCGACGGCTACCTCTTCAAGAAGGCCGAAGCGGCGCGGGGTTCCTCGCGCTCCGAGGTCATCAAGATCTGGAGCCGCCGCTCCACGATCCTTCCGCAGTTCGTGGGGCTCACCTTCGGTGTGCACAACGGGCAGAAGCACATCCCGGTCTACGTGTCCGAGGAAATGGTCGGTCACAAGTTCGGCGAGTTCTCGCCGACCCGCACCTTCCCGGGCCATGCGGCCGACAAGAAGGCGAAGAGGCGCTGAGATGGGCAAGCAAGCCACCCCCCGCGCGCTCCCCGAGAACGAGGCGAAGGCCGTCGCGCGCATGCTGCGCGTCAGCCCGCAGAAGCTCAACCTCGTGGCGCAGATGATCCGCGGCAAGAAGGTCGACACGGCCCTCGCCGAGCTCGAGTTCTCGCGCAAGCGGATCTCGACCGAGGTCAAGAAGTGCCTCGAGAGCGCCATTGCCAACGCCGAGAATAACCACGATCTGGATGTCGACGATCTCGTCGTTTCCGAGGCCTTCGTGGGCAAGGCGCTGGTTCTCAAGCGCTTCCACGCCCGCGCCCGCGGCCGCGGCGCGCGTATCCTGAAGCCCTTCTCGAACCTCACCATCGTGGTTCGTGAAGTCCGCCAGGCCGAAGCGGCTTGAGGAGGAACTGATGGGCCAGAAAGTCAACCCGATCGGTCTTCGGCTCGGCATCAACCGGACCTGGGATTCCCGCTGGTTCGCCAACAAGGGCGACTATGCGAAGCTCATGCACGAGGACGTCGCGATCCGCGCCGCCCTCATGAAGCAGCTCAAGCAGGCGGCGGTCTCCAAGATCGTCATCGAGCGTCCGCACCGGAAGTGCCGCGTCACCATCCACTCGGGCCGTCCGGGCGTGGTGATCGGCAAGAAGGGCGCGGATATCGAGAAGCTGCGCAAGCTCGTCGGCACCATGACCAAGGCCGACGTGACCATCAACATCGTCGAGGTGCGCAAGCCCGAGATCGACGCCACCCTGGTGGCCGACTCGATCGCGCAGCAACTCGAGCGCCGTGTCGCTTTCCGGCGCGCTATGAAGCGGGCCGTTCAGTCGGCCATGCGTCTGGGCGCCGAGGGCATCCGGATCAACTGCTCGGGCCGTCTCGGCGGCGCCGAGATCGCCCGCCAGGAATGGTACCGTGAGGGACGCGTCCCGCTGCACACGCTGCGCGCCGACGTCGATTACGGCACCGCCACGGCGTTCACGACCTACGGTACTTGCGGCATCAAGGTTTGGGTGTTCAAGGGCGAGATCCTTGAGCATGACCCGATGGCCCAGGACAAGAAGGCCCAGGAAGAGGGCGGCCGTTCCAGCGGGCGCCGTGAGCGCGATGGCGAGGGCGGCCGCGAGCGCGGACGTCGCGAGCACGCGTAAGGTAGGAAGCCATGCTGCAACCGAAAAAGACTCGCTTCCGTAAGCAGTTCAAGGGCCGCATCCACGGTGCGGCCAAGGGCGGCTTCGAGCTGAACTTCGGCCAGTTCGGTCTGAAGGCGGTGGAGCCCGAGCGCGTCACCGCCCGCCAGATCGAGGCGGCCCGCCGCGCGATCACCCGCGAGATGAAGCGTCAGGGCCGCGTCTGGATCCGGGTGTTCCCGGACGTGCCGGTGTCCTCGAAGCCGACCGAAGTCCGCATGGGCTCCGGTAAGGGTGCTCCGGATTACTGGGCTGCCCGCGTGCATCCCGGCCGGATCATGTTCGAGGTCGACGGCGTTGCCGAGGCCATCGCCAAGGAGGCGCTCCGCCTCGGCGCCGCGAAGCTCCCGATCCGTACGCGGGTCGTCCAACGCATCGCCGACTGAACGGAGGCTATCGTGAAGTCGACCCAGAGAGTGTCTGATCTCAAGGCGTTGTCGCCGGATCAGTTGAATGACGAGTTGCTGAACCTCAAGAAAGAGCAGTTCAACCTGCGCTTCCAGGGGGCCACCGGCCAGCTCGAGAACGTCGCCCGTGTCCGTGAGGTCCGTCGCGACATCGCCCGTGTCCGGACTCTGCAGCGTTCCAAGACGCTGCAGCAGGCCAAGGGCTGAGGCGGGTTTTAGGAGACAACCATGCCGAAGCGCATCCTGCAGGGCACCGTCGTCAGCGACAAGGGTGAGAAGACCATCGTGGTGAAGGTGGAGCGCCGCTTCACGCACCCGGTGATGAAGAAGACCGTCCGCCGGTCCAAGAACTACCACGCGCATGACGAGGCGAATGTCGCCAAGGTCGGGCAGACGGTGTTCATCGAGGAGTGCCGTCCGTTCTCGAAGACCAAGACCTGGAAGCTGGTCGAGGGCGAAGCGGGTGTTCAGGCCGAGGCCGGCGAGGCCGCTTGATGTGATGGCTTGGCGGCTTCGGGTGACCGCATCCGCCAGATCGTTGTGGTTCGGATCGACGAACGCCCGGGCAAGGCCGACCTGCATAGGTCGGACTCGCGCCGGGCTTCGTCGTTAGGAGGCGCCGTACTGGCTCCTGACCGTTGCACGCGCGGGCGCTGCACCCCGATCACGTAGCGCGCCGCCGCTGGTATGGGATTGGGTGGTTCTTCTGAACCGTCGCGTACTTCAAAGCATGCGTTTGGCTGCGCCTCAGGCTTGTCGAGATCGACCCGAGGCGTTGCGCCAAGTCCGTCGCCGCTGCTGAGGACGTCGAGAGTACCATCGAAGATAGCTTCGCCCCTTTTCTGATGGGCAACCCGGAAATCGGGCGCCGCGCTCAGGTGCTGGCGATCTTGTGTGCGAGGCGACGGTCTATGGATGGAAGCGGCGGATGCTCGTTTTCCGGTTAACGTCTATCGCGATGTCGCCCCACGCCCCGTCATCGAGTCCGGCCGTCACGTCTCGAAAATCGTCGGCCTGTGTGCCTGCGGTGGCACCGAGGCGCATCTGATCAAGCATTGGTCGCGCGATCGATCTTTTGAGCGTCCGATGGCATGCGGTGGGCGGTTTTGACAGAGCTTCTCGACGGTCGGTGATCGCACGACGGTCCAAGACAAAACGGCCCCGGAGATGCTCCGGGGCCGCCCTATTTGTCTGGTTGAGAATGTGCCGCAATCCTCTCTGGTTGCGGCAGCGTCAATCAGGCCTCGCCCTCGTCGAGATCGTCCGCGCTCGGCGTCGCGGTCTCCAAAATCTTCTCCGCCACGAGCCCCGAGTTCTGCCGGATCGAGCCCTCGATTTCGGCGGCGATCTTCGGGTTGTCGCGCAGGAAGCCCTTCGAGTTCTCGCGGCCCTGGCCGAGACGCTGGCTGTTGTACGAGAACCAGGCGCCCGCCTTCTCGACGATCCCGGCCTTCACGCCGAGGTCGATCAGCTCGCCGACCTTCGACACGCCCTCGCCGAACATGATGTCGAATTCCACCTGCTTGAACGGCGGCGCGACCTTGTTCTTCACCACCTTGACGCGGACCTGATTGCCGATCGCCTCGTCCCGATCCTTCAGGGTCGAGATACGGCGGATGTCGAGGCGCACCGAGGCGTAGAACTTCAGGGCGTTGCCGCCCGTGGTGGTCTCGGGGCTGCCGTACATCACGCCGATCTTCATCCGGATCTGGTTGATGAAGATGACCATGCAGTTCGAGCGCGAGATCGAGCCGGTCAGCTTCCGAAGGGCCTGACTCATCAGGCGGGCCTGGAGGCCGGGCTGGCTCTCGCCCATCTCGCCTTCGATCTCGGCCCGCGGGGTCAGCGCGGCAACCGAGTCGACCACCAGAACGTCGATGGCGCCGGAGCGCACCAGCGTGTCGGTGATCTCCAGGGCCTGCTCTCCGGTATCGGGCTGTGAGATCAGCAGGTCGTCGAGATTGACCCCGAGCTTGCGGGCATAGACCGGGTCCAGGGCATGCTCGGCATCCACGAAGGCGCAGACGCCGCCCTTCTTCTGGGCCTCCGCGATGGTGTGGAGCGCCAGCGTCGTCTTGCCGGACGATTCGGGGCCGTAGATCTCGATCACCCGACCGCGGGGCAGGCCGCCGACACCCAGGGCAATGTCGAGGCCGAGCGAACCGGTGGAGATGGTCTCGACCTCCTGCACCTTGTCGTTCTTGCCAAGCCGCATGATCGAGCCCTTGCCGAAGGCGCGCTCGATCTGGGCCAGGGCTGCGTCAATGGCCTTGGACTTGTCCTTGTCCGCGGGGGGCATGTCGACCACTTTCAATGCGGGCTGGGCCATCTGGCGGGATCCTTATGAAGGGGTTGAGCGCCGTTCACAACGCGCGTCAACGTCCGTCTCGTGTACCTGTTTTGTTCTCGTGCGGCAAGGGTTCATGGGCGTTCCGACAGGGCGTTGTTCCCGTCAATCCGCGTTGCACGCGTTGCGGAAGCGTGGCTGGTCCGTTTCACGCTGCGGGAGGCGGCGGTGGCGCGATGGCCTGACCGTCCCTCACCTCCGGCGTGCCGGGGTGAGGCTGTTGGGGCCAATGCCTGAGGGGTGGGAGGCCCCCCGCCCCTCAGCTCGCCATCGTCTTTTTTACGGTTTCGACGAGCTGCTTCAGGCTGAAGGGTTTTGGCAGGAAGTTGAAGGTCTCGCCCTCCGGCAGGTTCTTGCGGAAGGCGTCCTCGGCGTAGCCCGAGACGAAGATCACCTTCAGGTCCGGCTGGTGCTTGCGCACTTCCCGCAGCAGGGTCGGGCCATCCATCTCGGGCATGACGACGTCGGAGACCACGAGGTCGATCGGCTGGGCGTTCTCGCGCACGATCGCCAGCGCTTCGAGGCCCGAGGCCGCCTCCAGGACCGTATAGCCGCGGGCCGAGAGGGCCCGGCTGTTGACCGCGCGCACCGGATCCTCGTCCTCCACCAGCAGAATCGTACCCTGGCCGGTATGGTCGGCGGCGGGCTGGCGCGGTGGCGTCCGCTCGGCCGCGGTCGCCGGCCCCACGGGTTCGATCGTTCCCTCGGCTTTCGAGCCAGGCAACCGTGCGGCGTCCGTCCGCGGCAGGGCCGGTGCGGGGGCCGGGTGCGGCACCTCTTCGGGTTCCGCCACGGGGATGTGGCGCGGCAGGTAGATCCGGAAGGCAGTGCCCTCCCCGACCGTCGACTGCACGTCGATCGTGCCGCCGGACTGCTTGACGATGCCGAACACCGTCGAGAGCCCGAGGCCCGTGCCCTTGCCGATTTCCTTGGTGGTGAAGAACGGTTCGAAGATCTTCTCCATCAACTCGGGCGGGATGCCCTGGCCGGTGTCGCGGACCTCGATCAGCACGTGGTCGCCCGCAGGCGCCCCGCCCCGCCCTTCGGCCGCCGCTGCTGGACCGGGATCAGTGACGTTCTCGGTGCGGATCACCAGCTTGCCGCCCTCCGGCATTGCGTCGCGGGCGTTGACCGCGAGGTTCACGATCACCTGCTCGAACTGGTTGACGTCGGCCTTCACCGGCCAGACCTCGCGGCCGTGCTTCAGCTCCAGGGCGACACGCTCGCCGAGCAGCCGCTTCAGCAGGAGCGTGAGTTCGGACAGAGCCTCGCCGACACTCATCACCTCCGGCCGCAGGGTCTGGCGGCGAGAGAACGCCAGGAGCTGGCGGACGAGGCCCGCCGCCCGGTTGGCGTTCTGCTTGATCTGCATGATGTCTTGGAAGGCCGGATCGGTCGGCCGGTGGCTCGCGAGCAGCAGGTCCGAGTAGCCGATGATCGCCTGCAGCACGTTGTTGAAGTCGTGCGCGATGCCGCCTGCGAGCTGACCCACGGCGTTCATCTTCTGGGCTTGGGCGACCTGCTGCTCCAGCTGGCGCTGCGCCGTCGTGTCGAGGGCGTACAGGATGACGCGCTCGGCCTCGTCGGTCTGCTGCCCGGGATCGCCGCCGTCGGCGGGGCTGAGCCAGACCCGCGCGGAGCGGCCACCGGGCCCGGTCAGCTGAACCTCGATCGGCTCGGGATCGGTCATCCCGCGCGATGCCCGGGCGAGCCCGGCTTCGAGGCTGGTGCGGTCCGTCACGGAGTCGCCGACGTTGGGCTCGGCCCGGTGCGTGCCGTCGCCGTCGATGGCGCCGTCCTCGGCCTGCCGCGGCACCGTGCCGAACAGCCGGGTGAAGGAGGCGTTGGCCCGGGCGATCCGCCCCGTGCTGTCGAGGGTCGCGATGGCGATCGGCGAGTTGTTGAGGAACCGGGCGAGGCGCACCTCGGCAGCGCGCTGCGGCTCGTCGGTCTCGGCCCCGGCGGAGCGGTTGATCACGAAGGTCCGTGAGGAACCGGGCTTGCCGTCCTTGCCGAAGGCGATCCGGTGGTAGAGCCGTACCGGCAGGGTGTGGCCGTTCCGGCGGCGCAGGTCGAGGTCGAAGCGGTCGGTGCGCACCTCGCCGGGCATGCCGGCGGCGCGCACGAGGACGTCGGCCTCGGGGGCGATCTCGGTGAGGTGCGGGCCGCCGGGGCCGACGCTCGCGAGGTCGTAGCCGAGCCAAGCGGCCAGCGTGGCGTTCATGTACACGATGGCGCCGGCCGGATCGATCGACAGGAAGCCCGCCGGGGCGTGGTCGAGATAATCGATCGCGTGCTGGAGTTCCTGAAAAACGTTCTCCTGCCGCTCGCGTTCGGCGGTGATGTCGGCGACCGTCCAGAGGGCGGCGGCGCGGCGCGCGCGGGCCAAGGGCCGGACCGAGACCCGGTACCATCCGAAGCTGCGCTCGCCGGCGATCGGGCCGAGCGGCGGCGACATCCGCACCTCTTCGGTGTGAGCCCGGGCGTCGCGCGAGGCTTGCGACAGACGGTAGACCGCCTCGGAGACCTCCGGCGGCCCGACCAGAATGCGCTCCACCGGCACGAGGTTCGAGAAGGTGTCGCCGCCGGCGATTCGCAGATAGGCCTCGTTGGCGTAGATCAGCCGGCCGCCATCCTCGACCACCAGCGCGCCGTCCGGCGAGGCGTCGACGATGCCCTTGGTGATATCGTCCCGGGCGGCGCTGCCGCTGAGCTGAAGCGCACCGATCGCCAGCGCGAACAGGAAGAACACGCCCGCCATGGCGAGCAGGGCGAGCAGCCACACGATCAGCGACTGGGCCTGCTCGTTGGCCACGAAGGACAGGCCGATGGCGGCTCCGACCAGCAGGCCCGCCAGCACGAGCAGCAGCCCGACCCGGCCCGGCTGCTCCGAGCGGTCGATCGAGCCGGTCGCCTGCGGCGCAGCCGGCTGCGAACCCGCACCCTGAGCGGCGGCGACCGGCAATCCTGCATTCGGCGCGCCTGCGGCGGGTGCCGGAGGTCCAGTCACGTCGGCCATCGGCTTCATTTCCAGAACGTTCCCCCCGGTTAGGCCGGCCGGCCATATCAGGGCAAGGGCCGCGCAGCATCACGCGCATCGCGCCAAGCCTCGGCTCAGCCTCGCGAAAAAAGGTGGACGAAGCGTGGCTTTCGCGCGGTTTCACGCGCGGGCGGCATGCCATCCGGGGATCGGCGGCTTCGTCCGGCCGCCGATGAGCGTGGCGCCACGACGCCGGATATCGTCAAACGATACAGATCCAAGGGCGCGGTCGCGGCGCCGGCCAGTTCGGAGGAGGACGGCTCGACGCGCACTTCTCCGAGCCGGGGTTCGTTGCGTTCGACCAGGAGCCTCATCCGTATTCGCCCTCGCGCGTCGGGTAGATCGGCCGGACAGACGAGGCACGCCGCGTTTCGCTGCACGCACAAGCTGGCGACCTAATCACGAAAGCGTGATCGACTGGCTGCTCGGACCTCGCATTTCGTTACAGTCCGAATTGATATTCGAGACATTCATGCCGACGAGACCCATGTCCAAGCGGCTACAGTCGTCCAACCGTTTGAATCCCGGCGGGTATGCCCGCCGCGTCAAACCGGCTCGATCACGTGGCGCTGCCGGACCGGTCGCCGCCTGACTCCGCGCGTGGAAACTCTCTCCTTCGCGGCTCGGGGGACGGACGGCGCCGGCTTCGAGAGCTACCGGCGCCTTTACGGCATCGGCGCCGATGTCGAGCCCGCCGAAGGGCCGTTCCGCGCCGAGGTTCGGATCCGGCGTTTCCGGCGGATGATCCTGTTCGAGCGGGAACTCGGCGGCCTGCTGCACATGCGGGGCCCCGGGCGCGTGCGCCATGACGGCTTCGACCACATCACGCTGCACCTCCTGTTGTCCGGCGATCTCACCGGCGGCCCCCTCGGCGCCGGCCATCGCCTGCGGCCGGGCGAGATCATGGTGGTGGATACGCGCCGACCGCACTGGACGCGGGTTGAACGGGCCCGGCTGATCACCGTCCAGCTCGCCCGCGAGGTGGTCGAGGCCTCGGTCAGCGATCTGGAACCGGTGCACGGGATCGTCCTGCCCGGGGCCGCTGCCGGACTGCTGGCCGACTTCACCGCGTCCCTGGTCCGCCGGGCGGACGATCTGCCCCCGGTCGCGGTGGAGCGTGCAGCCGCCACGGCGGCCGAACTCCTTGGCCTCGGCTTGAGCGTCGCGACGGCCGCGCCGCTGGCCCGCCTCCTCTCGACCGAGGCGTCGCAGCCGCTGCGTCGGATCCGGGCCGAAGCCTATATCGATGCGCACTTGGCGGACCCGAATCTGAACAGTTCGGCCATCGCGGCTGGGATCGGAGCCTCCCGGAGCAGCCTGTACGCGGTCTTTGCCGACGAGGGTGGCATTGCCCGCTTCATCCAGAGACGACGGCTCGAACGCCTGCGCGCCGCCCTGCGCCGTTCCGACGACGGCCGGCCCGTCTCGGCCCTCGCCCACGCGCACGGCTTCGCGGACGAGAGCGGGTTCAGCCGCGCGTTTCGGGCCGCCTTCGGAATGCCCCCCGGCCGGTACCGCGCCGCCATGCGGGACGCGCGAGAGGACCGGTCCGGAGATGGGCCGACCGACGCCGTGATGGTCCGCTGGACGAGCGAACTGTATTGATGGCCGACCTGGAACGTCGTTCCGCGCCGCTCGGCCTGTCGGAGCGGCAGATGGTGATCCTGCTCGCGGCGACGCAGCTGCTGGCGTTCAGCGACCGCTTCCTGATCACCCTGGTGGCGCAGCCGCTGAAGCTGGACCTCGCCCTCTCGGACGCGCAGCTCGGTATCCTGCAGGGATCGGCCTTCGCCCTCCTCAACGCGGCCGCCATGCCGTGGGCCGGGGGCGTCGCGGATGCCGGGCACCGGAGGATCCTGCTGATGGCCAGCGTTCTGGCCTGGAGCGCCGCCACCCTCGCCTGCGGGCTCACAACGAGTTTCGCGGTTCTGCTTGCCGCCCGGGCCTTCCTGGGGCTCGGGCAGGCCGCGGTCGCGCCCGCGGCGTTGTCGCTGATGGCTCATCGCCTGCCGCGGCGCAGACTGGGGCGTTCGGTGGCGCTCCTGACCGCGGGGGCCAGTCTCGGCCGCAGTCTCGCCCTGCTGGCGGGCGGAGCGGTGCTGGCCGGGCTGACGGCGGCGCACGACCTGAATCTCCCCGGCTACGGACCGCTCCATCCCTGGCAGGCGCTCTTCCTGCTCGCCTGCCTGCCGAACATCGCGCTCCTGATCGGTCTCCGGCGGGTGGTCGAGCCGCCCGCGGCGCCGCAGGGCGAGGGGCGGCCGGCCCTCGCCTGGGTTGTCCGCCATCGCGCGGCCTACGGACCGCATTTCGGCGCCGCCGCAGCGGCCGTGCTGATCGGGCAGACCCTGACCGCCTGGGCGCCGACGTTCTATGTGCGCGTCCACGGCCTGACGCCGGCCGAGGCTGGCTTGCGGCTCGGCCTCGTGGTGCTCATCGCGGCGCCGGTCGGTCACCTTGCGGGCGGGCGTTGGCTCGACCATGCGCGGGCCTTCGCGCCCCGGCGGGCCGCCTCCTACGGGCTCGCCCTGGGCTTGGCGGCTGCACCGGCCTGCACGGCCGCGATGGTCTTCACGACCGACCGCGCGATGTCGCTGGCGGCATTCGCAGGGCTCGTGGCTGTGCTGGGCTTCACTTCCCCATCCGCCCTGGCGGGCCTCCAGCTCCTCACGCCGCGGGCGCTCCGCGGCCGTGTGAGCGCCGCCTTCGTGGCCGGGGTGACCCTCGTCGCCTTCGGGGCGGGGCCGGCCCTCGTCGGGGTGATCAACGACCGCGTGGTCGGCCCGGCCCAGGTCGGGACGGCGATGCTGGCCGTGTTCGGCGTGGCCTCCCTGATCGGGATCGCCCTCGCCTTGGCGGCACGCCCGCTCGCTGGCCGTCGACGGGCTTGGCCTTAGGCCGCGCGCCTCCGCAACCGCAACACGAAGCCGATCACCTCGGCCACCGCGCGGAAATGCTCGGCGGGGATCTCGCCATCGATCTCCACGGTGGCGTGGAGCGCCCGGGCCAGCGGCGGGTTCTCGATCACCGCGACGCCATGCTCGGCCGCCATCGCGCGGATGCGCAGCGCCAGCGAGTCGACGCCCTTGGCGACGCAGATCGGCGCCGCCATGCCGGTCTCGTAGCGCAGGGCGACCGCGTAGTGGGTCGGGTTGGTCACCACCACGGTGGCGGTCGGCACGGCGGCCATCATCCGCTTCCGCACCCGGGCCATACGCAGCTGTCGCATGCGTCCCTTCACCTCCGGGTTGCCGTCCGACTCCTTCATCTCCTGCTTCATCTCTTCCTTCGACATGCGGTGGCGCTTGCGCCAGCGGAACCGCGCGTAGAGGGCGTCGCCCAGGGTGATCGCGAGATGCACGCACAGCATCCCGGCTAGCAGCCGCAAGCTCAAGGAGAGGATTGCCGGCAAGGCTGCACCGGGGTCGAGCTGGACGAACACCTCCAGCCGGTCGCGGTCGTTCCACAGAACCACGCCGCCCACCACGCCGACGGTGCAGATCTTGGCCAGCCCCTTGCCGAACTGGAACCACGCCTCGATGCCGAGCAGGCGCTTCATCCCGGCCATGGGCGAGAGCCGCTCGAATTTCGGCATCAGCGTCTCGGCGGTGAACACCAGCGGGTGCTGGAGCAGCCCGGCGGCGAGCCCCGCGACCACGGCGAGGCCCACCGGGATGGCCACCGCCTGCAGCCAAAGCCACAGCGCCCGCACGGCCGCGGCCCGCATCGCGGTGGCGTCGTCCGGCAGGGTGTGGGCGTTGGCGAGGTAGGCGCGAAGCCCGTACAGCAAGTTCTGCGCGATGCTGGGTGCCGCCAGCATCAGCGCGAGGGTGAAGGCCCCCAGGATCGCGAAGGTGTTGATCTCGGTGCTGGTCGCGACGTCGCCGCGCTCGATCGCCTGATCCAGGCGCCGTTGGGACGGCTCCTCGGTCTTGTCTTCGTCGTCCGCGCCCTCGGCCATCCCGCGGCTACCTCAGCGCCCGATCGATTCGGCGAGGTATCGGCCCATATCGTCCAGGAAGACGCCCATCATCACGCCGAGGCAGCCCATCAGGATCACGACGCCCGCCAGTACCGAGGCCGGGACCGCCAAGGCGAACACCTGCAATTGCGGCATCAGGCGCGACAGCACGCCGAGGCCCAGATTGAACAGGATCCCGAACGCGATGAACGGCCCGGAGATCTGCATCGCCAGGGTGAAGCCGCGGGCGAGCGCCCGGGTCGCCAGCGCGAGCGCGTCCGAGAAGGCCGGGACCCCGTCCGGGGGCAGCACGTCGTAGCTCCGCGCCAAGCCCTCGATGGCGAGGTGGTGCAGATCGGTGGTGAAGATCAGCGTGATGCCCAGCAGCGACAGGAAGTTGCCGATCGCCACCTGCTGGCCGCCCTGGCTCGGATCCACGGTCATCGCGTAGGACAGGCCGATCTGCGCCGCGATGATCGTCCCGGCCGTCTGGAGGGCCGCCAGCACCATCCGCACCGAGAGGCCGAGGACCAGCCCCACGATCGTCTCCCCGAACAGGAGCCCGATCAGCCGCGGCCCGGCGAGACCCTCCGTGCCGCCGAGCAGCGGGCGCACGGTCGGGAACAGCACCAGGGTGGTGAGCACCGCGAAGGCCAGCCGCAGGCGCGGCGAGACCGACTGTTCGCCGATCCCGGGCATCAGCATGATCAGCGTGCCGACGCGGGCGAAGGTGATCAGGAAGGCCGAGGCAATCCCGGGCAGGAGGAGGTTCATCGCCGCCCCCCTGACACGCGGATTGCGCCGCTGTCGTGGCCTGGACAGATCTCATCCGCCCGTCGCGATGCGGGCGGCGATGCGGGTCATGTAGCCCGCCATGGCGTCGCCGATGAAGGGCAGCATCAGGAGCAGCACGGCGAACACCGCCACGACCTTGGGCACGTAGATCAGGGTCTGCTCCTGGATCTGGGTCAGGGCCTGGACCAGCGAGACCGCGAGGCCCACCGCGAGGGAGACGAGCATCAGCGGTCCGGCGATCTTCAGGAACACGAAGATGCCGTCGCGGGCGACATCGAGGATGGCAAGTCCGGTCATGATGAGGACGGATCCGAAGGAGGACAGGTGACGGTTTCAAAAGGTCGTCGACCTTTTGCGGGTGCAGGGCTCCGCCCCGATACGCCGCCAAAGGGCGTAGCCCTTTGGGATCCCACGTCAGATCTGCATCCGCATGATCTCCTCGTAGGCGGAGATCATGCGGTCGCGCACGGCGACCATGGTCTGGAGGGCGGTCTCGCTCTCGGCGACCGCAGTGACCACATCCACGACGTTGGCCTTGCCGGACGCGGCAGAGACCGCCTGGGCATCGGCCCGGCGCCCGGCATCGCCGACGTTCTCCAGCGTCTTGCCGAGGAACTGCATGAAGTCGGTTCCAGTCTCGGCGGTCGACTGTACCTTGGGAACGGGCCGGCCTGAGGCGATGCCCTGGACGGCGGCGTAGGCGCCCGCCGCGAAGTTGCTCGAAGCCATCGCTATCGCTCCTGCCCGATCACTTCAGGATGCCGAGCGTCTGGGACAGCATCTTGCGCGTGGCGGTGATCATGTTGAGGTTCGCCTCGTAGGAGCGCTGGGCCTCGCGCAGGTCCATGTTCTCGACCAGCGCATTGACGTTGGGCATCTGCACCTCGCCCCGTGCGTTGGCCGCCGGGTTGCCGGGCTCGAACTTGGTCCGGAAGGCGGACGGGTCGCGCCGGACGCGGCCCGCCTCCACGAGCCGGGCGCCGGTCTCGTCGTCGAGATGGCTGGTGAAGCTCGGAATCTTGCGCCGATAGGGTTCCGCCCCCACCGAGGGCGGCGCGGAATCGGCGTTGGCGATGTTCTCGGCGATAATCCGCATCCGGCCCGACTGAGCCTTGAGGCCGGCCGCCGCCACCGCCATCGACTTGCTGAATTCCATGGCTCAACGCCCTCCTCTCGCCGCGTCTGGGCGGCCGACGTCAGCTCTTGCCGATGGCGATCTTCAGGGTGGTCAGGCTGTGCTGGTAGAGCGAGGCGGCGAGCTGATAATCCGATTGGTTGTCGCCGGCCTTCATCATCTCGTCCTCGAGATTGACCCCGTTGCCGCTCGGGCGGATCTCGAACCCTTTGGCGCGCTTGGCCTCAGCGCCGCCGCCCTGCCCCGCGGGCGCCAGATGGGCCGGGCTCGTCAGGGCCAAGCTGGTCGAGCCGGAGGCCAGAGCGCCGGTCGTCCGATCGAAGCGCGGCTCGACGAGGTCGCGGGGCTTGAACCCCGGCATGTCGGCGTTGGCCACGTTTTCCGAGATCAGTCCCTGGCGTGCCTGGGCCCATTGCATCCGGGTGCGCAGCATGCCGAGCACGGGCAGGTCGGTGAGGGCCAAGGTCGCCTCCGGTCGGGCATCGCCGCGCCGGAACGAGCGGGCTCGGCAAAAACTGCCGTGCGCATGGTTAACGCTGCGTTAAACCCAGGGTCGATGCCGCTGCGGTCGACGCGCCGGATTCCGGATTCGACGCGTCGGGACGCAGCGACGGGCCCGGGGAAGTCCGTTCTTCCAAAGCCGATACGGCGGCAGAGCGCTTCAATTCACGTCGTATTGTGTTGATGGCGTTGGTTTAAAAGGTCTGTTAACGACCCCTTAACGCCGTTTGCCTTGCAGCCCCTCCGGCGTGGTATGGACTCGTCCTTGCCGGGCGCGGACCAGCGGCGGCCGGAACGTGCGAGTGCGTAACCTTGCGATGGCTGCAATCCGTGTTCGGTTCTGACGGCTCCCCCATCGTTCAATATGTCGTGATTTTCGCCGTCATCTTCACGGCGCTGGCGGCGATCGTCTTCACGGTGCGGCGGCTCACGGGGCGGACCCTGGCGCTGCCCGGGCGGAACGGCGGCCGCGGGCGGCAGCCGCGGCTCGGCATCGTCGACGTGTACGAGCTCGATCGCGCCCGCCAGCTGATCCTGCTGCGTCGGGACAATGTCGAGCATCTGCTCCTCGTGGGCGGGCCCAACGACGTCGTAGTCGAGCGCAACATCCAGCGCAGCCAGCGCCCCCTGACGGAGGCGTCCCTGAGGGCGGACGCAGCGCCGGACGCCCTCGACGAACCGCTGTCGGATCCTCTGGTCCAGGGCGGCCGCCTGTCCGAGCCGTCACGCGCTCTGCCCGAGTTGTCCGGGCTGCGCGCCGAGCCGCTGTTCGATCCGGGCTTCGAAATGCCCGTGGTCGTGCCCTCGCCCATCCCGCGGTCCGGGGCGGGGCCGACCGTGAGTCTGCCGCTCGATCCAGCGCTGCTCGGCGGCGATGAGCCCGGGCAGGACGTCTCCGAACCGCTCTCGCCGCTGGTGCCTGCGCCTCCTCAGAAACTCCCCGAACCCCTGCGTGCGCCGGTTCGCGAGCCGGTCGCTCCGCGCCGGGTCCTGAGCCGGACTGCGCCGCCGCTGGTCGATCCGCGGCCCGGCCCGGCCTCGGAGCGCGCCTCCGATCCGGCGCCCGCCGTGGATCAGACGGCCCGGCCGGCGCCAAGCCTCGCAGTTCCGTCCGAGCGCCGGAGCGTCGATCCGGCGATCCTCTCGGACATGGCCCGGCAGCTTCAGGCGGCTTTGTCGCGTCCCTCGTCGGCGGTGACCCCGGCCCCGCTGCTCAACGCGGCCTCGGCCCCGGACGACGGTGTCGATCCGATGGCCGCCGCGATGGCGACCACTCCGCCGGTCTCCGCGACGCCGCCCGAACCGGTGCTGCCCCCGGCCGTCGACATGCCTGTCGACGAGCCCGCCCCGCCGAGCATTGTGGCTGCAGCTCCGTCGGTCTCGGTGGTTCAGGCTCCCGCACCCCCTCCTCCTGCGCCGCCTTCACCTGCACTCCCTTCTCCTGCGCCGGCCGTAGCCCGGCCCGAGCCGAAGGCGCCGCCCACGTTCCGGCCTCCGCCTCCGCCCGAGCCGTCCTTACCCGCGCCACGCCCCGACGCGAAGACGTCGGGAAATCCCTTCTCCGTGGAGGAGATCGAGGCTGAATTCGCCCGGCTGTTGGGACGTCCGCTCGACAAGCGGAGCTGAGCCGTCCGGTCCGACCCTTCGGCCGCGACCACACGGCGGTAACGCGGCGTTAACCCTCTTCGGGAACGCTCGGGTCTGGAGGATGACCCGATGCTCTCTCTCAACGCCGAGACCGCCCGCCGCAGCCGCGCCTACCGCGCGTTCAAGCTCGATCGTGCCGGCCGCGTCGCCTCGGCCGAGATCGTTGCGGCCGAGGACGATGGCCACGCGCGGCGACAGGTGCGTGCCATGGCTGAGCGCAACACGATCGAGCTCTGGGAGCGGACGCGGTTCCTCGGCCGCTTCGAGCCTGCCGGATCGGCACGGAACTAGTGCTCTGACGCATTCACTTCGTTCATGCGAGTGAGCACTAGAACTTTGGTTTTGCATCAATTTTCCAGACTCGGCTGACGCCTCCGTCTGGATCGATGCACTAGCGGCCCGCCGTCTCCGGCATCGCCAGCACGGCGAGGAAGCTGAGGATCGCCGCGACCCCCAGGTAGATCCCGACGAAGCCGATCCCGCCGATATTCACGAGTTCCTGGGCGATGTAGGGCGCTCCGGAGGCGCCCAGGATTCCCGCCAGGTTGTAGGTGACCGAGGCGCCGGTGTAGCGGACCCGGGTCGGGAACAGCTCGGGCAGCACGGCGCCCATCGGGCCGAACACCCAGCCCATGGATAGAAGCGCGAGGCACAGGAAGCCGAGGACCGGCGGCCACGTGCCGGTGCCGGCGGCATGGCCGAGCATCGGGCCCATCAGGAATCCGAGCGCCAACACCGCGGCCATCCCGGACAGCAGCACCGGCCGGCGGCCGAACCGGTCCGCGGCGGCGCCCGAGACCACGATGCCGAGCGCCATGAAGCAGACCGCGATGCACTCGAACAGCAGGAAGGTCGGCCGCGCGTAGCCGAGCGTGCCGGTGCCATAGCCCAGTGCGAATACGGTCGAGAGGTAGAACACCGCGTAGACCGCCACCATGGCGAAGGTGCCCATGAGAACCGCGCGCCCGTGCTGCGTCAGCATGGTGGCGAACGGCACACGCTCCGGCCGGGCCTGGCTCAGGGCAGCCTTGAAGGCCGGCGTCTCGGTGAGCTTCAGGCGGACATAGAGCCCGACGCCCACGAGCGCCGCCGAGGCCAGGAACGGCAGGCGCCAGCCCCAGCTCTGGAAGCTCTCGGGCGTCAGGCCAAAGCTCAGTGCCAGGAAGCCGAGATTGGCCAGGATGAACCCGACCGGGGCGCCGAGCTGCGGAAAAATCCCGTACCAGGCCCGCCGGCCGGGCGGCGCGTTCTCCACCGCCAACAGGGCCGCGCCGCCCCATTCGCCGCCGAACCCGATGCCCTGGCCGCAGCGCAGGATGCAGAGCGCCGCCGGTGCCCACCAGCCGGCGGTGGCATAGCTCGGCAGGCAGCCGATCAGGACCGTGGACAGCCCCATGATCAGGAGCGAGGCCACCAGGGTCGCCTTGCGGCCGACCCGGTCGCCGAAATGCCCGAACAGGGCCGCGCCCACCGGCCGGGCGACGAACGCGATCGCGAAGGTCGCGAAGGCGCTGAGCTGCTGCACGCCGGGGGCCCCGGCCGGAAAGAAGACCGGGCCGATCACGAGCGCGGCGGCGGTGGCATAGATGTAGAAATCGAAGAACTCGATCGCCGTGCCGACGAAGCTCGCGGCCAGGATGCGCCCGGCGCTGGGCGGGGTGGCGGTCGCGTCGGCGCTTTCGACGGTCTGCAGCATGGCGGCGTTGCGATGTATCTTGACGGCAAACAGGATTGCGGCGCTTTCGCACGGGGCGGCGCCCGCGGGAACCCCGAAAGCGCGTCCGGTGCAGGTCGCCTGTGCGATGCACCGGCGCCGGCCTTGCGTTCGCCGGCCCCCTTCGCCAAGCTAATCGGCCCTAATCCGCGCGGGACGCCGGCCGCCGCGCCGTCCCTACCAGTCGAGTTTTGCGATGAGAGTCACTGTCGAGCGCGCGGCCCTGCTCAGGTCGCTCGGCCACGTGCACCGGGTCGTCGAGCGCCGCAACACGATCCCGATCCTGTCCAACGTGCTGCTGCGCTCGGAAGGGTCCGGTCTCCAGCTGCGGGCGACCGACCTCGACATCGAGGTCACCGAGAGCGTGCCGGCCGATGTCGCCGATCCGGGCGCCACCACGGTGCCGGCGCACGTGATCTACGACATCGTGCGCAAGCTGCCCGACGGCGCGCAGGTCTCACTGGAGACCGGTGGCGAATCCGGCCAGATGACGATCCGCTCCGGCCGCTCGCGCTTCGCGCTGGGCGCCCTGCCGGAGGGCGACTTCCCGGATCTGGCCGCCGGCGAGATGCCCCACGGCTTCGAGATCGCCAGCGCCGACCTCAAGCGCCTGATCGACAAGACGCAGTTCGCGATCTCCACCGAGGAGACGCGCTACTACCTGAACGGCATCTACCTGCACACGCTGGAGACCGAGAACGGCCCGGTGATGCGGGCGGTGGCGACCGACGGGCACCGGCTCGCGCGGGTCGAGATCCCCGCCCCCCAGGGCAGCGTCGGCATGCCGGGCGTGATCGTGCCCCGCAAGGCGGTGGCCGAGATCCAGAAGCTACTGGACGACGGCGGCGAATCAGTCGCGGTCGACCTGTCGCCGGCCAAGATCCGCCTGCGCTTCGCGGGTGGCCTGACGCTGATCTCGAAGCTGATCGACGGCACCTTCCCGGATTACCAGCGGGTGATCCCGGCCAACAACGACAAGCGGCTCACCGTTCAACGCGACACCTTCGCCAAGGCGGTGGACCGGGTCTCGACGATCTCCTCGGAGCGCGGCCGGGCCGTAAAGCTCGGCCTCGCCGAGGGCCGCCTCGCTCTGTCAGTGAATAACCCGGATTCCGGCAGCGCCACCGAGGAGCTCGACGTCGATTACGAGGCCGCCAACCTCGATATCGGCTTCAACGCCCGCTACCTGCTGGACATCACGGCGCAGCTCGAAGGCGACACCGCCCTGTTCAAGCTCGCCGACCCTGGCTCGCCGACCCTGATCCAGGACCGCGAGGGCGCCCCGGCGCTCTACGTGCTGATGCCGATGCGGGTGTAAGGCGGCTGCCATGCCGAGAACCGTCGTCCTTGATTCGGTGCAGGCGGCTTCGCTCGATCGCCTGATCGCGGCGGGGCGTCATGGCTCGCCCGAAGAGGCGATCGCCGCCGGTGTCGCGTTGCTGCTCCGGCATGAGGACCATCCTGCGACGCTCCAAGAGTCTTGGCACGAGGGCGTCGAGAGTGGCGACTATCAACCCCTCGATGCCACGTTGGACGCCTGGGAAGCGCGCTACGGCGCCATGGAAAAGGCCAATCCTTGACGCCTGTCGTGGTGGCGCGGCGAGCCCGGGCGGATCTGCGAGGGGATTGGTGATTTCATCGCCGCCGACAATCCCTCGCACGCCCGCAGCTTCGTCTCGGACCTGCGCACCCGGTATCAGGCCCTCGGCAGGCAACCCATGATGGGAAGACTCGCGCCGGAGGTTGCGCCAGACGTCCGGATCCTCGTATTCCGGTCTTTCCTCATCCTCTATCGCGTCTTCGACGACCGGATTTCGATCGATCGCGTCGTGCATCCAGCCCGTGATCGCTCCACCTTGCCATCCAATGAGTGACTCCGACACGGCCGGCAGCGCGCGCGTCACGCGCCTGATCGCCCGCGATTTCCGCAACCACGCCGATCTCGAGCTGAACCCTGCCGCCCGCTTCGTCGCGCTGGTCGGGGAGAACGGGGCGGGCAAGACCAACCTGCTCGAAGCGCTCTCGCTGTTCGTGCCGGGCCGGGGCCTGCGCCGGGCCGAGTTCGCCACCATGGCGCGTGCCGGGGGCCCGGGCGGCTTTGCCGTGTCCCTCACCCTGGACCGGGACGGGGCCGAGCACCGGCTCGGCACTGGCCTGGAGCCGCCGGGCCCGGACGGGCGCACGAGCCGGCTCTGCCGGATCGACGGCGCCGCCGCTTCCTCGCCCATCGCGTTCAGCGAGTTCCTCCGGGTGGTCTGGCTGACGCCGGATCTCGACGGCCTGTTCCGTGGCGCGGCCGGCGATCGGCGCCGGTTCCTCGACCGGCTCGTGCTGGCGGTCGATGCCGGTCACGGCGCGCGGGTCTCCGCGATGGAGCGCGCCCTGCGTTCGCGCAATCGCCTGCTGGAGGACCGGCCCGACGACGACCGCTGGCTCGACGCGGTGGAGCGGGAGGTGGCCGAACTCGGCGTCGCCGTGGCGCTGGCCCGCCGGGAGACCGCGGAGCGGCTGGACCGGCTGATCGCCGAGACCCGGGACGACGCGCAGCCCTTCCCCTGGGCCTCGATCCGCCTGGAGGGCGACCTCGACGACCTCGTGGCGGTCTGGCCGGCGATCGAGGCGGAGGACCGCTTCCGCCTGGCCCTGCGCAACGGCCGCAACCGGGACCGCGCGGCGGGCCGTACGCTGATGGGGCCGCAGACGAGCGACCTCGTGGTCCGCCACGGTCCGAAGGACGTGCCGGCGGGAACCGCATCGACCGGCGAGCAGAAGGCCCTGCTGATCGGCCTCGTCCTGGCCCATGCGCGCTTGGTGCGCGCCATGAGCGGCATCGCCCCCGTGATCCTCCTCGACGAGGTGGCGGCGCATCTGGATCCGCGCCGCCGCGCCGGGTTGTTCGAGGCACTGGAGGCGCTCCCGGGTCAGGTCTGGATGACCGGCGCCGACCCGGACGCCTTCGCGCGGGCCGGCGACCGGACCGAGGTGCTGCGAATCGGAGCCTGATCCTCAGGCCGCCCGGATCGTGCTCAGGAAGCGGGACACCTCGGCGCCGAGGTGCTCGGACTGGCGGGACAGCTCGCCGGCCGCGCCGAGAACCTGGGAGGCGGCCGCACCGGTCGCCTCAGAGGCCTGGGCCACGCCCACGATGTTGCTGGTCACCTGATCGGTCCCGGTGGCGGCCTGGGCGACGTTGCGGACGATCTCCTGGGTCGCCGCACCCTGCTCTTCCACGGCGGCCGCGATGGTCGTGGCGACCCCGTTGATCTCGCGGATGCGCGCCGCGATCGTGTCGATGGCCGAGACCGCCTGCCCGGTCACCCCCTGGATCTGATTGATTTGCTGGCTGATCTCCTCGGTGGCCTTGGCGGTCTGGCTGGCCAGCTCCTTCACCTCGGCCGCCACCACGGCGAAGCCACGGCCGGCCTCGCCGGCGCGAGCCGCCTCGATCGTGGCGTTGAGCGCCAGAAGGTTGGTCTGGCCGGCGATGTTGGAGATCAGCCCGACCACCTCGCCGATGCGGCTCGCCGCCTGGCTCAGGTCCTGGACGAGGTGCTGGGTCTGATCCGCCTCGCCCACCGCGGTCTGGGCGAGGTTGGCCGAGCCGAGCACCTGCCGTCCGATCTCCTGAACCGAGGAGCCCAGTTCCTCGGCGGCGGACGCCACGGTCTGGACGTTGGCGGAGGCCTCCTCGGCCGCCGCCGCGACGGTGGTCGACTGGCTTGCCGTCTCGGTGGCGCTGGCCGTCATGGACTGGGCCGTGGTTTGCAGCTCCGTGGCCGAGGACGAGACCATTCCGACGATGCCGCCGACTGCGCGCTCGAACCCATCGGCCAGTTCCAGCATGGTGCGCCGCCGCTCCGCGGCCGCCACCTCGTCGGCCAGGCGCTTGATCTCGGCCTCCTCGGCGGCCTTGCGGGCGACCAGGGCCTTGATGCCCTCGACCGCCTTGCCGACCGCGCCGATCTCGTCCCGGCGGGCGGCCTCCTTGATCTCGGCGTCGATCTCGCCCTGCGCCATGCGCTGCAGGACTTCGACCAGGCTATCGAGCGGGCGGGTGATGCCGAGCACCGCGATGAAAACCGCCGCCAGCAAGCCCGCCAGCATCCCGAGGCCGCTGACGGCCATCAGGGTCTGACGGGTGGCGTTGGTCTGGTCGGTCAGGTCGTCCGAGCCCTTCTGCATATAGGCGGCGATCGCCTCGGCGAGCGCGTTGCCCTCCGCCAGCATGCTGGAGAAGTTCGGATCGATCGCCGTATGGATCAACGCGACGGCCTGCTCGTTCTGGTTGCTGGTGCCGAGCCGGCGAACCTCGCTCACGTCCGTGACGTAACGCTCGATGCCGACCGTCAGCGCGTCGATTCGGGGCGCGAAGGTCTCAGCATGCGACCGCAGCGTTGGGAGCAGCGCCTTCATCTTCGGCAGGGCGGCCTCGAAGCCCCGGTTGGCGTTCTGCATCTGGGCGGGCTCGGTCTCCGCGATGACGCGATACACCCAATAGTTAAGTTCAACGATCAGGCGGTTGAGCTGGCGCACCTCCGCGACGGCCGACGCCTCGTTGCTGATGAAGCGGGAGTATCCGTCGTCGATCTTGGTCATCTGCGCTTGGGCATACCAGACGCAGCTTCCGACGAGCAGACTGATCAGCAGGATGACGGCTGCCATCTTGGGCAGGATCTTAATATTGGATAGGCGTAACACAGCTTTCAACCTTCCGATCGACCTCGTTGACAGACGGGTGCGGGGCTGCCGCGTCGTCGTTGTCAGATAGTAAAAAGATCTTAATAAATAATTCTTGTCAAGGCGTAGTCTGAAATATTTTGTATGGGATATTAATTGTGATAATCAGTCATTTGATGCTGCGACTGAATATAAATGCAAACATATCCTGCACTTTATGTAGTATTACAATCCGAGAAATTTTTGTGTTCGTCTGATATATTTGAGACTGATTTTCGAATGGATGCAATTGGAAAGCATCTTCACTGGTGCAGCCAACATCCCGCGCCGAAGGCGGGCACCGCCGGCGACCGAACGTCTCCGCCATGGCGCGCCGGTCTTTTTTGCGGACGCCGGGGCGCCACATAGGGGGCGGCACGCAGAACGCGCGTGCGCACGGAACTCTCAACGCATGTCCAAGCCGGTCCACGCCATGATTCGCGTCCTCGAAGAAGAGCGCGCGCGCGACTATTACGCCCGTGCCTTCGGGCTCGAAGTGTCCGACCGCTTCGACTTCCCGGACTTCACCCTGATCTATCTGCGCGACCCCGCCTCGCCGTTCGAACTGGAACTCACCGTCAACAAGGGGCGGGACAAGCCCTACGACCTCGGTGACGGCTACGGCCACATCGCCTTCGTGGTCGACGATGTCGAGGCCGAGCACGCGCGGCACAAGCGCGAGGGTTTTACGGCGACCGACCTGAAGACGCTCAAGCACGCGGAGGACGTGCTGGCGCGGTTCTTCTTCGCCACGGATCCGGACGGGTACAAGATCGAGGTCATCCAGCGCGGCGGGCGCTTCGCCTGACCGCATCAGACAGACCGAACCCGTCGCGGAATGCACAGCCGAGATCCATGCCGAACAACACTCGACACGAGACCCGTATCGTCTGCATCCGCCACGGGCAGTCGACCTTCAACGCCGCCCACAAGCACGGGGGCGGCGATCCCGGCCTCTTGGACGCCCGGCTGACCGAGATGGGTCAGGCCCAGGCCCGGGCCGCCCGGGACCGGCTGCGGGCGATTCCGTTCGAGCTCGTGGTGGTCTCGCCGCTCACCCGGGCGATCGAGACCGCCGCGATCCTGTTCGGCGACCATCCGGGCCGGCCGCGCGTGCTGGTCGAGGTTCTGCACCGGGAATGCCAGGAGAGCAGCTGCGATGTCGGCCGGGCGGCCTCGGAGATCGCGGCCGAGTTCCCGCATCTCGATGTCGGGCATCTCCCCGAGGTGTGGTGGCACGCCGAGCCGGGCTGCGAGGTCGGCGGCTATCCGGTCGAGCCGCGCCCTCTGTTCGACGCCCGGGTCGCGGCGTTCCGGGAGTGGCTGCGGGCGCGACCCGAGCGCACCATCGCGGTCGTCGGGCACGGCACGTTCTTCTATCACCTCACCGGCACGTTCCTGGAGAACTGCGCCTCGATCGAGCTGGACCTGGACGCCGCGCCGGCCGCGGCCTGATCAAGCCGGGGCGCGCGCGCGCGCCGCATCCAGCCGCTCCCGGGCGCCCGGGAGGGCGATTTCGGGCGCCTGCCGGCCGATCGCCAGGGCCCTATCGAGGATCGCGCAGGCCTCGGTCCAAGTGCCGATGACGAAGGGCGCCGCGCCCTCGGCGACCTCAGCGGCGCAGCGCGCATCCTCCCCGGCCCGTTGCGCGGCCGTGGCCGTTCGGGAGACGGCCGCGGTCAGGGCGCCCTCGCGCCAGCGCCGCGCCCGGGACGCCGCCTGCGCGCGTGCGCCGCCCCGCCACGCGGCCGAGCGCGCCGCCGCGAACGCCGTCGGCCAGTCCGGCGCCCCGGCGCAGGCCTCGGCGTCCTCCGCCATCCCGGCGAGGCTGCAGAGCGGCGCCAGGATGCGCCGGACGCTTTCGAGCGCCACCCGCCGGGTCCGCGCGGCCTCGATCTCCGGTGCGTCGGCGCTGCCGGACAGGCGCAGTACGAAGGCCAGCAGCTGCGTCCGCACGCCGTCCGGCATGGCGTCGTTCAGCCCGAGGGCGTAGGCGGCGATCGGCCGCGAGAAGCAGGGCGGGCAATCCGTGCTGGAGCGGATCGCCCGGTAGGGCAGACCCGCGGCCACCATCGCCGCCTCGTTGATGCAGGTTCCGCCGTCAGGGCCGGGGAAGGGGTGCGATCCGGCAAGCAGGCGCCAGTTCAGGATCGTCTCGAAGTCGGGATGCATCGGCGCGCTCTCCGTCTCGGGCACGCAGCGTGGCACGCAAAGGGATGGTTGGCGAGGCCCCTCAGCCGCCCAAGGCCGGCGCGAGGCCCGAGAGCATCGCCGTGCCGAGCACCAGCACGAAGGCGGCGGCCACCAGTTCGAGGCCGCCGAGCGCCAGAAGGCCGACCCGCCCTCGCCCGCCCGCAAGGCGCAGGGCCGCCCGCTTGGCGAAGACCGCGAAGCCGGCCAGCGCTGTGGTGGTCAACGCCGTCCCCAGCGCCATGGCGAGCACGGCCAGCACGCCCGCCCCGGGGACGCCCTGCGACACCGCGAAGACCAGAACCAGCACCGCCCCCGCGCAAGGGCGCGAGCCAGCAGCCAGGACGACACCGGCCCGCTCGCGCCACGTATCCATCGTCTCAAGGGCTTCCGGTCCGGGCAGGTGGCTGCAGCCGGGCCCGCATCGGGCGTCGAGATGGACCAGGCGCCCGGCCTTGCGCCATGTCAGCACCAGCCCGATCAGGGCGACGAGGGCGAAGCTCGCGGTCTCGATCACGGCGCCGGCCCGTGTGATGCCGGCCGCCGTGGCGTTCAGGATCAGGCTGCCGATCCCCACGATCGCCCCGGCCACGAGTGCCTGAAGCAAAGCCGCGCAGAGGCTCAGCGCGCAGCCGCGCCGGAACGCCCGCTCGCCCGCCAGGATGTACCCGGCGATCACCGCCTTGCCGTGCCCCGGGCCGGCGGCGTGGAACACGCCGTACGCGAAGGCGAGGCCGACCAGCGGGCTCCAGCTGCCGCCGCCCCGCAGCGCCATGACCGCCGCGTTGAGGCTGCGCGAAAAGCTGGCCTGCAGCGCCAGGATTATCCCCCCGAGACCGGTCGCCGCTGGGGCCGCTTCGCGAAAGCCGATGCCGAAGGGCGAGCGCGGCGGCGCGCCGGTGAGGCCGGGCGCCACGAGCCATGCGGTCCCAGCCGCCAGGAGCGCGGCGAGCCCGATGGCCAGCGCCATGAGGCCGAGCCTCACGCCCAGCCGTCCAGCCCCGGCGGGGGCGGCGATCCCGATGCCTAGGGACACGCGACGAGCACCCGGCTTGAGTACTGCACGCCGTAGGTCGAGGCGGCGGTCAACGCCTCGAAGAAGGCCTCGGTCATGCCCGGGGATCCGGCTTCGGCGGTCTTCGGCTGCTCGGTCTTCGGGCGGGTTACGGTGGCGGCGCAGCCCTGCGGCGCGCCGGCCAGCGTCGCGGCTTCGGACCCTTCGGCGAACGAGAAGGCGACGAAGTAGGTCGGGTCGTAGACCTCCAGGGCGGCAACCCCCCGCCCCTGCTGGACCGGGGTCTTGAGCGGCAGCAGGAAGGTCATGACCAGCGCCTTGTCCTCCATGCGGGCCGCCGGCTCCTTCGGATCGGCGAAGGCCTGCTCCTTGCCGCCGACCTTCAGCTTCGTGAAGTAGCCGAACTCGGCGAGGTTGGCGGTGTTCTCGGCCGCGAGCCCGGCGAGTTCGTCGGGGCTGAGCTTGCCGTCCTTGTTGGTGTCGAGGCCCTGCGTGACGAAGGCGGTGTATTCGGGATCGAAGCTCCACGTGTCGCGCACGCCGACGAGCTTGCCGTTCTCGTAGACGAGCTGCGCCTTGGCGGTCACCCAGACGTGCGGGTGCGCGGACGCTCCGGTGGCCGCGCAGGCGAGGATGGCGGCCAGGGCGGCGGCGCGAAGGCTTTGGCAGTGCGCGGCGATCGGCATGGACGGGAGGCGCTCGCGGCAGGAGGAACCGGTGCTCCTTCCTGTCGCCCCGGTTGGGCGAAAGCGAGGCGCTGCGCCTACTCGCCCGCGTCCAGGCCCATGAGCTGGAAGCTCACCCGCAGGTCGTTCGACATCGGGATGTCGAGGCGCTCGCCGTTGGGCAGGCGCTTGAGGAACCAGCGCTCGTAGGTCCAGCGCAAAGCCCGGGACTCGGCGAGCCGCGTGAAGGTCTGCTGCACGATCCCGGCGAGTTCCGGATCGTCCTTGCGGAACATGATTCCGTAGGGCTCGTAGGAGAGCTTGTCGGGCAGGACCGTGTAGTTCGCCCCGTCCTGGGCGTCGGTGGCGATCAGCCCGTAGAGCAGCACGTCGTCGGTGGCGAAGGCGTCGGCCTTGCCGGCCTTCACCATCGCGTAGGAGGCGGCGTGATCGGGAGCCGTCACCACCTGCGCGGCGATCTTCAGCCGGGCGAGCTGGTCGCGCAGGGCCTTCTCATTGGTGGTGCCCGTGGTGACCACCACAATCTTGCCGGCGAGATCCCGGTAGGAGGCGATGCCGGCGCCCCGCTTCACGAGGAGCTGCGTGGCGCTGATGTAATCCACCGGCGAGAAGGCGACCTGCTTGCGCCGCTCGGAATTGGCGGTGGTCGAGCCGCATTCGAGGTCGATCTTGCCGGAGGTCACCGCCTCGATGCGGGTCTCGGCGCTGACCGGGGCATAGCGGATCTTCACGGGCCGGCCGATCGCCGTCTGGACGTCGTCCGCGATCTCGCCGCAGAGATCGAGGGCGTAGCCGATCGCCCTCGGGCTGCCGTCCGGATTCCTGCCGGCCACGAAGGAGAACGGCACCGAGCTTTCCCGATAGCCAAGCACGATCTCGCCGCGTTCGGCGACGCTCTTGAATGTGCCGGTGAGCACCTCCACGGCGGAAGCCGGGGATGCACCCACCAGCGCCAGGATAATCGCTGCCGCGAGACGCATCGTCATCATCCGCTCGTTCGAGGCGCACCTGGGGGTGCCAGCAAGCTCACACATCGTCGACGAAGAGGGCTGGGGGCAACCTCACGCTCCGTCCCCTCTGCGAAATCTGACCCGTCTCAGTATGAAGGACTTCTCCCTCCCCCTTGTGGGGAGGAGAGCGTGCCGCGTCCGACGATCAGGGACCATCGTAGCCTATGGATCAGGCTCCACGACGAGACCTGTCCCGTTACTCCGCCGGCGACGGCACGGTCCCCATATGGTCGAGCCGCTGATCCGTGGCGGTGAGCTGCCCCTCCCATTTGGCCACCGCCACCGTGGCGACGCTGTTGCCGAGCACGTTGGTGGCCGAGCGGCCCATGTCGAGGAACTGGTCGATGCCGATGATCAGCAGCAGTCCCGCCTCCGGGATGTTGAAGTGCGACAGCGTCGCCGAGATCACCACCAGCGAGGCGCGCGGCACGCCGGCCATGCCCTTGGAGGTCACCATCAACAGCAGCAGCATCGTGAGCTGCTGACCCCAGGTCAGCGGGATGTTGTAGGCCTGCGCGATGAACATCACCGCGAAGGTGCAGTACATCATCGAGCCGTCGAGGTTGAACGAGTAGCCCATCGGCAGCACGAACGAGGTGATGCGGTTCGGGACGCCGAAGGTCTCGAGGTTCGTCAGCATCTTCGGGTAGGCCGCCTCGCTCGACGCGGTCGAGAAGGCGAGCACGAAGGGCTCCTTGATCAGGTTGAACAGCCGCACGATGCCGCCGCCGCCGAGCAGCAGGAAGCCGACGCCCATCAGCAGGGCCCAGAGCACGCCGAGGCCGATGTAGAACTCGATGAGGAACTTGCCGTAGGTCACCAGCACGCCGATGCCCTGCGTGGTGATCGTGGCCGCGATGGCGGCGAACACCGCCA
Source organism: Methylobacterium sp. J-088 (assembly GCF_022829295.1). Taxonomy (GTDB): domain Bacteria; phylum Pseudomonadota; class Alphaproteobacteria; order Rhizobiales; family Beijerinckiaceae; genus Methylobacterium. The sequence continues at coordinate 30,785 of NZ_JAKSYH010000016.1, forward strand.
CGGGGGCGAACATCATCACGTAGCCCGTCACCTTCAGCATGACGTCGGCCACGCCCTCGATGCCCTTCGCAAGGAGTTGCCCCTTCTCGCCGAGCGCCGCGAGGCCCACGCCGAAGAAGATCGAGAAGACCACGATCTGCAGGATCTCGTTGTTGGCCATCGCCTCGACGGCGCTCTTCGGCACGAGGTGCGTGACGAATTCCTTGAGCGAGAGCGAGGCTGCTTTGAGGCCCGTGCCGGCGCCGGCATCGGGCAGCGGCAGATTCAGGTTCACGCCCGGCTGCATGAGGTTGACCAGGACCAGGCCCAGCATCAGCGAGCAGAACGAGGCGCCGACGAACCAGAGCAGCGCCTTGCCGCCGACCCGGCCCACGGAGGCGGTGTCCCCGAGATGCGCGATCCCCACCACGAGCGTCGAGAACACCAGCGGCGCGATGATCATCTTGATCAGCCGCAGGAACACGTCGGAAATCAGCGCGATGTAGCCGGCGATCTCCTTCGCCGTCTGTGGATCCGGCCAGGTGATGCTGCAGGCATAGCCCACCGCGATCCCGAGGAGCATCCCGATGAAGATCATCGTCGTGAGTCGTGAACCCTTCATCGGACGGCTCCTCGCCTTGGCGCGGGATGCGGGATGAACGCATCTTAAAGTTCGTTAACGTGACGCAGGAATTGCGCCATGCGCAAGCCCATTCGGGGGGCGTGACTCGAGTCTTCGACTGTTTTCACGCGACGCTTCCACGGGGATGAAACCAGTGGCCCGCGTGCTACGGCTGCGGTACGGGACTTGCCCTGCCAAGCTGCCTGCTGTTTCAACAGGCGGCCCGGAACCTGCGCGCGAGAGTACATGGACGTCTTCGTACAGCAGCTCATCAATGGGCTGACGCTCGGCTCGATCTATGGTCTGATCGCCATCGGCTACACGATGGTGTTCGGCATCATCGGCATGGTGAACTTCGCCCATGGCGACGTCTTCATGGTCTCGTGCTTCATCGCGCTGATCACCTTCCTGCTGCTGACCACTTGGCTCGGAATCAGCTCGATCGCGCTGGCCTTCCTGGTAGTGCTGGTGGTCGCCATGGTACTGACCGCGCTCTGGGGCTGGGCGATCGAGCGCATCGCCTACCGACCCTTGCGCGGCTCGTTCCGGCTGGCGCCGCTGATCTCGGCGATCGGCGTGTCGATCTTCCTGTCGAACTTCGTGCAGGTGGTGCAGGGCGCACGCAACAAGCCAACCCCGCCGATGTTCTCGGGCGGCATCACCCTGTTCGAGCGCGACGGCTACGCGGTGTTCCTGGCCTGGAAGCAGGTGCTGATCATGGCGGTGACCGCCGTGCTGCTCACCGGCTTCTGGTATCTCGTGCAGCGCACGCCGTTCGGCCGGGCGCAGCGCGCCTGCGAGCAGGACCGCAAGATGGCGGCGCTCCTGGGCATCGACGTCGACCGCACGATCTCGCTGACCTTCGTGCTCGGCGCCGCCCTGGCGGCGGTCGCGGGCGTCCTCTACCTGATGTACTACGGCGTCGTGTCCTTCTCCGACGGGTTCGTGCCCGGCGTGAAGGCGTTCACGGCGGCGGTGCTGGGCGGGATCGGCTCGCTCCCCGGGGCCGTGCTCGGCGGCCTGATCATCGGATTGATCGAGACCTTCTGGTCGGCCTACTTCTCCATCGAGTACAAGGACGTGGCCGCCTTCTCGATCCTCGCGATCGTGCTGATCTTCATGCCCTCGGGCATCCTGGGCCGGCCCGAGGTCGAGAAGGTCTGATGGCTGCCTCGCAGACTGCCCTTCCCGGCTCCGTCATGGCCGGCATCCTGCGCGACTGCGCCCTCTACGCCCTCGTCGCCTTCGGCCTGTGCGTGCCGATCATCGCCTACCGCACCGATCCCGGGCCGGGGACAGATCTGGTACTCGTGCCGCGCTGGGGTCTGGTGGCGGCGCTCTGCGCGGCGGTCTTCGTGCTTCGCCTCGTCCAGCGGCTCGTGCTGCTGCGCCGGGATGCCCGGCGGGCTCTGACCCCCGCCCCGACCCAGGCGACCGAGGCGGTCCACGGCGAGCCCGACGCCGGCCAGAAGAACTCGAAGCTCGGCCTCTGGCTGTTCGTCGCCGTCGCGCTGACCCTCCCGATCCTCTCCACCCTGGCGACCGGCGGCCTGTCCTCGGCGCGCTACTGGATCGATCTCGGCATCCTGATCCTGACCTACGTCATGCTCGGCTGGGGCCTGAACATCGTGGTCGGCCTCGCGGGGCTGCTCGACCTCGGCTACGTCGCCTTCTACGCGGTCGGCGCCTATTCCTACGCGCTTCTGTCGACAACCTTCGGCCTGTCGTTCTGGATCTGCCTGCCGCTGGCCGGCCTGTTCGCCGGCCTGTGGGGGATGATCCTGGGCTTCCCCGTCCTGCGCCTGCGCGGCGATTACCTCGCCATCGTGACCCTGGCCTTCGGTGAGATCATCCGCCTCGTGCTGATCAACTGGACCGACGTGACCGGGGGCGGGGCCGGCATCTCGTCGATCCCCCGGGCGACCTTCTTCGGGATCCCGTTCACGGCGGGCGACGACGGATTCGCCGCGACCTTCGGCATCCCGTTCGATTCGATGCACCGGCTCGTGTTCCTGTACTACCTGATCCTGGGGCTCGCCCTGATCACCAACTTCGTGACCCTGCGCCTGCGTCGCCTGCCGATCGGTCGCGCCTGGGAGGCCCTGCGCGAGGACGAGATCGCCTGCCGGTCGCTCGGGATCGACACGACGGCGACCAAGCTCACGGCCTTCGCGCTGGGCGCGGCCTTCGGGGGTATCGCCGGATCGTTCTTCGCCGTGCGCCAGGGCTTCATCAGCCCTGAGAGCTTCAACTTTCTGGAGAGCGCCATCATCCTGGCGATCGTCGTGCTCGGCGGCATGGGCAGCCAGGTCGGCGTCGCCATCGCGGCCGTGGCGATGGTCGGCGGGCCCGAGATGCTGCGCAACCTCGGCTTCCTGAAGGCCGTGTTCGGCGAGGGCTTCGATCCGAACGAGTACCGCCTGTTGCTGTTCGGGCTCGCCATGGTGGCCATGATGGTCTGGCGACCGCGCGGGCTGATCTCGGAGCGCCTGCCCTCGGTGTCGCTGGGCAAGCGCCGCGCCGTCTCGGGCGCGCATGTGAGCGAGGGGCACGGCTGATGGCGACGCCTCCAGATAGCCGGGCGTCCTCCGCCCCGCCGGTGCTCGCGGTCGAGCACCTGACCATGCGGTTCGGCGGACTGGTCGCAGTCTCCGATCTGTCCTTCGAGGCTCGGCGCGGCGACATCACCGCGCTGATCGGCCCGAACGGCGCCGGCAAGACCACCGTGTTCAACTGCATTACCGGTTTCTACAAACCGACCGAGGGCATGCTGACCCTGGCGCACGCGGACGGCACCACGCATCTGCTGGAGCGGCTGCCGAACCATCAGGTCAACCGCACCGCCCGGGTGGCACGTACCTTCCAGAACATCCGCCTGTTTCAGGGCATGACGGTTCTGGAGAACCTGCTGGTCGCCCAGCACGCGCCGCTGATGCGCGCCTCGGGCTACACGATCCTGGGCCTGCTCGGCCTCAAGACCTACCGGGACGCGCAAGCCGCCGCGATCGAGCGCGCCAAGGCGTGGCTCACCCGCATCGACCTGATGGACCGGGCCGACGACCCGGCCGGCGCCCTGCCGTACGGCGCGCAGCGTCGGCTAGAGATCGCCCGGGCGATGTGCACCGACCCGGTGCTGCTCTGCCTGGACGAGCCGGCGGCGGGCCTCAACCCGCGCGAATCGGCCGAGCTGAACGCGCTGCTGCGCCACATCCGGGACGCGCACGACACCTCGGTCCTTCTGATCGAGCACGACATGTCGGTGGTGATGGAGATCTCCGACCACGTGGTCGTGCTCGATTACGGCCAGAAGATCGCCGACGGCAGTCCCGCCGAGGTGCGCTCCGATCCGAAGGTGATCGCCGCCTATCTCGGCGTCGAGGACGAGGAGGTGGCGGCCGTGGAGGCCGAGGTCGGGATCGGCGTGCCCCACGGCGACGACGCCCATACGGGAGCCTCGGCATGAGCGTCGCCGGCATCAACGTCCTGGTCGAGGAGACCCGGGCGATCCAGGCGGGCCAGAAGCCGCCGCTTCTCGCGGTGCGGGATGTCTCGACCTATTACGGCAGCGTCGCCACCCTGCGCGGGGTCGATCTGGATGTCGCCGCGGGCGAGATCGTCACGCTGATCGGCGCCAACGGCGCCGGCAAGTCGACCCTGATGATGACGATCTTCGGCAGCCCGCAGGCGCGCTCGGGGACGATCACGTATGACGGGCGCGATATCACCCGGATGCCGACCCACGCCATCGCCCGGCTCGGCATCGCCCAGTCGCCGGAGGGCCGGCGCGTCTTCCCGCGCATGAGCGTCTACGAAAATCTCCAGATGGGCGCGGCGCTCCACGATGGGCGCTTCTTCGCCGAGGATCTCGAGAAGGTCTGCACCCTGTTCCCCCGGGTGAAGGAGCGGCTGACCCAGCGCGCCGGCACCATGTCGGGGGGCGAGCAGCAGATGCTGGCCATTGCACGCGCCCTGATGAGCCGCCCGCGCCTTCTGCTCCTCGATGAACCGTCGCTGGGTCTGGCGCCGCTCGTCGTGAAGGGCATCTTCGACGCGATCCGGGAACTCAACCGGACCGAGGGCATGACGATCTTCCTCGTGGAGCAGAACGCCTATCACGCGCTCAAGCTCGCCCATCGCGGCTACGTGCTGGTCAACGGCCGGGTCACGATGAGCGGCACGGGCCGCGCGCTGCTCGACGATCCGAACGTCCAGGCCGCCTATCTGGAGGGGGGCCATACCGGCCCGGTCGGGGCATGACCATGCTGCAGGGGATTCTGTTCGAGGAAGAATCGGCTTGGCTGTTCCTGCTCGTCACCGTGGTGATGGGCGGCTGGGCCGGCTGGATGGCCGCGCGCGGCATCGCCCGGGGCTGGCGGCCGTTCTGGCAATGCGCCCTGGCGCTGCTCCTCGTGGCGGCCGCCGTGCGCTTCATCCACTATGCCCTGTTTTCGGGCACGCTGCTGTCGCCGCACTACTATGCGATCGACGCCGTGGTGGTCATGATCATCGGCGCGGCGGGCTTCCGCTACACGCGGACGCGCCAGATGACGAGCCAGTACCGCTGGCTCTACGAGAAGACCTCACCGCTGACATGGCGCGAACGGGCGCCGGAGGCGGGCGGGGTCCGATGAGTGCGGCCGGATCCGCACGTGCGGTCCTGACGATCAAGGGGAAGTACGCGATGAGATCGATTCTGCTGGCCGGGCTCGCCCTCGGCGCCATGATGGCCGGAGCGCAGGCCGCCGAGGTCAAGCTCGGCATCGCCGCGCCGATCACCGGCAACAGTGCCGCCATCGGCGCGCAGCTCAAGAACGGCGCGAGCCAAGCGGTGGAGGACCTGAACAAGGCCGGCACCCTGAAGGGCACGACGCTGACCGTGACGGTCGGCGACGACGCCTCCGACCCGAAGCAGGGCGTCTCGGTGGCCAACAAGTTCGCCAGCGACGGCGTGAAGGTGGTGGTCGGCGACTACAACTCGGGCGTGTCGATCCCGGCCTCCGACGTCTATCTCGACGCCGGCATCATCCAGGTCACCCCCGCCTCCACGAACGTGAAGTTCACCGAGCGCGGGATGTGGAACACGTTCCGCACCTGCGGCCGCGACGACCAGCAGGGCGCGGTGGCCGGCACCTATCTGGCCGACCACTTCAAGGGCAAGAAGATCGCCTTCGTCCACGACAAGACCCCCTACGGCAAGGGTCTGGCCGACGAGACCCTGAAGGCGCTCAAGGCCAAGGGCGGCAAGGACGTGATGTACGAGGGCATCAACCCGGGCGAGAAGGATTATTCGGCGCTCGTGTCCAAGCTGAAGTCGGCC
>NZ_JAKSYH010000027.1 GCF_022829295.1 Methylobacterium sp. J-088
GGGCTTGCCCGGGATCGCTCGAGCTTGCGGGGAGGAGCCGGAGGTGGGGGTGGTGCAGACGGCACCGTCACGCTCGATCCTGAACCACCCCCACCCCTAACCCCTCTCCGCAAGGGGGAGGGGAAACGCGCTTCTCTTGAATGGCGTTGCGCCCCGGCGGAAGTTTGCCCGGCGGGGTGAGGAAATGACCCCCGCACCGACCCGCGGATGGGCCGACCCTGAGCGACCTGCGGACCCGCCCACGACGAGGCGGGGGACGGCTGGAAGGCCGCGGCGCCGATGCGGGTTCCGGGGGTGCGTGCACCTCGCCCGAGACCGCTAACGGGGAGTCGCAGGACCGGGGCGCCGACAAGACGCCGCGACGAGAAAGACGGCACCGGCCGGGGACCACGCCCGGTCGATGCCGCGGGCGCCGCGGGGATCGGATCCCGCGCGTTTTTGGCCGACACCTGGGTTCCCGCGGCGTCCCGCGTCCCGCGTGTTGCTTCTTGGGCCATGCCCCCGGCGCGACGAGCGCGCGGGGACGATGACGCATGGTGCGTCCCCTGGGGTTCTGGCGGTCAGGCCGAGCTCATAGAGTCCGTACCGCACGACTCATGGAATCGGAGTGATAGCGATGCGTGCGCAAGCGAATGGATGGGAGGAATCTGCGTCGGCCTGGATATCGGAACTCGGTGAGCATGGAGATTACGGTCGACGCTACGTGCTCGATGCGCCGATGCTGGAGCGGGTTCGTGCTCGATCTTTCAGGACAGCGCTCGATGTTGGGTGCGGAGAAGGCCGGTTTTGTCGGATGCTGCGGGCCGAGGGTATCGTGCCGGTCGGTGTCGAGCCGACGCGCGCCTTGCGGGAGGCCGCGATTGCCCGTGATCCGTCAGGCGCTTACCTCGCTGCCACGGCCGAGACCCTTCCGTTCGCAAATGAGACCTTCGATCTCGTCGTCAGCTATCTAACACTGATCGATATCGAAGATCTCGAAGCTGCCATCGCAGAAATGGCCCGCGTGCTGAGGCCCAGTGGCGCTCTGGTGATCGCCAATCTCAATAGCTTCAACACGGCCGGTGATTGGCACAAGCGCGATGACGGCTCGCGCTCTTTCATACTCGATGAGTATATGGTCACGCGCGCCGAGTGGGTCCGCTGGCGCGGGATCAAAATCCGGAACTGGCACCGTCCCTTCCGCGCGTACATGAAGCCCCTGCTTGGCTCAGGGCTGCGCTTGACCCATTTCGACGAGCCGCTTCCGACCGGTGGCGACCCGGAAAGAATCCGGCTGCACCGCCGAGCACCATACTTTCATGTCATGGAATGGCAGAAGGGCAGATGTCCGCCGGATCACCGCGTCGACGGCGGAGGGGATCATCGGAAGCGCGGAGCGATCGTCCGACGCCCCTTGCACGTGACGGAGCAAGCACGCATATAGGTACGAACAAAAAGAGAACAAAAGAGCGTCGCCTGAGAAAGCTGTGGACGACGTGGCCTCATCCTCCCGGAACGAGCCCCGCATGCGCACCGCCGACAAGCAGATCGCCGACATCCTCGTCCGCTACGGCGAACCCTTCGGGGGCAACGTCTGGCGGGTTCAGGGGACGGCCGTCATCTACCACAAGACGCTCGAGCGGATCGCCGCCCAAGCCGGGATCGTGTTCGAGCCGCCAACGGTCATCCGGGCCGAGCGCGACGAGGCGGTGATGCTCGTCACCGGCCGCCTGCCGGGCGCGAAGCCGGGGACCGAGCGGGTCGAGTGGTCGATGGGCGAGGCGCTGGTGAACGTGAACTACCGCGTCTCCGGCAAGCAGGCGGCCTACGTTTACGCCATGGCGGAGAAACGCGGGAAGGACCGTGTGATCCTCAAGCTCATCGAGCTGCATGGGCTCGTCTACTCGGAAGAGGAGGCCGACGAGTTCCGCGCCCACCAGCTCCCGATCCGGGCAGTCGACGAGGACTTCGAGGAGGCACCCGCCTTCGACGAGGTCACCGAGGCGGAGGGCGACCTCAAGCGCCGGATCGACGCGGCCGGGACGATCAACGCAGTCACCGACCTGATGCTGGACGGCGCCACCCAGACGATCCTCGCCGCGATGCCGCCCGGCACCCGCGACGAGGTCCGCGACTACGCCAAGGCGCGCCTCGTGGCGCTCGGCTGGCCGAAGCGCCCCGGCCGACGCAGCGCCGCCTGACCCATATCCCCCCACCCAAGGAGACCGCCATGCACCGCGCGACGCGCCGCCGCACCATGAAGGCCCGTGGACACAGCCACCAAAGCTGGAGCATCGAGACCCTGTCGTACAGCCCCTCCCGGATCGTCCGGCTGGGCGACGAGAAGGTCGCGATCCTTTTCCCACCGGTGGAGCCCGGCGCCGCTTGGCAGCTCTACCCGCATCCCGACACATTCCCCGGGCTGAACTTCGAGGGCTTGCCGGCGCCACTCCGCCCGGAATTCCTGGCCTTCGCGGATCTCCCGGAGGTCGAGCGTTTCCTGGGGATCGGGGATGTCGAGCCCGCCGCTCTGGCGGCGTGACCGGTTGGATCAGCAGCGCGGTGGTACCCCGTGGAGTTCGGCGGCTTCCGGCGTGAAGGCGCCATCCGGTCCGTGCAGAATGAGGGGTGGCTGTAAGCGCAGCGCGGCGCGGCTTCCCTTGACGGCGCTGATCAGGATCCGGATCGCCGGCGCCTCGGCGCGGGGATGGACCGGACGGATCGCCAGACCGCCGTAGCGGCCCCGAAGGGTTTGCAGGCACTCTGCGAGAACGTCGGCCCGATGGATCAGCCCCAGCCGCCCGCCCGGCCGCAGGATCGCCGTGCAGGTGCGGATCCAGGCGTCCAGCGCCTCCCCGGAGGCATCACCGGCGAAAGTATGCGCCGCAGCCCGGCCAGGATGCGGCGAGGCCCGGTGGTGGCCGGCCGAGAAGTACGGGGGGTTCGTCAACACCACGTCGAAACTGTCCGGCATCAGACCGGCGGCGCGGCGATCCGTCGCGGGGGCGAGCACGTCGGCTTCGATCACGCGGGCATCGATCCCGTTCAGCGCGGCGTTCGTCCGAGCCTGTGCGGCAAGATCGGGGTCGCGCTCGACGAGGGTCGGCCGGAGGCCGGGAACCAGTGCGGCACAGGCAAGCCCGACGGCTCCGGTTGCGGCTCCGACATCACACAATCGATCCTCGGGGGCCGGGATGAGAAGGCGGGCGAGCAGCACCGCGTCGGTCCCCGCCCGGTGTGCCCCACGCGCTGGCTGATGCAACCGCAGGCGCCCGCCCAGGAAGGCGTCCGGCGCCTCCGTCACGGCTGGCGCAGCTCATGGGCGAGGCCGGCATCCGTGAGCAGGCGCCGCGCCTGGGCTTCGAGGTCACGTGGCACCAGCAGCCGCTGCCCGAACATGCCGATCGACCCCTCCATCAGGCTCATCTGACTGTCGGCCACGAGGACCGGGATCTCGGCCGCTTCGAGGATCGTGCGGGCGAACCCGATCAGCACGACGTCGTTGGCCCGGATCAGCTCGACCATCAGTGTCCCCCGAGGGCCGGCGGTTTCGCCGCGTCGGCACCGCGCCCCGGGCGACCCATATCGCAGGGGAGCCGATGTTGCGGCGCCGCGAGGCCCGTGCGAAGGGATCGCCCTCCGCCCAGGGCGGAACCGGTCTGGAGGTCACGCATCTTGGGTATGGCCCTCTCCATCGAGAACCCGAAGCCTGAGATCGAGGCGGGGTTGAACGACCTCGTCGCGCTGGTGGCGGACGGCATGGCGCGGGTCAACACCACGATCCTGTCGCGGACGGGCTCGGAGGTGACGATGATCCCGGAGGTGGCCAACCACCTGATCGCCTCCGGCGGCAAGCGCCTGCGCCCGATCCTGACCCTCGCCTGTGCCAAGCTCTGCGGATACGCGGGCGACACGGACGGCGACGTGAAGCTCGCCGCCAGCGTCGAGTTCATGCACACCGCCACGCTCCTGCACGACGACGTGGTCGACGAGAGTGACATGCGCCGCGGCCGGGTCGCCGCCCGGATCAAGTGGGGCAACGAGGCCTCGGTGCTGGTCGGCGATTTCCTGCTTGGCCAAGCCTTCCGGATGATGGTGGAAGTCGGCTCGCTTCGGGCGCTCGACATCCTCTCGGCCGCCGCCACGGTTATCGCCGAGGGCGAGGTGATGCAGCTCACCAACGCCAAGAATCTGGAGACCGACGAGGCCGCCTACCTCGCGGTGATCCGCGGCAAGACCGCCGAGTTGTTCGCGGCCGCCTGCGAGGTCGGGCCCGTCCTTGCGGCACGCCCCGAGGTCGAGCAGGCGGCGGCGCGCGCCTACGGCATGAGCCTCGGCATCGCCTTCCAGTTGATCGACGACGTGCTGGATTACGGCGGCACCTCGGCCGAACTCGGCAAGAACGTCGGCGACGATTTTCGCGAGGGCAAGATCACGCTGCCGATCGTGCTGGCCTATCGCCGGGGCAGCGAGGGCGAGCGCGGCTTCTGGCGGCGGACCCTTCAGCAGGGCGAGATCCGCGACGGCGATCAGGAGACGGCCCTCGACCTGCTCCAGCGCCACGGCGCCCTGGAGGAAACGGTGGCCCGCGCCCACCAGTACGGCGCCGAGGCCCGGGCGGCCCTGGATATCTTTCCGGACGGTCCGGTGAAGGCGGCGCTCAACGGGGCGATCGAGTTCTGCGTGGCGCGGGCGCGTTGAGGCGGCGCTCCACATCGTTTCCGATCGACTGATCAAGTCTGCCGGCGTCGCCAAAGAGGGTGTTCGGTGCAACCCGCACCACGGCATATAGACCGGACAGGGCCACTGGGACGGGCATGCTCTGTGTCAACGCGCCGCGGACGCCAGTGCCTCGGCCAAAGCGGGGGCCAATCCTCGTAGCTCCTCCAGATGAGCCGCTGTCAGGGTCCGCAGCAGCGCCTCGGCGCGGGGTGTGAGCGCCAGCTCGCTCCGACGCCGGTCCTCGGCAGCCCGCGTCTTGCTCAACAACCCGGCCTCCACCATGCGGGCGACGAGTTCGGCCGCGCTGTGGGGCGCGATGAGCAACTGCTCCGCCAGCAATCCGACCGTGGCAGGGTTGCGCCCGACATGCCCGGCGAGGGTGAGCAGGGCCTGATGCTGCTGCGGCGGCAGCCCCGCCCGTCCCGCGGCCGCCTCGCTGAAGGCCAGGAAGCGCCGGAGGCGGAACCGGAAATCCGCCAGGGCCGCATATTGCTCCGATGACAACGTCTCGGCGCCCGATGAATCGGCGTCCATGGCAGCACCTCAGCTTTCAGCGCCTCCTTAACCCCATGGCCCCCTGCGCGTCCCATGCCGGACGACGGCCGTCCGTTCCACCCGCCCGTAGATCCGTCCCAAAATATATCGTATTACGATACAAATAATCTGGCGACGGAAGAGGAGGCCTCGATGGGGGGCGGGCAAAAGTTCGAGCGTGGCGGTCGCGGGCCGCACCGCCGGGCGCTGGGCGACTTCAGCGCCGATCGGCGCGTGGTGATCCTGGCCGGGATGGCCATCGTGACCGGCACCGCGGCGAGCGGCACCGCCTGGATCCTGCTCACGCTGATCGGCCTCGTAACCAATGTCGCGTGGTACGGCCGCTTCGACACAGCCCTGACCTCCCTCGCCGGCGCCGCTCCGGGCCCCTGGATGGTGGCGATCCCGGTGATCGGCGCCCTGATCGTCGGCGCCATGGCGCGTTACGGCTCCGAGAAGATCCGCGGGCATGGCATCCCGGAGGCCATGGAGGCCATCCTGATCGGTGGAAGCCGGATGTCTCCGAAGGTCGCGGTGCTCAAGCCGCTCTCCTCCGCGGTGGCGATCGGAACCGGCGGACCGTTCGGCGCCGAAGGACCGATCATCGTCACGGGGGGCGCGGTCGGCTCGCTGTTCGCGCAGTTCTTCCACCTGAGCGCCGCAGAGCGGAAGACGCTCCTGGTGGCGGGCGCCGCCGCCGGCATGACGGCGATCTTCGGGACGCCGGTGGCGGCCGTGCTGCTGGCGGTCGAGGTGCTGTTGTTCGAGTGGCGCCCGCGCAGCCTCGTTCCGGTCTCGGTCGGGGCGGTGACGGCGGCCTGCTGGCGGCCGGCTTTGTTCGGGGCGGGCCCGCTCTTTCCCTTCGCCGACAACCCGATATTGCCCTGGTGGGGCCTGCCGGCCTGCGCGGCTCTGGGCATCGCCTGCGGCCTGATCTCGGGTGTGCTGACCCGGGCGCTCTATGCGCTGGAGGACGGGTTCGGCAAGCTCCCGCTGCACTGGATGTGGTGGCCTGCGCTCGGTGCCGTCGTGGTAGGCCTCGGGGGCCTCGTCGAGCCCCGGGCGCTCGGCGTCGGCTACGATGTCATCCACGAACTGCTGTCCGGGCATATGCAGGCCGGCGCGGTCGTGACGATCCTGGCGGTCAAGGCGGTGATCTGGCTCGCGGCCCTGTCGTCGGGCACCTCCGGGGGCGTGCTCGCGCCGCTGCTGATCCTGGGCGGTGCCGTGGGATGGCTCATCGGCCTCCTGCTGCCGGGGGTGCACGGGTTCTGGGCGCTGATCGGCATGGCCGCGATGCTCGGCGGCACGCTGCCGGCGCCGCTCACGGGCGTGGTCTTCGCGGTCGAGGTGACCGGCGATGTCGCCGCGCTCGCGCCGCTGCTGGCCGCGACCATGACGGCCTACGCGGTGACCGTGCTGCTCCTCAAGCGCTCGATCCTCACGGAGAAGATCGCCCGGCGCGGCCAGCACATCACCCGGGAATACGGGATCGACCCCTACGATCTCACCCGGGTCGGGGCCGTGATGACCCAGGCGGTGGACAGCCTGGGCGCCGAGCTGCCGCTGACGGAGGCGCTGGCCGCCATCGAGGCGGGCGCCCATCATGCCTACCCGGTCGTCGATGCGGTGGGACGGCCGGTGGGGCTGGTCTCGCGCGGCGACGCCCTGCGATGGACCCTGGAGGAGCAGGACAGCGATCCGGTGGCGGATACGCTCGGCGAGCGCGTGTCGGACGCCGATCTGGCGACGGTCCATCCGGGCGACGTCGTCTCGCATGCGCTCGACGTGATGCTTTCGGCCGGACAGGGCCGCCTACCGGTCACCGATCCGCAGAGTGGGCGCTTGGTCGGCCTGCTGACCCGCAAGGACCTGCTGCAGGTGCGCGCGACCGTGGTGCAGGCCGAGGCCGAGCGCCGTGCGTTCTTCCGAAGACGCCGAGGCGAGCGCCGCGCGGGATCAGGAGCATGAGTGTGGAGATTCGTATCGCCGGACGGACGATCGGCCTGGATCGGCTCAAGCCCGGCGCCTGCTATCTTGCGGCCGGCACCGACGGGCCGGACCTCGCCCTCGTCGTTGTCCGGGCGGGGCGGCGGGAGGCGCTGCTGCTCAACCGGCGCGGCGGCAACGGCGATCTGCCCATCCTGTCCGATCTCGCCAGCGACGTCGACGTCCTCGAATTGCAAGGCGCCGTCCTGGCGCCCAGCGGGGCGATCGGCGACACCGCCTTCGGGCCGGTCGCCGATGCTCCGGCGGCGCTCCATATCGGGGACGGCAGCGCCTATCTGTGCGGCCGCGACGAGTCCGGGCGCTCGGCGACCTTCAATGTCGTCAGCGGTGTCGCAAGCGTGATCGATCCTGGGGAGTTGCCGCATGCTCGCTGCTGGCGCGTGGTCGTGCCGGCGGCGGGCGGTGTCGTCACTGTCTACGCGGCGGAACCGGCCTGAACCCGGTGGGGCTCAGCGCAGGAAGGTCGGCGCCACCCACCAATCCGGATGGGCGGCACGCAGGCTCGCGGCCGCCCGCACCGCCCCACGCCGATCGGCGAATAGCGCGAACACCGTCGCGCCGGAGCCCGACATCCGCGCAAGCCGGCAGCCGCGGTCGCGCAAAGCGGCCAGCACGGTCCCGATCACCGGTGCCACCGTGAGGGCCGGCGGCTCCAGATCGTTGCGCGCCGGGCCGATGGCCGCCACCAGGGCGTCGCCGCCGAGCCCCTGGCCGATCACGGGATGCTCCGCCCCGGGCAGGCTCTGCCCGACTGCGAGTCCCAGCGCCTTGAACACCGGCGCCGTCGGCACCGGAACGCCGGGATTGATCAGCACCGCCGGTAGCGGCGCGAGATCGAGCGGAGCGCCGATCTGCTCGCCGACGCCGCACATCATGCGAGCCCGCGGATCCAGACAGACCGGAACGTCGGCCCCCGTCTCCCGCGCCGCCGCGACAACGGCCGCATCGTCGCGCGACAGCCCGTTGAGGCACGCGAGCAGGCGCAAAGCCGCAGCGGCGTCGGACGAGCCCCCGCCGATTCCGGCGGCCACCGGGAGGCGCTTGGTCAGGTGGAAGGCGCCCGTGCGAAGACCCGGCACGCGCGCTGCGAGGTGACGCGCCGCGCGCAGGACGAGGTTGTCGTCGGTGGGGCCGGCCGGCCCGGCGGTCGGACCCGAAACGGTCAGCCCGAGGGGAGCAGTGGGATCGAGGGTCAGCCGGTCGGCGGTGCCCGCGAAGGCCACGAGGCTCTCCAACGCGTGGTAGCCATCATCCGCCCGCCGCCCGAGGATGTGGAGCGTCAGATTGACCTTGGCGGGGGCGCGGTCTGCAAGCAGGGGCACGGGATCTCGAATGGGTCGCTGCCGAATGGAGCGACGCTCTACAACTTGGAAGCCGAGAACAACAGCTCAGCCGAGATCCCCGTGCGGCCGGTAAGGCAGTGCATCGCCGACGCGGATCGCGGTCAGGTCCTCGGCGAGTTCGACCAGCCCGTCGCTCGCCGACAGACCGGTGAGCGCGCCCCCCGGCACGAGGACGGCTTCGGGCATTCCGGCCTCGCCGGGGCGCAGGCACACCCGTAGGTATTCCCGCCGGCCGGCGCGTTTCTGCAGGGCGAAACCGCTGCGCACGGTGAGCGCCAGCGTCGTATCCTCCGTTCCCGAAAGGTGCAGGACCAGGGGCTTGAGCACGGCGATCGCGGTCACGTAGGCGGCGGCCGGGTTGCCCGGTAGCCCAATGAACGGCGTGCCCGCCACGGTTCCGAGCGCGACCGGACGGCCCGGCTTGATCGCGAGGCGCCAGAGCGTGAGCGACCCGGAGGTCTCGACGGCGGCACGGACGTGATCCTCCTCCCCGACCGAGACGCCCCCGGAGGTCAGAATCAGGTCGTGCTCCGCGGCCGCCGCCGCGAGGCGGTCGCGTACCTGCCCCGGCACATCGCGCAGGATGCCGAGATCGTGGGGGTCGGCGCCGAGCCGCCGCAGCAGCGCGGCGAGCATCGGCCGGTTCGCATCGTGGATGCCGGCCGGCGGCAGGGGCTCGCCCGGCGGCGTCAGCTCGTCGCCTGTGGAGAACAGCGCGACTCGCAGAGGTACGCGCAGGCGCAGATCGGCGCGCCCGAGCGCGGCGGCGAGCGCCAGATGCCGCGGCCCGAGCCGGATCCCGGCGGGGATCGCACGGCTGCCGCGGGCGATGTCCTCGCCGGCCCGGCGCCGATTGGCGCCCGGCGCGAGGCCCGCTGGCAGGCGTACGGCGTCGCCGTCAATCCGGACATCCTCCTGCATGGCCACGGTATCGGTGCCCGGGGGCATCGGTGCCCCGGTGAAGATCCGCACCGCATGGCCCGTCCCGGCCTCGACGGGCGGGTGGCCCGCCGGCACCCGGCCGCCGAGGGGCAGGCTGTCCGCTCCGGGGGCGAGATCGACGGTCCGGAAGGCGTAGCCGTCCACCGCGGCGTTGTCGAAGGGCGGCAGGTCGAGCGGCGCGATCAGATCCTCGGCGAGGATCCGGCCGTCTGCGCCCGCCAGCGGCACGGTCTCGATGCCGGCGAGCACCGGAAGGCGCGCCCGGATCGACGCCACCGCATCGGCGACCCGCAGGGGTGCGGGCGCCGTATCGAAGCAGTCGGAACTCAGGCGACCCATGATAGCACGGGATCAGGCTGGGGCAGGCGGGTCGGCACGGGGCGGCCTCGCGGGCGGTGGAGAGGCCGGCTTGCGGCATCGGCATCGCGCGATCAAGTCCCGGGCGGCGGCGCGAATCATCGCCCGCACAGGTCCGATCCGCTACGATCCGGTTCGCCATGCCCAATCCCGCTCGCCCGACAGCCCAGGAACTCCCCTGCCAGCGCCACCTGTTCGAGGTGCCGGAGGCGGTCAGCTACCTCGATGCGGCCGCGTGGTCGCCGCTGCCGCGGGTCGTGCACGCCGTCGGGGAGACCGGCCTCCTGACCAAGAGCCGACCTTGGGACCATCCGCGCGAGGGGATTCCCGCCCAGGTCGAGCGGGCTCGGACCGCGGCGGCCGGGCTGATCGGTGCAGGGCCGGACGATGTCGCGATCGTCGGCGCGGTCAGCCACGCCATGGCAATAGCCGCACGCAACCTCGCGCCGATCCCCGGTGGCCGCCTGCTGCGGGTGGCCGACGAGTTCCCGTCCCTGCGCTTCGCCTTCGACAGGCTGGCTGCCGCGCAGGGTCTGACCGTGGAGGAGGTCGCGCGTCCCCCGGATGGCGACTGGACCGCAGCGCTCCTCGCCGCGATCGCCCGTCCGGGTGCGCCGCCGCTCGCGCTCGCCACCCTGACGCCCCTGCACTGGACCGACGGGAGCCTGATCGACCTCGACCGCCTCGCGCCGGCGGTCCACGCGACCGGTGCGGCCCTGGTGATCGATGCGACGCAGGCGGTCGGTGCCATCCCGGTGGATGTGGCTCGCTGGCGCCCCGATTTCCTGGCGTTCCCGACCTACAAATGGGCGCTGGGACCCTACGGCCTCGCCTTCCTGTACGCGGCGCCGCACCGGCAGGACGGCACGGCGCTCGACGAGCATGTCGGCAACCGTCCGGCGGCCGTGGGCGCGCGGCGCTACGATCGGGGCGAGCTCAACGATCCCGTGGCACTCCCGATGGCAGCAGCCGGGCTGGAACTGCTCGCCGGCTGGGGCGTGCCGGCCGGTGCGGCCCGCCTGCGCGGGCTGACGGACCGGCTTGCAGATGCGCTCGATGCGCTCGGTCTCGAGATTGCGCCGCGAAACCTGCGGGCACCCCACATTCTCGGCGTGCGGCGGCCGGGCGGGCTACCCGCCAGCTTCGTCGAAGGCCTGCGCCGCGAACGGGTCTTCGCGAGCGAACGCGCCGGAGCTCTGCGACTGAGCCCCCATGTCTGGGTGAACGACGACGACCTTGCCCGCTGCGTCGCGGCGATCCGGGACGGCCTCGGCGGCCGGGGCGGCGCGGCGTAGCCCGACCGTCACGCCGCGATTTCCGCCGCCGGGGCCTGCCTGACCGCGTCCCCCCGCTTGCCGAAGCGTCGGCGCCATGCGTGCTGCGCCCGGTCCACGAGCTGCGCCGCCGTACCCCGTGGTGTGCGCGCGCCCGTCATCGAGGCCAGGGTCAGGGCCTCGGTGCCGAACCGGCTCTTGAACCCCTCGTCGCCGCAGAGGAAATCCACCGTGTGCAGCCCGCGGTCGATCGACCACATGATGTAGTCTATCATCAGCACCATGCCGGGCGAAGCGCGCTCGACCTCCGGATCGTAGGTGGTGACGAAGGCCATCATCGCGCCGGACTGGACGAAGTTGATCGACACGGCCACGTCGGCGCCGCCGCATTCCAGCACGAAGGCGTGCAGCAAGCCTGCCTCGGCCAGTACCTGCACCATGGCGGGCAACGCTCCCGAGCCCGCGTCGTAGAAGGCCGTGGAGGCGAGGCCGTGGCGCTGGAGCCAAGCGCGCTTGAAGGTGGTCAGCCGGTCGAGCACCGGCCCCAGGGGCTCTTCCGGTCCAAGCAGGCGGAAGACAAGGGGGCCGCGCTCGCTCAAGGCTTTCTGGCCGCGCCGGTAGTTCTGCCGGGTCTTCTTCGACTGTGCATCGAACCACGCCTGTCCGGTCGTCCAGGAGCCGCGCACCCGCCAATTCGCCTCGTCGCGGTGGTTCAGGCGCAGCCGGACCCCGCCGCCCTCCGGCTGGAGCAGCGTGCGGGCCACGGCATCCGGCAGGAGCCGGTTGAGATAGGCCAGATCGAAACCGCCAGCCTGCCCGGCGTAGCGCCACATCTGCTGAACGAGGTCGCGGTCGGTCCGGTCGGCGAGCAGCGCGTCGCCGAAATCCGAGCAGTCCTTGGCGGCCCATTCGAGCACCCGGAACCCCTTCAGGCGGACGGTGGCGAGCGGCAGCACGCCGACGAGATCGTCGCCCCGCCACGCCAGCACGATGGCGAGCGCCCGGCGCTCCCGGTCGGGCGCGCTCGCCCACCAGGCGGAGATCCAGGCGGGGCTCTGAAACACCAAGGCGCCGCTCGCCGCCCACAGTTTGGTCCAAGCCGGGCCGACCTCCGCCAGCCGCCCGGCGGTGCGGACCGTCTCGAAACGCTCGGTCGCCATGGTCAGGCCCCCGACCGCGACCGAGCCGGCACACCGCGCAGGCGCCGCACCTGCCGCGCGATCCGCCGGCCCATCTTCTTCAACGGCAGCACGTAGAGCCCCGACAGGGACTGGTAATCTGCCACGTCCCGATCGACGAGGCCGAACTTGAAATCCTCATTGGGCTTCGGGATGCAGAGGGTTCCGAACACCCGGTCCCAGAACGAAAACAGCAGGCCGAAATTCTTGTCGTAATGTTCCGGCGCCGTGGAATGGTGGAGCTGGTGCCAGTGCGGGCATAGGATGATCGTGTTGAGCCGCCCGAACGAGATCTTGAAATGCGTGTGGCGCACGAAGTCCATCATCAGGATGTTGCGCATGATGTAAACGTTGAGGCCGAACACCGTCAGCTCGACCGGGTTCAGCGCCAGCAGGCTCCAGATCCCGAAGCAGATGCCGGGGATCACGCCGTCCCAGGCGCGGTTCATCAGCTCATCCAGGGGATGGACCCGGTCCTTGGTGATCCCGACCATCACCTCGGCCGAGTGGTGGACCTTATGGAGCTCCCACAGGAACGGGTAGCGGTGCTGGGCCGTGTGGTAGAGGTAGTAGGACAGGTCGTAGGCCAGCAGCATCGTGGCGGTGAACACCACCACGGTGACCGGCCCGGGCTCGCCGAGGATCGGCTGATCGATCCCGAACAGCGCGCCCAGCACCCGGTTGGTGGCGTAGCCGACCGCGACCACGAAGGTCACGCCTGCCGGGATCAGCAGGAACGGCATGATCGCCTTGCGGGTGATGTAGAACAGCAGGTCCGCCCGCGCGGAGGGGTGGGTCAACACCTCCCGCGGAAGCGTGAATTCGAAGAACTCGGCGAACGAGTATTTTTCGGCCGTGCGCAGGTAGGCGATCAGGGCGCAGATCAGCGCCGTCGCGAACAGCAGGCCGGCGGCGAGCAGGTTCTCGCCCGAGAGCTTCGCGGCGATTCGCTGGATAAAATCGGCGACATCCATGTCTACGCGTTTCCTTCGGCCATTCGGCGCCGATCCACGCCCGCACCATTCAGATGCAACCGGACCAATGTTGGCCCCAATCGTTTGCTCCGCATACCATCCGTAAGCATCGGACTATTTTGCCCCGCCAATCGTCTGTCAAACATTGGTTTTGATTGCGGACCAGAACATCGGGCTCTATGCAACACACCGCGCGATCCGGTTTCCGCAGCGATTCGATTCGGCTTCCCGGCTCAGCCGATCGGAAGAACCGGGCGAGACCCGGCTCTCGATCGCCGCAGGGTCGCCCGCACCGCGGCGTCGATGCCCTCGGCCGCGGACGCTTCCGAGAACAGAGCCTCGTAGCGCGCCCGTGCCGCCTGGCCGAAGCCGCGCCACGCCGCCGGGTCGGCGATCATGCCGGCGAGCGCCCGCGAGATCGGTGCGGGGCCGCCGGGCGGGACGATCCACCCCGTCCGCCCGTGTTCGACGACCTCCGGCAGCCCGCCGATCGCCGTCACCAGCGGCGGGACGCCGTACGCCATGGCCTCGATCGCCACCCGGCCGAGGGATTCCGGGCGCTGCGACGGCATGGTCACCACGTCGGCCCAACGGTAGAGGGCGTCCGGATCGG
Source organism: Methylobacterium sp. J-088 (assembly GCF_022829295.1). Lineage (GTDB taxonomy): Bacteria > Pseudomonadota > Alphaproteobacteria > Rhizobiales > Beijerinckiaceae > Methylobacterium. The sequence goes on from NZ_JAKSYH010000027.1 coordinate 13,927, forward strand.
CCACGAACGGTTCGCGGGTGACCTGATCCGACAGGCCGGCTGCCGCGATCTGCTCCATCAGGGCGCGTTCGCGCGCCGCGTCCTCGAACGCGCTGCCGACGATGCGCAGTTCGATCCGCCGCCGCAGCGCCTCGGGCAGCGCGGCCACGGCTTCGATCAGCACATCCTGTCCCTTGATCCGGCTGATGCGCCCCAGCATCAGCACCCGGAGCGGGCGGCGGCCGTCGTACCCGCCCCGGTTCATCGCGGCCGGCGCGGCGATGCCGTTGTAGACCACCCGGGCGCCGGTCCCCGCCGGCAGCGCGTAGGCCCGGGCGGTGGCGTGCGAGTTGAATACCACGTCGGCCCTGCTCCAGCGGATCAGCCCGCGCAGGACCTTCAACACGGCGCCTTCCGGGATCTCGTGGATGTGGACGATGCTCCGCCCGGGAAGAAGCCGCGCGGCGAGCAGGTAATCGGCCACCACGGTCGTGTTGATGTAGACGAGGTCGCTGCCGCGGATCCGCCGCAGCGCGCGCAGAACTGCGACCGGCAGAGCTATCGGGGCGACGATGCAGCGCCGCGCCAGATTCTTGCGCCGCAGGATCCACAACGGCGCGATCACGACGCGGCTGGCGAAGGGTTCCAGAGCCGGCACGATCGGCCCGTGGCGCGGCAGGATCACATCGATCCGGGCGGACGGATGGGCAGCACGGAGGGTGCGGACCGTCTCGATGAAGCAGCGGTCCGATCCATAGAGCTCGAAACCCTGATGCACGCAGGTGATCGTCAGCGCGGACGCGTCTTGCGCTCCGGCGGCCACCGGAACACCTCGCTCGTCAGCCAGTGCGGCGGCGACAGTGTGCAATATCGAATCCTCTACCGCTGGATTAACTGTCGGCAAATTGGAAAACCGATGGTTGATATTCCATTGGGTCGCTTGGCGGGCATGTCCTCTTATAATATAAACGCCGCACCTGGAAGGAAGGACAATGCCGGACCGCATACCCGCAGTGCTAATTCTAGGAACGCGCGGGATCCCGGCTGCACATGGTGGGTTCGAAACTTTTGCCGAGCGGTTCGCCCGTTACCTCGCGGTTCGTGGCTGGTGCGTTGGCGTGTATTGCCAGCGGGAGGTCAAGCGGGTCGGCACGCGGATCTCGTCGCGGGTCTGGAACGGGATCGAGCTGATCACCGTGGAAGTCGGCCTGAAGGGCCCGGCCGCGACCCTGGCCTTCGACGCGTTCTGCGCCTGGGATGCGGCCCGGCGTGGCGGCGTCTACCTCGTGCTCGGCTACAACGGCGCGGCCTTCCTGCCCTATCTGCGCGCCAGCGGCGGCCGGATCCTGACCAACATGGACGGGATCGAATGGCGCCGCCCGAAATGGTCGCCGCCCATCCGGGCGTACTTCTACGTCAGCGAGTGGATCGCCGCGTGGTCCTCGCACCGGCTCGTCGCGGACCATCCAGCCATCGCCGACCACTTGGCCACGCGGCGCCCGCGCCGGGCCATCACGACGATTCCCTACGGGGGCGACCCGCCGTCCGACGAGATTGCGCCACCGCCGCTTGGGTTGGAGGCCGGGCGCTACCTCGTCTCGATCGCCCGCATCGAACCCGATAACAACATCCTGACGATCGTCGAGGCGTTCTCGCGCCGGCCCCGGGGTGTCCGCCTCGTGGTTCTCGGGACCATGTGCGTGCACAACCGCTATCATCGCGCCGTCGAGGAAGCCGCCTCCCCGGAGGTTCTGTTTCCCGGCCCCATCTACGAGCCCGATCAGGTCCAGGCCCTGCGGATCCATGCGCTGGCCTATCTCCACGGCCACTCGGTGGGCGGCACCAACCCGTCACTGGTCGAGGCCCTGTGGGCGGGCAACGCGGTGATCGCCCACGCCAACCCGTTCAACCGGGGAACCGCCGGCGACGCGCAGTTCTACTTCGAAGACGTCGACTCCTGTGCCGTCGCGATCGAGCAGGTTCTCGACGAGGCGGAGGCGGTCGCGCATGCCCGCGCGGCGGCCCGGCGGCGTGCCGAGGACTTCCGGTGGGGCGACGTGCTGGCGGCCTATGAAGACGAGGTGCGGCGGGTCGGAGGTTATCCCCCGGCGGAGCGCGTCAAGGTGCCGTTCGCCGAGCCGATCGGCGCCACGGCCGGCGCGAGCGGGTGAGGGCCAGTCGCCGGAGGCTGCTCGCGGGCGGCCTCGCTGCATTGGGCGCACGGGCGGTGCCGGCCCGAAGCGCCGTCGCGCCGATTCCGCTGCGCCGGGGCATCTCGCTCTGGCCCTGGTTCTCGCTCACCACGGAATATCCGGCCCCGCGCATCGACTACGCTTGGCCGCCCTTCCAGGCGGATCGCCCTGTCCCGACCCGTGCCGACCTGATGCGACTCACCGCCGTCGGCTTCGATTTCGCGCGCCTGCCGCTCGATCCCGGCCCGTTCGTGGCCTTCACGGGAACCCGCCGGGCCGAACTCCTCGGCAACCTGTCAGCGGCAATCGATGCGGTGCTGGCGGCCGGCCTCCGCGTCGCGCTTAACGTTCAGGCGAATGCGGCGACCCATCATTACACGCCGGAGGCGTTCTACGGCACAGATCGGGCGCCGCTGTTTCCGGCCTACCGGGATCTCATCGCCGAACTGGCCCGCCTGTGTGCTCGCAAGGGAGTTGACCGGGTCGCGCTGGAGCCGGTCAACGAGCCGCCGCAGGCCTGCGGTGCCCTTTCGTGGAATCGGGTTCAGGAGAGGCTTCTGACCGCGGCCCGGACGGCGGCACCAGCGCTCACCCTGGTGGCGACGGGCTCATGCGGCAGCCTCGTCGCCGGCCTGACGGCCCTCGACCCGGCGCCGCTCGCGCGATTTGCGCCCCTGCTCTACACTTTCCACTTCTACGAGCCGTATCTGTTCTCGCATCAGGGGGCGACCTGGCTTACCGAAGAGCCGTTCTATCGCTGGCTCAACGCCGTGCCCTGGCCAGGGACGCGCGCGCGCATGCCAGAGACGCTGAAGGCGGTGTCGGCCCGCATGGAGGCCGACCGGTCGGTCGCGCAGGCCGAGAAGGCCCGCGACCGTGCGGAGATCGAGGCCAAGCTGCGCGAGTACGGCGATGCCGAGCCAGGACCGGCCTTCCTTACCGCCGCCATGGACCCGGTCGCGACCTGGGCCGACCTCTACGGGATCCCGCGCCGGAACGTGCTGATGGGCGAGTTCGGCGCCCTGCGCACCGACGCCCGCTACACCGCCGCGCGGCCCATCGACCGGGCCGCCTATCTCCGCGACGTGCGGCTGACGGCGGAGCGAGCGGGTTTCGGGTGGTCGTTCTGGAATCTGTTCGACGGGCTCGGCCTGATGGACAAAGCGCACGCAGTCGATCCTGCGCTGCTACCAGCTTTGGGCCTCAAGATTGAACCGTAAGACGCTTTCCGATGGGGGGCCGATAGCGCTCCGCCATCACGGGCGAAACCCAGCGATGCAAAGTGGCGCTACATCGGGAAGCGTGGGATCGCCCCGGATGGCTTCGCTCCACACGCATCGACGCTCGGATATGATACGTCGTTCTCGCTGCTGCCCTGAGTGCCTAAGCCACCGCCCAGGGCAGCGTTTCATCGCCACGGAACACCACGACCGCCGTGTCCTCAACCGCGACCGCCTCCGCGACGCGGCTCTCCCGCCGTTCCAGCGTGACCGTTGCCGCGTTCGGCTCCAGCCCGTGAAACCGGGCGCCGTTGAGCGACGCGAAGGCCTCGAACCGGTCGAGCGCCCCTTCCTCGTCGAACACCTGCACGTAGGTCTGGAGCGCGGAAGGCCCACAGAATACCCCCGCGCAGCCGCAGGACGCCTCCTTGGCGCCGCGGACATGCGGGGCCGTGTCGGTGCCGAGATAGAAGCAGGCCTCGCCCGAGGTCGCGGCTTTGCGCAGGGCGAGCCGGTGCCGCTCGCGCTTGGCCACCGGCAGGCAGTACAGGTGCGGGCGCAGGCCACCCTGGAAGATGTGGGTCCGGTTGATCACGAGATGGTGCGGCGTGATCGTGGCCGCGCACCGGCTCGCGTGCTCCCGGACCACGTCGAGGATCTCCGCCGTGGTGGCATGCTCCACAGTGACCTTGAGGCCCTGATGACGGGCGAGGAGCGGAATCAGGCTACCCTCCATGAAGGCGGCCTCGCGGTCGAAGATGTCGATCTCCGGGTCGGTCGCCTCGCCGTGGATCAGCAGCGGCATGCCGATCCGCTCCATGCGCTCCAGCACGGGCGCGATCCCGAGAAGGTCGGTGACGCCCGCGTGCGAATTCGTGGTCGCGCCCGCCGGATAGAGCTTGGCGGCGATCCAGACCTTGTCCTTGAAGCCGCGCTCGATCTCGTCCGGATCGGTGTCGTCCCGCAGGTAGCAGGTCATCAGCGGCGTGAAATCCATGTCGGCCGGCAGGGCCGCTAGGATCCGCTCGCGATAGGCCCGCGCGGCCGCGACCGTGGTCACCGGCGGCACGAGGTTCGGCATGATGATGCCCCGGGCGAACTGCGCCGCCGTATAGGGCAGCACCGCCTTCAGCATCGCGCCGTCGCGTAGGTGGATGTGCCAGTCGTCCGGGCGGCGGATCGTGATCCGCTCGATGGTCTTCGTGTCCTGGCGCTCGGCGGGGAACAGGTCGGCGACGCTCATCGCGGACCTTTCAGGACTGACCGAAGGCGGAGATGCCGCCATGGGCGGCGGACCACGCGGCCGGCGCGTTGAGGAAGCTTTCGACCTCGTCCAGCGTCTTTGGGTCGAAGGTGCCCATCTCCTTGGCAACTGTCAGCACGTCCCGCCACGTGGTGAGATAATGAAGCTTGATGCCGATCTCCTGCATCAGCGCCGCACTGTCGGGAAAGATGTCGTAGTAGAACAGCACGAAGCAGTGATCGACCTGGGCGCCGGAATCGCGCAGGGCCTTGCAGAAATTGACCTTGCTGCGCCCGTCGGTGGCGAGGTCCTCAACCAGCAACGTGCGGGCGCCCTCGACGATCTCGCCCTCGATCTGCGCGTTGCGGCCAAAGCCCTTTGGCTTCTTGCGGATGTACTGCATCGGCAGCATCATCCGGTCGGCGATCCAGGCCGCGAAGGGGATACCGGCGGTCTCGCCGCCCGCGATGTGGGTGAGCCTCTCGTAGCCGATCTCGCGCACGATCGTGGCGGTGGCGAAGTCCATCAGCGTCGAGCGCAGGCGCGGAAACGAAATGATTTTCCGGCTGTCGGTGTAGACCGGGCTCGCCCAGCCGGAGGTGAACTTGAACGGCTCGTCCTTATAGAAGAGAACCGCGCCGATCTCGAGGAACATCTTGGCCGTCTCGCGGGCGATGACGTCCCGGTCGAGGGGCAGGAAGGGGCTGGTCATGCGGCGTGCGCGCTCCGCTTGGGTGCTCTCCGGGGCTTGAAGACCAGTCCGGTCGGAGAGAACGCGTTGAATTGGGCCTGACCGCCCTCCTCCGCCCTGTCTCGGCCAGCGTCAACCCTGCGCGGCGCGCTATCCGCGCTTCACGCAGTCCTGCCAGCGCGCAGATGCGCGATATGCCGGATGGCGAGCGCGTAGCCGTGCGTCCCGAACCCCGCCAGCACCGCCGTGGCGGCGAGCGAGATGTAGGAATGGTGGCGGAAAGTTTCGCGCCGGTGGACGTTCGAGATGTGGCACTCGATCACCGGCACCTCGCAGGTGTTGAGCGCGTCGAGGATCGCCACGGAAGTGTGGGTGTAGGCCCCGGCGTTGATCACGATGCCGGCCGATCCGACCCGGAATTCATGAATCGCGTCGATCAGCACGTGCTCGGCGTTGCTCTGGCGGAAATCGACCGTGAGCCCGAATCCGGCGGCGGTCTCGCGGCACAGGGCTTCGACATCGGCCAGCGTTTCGTGCCCGTAGATCTCCGGCTGGCGCTTGCCGAGCAGGTTCAGGTTCGGCCCGTTTAGGACCAGGATCGTGTCGTTCATCGTCTGCCTCGCCGCCTGAGAGGTGCGGCAAGCGTCGGCAAGACACAAGGGCAGGCTGTCATCCGACGCGAGATGTCCCGCAGACGGGCCCGGTGCGCCCGCCGGTCGGTTCAGATCCTCGCCCGGCGGCGCTATCCCGGACGGCGAGGGGACGGGACAGGGAGGACAGACGGATGGCAGCATTCCGGAGCGACGCGCCCGTTGTGATCGCAGTGGCGATCACAGGCTCGGTGCCGCGCAAGACCGACAATCCGGCCGTTCCGGTCACCGTGGCTGAGCAGATCGAGTCGACCCATCAGGCCTTCGAGGCCGGCGCCACCCTGTGTCACATCCATGTGCGCAACGATGACGAATCCCCCTCGTCCGATCCGGAAAAATTCGCCGCCGTGCAGGAGGGGCTGCGCAAGCACTGCCCGGGGATGATCGTGCAGTTCTCCACGGGCGGGCGCGGCCGCGATCCCGCCGCCCGCGGCCTGTCGCTCAAGCACCGGCCCGACATGGCCTCCCTGTCCACGGGCTCGGTCAATTTCCCGACGATCGTCTACGAGAATGCCGCGAGCCTCGTGACCGATCTCGCCGGCCAGATGAAGCAATACGGCGTGAGGCCCGAGATCGAGATCTTCGACCTCTCGCATCTGCATGGCGCCAAGCGGTTGGTGGAGGCGGGCCTGATCGACGCGCGCCCGCACGTGCAGTTCGTTATGGGCGTGCAGAACGCGATGCCGGCCGAGGAGCACCTGCTCGACATCCTGCTCGCCGAGACCCGCCGGATCCTCCCCGAGGCGACCTGGACGGCCGCTGGGATCGGCCGCAACCAGGCGGTGGTGATGGACTGGGCGCTCGCCCGCGGCGCCGACGCAGTGCGGACTGGCCTGGAGGACAACATCCGGGTGACGAAGGACCGGCTGGCGGCCAGCAACGCCGAGCTCGTCGGCCTCGCCGACGAAGCGGTGGCTCGCCATGGCCGCCGCGTGGCCACGTCCGCGGAGGCCCGCGCCGCGCTGGGTTTGGGCTGAACCACCTTCTCACGCGCGGGCCAGCGTGCTAACGGTCCGCCCGCGCGGGTGTAGCTCAATGGTAGAGCAGCAGCCTTCCAAGCTGAATACCCGGGTTCGATTCCCGGTACCCGCTCCACGCCGATCCCAGCCCGAGAAGGACGCGCCACGCATCAGCTGCGGGTCCGTTGCCCCGGGCCTCCGCATCGACCGCTTGCGAGCGTAGACCGGCGTTTGTACCTGTCGGTCAGATAGCGATGCCGAACCCTTTCGCCCGAAAGCTGCAATTCTACGTCCCGCTCTCGGCGGCCGTCCGGATGGAGGTTGGCGGGTCCCCCGTTCCGGGCCGTCGCATCATCATGCGTTCCGGTCACATCCCCGACGGCGGCGACCCGCACGCCGGCTGGTAGGTCTGCTTGGTTCAACCGCCGCGGAGTGTCGGCATGACCGATCCAGCTGACTTGGAGGATCGGCTCGCTGCCCTGGAGGCCGACAATGCCCGCCTGCGTCGGCTATTGGACGTAGCGGGTGCGCCAGACGGGCTGCGTCACGGATTGCGCAACACCACGGCGATCATGCACCGTTCCGCCGAGAGCGCCGTCGATGTCGAGGTGGACGGCCTGCGCTTCGGCCTGCGTCTGCCGCTCGTGCCGACGGTCGGACGCGTGATCGCAGGCGCCGATGCCGAGGCATCGCGCAAACCCTGAATCACCGCCCATCTGAAAATCTCCCCGAACTCTCAGTTGCTCGATGCGCCGGCCCCGACAGGGGTCAGATCGCCCGGTGGGATCGAGATCCGCGACAGGTCGAGCGGTGGCGTCGGGCCGGCCGGGAAGGTCGCTTCCCAGCCACCGCCCAAGGCCTTCGACAGCGCCACGAAGTCGGTCGACGTCGCCGCCGTCGCCTGGACGAGGTTGGTTTCGGCCTGCAGCACGGTCTGCGAGGCCTGGAGGACGGTGGTGAAGATCTCGACACCCTGCGTGTAGCGAGCCCGGGACAAAGCCAGTGCCTGCCGCGCATCCGCCACTTGACGGGCCAGCCGCCCGCGGCGGCCCTCGTCACCCTTCAGGGCGGCCAGCGCGTTGACCACGTCGTGCCAGCCCTGGAGCACCGCCTTCTGGTAGGCGATCGCCGCCTCCTGTTGGCGGGCGCGCTGGAGAACGAGGTTCGATTTCAGCCGCCCGCCCTCGAACAGCGGGATGGAGAGCGACGGCCCGACATTCATGTATTGTAGGGACGAGCCCCGGAAGATCTTGCCCGGATCGACCGCGTTGACGACCGGGCTCGCCGAGAGCGTCACGCTCGGGAAGAACTGCGCCTCCGCGACGCCGATCTCGGCGACCGCCGCGTGCAGGTTGGCGTCGGCCCGGCGGATATCGGGGCGGCGCAGGACGAGCGTCGACGGAACACCCACGGGGATCCGGGGCGGCACCGGCGGGATCGCGCGGCCGGACACCAGCTCCTGCGACAAAGCGAGCGGCGGCTCGCCCAGCAGCAGCGAGAGGGCGTTGATCTGCTGGATCTCCTGCTGCTGGAGCTGGGGCAGCTGCGCCTTGATCGCCTCGACCTGCTGGGCGGCGTTCGCGGTGTCGAGGCCAGTGACCAGACCCCGCTGCTGGCGGATCCGCACCACGTCGAGGATCTGCTCGTTGACCTTGATGTTGGCGAGGTCGATCCGGATCTGCTCCTGGGTCCCGCGCAGCTGCACGTAATCGCGCGCCAGCTCGGCCTGGCTGGAGACCAGGGCGTCGCGCCGCTGCTCCGCGGAGGCATCCGCCTGGGCCTGGGCGGATTCCACGGAGCGGCGGACCTTGCCCCACAGGTCGAGTTCCCAGGAGGCGTCGAAGCCGAGCGTGTAGCTCTCGAAGCCGTTGGTCAGCGGCGCCGTGGGGTCGGTGCCCCCCGTGACCCCGCCAAGGGAGCCCGACAGAAGGCCGATCGTGCCGTTCTTGCTGAATTGCTGCCGGTAGGCGCTGCCCTGGCCGTTCAGGGTCGGAAGCCCGGCCGCCGCCGCGGTGCCGAGCTGGGCCCGGCTCTGGAACAGCCGCGCCGTGGCGGTCTGCACGTCGAGGTTCTGCGCGGCGACGCGCTCTTCCAGCGCCGCCAGCACCGGATCTCGGAAGGCGAGCCACCACGCCACCGCCGGCTCCTCCGCGCTGGTGCGGGCGAGCAGCGGCAGTGGGGTCCGGGTCGGCAGGCCGGTATCGAGGTAGTCGCTCGCTTCCGTCAGCGGCGCGGCCGGCGGCAGAAAGTTCGGGCCGATCGTGCAGGCCGCCAATCCGGAAAGCGCGAGGGCCGCGCCGCCGCGCAACCACGGGGTGATGATGCGGGAGGCCATGTCAGTGTTCGCCCCCACCGCCCTGTGCGGTCTTGCCCGAGATCAGGAAGCAGAGCGGCACGACCATCAGCGCGACGATGGCCGTGTATTGGAAAACGTTGCTGTAAGCCAAGACCTGCGCCTGCGTCATGTAGGTCTGGTAGGTGTGCGCCACCGCCTGCTGATGCACCACGGACGCCGCGCGGCCGAGCGAGCGGAGGGTGTGCTCGCTCTCCTGGATCAGCGTGTTGTAGCCGGAGCGCAGCGGCGTCATGAATCCGGCCAGGTGCGCCTGGTCGGCCTGCGTGCGCTCGGTGATGGCCGCAGTCGAGAGCGAGATCCCGAGCGAGCCGAACACGTTGCGGAACATCGAGAACAGCGCCGCGCCGTCGCTGCGGTACTTCTGGGGCAAGGTCAGGTAGGCGATGGTCGAGATCGGCACGAACAGGAAGCCGAGCGCCGCCGTCTGGAGGGAGCGCATCAGCACCAGGGTCTTGAAGTCGATGTCGGGGGCGAGCCGGCTCGAATAGAACAGGGCCGCGCCCATCAGGGTGAAGCCGAACATGACGATGAAGCGCGTCTGCACGACCTTCATGATCTGGCCGACGATCGGGATCAGGACGATCACCACGAGCCCGCCCGGCGACAGGATCAGGCCGGATTTCAGCGCGGTGTAGCCGAGTACGGTCTGTGCGAATTGCGGGATCACCACCGCGCTGGCGTAGAGCGCGAAGCCCATGGCGCCGATGAGCACGCAGCCCATGGCGAAGTTCTTGTCCTTGAACACGTCGAGGTCGATGATCGGCTTCTTCGCGGTCAGCAGCCAGCAGATCGCGCCGAACACGCCGAGCACGCCGAGGGTCGCCATGATCCGGATGAACGGCGAGCCGAGCCAGCCGTCATCCTCGCCGCGGTCGAACACGATCTGCAGGCAGCCGATGCCGATCACGATCAGCGACAGGCCGATATAGTCGATGCCGCGCTTGGTCTTGCGCTTCTCCTGCTCGGAGGGCGGGTCCTGCACCAAGAAGCCGTTGGCGATCACCGCCAGGATTCCGACGGGCACGTTGACGAAGAAGATCCAGCGCCAGTCGAGATGCTCGATCAGGTAGCCGCCCAGCGTCGGCCCGAGCACCGGGGCCACCACGGTCGCCACCGCGGTCACCCCGAAGGCCGCACCGCGCTTGGCCGGCGGGAACGTGTCGAGGATGATCGCCTGCTGGCTCGGCTGCAGGCCGCCGCCGAAGAAGCCCTGCATCAGGCGGAACACGATGATCTGCCCGAGGCTCTGCGAGATGCCGCACAGGAACGACGACACCGTGAACATCGCGATGCAGATCAGGAAGTAGCGCTTGCGCCCGATCGTGTCGGACAGCCAGCCCGCGATGGTGAGCACGATGCCGTTGGCGACGAGGTAGGCGGTGAGCGTGTAGGTCGCCTCGTCGCCGGAGGCGGCGAGCGAGCCGGCGATGTAGGGCAACGCCACGTTGACGATCGTGGTGTCGAGGATCTCCATGAAGGCGGCGAGCGTCACCGTGATGGCGATCAGCCAGGGATTGTAGGCGGGCTTCCAGCCCTGGTTCGGATCGGCGCTCATTTCAGCAGCACCGTCGGCTCGACGCTGATGCCGAGCGGCAGCGGCTCGTCCTTCCGCAGCCCGGAATCGATCGCGATCTTCACGGGCACCCGCTGGACGATCTTGATGAAGTTGCCGGTGGCGTTCTCGGCCGGGAAGGCGGAGAATTTGGAGCCCGAGCCGCGCTGGATCGACTCGACGTGGCCGTGCAGGTCCAGGTTCGGATAGGCGTCGACCGTGATGGTGACCTGCTGGCCGGGGTGCATTCCGTCGAGCTCGGTCTCCTTGTAGTTGGCCGTGACCCACACGTCGGTGGTGACCAGCGACATCACCTGCTGGCCGGCGGAAAGGTAGTCGCCGGCATTGACGTTGCGCTTCGTCACCCAGCCGTCCTGGGGTGCGCGCACCACGCTCCATTCGACGTTGAGGATGGCTTGATCGAGCTGGCCCTTCGCCTGCTCGGCCTGCCCCTGGAGCTGATCGACCTGCTGCTGGGACTGGCCGATATTCTGCTGGACCGGCATCGCCTGGGTGACCCGCGCCTCGGCCTGCTCGACCTGCGCCTTCGCCTGCTGATAGTTCGCGGCCGTGGTGTCCACGTCCTGCTGGGTGGTGGCGAGCCTCGGCAGGCTCTTCTGCCGGTCGTAATTCGCCTGCTGCAGGGCAAGGTTGGCCCTGGCCGAGGCGAGGTTCGCCTGCGCGAGCGCCAACGCGGCCGGGAAGTTCTTCCTGGCGATCTCGACACCGAGCCTCTGGTTGGCGATCTGCGCCGCATTCGCGTCGAGCTGACCCTGGGCCTGCTCCTGCCGGTAGACGTATTGGCGGGAGTCGATGTGGAACAGCGGGTCGCCCTTGTGGACGAACTGATTGTCGGTAACCTCGAGGGACACGACCTGCCCAGCCACCTGGGGTGCGATGCTGACGATGTTGCCGTCGGTGTAGGCGTCGTCGGTCGACGCCTTTCCGCGTGTCGTCAGCCAGAAATACAGGCCGCCACCGATCATCAGCAGAAGGACGAAGCCGGCGATTCCGAATACGATCGGCCGGCGGTTGCGGCGGCGTTCGACGTCCCGATCTTTGCCGGAACCCGCATTCCTGCCGGTATCCTGGTCCTTGTCTTGACCCTCACCGTCGCCGTTCCGGCTGTCCGATCCCCGGGCCGGGCGGGACTCATCGTCCGTTTGCCGACTTTTGTCCTGGCGACCCGTCTGACGCCCGCGTTCGGGCCTGTCGTCGGCCGCGTCCCGGGTTCCACTGGAGCGGCGCCGATCGGCGGACGCGTCGTCTACGGGTTGATCGCCGCCCCGCTGTCCGAACGCGGAGGCGCGCGCCGCGCGCCGGCCCTGATCGTCGGCGTCGGATCCGAGTTCGATGTAGTCGCGGCGCTCGTGCGGGCGGGCGTAGGGGCGTCGGCCGCTTTCCGCATCATCGTCGGTCATCACGTGAATTCGCACACCCTACCGGGAGCGCGGTCGATGGGAACACTCGATCGCGCGGTTCGCTTGCCGTAGGGACAGTTGACGTAACCGAACCCGGCGGTTCGGATGTGCAGGGGCGAACGGAGCGATGTCAAGCGCCGCAGAGGTCGACTCGAGGGCCACGCGCGGTCCGATTCCGCGTGGGGCGCGGCGCCGGGCGCAGATCGCCCAGGCCGCCGAGCAGGTATTCCTCCAGCACGGCTTCGCTGAGACGACGATGCAGATGGTCGCCGGGGTGGCCGGGTCTTCCAAAGAGACGCTCTATCGGCACTTTGGCAGCAAGGAAGAGCTGTTCATCGAAGTGGTGACCAGCCGCAATAATGAGGTCCGGCAGGTACTCGACGCAAGTTTGGAGGGCGATGGACCCATGCCGATCGTCTTGCGGTCGGTGGGCACTGCACTGCTCGAATGCATGTGCAGCCCGACCGTGGCTGCCCTGGCTCGCATGATCGTGAACGAGACTCACAGGCATCCGGCCCTCGGCGAGGCGTTCTACGCGATGGCTCCCGGCCGGACCCTGCAGAAGCTTACCCTCTATCTCGCGGAGGCCCGGACGCGCGGCGCCTTCACGGGCGACGATCCGGCCCGGGCGGCGGAGATCTTCACCGGCAGCATCGTTGGCAAGTTCCTGCCGGTGATGCTGTTCACGCCGAACAGCTTCGCCATCGACCCGCCGCAGATTGCAGCCCACGTCACCGAGGTGGTCCGGGTGTTCACGGCAAGCTACGCCGCCTGATCCGACGACGGCCGGGCGCGACGATCATGACACTGCGGGAGCGGATTCAGGAGGCCCTCCGCAGGGTGATCCGCGTCAGCTCGGACGGGCGCCCGAGGCGGAGGGCGAAGCCGGGCCAAAGACCGGTGCCGTTGCTGACGTAGAGCAGCATGGTCCCGACCCGGTACGCGCCCGAGACGAACCCTGCATTGCCCCGCGCCACCAGCCGGTCCAGGCCACGGATCATGCCGCCATGGGTATGACCGGAGAGCTGCAACGCCACGCCGCGCGCAGCGCTCCGCGCGGCGTTCGCCGGCTGGTGGTCCAGCAGTACGATCGGCGCACCTGCAGGTGCACCCGCGAGGGCGGCGTCGAGGTCCGGACCCGGGTGACCGGTTGAGCGCGCGGAGCGATCGGTGACGCCGGCCAACGCCAGCGCGCCGCCGTCGCGCTGCAGGACCGTGTGGGCATTGGAGAGGATGCGGATTCCCAGCCCTGCCAGATGGCGCATCCAGCCGTCGAAATCGAAGAAGTATTCGTGGTTGCCCGGTACGGCCCAGACGCCATCTCGCGCCCGCAGGCCGCGCAACGGCTCCACGTCGGTCCGGCGGGCTTCCAGTGAACCGTCGATGAAGTCGCCCGTCACGACGATCAGGTCGACCTTGAGGTCGTTGGCGCGCGCGACCACGGCCCGTGCCCAGGCGGCCGGGAACAGGCGGCTGATATGCAGGTCCGTCAGGTGCAGGATCGTGTAGCCGTCGAAGCCGGGGGGCAGGCCCGGGATCGTCACGGGGACATCCTTCAACGGCGGCACGCGCACGGCCTGCCGCACAGCGACCGCCGCGAGGAGCACGGCCGTGAAGCCGACAGAAAGGCGCCACGCGGTCGGGATCGCCCAGCCGCCGCCGGGCAGGGCCAGGGACGCCAGGGCGACGAGATCGAGGGCGAGCTGCAGGGGCGCCGCCAACGCGATCGCACCGAACACCCCGTTGAACAGGATCACCACCGGGCGCGGGAATTCCGGCGCGAAGACCGATCCGGAGGAGAGGCGGCTCCACAGGTGGTACTGGGAGGCGACCAGCAGGATCGCGGCGAGGCTGAGCCTGAGCGCGAGCGGCCACGGCAGGGGCCACACCACCCGCGCGATGACGTAGACGGCGGGCAGGCTGGGGATCAGGCGGATCATGGCCGGCTACATGGACCAGGCGGCAACCGGAAGGCAAAGCTTGCGACCCGGTTGTGCGCGGCGCCCCCTCTCCGCCGGCGCAGCCGACGCGATGCACGCCCAGTATCGGATCAGGCGCGAGCCAGGGCCGCCGCGAACTCCGCCTCCGGCAGATGCGCGCCGCCCGTGGTCCAGACCACGTGGGTGGCGGAGGCCACATCGGGCGCATCGGCAAGGAACCGGCTGAGCGCGGCGAAGCCGGAGGCCGCCGAGGGTTCGAGGCGCATCCCCGCGCCCGCCCACAGCACCTTCAGCCAGCGGAACAGATCCGCGTCCGGGACCGTCACCACCGCGTCGATCAGACCGCCGACGGTGCGAGCGACCAGCAAGGAGGCGCTCGCCACCGCCAGCCCATCGGCCGCCGTCCGGTTGTCGAGCCCGGCCTCGTAGACGCTGACGGACCGGTCGAGCCCGGAGGCGAGCTGCACGAGCATGCAGGGCGCGGCCACCGGTTCCACGAAGACCGGCCGCACGGCATCGCCGAACAGCAGCGTCAGCCCGAAGGTCACCCCCCCCGGCGCGCCGCCGACGCCGCAGGGGAGGTAGACGTAGAGCGGATGCGCGGCGTCGACGGCGATCCCGGCCTCGGCGAGCTGGCGCTGCAGATCGAGCGCCGCCGCCGCATAGCCGAGGAACAGGTCGACCGAATCCTCGTCGTCGACGAAATGGGCATCGGCGCGGTCCTGAAAGGCCTCCCGCGCGGCGGCCACCGCCAACCCGTAATCCCCCGGATGCTCGACCACGCGCGCGCCGAGCTCGCGCAGGCGCTGCTTCTTCCAGGCCTTGGCGTCGTGGGACATGTGCACCTCGACCGCGAAGCCGAGGGCGCGGCCCATCACGCCGACGCTGAAGCCGAGATTGCCGGTGCTGCCGACCGCGACCGTGTGGCGGGCGAACAGATCGCGGAAGGCGTCGGACGCGAACGCCGCGTAGGACAGGCCGGGCCGCAGGAGGCCGGCCGCCTCCGCCAGCGTCTCCGCATAGGCCAGGACCTCGTAGACGCCGCCCCGGGCCTTGATGCAGCCGGTGACCGGCAGGTCATGGTCGGCCTTGACCCAGACGGCGCCCGGGGCGTCGCCCAGCAGGGTCCGGCCGAGGTCGGGCGCGACGGGCAGCAATGGCGAGTCGATCCGCCCGTCCTCGGTGCCGTCGAACAGCTGCGCCAGGAGCGGGGCGAAGCGGCGCCAGCGCGCCTCCGCCCGGCGCATGTCGGCCTCGGAGAACGCCGACGCGGCCAGCACCGAGACGGCGTCCCGACGCTGTGGATTGCGCCAGACGGTCGGCTCGGCCCGTCGCACGGGCGCCGGTATCGTCGGCTCACCGGAAATCCGGCGCGGCGGGGCATTGACGTCCATGGCATCGTCCTCTCGCGTGTCGGGCCCGGGGCTCAGCGGCCACCCCGATGGACGACGAGTGGGCCGAAGGCTTGGCAGACCGGCATGAGCTCGATGACGTTGATGTTCACACGGGCCGGCCGGGTGGCGGCCCAGAACACCGTGTCGGCAACGTCGTCGGGCGTCAGCGCATCGGCGCCGTCGTAGACGCTTGCGGCACGGGTATCGTCGCCGCGGAACCGAACGTTGGAGAACTCGGTGCCGCCGACGAGGCCCGGATCGATCTCGGTGACGCGCACCCGCGTGCCGACGAGATCGGCGCGCAGGTTGAGCGAGAACTGCCGGACGAACGCCTTGGTGGCCCCGTAGACGTTCCCGCCGGGATAGGGATAGCTCGCCGCCGTCGATCCGATGTTGACGACGTGGCCGGTGTCGCGGGCGACCATCCCGGGCAGCACCGTGCGGGTCACGTACATCAGGCCCTTGACGTTGGTGTCGACCATCGCCTCCCAGCCATCGAGATCGGCCGCCTGCGCGGGTTCGAGCCCGACGGCGAGGCCGGCATTGTTCACGAGCACGGCGATGTCGGCGAAGGCCGCGGGCAAGCCGGCGACCGCATCCTCGACCGCCCGCCTGTCCCGGACGTCGAGTTCGAGGGCGTGGACCGCGTGGTCGCCGAGTTCGTCGACCAAGGCCCGAAGTCGGTCGCGGCGGCGTCCGGCCGCGACGATCGTCTGTCCGGCCTGCGCGAAGCGCCGCGCGATCGCGAGGCCGAAGCCCGAGGTCGCGCCGGTGACGAGAATGCTCATGTCGATCTCCTGCCCGTGCTGGGCATGTCAGGCTGCGTCGTCCTTGACGTAGGACGCAAGCCCGTTGCCGAAGGACCACTCGTCGCGCGCATTCGGCGAGAGGACGATCAGCACGTCCTCCGGGCGCAGGCCGGGATCCGCCACGAGGTTGTCAGTGATCGCCCGGTAGAGCGCCTTCTTCTGCGCCGTGTCCCGCCAGTTCCCGGCGATGATGTTGATGATCACCAGATCGTCGGTGCGGTGGATGCCGAGATAGCCGGAATCGTAGATCAGCTCGTCCCGTGCGTGCTGGTGGACGAGCTGGAAGCGGTCGTCGGCCGGCGCACCGAAGGCCGCCATCAGGCCGCGATGGACGCCATCTGAGACCGCACGAATATGCTCTGGCGATTGGCCCTTGATCAGCGAGATCCGAACGAGGGGCATGGACGAGGTCTCCTCTCTTGCAAACAGCGGCACGCCGCTCCGGCTTGACGAATTTGGTCTACGCCGCGATCATCATTGCGAAAATTCGAAATTTTCTAACCGATACATCATCCAGATCGAACGATGGCGACTCGCACCAACCTCGACATGGACGTGCTCCGGACCTTCGTGACCGGGTTCGAGCTCGGGAGCTTCGCCCGCGCGGCCGAACGCCTGGGCCGATCGCAATCGGCGGTCAGCACGCAGCTTCGGAAACTGGAGGAGCAGGTCGGCCAGCCGCTGGTGCAGAAGGCCGGCCGCGGCCTCGCCCTTACGGCCGCCGGGGAGAGTATGCTCGGCTACGCGAAGCGGCTGCTGGACCTCAACGACGAGGCGGTCGACCGGCTGCGCGGTACGGAGCTGGAGGGCTGGGCGCGGCTCGGCCTCGCGCAGGATTTCGCCGAGGGCTGGCTCCCGGCGGTGCTCAAGCGGTTTGCCCGGGCCTATCCGCGGGTGCGCATCGAGGTTCAGGTCGGCCTCGGCGCGCAGCTTGTCGAGGCGACCCTGAAAGGTGACCTCGACATCGCGCTGGTCTGGGGTGACGGCGGCGATGCCCCCCACGCCCGGAGGGTCGCAGCGCTGCCGATTCACTGGATCGGGGAGCCCGATTGGCCGGGCCTTGCGAGCCTTGGCCGGGAGCCGATCCCATTCGCGGCCTTCGCGCCGCCATGCACGTTCCGGTCCGCGGCCGTGGCGGCCCTGGATGGGGGCGGTCTGCCCTGGCGTCTGGTGTTCACGAGCCCGAGCCTCTCGGGTCTCTGGGCGGCGGCCGAGGGTGGGCTCGGCATCACGGCGCGCACCACCGTGAGCCTGCCGAAGACGCTGCGCGTGCTCGATCCGGCCGCGACCGGATTGCCGGCCCTCCCGGATGCACCGCTGAGCCTTCATCAGGCGGAAGCCGAACCGTCGCCGGCCGTCGCGCGGCTCACGGATATCCTGCTCGAGACGATCCGAGAGCCTGTCGCGTGACGCGCGAAGGCTCACCGCTCCGAGCATGTCACGCAACCGATCCTTCGTTTTAATCGAAGAATGGATTTTAGATTTTCAATTTTACCGAACTTTCGAGCGTCTGTACAACCGCCTCATGGATCGCCGGTGGGGCATCCGCGAAAGGGAGAAGAGGCAACGATGCCCTTCATCAACATCAAGGTGGCAGGCGCGCCGCTCCCGCAGAGTCAAGTCCAAAGGCTCCAGGCGGGCATCACCGGTCTGATGGCCGAGATCCTCCACAAGGTCGGCCCCCTGGTCGGCGTCTTGGTCGAACAGGTTCCATTATCGGGATGGAGTGTGGGCGGCGAACCGGTGACCTGTGCCGCGCAGGTGGATGCCATCATCAGTGCAGAGACAAACACATCCGAGGAGAAAGCACGGTTCATTGCCGAGACGAGCCGCCTCCTGAAGGATGTTCTCGGCTCCGGCCTCGCCGAAGCTTCCTATGTCGTGATCCACGACGTGCCGAAAAACTCTTGGGGCTATAACGGCCTGACCCAGGCTCACCGAGCGCAGCACCGCTGAGCCCGCCCGCGGAGACGTCGGCCTCCACCGCGCATGCAACCGCTCGACCCGTCGCTCGTTGGCGGATTCAGGGGCGGATCATCCCGATCGAGGCAGGTCGGTGTCGAAACTGAAGAAGCATACGGCGCACCTGATCGCCGTCCATCAGAAACGCGAGGCCGTCCGGGTCTACGCGGTTCTGGCTCACTCGGCATCGGCGGCTTTGGCGCAGGTCACCGAGATGGCGACGGACGACATGCAGGTGGAACTGACGGGCTCCCTGGGTCGCGACCTCGCCCGGCGCCTTGCTCTCAAACCCGGCGAGATGCGTCTGGTCTGAAGGGCGGATGCCCTCGACCGATTGACCCAGGGCCACCCTCACCTCACGGCAGCACGAGGCCGGAGGCGGCATAGATCAGCGCCGCCACCAGACCGGCGGCCGGCATCGTGACCACCCAGGCGACGACGATCCCCTGCGCCACGTTCCAGCGGACGGCGGAGACGCGGCGGGCCGCGCCGACACCGATGATCGCCCCCGTGATCGTGTGCGTCGTGGAGACCGGAATCCCGAAGGCCGTGGCGGCGAACAGGGTCAGCGCCCCGCCGGTCTCGGCGCAGAAGCCCTGTGCGGGCGTCAGGCGCGTGATCTTCGATCCCATCGTGTGCACGATGCGCCAGCCGCCGAACAGGGTGCCGAGCGCCATCGCGGTCTGGCACGACAGCACCACCCAGAGCGGCACGTGGAACTCGCCGCTGCCCGCCCCGTGGGCGTAGAGGAGCACGGCGATGATGCCCATCGTCTTCTGCGCGTCGTTGCCGCCGTGGCCGAGCGAGTAGAGCGAGGCCGAAACGAATTGCAGGCTGCGGAACATGCGATCGACGGCGACCGGCGTGGAGCGGACGAAGATCCACGAGACCGCCAGCACGAGGATCAGGGCGAGCACGAAGCCCAGCGCCGGCGAGAGCACGATGGCGGCGCTGGTAGCGATGACGCCCGGCCAGACGATCGCTCCGAGACCGGCCTTCGCGATGCCGGCGCCTAGAAGGCCCCCGATGAGCGCGTGCGAGCTGGAGGACGGAATGCCGGCGTACCACGTGACCAGATTCCAGACGATCGCGCCGCCGAGCGCGCCGAGGATCACCCGATCGTTCACGACCGTGACGTCGATGATCCCCGAGCCGACCGTGCCGGCAACGTGCAGACCGAACACGAGGAACGCCACGAAGTTGAAGAACGCAGCCCAGAACACGGCGTAGCGCGGCGCCAGCACCCGGGTCGAGACGATGGTGGCAATCGAGTTCGCGGCATCGTGCAGGCCGTTCAGGAAATCGAACACCAGGGCGATGGCGATGAGGGCGATCAGGAGGGTCACGCGGGCGATCCCTCGGCTCAGACGTGCTCGACCACGATACTGCTGACCTGGTTCGCCACGTCCTCGAACCGATCCATGACCTTCTCCAAGTGATCGTAGAGCCCGGAGCCGACCAGGAACGCCATTGGATCCTGGCGGGAGGCCCTGAACAGCATCTTCACCCCTTCGTTGTGCAGATCGTCGGCCTGCCCCTCCAATTGGATCACCCGCTCGGTCAGCGCATTCAGGGCGGCGGCGTTCTCGCCGAGCGACCGCAGCTTCGGGAGCGCCTCTGCGACCACGGCGGCGGCCTCCTGGATCACCGCCCCCATCTGGCGCATCGACGGCTCGAAGGTCGTCACCTCGAACAGCTGGACCGCTTTGGCGGTTTTGAGCATCTGGTCGATGGCGTCATCGAGCGAGCCGACCAGCGCCTGGATGTCGCCGCGGTCGAACGGCGTGATGAAGGTCCGGCGAACCGCCAACAAGGCGTCGCGGGTGATCGCGTCGGCCTTATCCTCGTGCTCGGCGATGGCGCGGCATGCGACCGGGATATCCTGGGTGCCGTCGAGCAGCGCCCGCAGGGCCGCCGCGCCGTCCACGAGGGTGGCGGCGTGCTGTTCGAACAGGTCGAAGAACCGGTCCTCCTTCGGCATCAGCGCACGGAACCAAGACAGCATGGTGCGTCCCTGTGTGGGGGGCGGACGGTCCTATGCGCGCAGCCGGTCCGAGCGACGCGCCGTGACCGTCAGAAGCGTTGCGACATCCTGCCATCAACCTAAGACTGGATCTTCAGCCGGCTAGGGTTGGTCATCCGCAACGGTCGGCCGATCCGACGGTGTTCGGCCCACACAGCACGTCGCCCGTTTTGGGAAGCCGACTCGTGTCAGGCCTCCGGCGTAACTTTGTCTGATACCTGACTGAGCCTTCATCCTGCGCGGGCTTGCCGGCTTCGGCGCATCGCGAGGGCAGCGGGCCACGGGCATGATCCTGACACCGGCAATGCTGACCGCCCTGCTCACGCGGGACGACGTCGATCTCTGCTACATCCAGCAGGCGCTCGCGACGGTCTGCGCGCAGAGAGGGGACGAGGCGGATACCTTCCTCGACAAGATCCTGACGACGGTGCCGAAGAAGCGCGCCGCGATCGTGCGCACGCTGGCCGCCCAGGTCGACGGCGAACGGCTCGCGAACCCGCGGCCCACCGACGGACGCAGGACCTCGAACGGGCAGGTTCACAGCAGGGGAGTCACGCCCCAAGCGCCCGGCACCCGCGGGCAGGTCGCGGCCAAGAGGGCTGAGGCGAGCTTCAACCCTTACTCGTTGTGGCTACGATATTCAGACACGTGCGCCGACATGCTCTCCTCCCTTTTGGGGAAGAGATCGAGGTGGGGGTGGTGCAGGAGGCACCATCACGCTCGATCCTTCACCACCCCCACCCCTACCCCTACCCAAAAGGAGGAGGGGAAACGCGCTCGTTCCTCAAACCTTTGGCATCCGCCGGAGAAGTATGAATCCGCTTGCGCACCGCGTCGCGCCGAAGCCCAATCGTCCCAAGCAGATGTGCACCATGCCGAACGTTTGACGCCTCTTGAATAACACCGGCGCTTTTCCACCAACTCTTTAAAAAGCCGTCGGCAATTTGGTCGGCCACGGAACAAAACGACCGATCGTTTCTTGAGGGGCAGCTCGCAGGCTTCGCGCCGCATCGTTGGCGCAGACCGGCTCCCCCCATGAAAGCATCGACCACCGCCCTGGACGTCATCGAGCGGCTGCCCGCACGCTCGCGGACCGTCGATCGGATGGTCGTGAGCTGCGCGGTGATCCTGGCGCTGCTCGGCATTGCGGTCGGCGCCTTCACTTATCAGCAGCGCGGCAGCGAGGCCGTCCGGCACGCCATGGTGGTGGACGGCCTGCTCGGCCGTGTGCTGTTGGCGGTCCAGGACGCGGAGACCGGGCAGCGCGGCTACCTGTTGACGGGGGACGACACGTTCCTCCGGCCGTTCCGGGACGGACGCGCGCAGGTCAGCCGCGAGATCGCTCGACTGCACGACCACCTCCGGAACGACGACAGCCAGCGCGCCGAACTCGATGCCCTGATCCCGCTGCTCCGGGACAAGCTGAACGAACTCGGCACCACCATCGAGCTGCGCCGCAGCGGCGAGATCGACGCGAGTCAGGAGCAGGTGCGGCAGGGGCACGGACGGCAGGTGATGGACGAGATCCGGGCGATCATCGGCCGGATGGAGGACCACGAAGCCGCACTGATGGAGCAGCGTCAGGCCGCGAATTCCCGGGCCGCTCTGCTGATCTGGGGCCTACTCGCCGCCGTGGTGATTGCGCTCGTTCTGTTCGCCATGTCGGCCACGCGCGAGGCGGCGCGCCGCCGGAGCCTGTCGCGTTTCCTGCCGCAGGAGCTGGTCGCGCGGCTCGCCGACGATGACGGCAGCCTTAAAGCCGGCCGGCGCCAGCAGGCGGTGATCGCCTTCATCGACATGCGCGGCTCCACCACCATCGCCGAACATCTCGACCCGCAGGAACTGTCTGCCTTCCTATCCGCCTTCCGCCGACGGGTGATGCGCATCTCGCGCCTGTACGGCGGTGTCGTCGACAAGTTCATCGGCGACGGCGCCCTCGTGGTGTTCGGCCTGCCCGAGCCGACGGCCGACGACGCGGCGCGCGCCGTGGCCTTCGCCAGCGATCTCGTCGAGGTCATCGCCCGCTGGAACGACAAGGGCGACCACGATGCCACGGTGCGCATCGGCATCGGCCTGCACTGCGGCGAGGTGTTCAGCGGGATCATCGGTGAGGACGCCCGCTACGAATTCACGGTGCTCGGCGACACGGTCAACGTGGCCGCGCGGCTGGAGCAAGCGACGAAGACCCACGGGGTCTCGGTGCTGGCCTCGGAGGCCGTCCGCCGTGCGGCGGGCACGACCACGGCGGCGTGGCGGGAGATCAGCCGGGAACCCCTCCGGGGCCGGCGGGAGCCGATGGCCTACTACACCTTTGCGCCAACGGCTCCGCCTACCCTACCGCCGGGACGCGAGGCATTAGGTGATCCGGCCGCGCCGATGCCGGCCGCCCCGTGATGCCGCACCGCTCGTCGTCGGCCGGGCCGACACCTATCTGGGACAGCCGGCATGGACCGTCTCGGCGTCGTCTGTCGGACGGAAGCGAATTCGGGACGACAGCATCGGAGGACGTCATGGTCGATACGGACAGGATCACGGGTGCCGCGCGGGAGATCGGCGGCAAGGTCCAGAGCGCGGTCGGTGACCTCGCCGGCTCGGACCGCGACTCGATCGAAGGCCGCCTCCACGAGGTGCGGGGCGCGGCCGAGAACTTCTACGGCCAGACCAAGGATGCCGTCCGGCATGCGGCCGACGCGGTGTCGCATCAGGCCGAGGAGGTCTACGATCACGGTCGCGAATACGCCTGGGAGGGCCACCAGAAGTCGGTCGAATGGCCCCACGCCTCGCTTGTCGTGGCCGGGCTCGTCGGGCTGGGCCTCGGCCTGCTGATCAGCAAGCTCTGATCCGCGCCGCCGGGCGCCTAATGCCAGCTTCTGCGGGCGGCGCGATCCGGGCCGCTCGACAGAATCAGCCTCCGGGGAGCCGCCATGAAAGTCTCAGCCGACCGGTGCATCGTGCCGATGGGCGTCGGCCCGTCTGTTTCGCCCTACGTCCGCGAGGTCAAAGCGATCGTCGAGGCGAGCGGGCTGACCGCCACGATGCATCCTAACGGCACCAATATCGAGGGTGAGCTGTCGGAGATCTGCGCGCTGGCCGAGCGGTGCGAGGCGAAGCTTGCCGAGATGGGCGTTCAGCGGACCTTCTTCACGCTGATCTTCTCGACACGGCGGGACAAGGATCAGTCCATGGCCGACAAGCTCGCGGCCGTGACCTGACCGCGGCAGAAGCGGAGGCAGCCGCAGTGACGCGCCTGTGATCCGACGTGGCCCTCGCGCGTTCCCTTAGTCCGGTCGCTGACGTGCCGGGTGGGAGGACGGCATGGCCGAGCAGGAGAACGGTGAGATCCGGATCGAGCCCTATGACGGCCCGGCGGGCGGTTGGGGCTCGGCCCGGTCGCTGGTCGAGATCCTGACCCGGGAGGGCGTACCGATCACCGGTTCGGCCTTGCTGGTGAAGCAGAACAAGCCGGACGGCTACATGTGCACGTCCTGCGCCTGGGCGAAGCCCGCCAAGCCGCTGGCCTTCGAGTATTGCGAGAACGGCGCCAAGGCGACCGCCTGGGAGCAGACGCGCCGACGCGCGACCCCCGATTTCTTTGCCGCCCATACCGTGACCGAGTTGCTCGGCTGGAGCGACTACGCCCTGGAGGAGCAGGGCCGCCTCACCCATCCCCTGCGTTATGATCCCGAGACCGACCGCTACCGCCCGGTCTCCTGGGAGGAGGCGATGGCCGAGATCGGCCGGGAGCTGAAGGCCCTGCGGGAGGCGGATCCGCGCTCGGTGGTGTTCTACGCCTCCGGCCGGGCCTCGCTGGAAACCAGCTACATGTGGGCGCTGCTGGCCCGGCTCTACGGCAACAACAACCTGCCGGATTCCTCCAACATGTGCCACGAGCCGACCTCGGTGGCGCTGCCGCAATCGATCGGCGCCCCGGTGGGCACGGTCCTGCTGGAGGATTTCGAGACCACCGACCTGATCTTCTTCTTCGGTCAGAATGTCGGCTCGAATTCACCCCGGATGCTGCACCCGCTGCAGGAGGCGCGGCGCCGGGGTGCGCAGATCATCACCTTCAACCCGCTGCGGGAGCGGGGCTTGGAGCGCTTCACCGATCCGCAATCGCCCGTGGAGATGCTGACGCGCTCCTCCACACGGATCTCGACCCAGTATCATCAGGTGAAGGCCGGCGGCGACCTCGCAGCGCTCACCGGCCTGTGCAAGGCACTGCTCGCCCTCGACCGGGAGGCCGAGGCGGCGGGCAAGTCCCGGGTGCTCGACCACGCCTTCATCGCCGAGCACACCCACGGCTTCGAAGACTTCGTGCACTTCTGCGATCGCCAGGACTGGCCTGCGCTGGAGCGGCGCTCCGGGCTGAAACGGCAGGGGCTGGAGGCGGCGGCGGCGGTCTATGCCCGGGCCAAGGCGGTGATTGGCATCTACGGAATGGGCCTGACCCAGCATCGCAAGGGCACCGAGACCGTGCGGATGCTGGTCAACTTGCTGCTCCTGCGCGGCAATATCGGCAAGCCGGGCGCTGGAATCTGCCCGGTGCGGGGCCATTCGAACGTTCAGGGCCAACGTACGGTCGGCATCACCGAGAAGCCGGAATTGGCCCCCCTGGACAAGCTCAAGGAACTCTACGATTTCGAGCCGCCGCGGGAGAAAGGCCTCAACACGGTCGAGGCCTGCGAGGGTATCCTCGACGGCAGCGTGAAGGCCTTCATCGGGCTCGGCGGCAACTTCCTGCGGGCGATCCCCGATACCGGCCGGATGGAGCCGGCCTGGAGGACCCAGCGCCTGACCGTGCAGGTTTCGACCAAGCTCAACCGCTCGCACCTCGTGACCGGGGCGGTCGCCTATATCCTGCCCTGCCTCGGCCGCATTGAGATCGACCAGCAGGCGAGCGGCCGGCAGGCGGTCTCGATGGAGAGCTCCACCGCGCAGTTCCACGGGTCCCGGGGCGCATCCGAACCGGTCGGGCCGCATGTGCGCTCCGAGCCCTGGATCGTCGCCG
The DNA here is from genome assembly GCF_022829295.1 of Methylobacterium sp. J-088. Lineage (GTDB taxonomy): Bacteria > Pseudomonadota > Alphaproteobacteria > Rhizobiales > Beijerinckiaceae > Methylobacterium. The sequence goes on from NZ_JAKSYH010000027.1 coordinate 39,326, forward strand.
AGATCGCCAAGACGACCCTGCAGCCCAATCCGCGGATCGATTGGGATTCCTGGGTCGGCGACTACGGCCGGGTGCGCGATGCCATCGAGGCGACCTACCCGAAAGTGTTCCACGACCTGAACGGGCGGATGTTCCAGCCCGGGGGGCTGATCAAGCCGCTCGGCGCCCGCGACCGGAAGTGGGAGACCGAGACCGGCCGGGCGAATTTCGCGGTGCCGGACGGTCTCGAGGCAGATCCAGACCTGCCGGCCCGCGGGCACGACATCCTCGACTTGATCACGCTGCGGTCGAACGACCAGTTCAACACCACAGTCTACGGCTACGACGACCGTTTCCGCGGCGTGAAGGGCACCCGCTCCGTGCTGTTCATGAACCGCCAGGACATCGCGCGCCTCGGACTCAAGGATGGCGGGGGCGTCGACGTGGAGACCAAGGCGGATGATCAGGTGGAGCGGCGCGTAACCGGCCTCCGGGTGATCGCCTATGACATTCCCGAGGGGAATTGCGGGGGCTACTATCCGGAGCTGAACGTCCTGCTGCCGCTCTGGCACCATGACGAGCAGGCCAAGACACCGGCCGCCAAGGCGATCACGGTGCGTGTGACCGCATCGACGCATTCGACCTGAACACGCCGGGGCGTCTGGCGCGCGGTCGGACTCTCCGGCATGGAACGGCCATGGATCAGGCGACACCATCGGATGCGCGGCCGGACATTCAGGCGGATGCCCGGCTGCACGCGCTTATCGAGCGGATCGCCGCCGGGGCCGTGGTGCAGGAGCCGGGCTCGGATCTCTCGCACCTGATCGCGTCTCCGGGGGCGCTCGCCGCGGCGGGGTTCGACGGGCCGGGTTGTGTGGATGCCGAATCCGGCGGCCTGCCCCTTGCGGAGGCCGACCTGTCCCGGGCCCGCATGGAGGAATCGGATTTCTCCGCGGCCAACCTGCGCCGCGCCACGCTCACCGGCGCGGTCGGGCGCTCCACGCGATTCACCGGCGCGATCCTGGAGGCCGCCGACCTCTCCGACGCCGACCTGTCGGGGGCAGACTTTTCCGGCATCGTCGCAGGTCAGGTTCGGTTCGCCGGCGCCATGCTGGAGGATGCGCGCTTCGGGCAGGCCGCGATGCGCTTCGCCGACCTGTCCGGCGCGCTGCTCGACGGCACGGACTTCGCGGGCGCTGACCTCTGGGGCGCGGATTTCACCGGAGCGGACGCGGACGACACGGTGTTCCGCAACGCCCGGCTCGACGAGGCCAAGCTCGTCGATGCCAACCTGACGCATGCGGATTTCGCCGGCGCGAGCCTCGCCAAGGCGACGCTCGCGGGCTCGCGCCTCCAGGGGGCGAACTTTTCGGGAGCGAAGCTCGACGGAGCCGACCTCTCCGGGGCCGATCTGTCGGATACCGATCTCGTACGGCTGAACCTTGCCACCTGCCGACTACGTCATGCCCGCTTCTCGGGGGCATGGCTCAACGGGACGCGGATGAGCGTCGAGCAACTCGGCGGCGCGGTCGGCGAGGAGGTGGCGGGCGATTTCGAGGCCGCGCAGGCGAGCTACCTCGCCCTGGAGCAGAACTGGAAGAGCATCGGCAGCCACGATGCGGCGAGCTGGGCCTACAAGCGCGGCCGACGAATGGGCCGCTTCCACGCCGGTCGGCAGGCGCGCGCCGCCTGGACCGGGCGGGACGGGGCCGGATTGCTGCGGCACGGCTACCGCTGGACCGCCGACCGTTTCGTCGAGTGGCTGTGCGATTACGGCGAGAGCCTGTCGCGCATCGCCCGTGCGTTCGCGCTGCTGATCGTGGTGTTCGGCGGCCTCTACGGCCTGACGGGTGGCCTGATCATCCTCGAGGGGCCGGAAGCGGGGCCGACCTACAACCCCCTCGATCTCCTGAGCTACAGCGCCCTCAACATGATGACCGCGAACCCGCCGGAGATCGGCCTCAAGCCCACCGGCCGCGTCACCAACCTGCTGGTCGGCCTCGAAGGCGCGGTCGGCATCATCCTGATGGGGCTCTACGGCTTCGTCTTGGGCAACCGCCTGCGGCGGTGAGGGCTGGGGAACCTATGGGGCCGCTTCGGGGCGCTTCTTGTGCTGGATCCCGGATCAGGTTCCGCGAACGCTCCACCTGACCGGGAAAACGTGGAGCCCGAGAATGAAGCGCGACGACCTTTCCCGGGCGCATGCAGCGAAAGCGGAATGCGACCCGGGACCGAGCACAGGGAGCGCCGCGAAGCGGCTCATCAGGTCAACGCTACACCCTCACTCGGTCACGCTGAGCCGCTCGATCACCAAGCTCAGATCCTTCCGCAGGGCCCGGATCTCCGGCTCGCTGAGTTCGAGCTGGCACATCACGGCCTCGCGGACTGCAACGGCCTCGGCGCGGAGCGCGGCGCCCTCCGGCGTCAGCGCGATCTCGACCTCGCGCTCATCCGACTGGCGGCGGGTGCGCAGAAGGAAACCTGCGCTCTCCAGGCGCTTCAGCACGGGCGTCAGCGTACCGGAGTCGAGCCGCAGTCGCCGGCCGATCTCCGAGACCGTGACGCCGTCCTGCTCCCACAGCACGAGGAGCACAAGGTACTGCGGATAGGTCAGCCCCAGGCGTTCAAGAAGCGGCCGGTAGGATTTCGTCATCCGGTGCGCGGCCGCGTAGAGCGCGTAGCAAAGCTGATTGTCGAGGAGGAGCGCATCCGTCTCGCGCTCAACCTCCACCATGTCGGCACTCTGCACCATATCGTTCGCCTATCGCGGTCCGGGCACCGCACCTCTCGACCGCGACCGCGGATCCGTCACGATACCACAACGCGCGAAGCCGGCACACGAGCTTCAGCCGGCGATCTTTGTCTCTCAACAAACCCATTCGGCTCAAGATACCGGCTGCCCAACTGACTTCAGACTGGCGAGGAGGCCGGCCTCGTCTTCCAGTGTGCGCAGGTCCAGAAGAATGACGTCGCCGCTGATCCGGCCGATCACCGGCACCGGCAGAGCTCGCAACCGTTCGGCGAGGCGCTTGCACCGCCCCCCCGCGCCGCGGCGTGGCGATCCCGCATCCGCGTCGGGGGTCAGCATCAGGGCGGCGCTCGGCAGGGTCTCCACCGGCAGGGCGCCGGACCCGATCTGGCTGATGCACGCCGCGACCGAGACGGTGGCCGAGCCGGCGAGGCACTCCGCCACCGCGGGGGCGAGGCGCTCCGCCTGCGCGGCGATCGACGCCCGGTCCCGGGTGAGCAGCCGGAGGGTCGGCAGTTCCTCGGCCAACCGCTCGGGATGGAGGTAGAGCCGCAGCACCGCTTCGAGCGCCGCATAAGTCATCTTGTCGACCCGCAGCGCCCGCTTCAGGGGGTTCTTGCGCACACGGGCGATGAGATCCTTCCGGCCCGCCACGATCCCGCACTGGACCGCGCCCAGCAGCTTGTCGCCGCTGAAGGTGACGAGATCGGCCCGCTCCAGGGCAACGCGGACGGTCGGCTCCGGCGGCAGGCCGTATGCGGCGAGATCGACGAGGTTGCCGCTGCCGAGGTCGTCGGCCAGCGGCACGCCACGCTCCCGGCAGAGGGCGTAAAGCGCCTCGGGGTCGGCGGCGGCGGTGAAGCCCGCGATGGCGTAGTTGCTCGGATGCACCTTCATCACGAGGCCGGTGCGCGGGCCGATCGCCTCCGCGTAGTCACGCAGATGGGTGCGATTTGTGGTTCCGACCTCGTGCAGCCGGCAGCCGGCCCGCACCATCACGTCCGGCACCCGGAACGAGCCGCCGATCTCCACGAGTTCGCCGCGGGAGACCACGACCTCCTTGCGCATCGCCAGGGCGTTCAGCACCAGCAGCACGGCGGCCGCGTTGTTGTTGACCACCACCGCAGCCTCGGCCCCGGTCAGGCGGCAGATCAGGGCCTCGACATGATCGTCCCGCTCGCCGCGGGCGCCGGTCCCGAGGTCGAATTCGAGATTGCTCGCCTGCACCATCACGGCGGCCACCGCCTCGGCGGCCGAGCGGGGCAACAGGGCGCGACCCAGATTGGTGTGCAGAACCGTGCCGGTCAGGTTGAAGACCGGCCGCAGGGAGGGGCGTCGCTCGGCGGCGAGCCGCCGAGCCGCCTCCAGCCGGATCGCCGCCGCGTCGGGCACGGGGCCGCCCTCCGCCCGGATACCGGCCAGCACGGCCCGAACGGCACCCGTGAAGGCCGTGCGCCCGTAGGCGGCGAGATCTTCCGGCGCCGCGCTGCCGACCAGGCGCTCGACCGACGGTATCCGCCGCGGGCTCTGCGCCGCGTCGTCGGGTGTCGGGTGAATCTTGGCGGGTGAATTCATGGTGGGACCAGAGATAACGATCCGGCTGTGCTGAGCCAGCCTTATCCAGCGCGGATTATCCGCGCAGGTTGTTCCATCCTCGCTGCGCCGTTAAGGGCAAACCCTGAAAACCGTGGGCGCCGGCACTCCGCATCCTTGCGGCTGCGCCTGGACCGCGCGATCACGCCACGACCGCAACCCGCCGATGGAGACGCCGCATGTCCCGATCTGCTGCCCCGATCCATCCGATGATCCTCTGCGGGGGAACGGGGACACGCCTGTGGCCGGCCTCGCGCGAGAGCATGCCCAAGCAGTTCGCCAAGCTGGTGGATGCGAAGGTCTCGACCTTCCAGGCCAGCCTGGAACGGGTTGCCGACACCGGCGTGTTCGCCAAGCCGACCGTCATCGCCTCGGCCGAGGCCCGCTTCATCGTCGCCGAGCAGCGCGACCAAATGGGTCTTGCCGCCGACATCCTGCTCGAGCCGCAGGGCCGCGACTCCGCCGCTGCCGTGGCGGTCGCCGCGGTCCACGCCGCCGCGAGCGATCCGCAGGCCGTCGTGTTGGTCATGGCCGCCGACCACGTCGTGCCCGACATCGCCGCCTTCGTGGACGCCGTGCGGCGTGCGGCCGAAGGCGTGCGGGCCGGCTACACCATGACGCTCGGCATCGAGCCCGACCGGCCGGCCACCGATTACGGCTATATCCGCCGCGGCGAGCCGATCCACGAGGCGCCGGGTGCCGCCCGCGTCGCCCGCTTCGTCGAGAAGCCCGACCGGGCCGGCGCCGAGGCGCTGATCACGGACGGCGCCTTGTGGAACTCCGGCTACTTCCTGTTCCGCGCCGACCTGATGCTGGCCGAGCTCGAAGCCTTCGTGCCCGACGTGCTGGCGGCCGCGCGCGCCGCCTACGCGGCGGCGGTGACCGACCTCGACTTCGTGCGCCTCGATGCCGAGGCCTTCGCCAAGGCGCCCAAGATCTCGATCGACTACGCCGTGATGGAACGCACCGCCACCGCCGGGGTGCTGCCGGTGTCGTTCGCGTGGTCGGATGTCGGCACCTGGGACGCGGTCTGGCAGGTCCTCGATCACGACGAGGCCGGCAATGCGGTGCGGGGCCGGGTCTCGCTGATCGGGACGAAGAACAGCCTCGTGCACAGCCAGGGCGGCGGCCTGACCGCGGTGGTGGGGCTTGAGGACGTGGTTGTGGTCTCGACCCCCGACGCGGTGCTGGTCGCCTCAAAGGCGCATTCCGGTCAGGTGAAGGAACTGGTCAACGCCCTGCGGGCCAAGGGCGAGCCTGAGGCGGACGCGCATCTGCGGATGTACCGGCCCTGGGGCTGGTACCAGCGGATCGACATCGGCGAACGCTTCCAGGTGAAGCGGATCCAGGTGGTGCCGGGCGGGCGGCTGTCGCTGCAGAAGCACTACCACCGGGCCGAGCACTGGGTGGTGGTGCGTGGCACCGCCGAGGTCACGGTGGACGATCGGGTGACGCTGGTCCACGAGAACGAGGCGATCTACCTGCCGATCGGCTCGATGCACCGGCTGTCCAACCCCGGCAAGATCCCACTGGAGCTGATCGAGGTGCAGGTCGGCTCCTATACCGGCGAGGATGACATCATCCGCGTCGAGGATATCTACGGACGCTGAGACCTGAACCGGGCCGGCCTGCGTTCTGGCGGGGTGAGCGCAAAGGCCGTCGCCTGCAGGCGTTTGCGCTCACCGGGCGAAACTTTCCTTCCGAGGGGCACGTAAGGGCCCGCGCTGCCCCACTCATCGGGGCTCGGAAGGAAACACGATGCTGACCAAGAATACCGGCCGCACGGCCAAGGTGCTCGCCCTGACGATCGCGCTCGGCCTCGGCGCGAGCGGCGCGGCCTACGCCAAGAACCCGATGGTCGGCGGCGCGCCGATGTACGCCCAGAAGACCATCGTCGAGAACGCGGTCAACTCGAAGGATCACACCACCCTCGTCGCCGCCGTGAAGGCTGCTGGCTTGGTCGACACGCTGAACGGTCCGGGCCCGTTCACGGTGTTCGCGCCGACCAACGCCGCCTTCGCCAAGCTGCCGCCGGGTACGGTTGAGAACCTCGTGCAGCCGCAGAACAAGGCGACGCTGACGAAGATCCTGACCTACCATGTGGTCCCGGGCGTCTACACCGCCAAGGACCTGATGGCGCTGGTCAAGAAGGGCGGCGGCCAGGGCGTGCTGACCACCGTCGAGGGCGAGCCCCTCGCCGTCGCGGTGCAGGGCAAGAAGGTCCTGGTTACCGACCAGAAGGGCAACACCGCCACGGTGACCATCCCGAACGTGATGCAGTCGAACGGTGTCATCCACGTCGTCAACGCCGTGCTGATGCCGTAAGGCGTCGCGCCCGCGGCCCGCGAGGGCTGCGGGCTCCGGCAAGCCCGCCCGCCGCGTCCCGTCATTCGGCGATCAGCTTGCCGGTATAGATCACCGGGCCCGTGGGCTGGCCGCTGGGCGAGCCCCCTGGCGGCTCGACCGAGACTGCGATCACGCCGTCCGGTGCGGTGACCTGCGGCAGCCTCACCTGACTGGGCGCTGCACCGACAAGGCCGAGGGGCTTGGCACCCTCCGCGCCGACGTACCACACTTCCAGGCTCCGCCCCGCGGGTGCGTCGGCGCCGACGGGGCGGACCTGCGCGAGGCCGGTCCGCGTGTCGACCCGCACGACGAGCGCGGGCAGCGCCCCGCCGCCCTGCACGACCGCCAGATAGCGCCCGCCCGCCGGGCTTCGTGACGGGGCGACTGCCACGAACAGCGCGAGGCCCGCGGCGAGGAGGCCCGATCCCGCCGCGGCGACCTGCCAGCGCCTCACCTGCCGCCGCAGCTGACGCAGTTCGCCCCGCGGCCCGCCGCTCACGTCGGGCAGCGCGCGCAGCAGCGCCTCGCGGACCCGCGGCGGCGGCGGCACGGATGGCACGGCCCCCATCAGCGGCGCCAGCCGCCGCTCCCATTGGCCGATGCGGCTGGCCGTGGCGTGGTCGTGACTCGCCTCGCGCTCCAGCGCCGCCCGATCCTGCGCGTCGAGCGTCCCGAGGGCGTACTCGGCCGCGAGGATGTCGCGCTCGGCCGTCGGCTCCAGGCCGGGCTGGCCGCCGCTCACGAGACAGACTCCAGGCAGGTCTTGAGGCCGGCGAGGGACCGGTGCAGCCAAGTCTTGATCGTGTTGACCGGCCGGTCGAAGTGCTGCGCGAGCTCCTCCCGGGATTGTCCCTCGCAATAGGCCAGCACCACGCAGTCCCGATGCATGGGATCGAGGCGGCCGAGGCAGGCCAGAAGGGCGTTCCGGTCCAGGAAGTCCGCCGCCCCGTCGTGCGGATCGATCAGCCGCGCCACCCAATCCTCGCCGTGATCCAGTTCCGGGCCCTGATGCTCGACCTTCCGCCTCACGCTGTCGATGGCCCGATTGCGGGCGATGGTACAGAGCCATGGCAGCGGCGGCCCGGCCTCGGGCCTGTAGGCGCCCGCGGCCTGCCAGATCCGCAGGTAGACGTCCTGAAGCACGTCCTCGGCCAAGCCTCGGTCTCGCTGGATACGCAGGATCAGGCCGTAAAGTTTCGGGCTGGTCAGATCATAGAGTTCGGCCAGCTGGTCCGCCCCGCCCCGGGCGATCTCAGCGAGCAGTCGGCGCAGCGTGGCGTCGTCGGCCAAGAGGGCTCCCCACAAACTCCGAGGCGCCTTCTATCGAGCGCCCACCCGGATGCTGTTTTAGAGCAAACTGCCTGACCGTGACGATACCTCGCGTGCGCCAACCCCACCGAAAGGATCCGGTAGCTGACCGGCGGGAATTCGTTCCCTGCGAGCCTCCCCATGGTTGGAACCGTCGCGTTCGGGCACTGTGGGACGGTCGCGCCTGCGACGCAGCGACCGGCATCTGTTCCCGGAACAAAGCAGGCCGACCGGTGGATAGCCAGACGTGGGACGGATGCGGCCGCGATCGACCGCGCTGGCGCACGTTCGGAGTTCGGGGATTCGCTGCATGAAGCACAAGCCGCTCCGCGAGCAGGTCGTCGTGATCACCGGCGCCTCGTCGGGCATCGGCCTCGCCACCGCCCGGATGGCGGCCGAACGCGGTGCCCGGGTCGTGCTGGCCGCGCGTAGCGGCGATGCCCTGGCACGCATCCAGGCCGAGATCGAGGGCGTCGGCGGCAAGGCGCTCCATGTCGTGGCCGATGTCGGCAACAGGGCGGCGGTGCAGGCCATCGCGGATCGCGCAGTGGCGACCTTCGGCGGCTTCGACACCTGGGTGAACGTGGCGGGGGGCTCGATCTATGGAAAGCTCCGCGAGATCAGCGACGCCGACCACGAACGCCTGATCCAGACCAATTTCTGGGGTACGGTCTTCGGCTCGCTGGTGTCGACCGAGCACCTGCGGCAGAGTGGCGGCGCCCTGATCAACGTGGGCAGCATCGCATCGGACCTCGCCTTCCCGTATCAGGGCATGTACGCGGCCTCGAAGCACGCGGTGAAGGGCTTCACCGATGCCCTGCGCATGGAGCTACTGCACGAGAACGCTCCGGTCTCGGTCACGCTGATCAAGCCCGCCTCGATCGACACGCCCCTCCCCCAGCGGGCGCGCAACTACATGGACCGAGAGCCGAGCCTGCCGCCACCGATCTATCCGCCGGAGGAAGTCGCGAACGCCATCCTGCACGCGGCTGTGCATCCGCAACGCGACATCTTCGTGGGCGGCGCCGGCAAGGCCTTCACGGCAGGCAAGGAATTCGCACCCGGCGCCTACGACCATCTCGCCTCCGCAATCATCGCCCTTCAGAAGCGAGCGAGCGCGCCGCGCAATCCGGACGGCGCCCTGCACGCGCCCGTGCCGGCCGGCGAGACGCGTGGCGATCCGCCCCTGCCCGTGATGCGCACCAGCGTCTACACGCGCGCGACGCTGCACCCGATGGCGGCGGCCGCCGGTCTTCTCGGGATCGGCGCGGCCACCGCGCTGGCCGTCATGGGTTCGTCCGGCCGCAGGCGGCGCCTGTAATTGACCGCCGCAATGACATCGCTGCCCGGGCCGGCTCGGTCGCGCCCGGATGAACCACACGATCCCCGCATCGTGCCGCGCCGGATCGTCGAGCTGACGGATGACCGGACGATTGCGTATGCGGAAACCGGATCCGGTCCCGATCTGGTGGCGATCCACGGGACGCTGATGTGCCTGGAGGATCTCTGGCTCGGGCCGGTGCCGGCCCTAGCCGAACATTTTCGCGTAGTCGCGGTCGATCGCCCCGGTCACGGCTTCAGCGTGCGGCCGCGGGGCCGTGCCGCCGACGTCTGGGATCAGGCCGCACGCATCCGGGAGGCGGTGCGGCGCCTCGGCCTGCATAAACCCGTCATCCTCGGGCATTCCTTCGGCGGAGCGGTCGCGCTGGCGTACGGCATGCTCCATCCGGAGGAGATCGCCGGCATCGTCGCGGTCGCGCCGATCTGCTTCCCGGAGCCGCGTTTGGAATAGATGCTGTTCGGGCCCCGCGCCCTGCCCTTCGGCGGCGATCAGCTGTCCCACCTCCTCGGCGCGAGCACCGACAAGGCGCTCCTGCCGCTGCTCTGGAACGCGATGTTCTTCCCGCGAACGATGCCGGAGACCGTCGCGCGGCACTTTCCGTTCGATCTGGCGGCGCGCCCGGCGCAGATTACCGCCGAGGGCGAGGATGCCGGCTGGCTCTGGCCTGGGCTGACCCGCAGCATGCTGGCCTACCCGACCCTGCGCGTTCCCGTACGCATTCTGGCAGGAAGCCCCGATCTGGTGGTGAGCACGGCCCTGAACGCCCAGCGCGCGGCCCGCATGATTCCCGATGCGCGCCTCGACCTGCTGCCCGGTGCCGGCCACATGCTTCACCATTTTCATGGAGACGCGATCGTTCGGGCAGCGTTGTCACTCCGACCGGGCTAGCAGACGCGGCTTGCATGCCTTCGGCTCGCGAAGAATACGCAGTCGGCTTCTGGAGAGCTTGAGTGACTGCCGCCTGACGCATGGCGGCCTCCGCTCATGCGAAACAGGATACATCCGGCCGGATCGGCGACCGCCTGCGGGTCAGGTTTCGCCGCGCATGGGCCGCATCAGGGCGCCGAGGAGGAAGCCGAGCTGCCCGCAGACCATCAGGGCGAGGCCACGGCGCATGCTCCCGCCGGTGCTGAGGTGATGGATGTACACCCCGTAGGCCAACTCA
>NZ_JAKSYH010000034.1 GCF_022829295.1 Methylobacterium sp. J-088
AACCGGCGGGCCGCACCGGGCGGGACGCTCGGCACCCTGCGGACACAACACCTGCGTCAGGCGGCAGTGGCCCTGCAGGGAGCGACCCTGGCCTGCAGACGGGCCGAGCCTGGGCTGGCGCCGGCGCTCGCCTCCGCGGCTCTGCTGCGGGTCGCGAAAGCAGGGACGCGGCGGCGGCGGTAGACGTCCAGGTGTCAACGGGCCGCGGCCTTTCGCGCGTGCAGGGCGGAGCCCTGATGGGCTCGGGCGAAGCCCGACATCGGGGTTTCACCCCGATACCCCACCAAAGGGCTGAGCCCTTTGGGATCCCAGACGCTTCAGCCGCCGAGATCCGGGT
>NZ_JAKSYH010000035.1 GCF_022829295.1 Methylobacterium sp. J-088
ATGCGCCGATAGGCTCTCGATCAGGGCGGTGCGCAGACAAGCGGACATGGGGGGATCCCTTTGGCGAGGAATCCCTCAGTCCACCACGGCGCGCCGCCCGCCGCCACTGTGTCGTGTACCGTGAGCAACGCGATCGGGCACTGCCCTAGCCGTCGCCCATGACGCCGGCGGCGTCCTGCGCCTGGAGCACGTCCGGGCGCGGCATCGAGATGATGTTGTAGCCGGCATCCACGAAGTGGACCTCGCCGGTCACGCCGCCGGAAAGCGGCGACAGCAGGTAGAGGGCCGAGCCGCCGACATCCTCCATGCTGACCGTACGCCGCAGCGGGGCGTGGGCGCGCTGATGGTTGAACATCAATCGGGCATCGGCGATCCCGGCGCCGGCCAGGGTGCGCATCGGACCGGCCGACAGAGCGTTCACGCGGATCCCATCGGGCCCGAGGTCGCTGGCCAGATAGCGGACCGAAGCTTCGAGGGCCGCCTTGGCGACCCCCATTACGTTGTAGTTCGGCATGACGCGCGTCGAGCCACCGTAGGTGAGCGTCAGCAGGGACCCGCCCTGCTTCATCCGCCGGGCGGCGCGCTGGGCGATTTCCGTGAAGGAGAAGCACGAGATCGTCAGGGTGCGCGCGAAATTCTCGCGCGTGGTAACGTCGACGTAGCGGCCCTTGAGCTGCGCCTTGTCGGAGAAGCCGATGGCGTGGACCACGAAGTCGAGTTCGCCGCCGAACCGTGCGTCGAGCGCCTCGAACGTGGCGTCGACCGAGGCGAGATCCTCGACGTCGCAGGGCAGGACGACATCGGAACTGAGCTGTGCGGCGAGCGGGGTCACGCGACGACCCAAGGCCTCGCCCTGATACGTGAAGGCGAGCCGGGCTCCCTCGACGTGCAAAGCCTTGGCAATACCCCAGGCGATCGAGTGATCGTTGGCGACGCCCATGATCAGGCCGCGCTTGCCCGCCATCAATCCTGTCATGCCGACACATGTCCCGAACGAGCGCACCGACCCCCGATCCGAGGGCGGGCCGCGATGCGCTCGACCGAACCGCGGCAGGGTGCCTTACCGCGCCTCGCCCCGTGCTCCAAACGCGCCAACGCTGTACAACCGACAAAAAAGCCCCGCCTGTCGGCGGGGCGTTTACGAACCTGCGCGCAGAGTCAGAAGTAGCCTTCGGTCTCGGCACTCGCCTCGTCGATGAGCGCCTGCTTCGCGTAGATCGCCGCACATCCGGCGATCATCAAACCGCTCAGCGCTCCGAGGATGAACGTCCCCATGGCCACCACCAATCCTTGACCCGAGGTAAACGGCGTCCAGGCGCGGGAGGTTCCGGTAGACGCGGTCAGGCGTCGACGTGCTTTAACACCAGGGTCGCGTTCGTCCCGCCGAACCCGAAGGAGTTTGTCAGGACATGGCTGAGCTTGGCGTTGTCCCGGCGCGCCCGCAGGATCGGCATGTCGGCGAAGGCGGGGTCGAGCTCGTCGATATGCGCGCTTTCGCAGATGAAGTCGTTGTTCATCATCAGCAGGCTGTAGATCGCCTCCTGCACGCCGGTGGCACCCAGCGAGTGACCGGTGAGGGACTTGGTGGCGGCGATCGGCGGACAGGAATCGCCGCGACCGAACACCTCGCGGATCGCCTCGATCTCCTTGTCGTCGCCCACCGGCGTCGAGGTGGCGTGGGGATTGATGTAATCGATCCGCGCGCCCTTGAGCCCCTCGATCGCCTGACGCATGCAGCGCACCGCGCCCTCGCCGGAGGGCGCCACCATGTCGTGCCCGTCCGAGGTCGCGCCGTAGCCGGCGATCTCCCCGTAGATGCGTGCGCCGCGCGCCTTGGCGTGCTCCAGCTCCTCCAGCACGAGGACGCCAGCGCCCCCGGCGATGACGAAACCGTCGCGGTTGGCGTCATAGGCGCGGGAGGCCCGGGACGGCGTATCGTTGAACTTCGACGACATGGCGCCCATCGCGTCGAACAGCACCGAGAGCGTCCAGTCGAGATCCTCGCAGCCGCCCGCGAAGATGATATCCTGCCGCCCGCCCTGGATGATCTCGGCGGCGTTTCCGATGCAGTGGTTCGACGTGGCACAGGCCGAGGAGATCGAATAGTTCACGCCGCGGATCTTGAACCACGTGGCGAGTGTCGCCGAGGCGGTCGACGACATCGCCTTCGGCACCGCGAACGGGCCGATCCGCTTAGGGCCCTTGTCGCGGGCGATGGCGGCGGCTTCGACGATCACCCGGGTCGACGGACCGCCCGAGCCCATGATGATGCCGGTGCGCTCGTTCGAGACATCGCCCGATTCCAGCCCCGCATCGGCGATCGCCTGATCCATGGCGACGTGGTTCCAGGCGGTGCCGCCGCCGTGGAAGCGCATGGCGCGCCGGTCCACCACACCCTCCGGATCGAGGGTCGGCGCGCCGGAGACTTGGCTGCGGAAGCCGTGCTCGACGTAGCTGGCATCGCGCGCGATGCCAGAGCGGGCTTCGCGCAGGGAGGCCAGCACCTCCTGCGTGTTGTTGCCGATGGACGAGACGATGCCCATCCCGGTGATGACGACGCGGCGCATGATGGTGACGATACCTCCGTCGCGGCGTCGCTCGCGCGCGCCACGTCCCGGTCAGCTAAGATGACGCGGCGACAATCTCAACTGCTGAAGCCGCCGGACGTTGCGGTCGAGCTGCAAACGGCGCCGCCGGAGCGGATTATTCAGCTCTGGAACAGGCCGACTCGCATGTCCTGGACTTGGTAGACCCGCTCGCCATCCGCCTCAAGCCAGCCATCACCGATCCCGAGCACGAGCTTTCCCTGCCGGACGCGCTTGACGTCGACGTTGTAGACGACCCGCTTCATCGACGGCAGCACCTGGCCCGCGAGCTTCACCTCGCCCACGCCCAGCGCCCGCCCGCGGCCCGGCGAACCCAGCCATCCGAGATGGAAACCCAGCATCTGCCACAGCGCGTCGAGACCCAGGCAGCCCGGCATCACGGGATCGCCCTGGAAATGGCAGGGGAAGAACCAGAGGTCGGGACGGATGTCGAGCTCCGCAGTCACATGGCCCTTGCTATGGGCGCCCCCGCCGGTGCCGATCGACGTGATCCGGTCGAACATCAGCATCGGTGGCAGGGGCAGCTGCGCGTTCCCTGACCCGAAGAGCTCGCCTCGCCCGCAGGCCAGAAGGTCCTCGTAGGAGTAGTGCGACCGGCGGCTCGCGTTCGGCCCGGAGGTGTCGGCGTCTGGCGGCATTGCGTTGGCTGTGTCCTCGGATTCCGGATGCGGCGTGCTTGCGCTTGGCGATGGCCGCCCCTCATGTGGCGCGCGGGGTAGCACGGGGCGTTGCACCTTCAAAGCCGCCGGCCGGCAAAGCCGCCGGCCGGGGGGCCGCGTCGGTGCGGTGCGGCAACGCTCGGGTTGCGACCACATGACCAGTTCCATATACTGGCTGGAATCTTCCGAGGCCCCCCGTCGAGCGTTCAGTCCAGCAATGTCCGAACCGGTGCCCTTCCAGGCCGTCTTCAACGGGCGAGTCCCCCTCCCCCAGCTGGAGGCCAACGGCATGCCGCGCCGCGGCTGCCCGCTCTCCGATCTGCGCGATCGTCTGCGCCGGGCGGGTCTGCGGCCCACGCGGCAGCGCCTGTCCCTGGGCTGGCTTCTGTTCGGCCGCGGCGACCGTCACCTGACGGCGGAGATGCTGTACGACGAAGCCATGCGCGCCAAGGTGCCGGTCTCGCTGGCGACGGTCTACAACACCCTGCACCAGTTCACCGAGGCCGGGCTCCTGCGCCAACTCGCGCTCGACGGGTCGAAGGCCTATTTCGACACCAATCCGAGCGAGCACCACCATTTCTACCTGGAGGATGAGAGCCAGGTGATCGACATGCCCGATTGCGGGATCACGGTGGACTCGTTGCCCGAGGCTCCCGAGGGCATGGAGATCGCCGGCGTCGAGGTGATCGTCCGCCTGCGTCGCACCCGGCCGAACGGACGCCGCCAGGGCTGAGCTGGCGGATTAACAACCACCATCTATGAAGGGGCCCGGCATCGTCCGGGCCTTTTACGTTTGTCCGCCTGCTAGAGCGCTCTGCGCCGAAGTGGACACCGGTTCGGCGGAAGAGAGCGCGCATAAACAAAGGCTTAGAGTGGGGCTCGATTGCAACGCGCACGGTACACGACAGTGACACCACCGTCGCCGAATAGGGCGCGGGTCCCCTCTCCCGTGCGGGAGAGGGACAGGGTGAGGGATGAGAACTTTCCGGAAGAGGCGCACCCTGTCAGCGCCTTGAAGGTG
>NZ_JAKSYH010000036.1 GCF_022829295.1 Methylobacterium sp. J-088
CATCGCCCTCAACCTCGCCGCCGACCTGCTCTCGGCGGCCGTGAACCCGAAGCTGAGGCGGGCATGATGGCGGTGTTCGAGTGCAACGCCTCCCCTCCCGCCTCTGCGGGAGAGGGAGAGCGCGTGATCCCAACGTCGCGAGGGTCCGAAGAGCACCGGCACCCCCAGGGGCAAGGCCGCCGGCCTACCCCCCCCCGCCGGCACCCCGCCCCTCAGCCTGTCACCCGTCAGCCTCGCCGCCTTCTCGCGCACGATGCGCTCGCGCAAGTCGGCGTTGGCGGCGTTAGGCTGCTGCGGTCTGTTGATCGTGGTGCTGGTGTGCGCTCCCTCG
>NZ_JAKSYH010000042.1 GCF_022829295.1 Methylobacterium sp. J-088
GGCGCGGTCCACGGTCGCCCACGACCCGACACGCCCGCAGGTGGGCGCGGGGTCCCATGCTCACCCCACCGTGGCAAACGCCCGCCCGAGCGGACGCCCGCGTCCGAGGCACGCCCCGCAGCGTGCCGGACCCGGGGGCGAGGACGGCTGAGAGCGCCCGCCCCGGGCTCCGCCACTCCCACGCACCCGCCCGTTCGGCCCCCGGCCGGGCCCAGTAAAGGACGCCGCTGGGTCACCCCGGAAGCGCCGTGGACAGGTGGCGGCTAATGAGCATAATGTAGGAACATTGTCAAACAGAACGGTGCAGTGATTTCAGGGAACCGGCCTCAGGGTGCGACGCTGACCGGGACGCTGGCCTGCGCAACGGGCAGGCCAGCAGGCCGCTCCGTGTTGCCGGTGCGCCGCTCCAAGCTGCCGCCCGGCGAATCCGGTGACGGATTGTCGTCAAAAAACGACAAGGCGGCATGGTGATCGTGCACCGCACCGCTGCCTACCAAGCCTGGATCGACGGACTGCGCGACGTTCAGGCCGTGGCTCGCATTGCGAAGCGGATCGATCGCCTGCTTCTCGGCACTCCCGGTGATGTCAGGTCCGTCGGTGAGGGCGTGAGCGAGATGCGGATCGATTAAGGTCCCGGATACCGCGTCTACTATATCCAGCGAGGCAACAGGATCATCCTCTTGCTGTGCGGCGGCGACAAGGGCTCGCAAGCTCGCGATATCCGCGAGGCCAAGCGCTTGGCGAAGGAGATATGACCATGGCCCTGGAGACGTTCCCCTACGATACCGCCGAGCATCTGAAGACACCGGAGCATATCGCGGCCTACTTGGAAGCCGTGCTGGAAGATAATGATCCGGCTCTGCTGAGCCATGCCCCCGGGGTGTGGCCGCACGCGCGCATGGGATGATACAGATCGCGCAGGAGACCGGCCGCTCCCGCGAGCAGCTCTACCGGACCCTCTCGGAGAAGGGGAACCCGCAGCTCGACACGTTGATGGGTGTGCTCATGGCCATCGGCCTGCGCCTCAGCGTGAAGCCGATCGAGACCGAGGCCTGAACGCCGCCGCGTCGCCTCTCGCCCCCTACTCCGCGGCCGCCGTCTCCGGCACGCCCGCGCGTCCGGTTCGCACCGGCACCACCGGCGCGTCGGCCCGCTGCAGCACTTCGAGCGCGGCGTCGGCCTCCCGCTGGCGATCCCAGAGCGCCGCGTAGACGCCCCCGGCCTCCAGCAGCTCGGCATGGGTGCCGCGCTCGACGATGCGGCCGTGGTCGAGCACCAGGATCGCGTCCGCGTTCACCACCGTGGACAACCGGTGGGCAATCACCAGCGTGGTGCGGCCGCGGCTGACCCGGTCCAAAGCCGCCTGGATCTCGGCCTCGGTGAAGCTGTCGAGCGCCGAGGTCGCCTCGTCGAGCACCAGGATCGGCGGCGCCTTCAGGATCGTGCGCGCGATGGCGACCCGCTGCTTCTCGCCGCCCGAGAGTTTCAGACCGCGCTCGCCGACCGGGGTGTCGTAGCCCTCCGGCAGGCTCGACACGAACCCGTCGATCTGGGCGAGCCGGGCCGCCTCGCGCAGCTCGGCCTCGGTGGCGTCGGCCCGGCCATAGCGGATGTTGTAGCCGATCGTGTCGTTGAACAGCACCGTGTCCTGCGGGACCATGCCGATCGCCGCCCGCAGGGATTCCTGCGTGACCGCGGCGATGTCCTGCCCGTCGATGTCGATCCGGCCGCCCTGCGGCTCGTAGAACCGGAACAGCAGGCGCGAGAGCGTCGACTTGCCGGCCCCCGAGGGCCCCACCACCGCCACCGTCTGGCCCGCCGGGATCGCGAACGAGACGCCGCGCAGGATCGGCCGCTCGGGATTGTAGGCGAAGCGGACATCCGCGAACTCCACCGTGCCGCCCGCGACGTGCAACGGCGCCGCCCCCGGCCGGTCGGCGATCTCGGGGTTCTGCCCGAGGATGCGGAACATGTCGTCGATGTCGATCAGCGCCTGTTTGATCTCCCGGTAGATCATGCCCATGAAGTTCAAGGGCATCGAGAGCTGCACCAGCATGGTGTTGGCCAGCACGAAGCCGCCGATCGTGGTGCGCCCGGCCAGGATGTCGCGGGCTGCGAGCCACATCACCGCGGTCATGCCCAGCGTGAAGATCACCGCCTGCCCGGCATTGAGCACCGCCAGCGACACGTAGGTCTGGGTCGAGGCCTTTTCGTATTTGGCCATCGACACGTCGTAGCGGGCGGCCTCCCGCTGCTCCGCACCGAAATACTTCACCGTCTCGTAGTTGAGCAGCGAATCGACCGCCTTGGTGTTGGCGTCGGTATCCGACGCGTTCATCCGGCGGCGAATCGCGATCCGCCACTCGGTCGCCTTGTAGGTGAAGGCCAGATAGGCCGCGACCGTCGCGAAGGCGGTTGCCGCGTAGGTCCAGCTGAACTCGTAGGCCAGAACGCCGAGCACCAGCACGAACTCGACGATGGTCGGCACCAGGGTCAGCACCATCAGGCGCGACAATTCCTCGATGCCGGAACGGCCGCGCTCCAGCACCCGGGTCAGGCCGCCGGTCTTGCGCTCCAGGTGGAAGCGCAGTGACAGGCGGTGCATGTGCGCGAAGGTCTGGAGCGCCAGCCGCCGCACCGCGTACATCGCCACCTTGGCGAACAGCCCGTCGCGCATCTGGGTCAGCGCCGACATGGCGATCCGCGAGACGCCGTAGAGGGCGATCAGCAGCATCGGCGCGGCGAGCAGCCCCGTGGGCACCGGCGCGTCCTTGCCTCCCACGGCGGCCACCAGCGCGTCGGTGATCCACTTGAAGGTGAACGGCGTCACCATGGTCACCAGCTTGGCGGCGAGCAGCAGGCCGAACGCCAGGAACACCCGGCGCTGCAGGTCCGGCCGTCCGTGCGGCCAGAGATGCGGCCAGAGCCGGCGGTAGGTGGCGATCAGGCCGGGGCGCTCGGCAGAAAGACCCCCAGCCTGGGGCGTCGGCCCGGCCGGGGGCGCGTTCGTATCGGTCATGAAGGATTCTGCGGGGCGGGATGTCGTGTGCCCCGCATATAGGCCCGCGGCGGCGCGGGATCACCCACGCTGCGTGCAGGGCACCGCGTCACGCCCGCCAGAACGGCTTTCGGATCTCGGCGCGCAGGCGCCAGGAATCGAGGCCGGCCTCGCGGATCTGCTCGGGATGCAGGGCGGCGAGCGCCCGGCGGTTGCGCAGACGCGTCAGCCAGAGGCGCAGCAGGGCGGGACCGGAAGCGGGGCGATCGGCGGCGGGGGAGCGGGTCAGCGTGAGGGCGGGCATCGGGACAAGATCCGGTGGCGGTTGGGCAGTCCGGCCGGGATTGCGGGGTCAGCATTGATCCGATACAGATCTCGGATCAATCGAAACATTGACCTCGGAGCAATCATGGGATCGGCGGATTTCCGGTCCGTTGCCGACGCGATCGCCGCGGATATCGCGGCCGGCCGGCTCCCGCCCGGCGCGAAGCTGCCGCCGCAGCGCGACTTCGCGTACGCGCAGGGCATCGCGGTCTCGACGGCGAGCCGGGTCTATGCGGAACTGGGCCGCCGGGGCCTCGTCACCGGCGAGGTCGGGCGGGGCACCTATGTGCGGTCCGCGCCGGGCCGGAACGGGCTGCTCCAGCCGGAGCCGCCGCCCGCGGCGATCGATCTGCAGCGAACCCATTCGCGGCTGCCCGAGCAGGAGGCCGTTCTGGCCGAGACCCTCGCGGCGCTCGCCGGCGCGGGCGGCGCGATGGCGTTCGGCCAGTACGGGCCCGCGGGGACACCGCAGGCGCAGGCGCTCGCGGCGGCATTTCTCGCCCGGGACGGCTACGCCCCCGACCCGGCCGACATCCTGTTCACCGGCAACGGGCGGCAGGCGCTCGCGGCGGCGCTCGCCGCGCTGGCGGCGCCGGGCGAGCGGATCGCCTGCGAGCCCCTGACCTACCCGATGGTGAAGGCGATCGCGGCCCGGCTCGGGATCACGCTGGTGCCGGTCGCCATGGATGCCGAGGGGATGTGCCCCGACGCGCTGCTCCAGGCCCACCGGGCGAACCCGCTGAGCGGGGTCTACCTTCAGCCGACCCTCCAGAATCCGCTGGGCGCCACGATGGGGCCGGGCCGGCGTTCCGACCTCGCCGCCGTGCTCGCGCAGACCGGGCTGACCGCCATCGAGGATGCGGTCTACGGCTTCCTCGCGGATGCCCGTCCGCTGGCCTGTCTCGCGCCCGATCGGGTGATCCTGGTGGACAGCCTGTCCAAGCGGGTGATGCCCTCGCTGACGCTCGGCCTCGTGGCGGCGCCCCCGCCCCTGACCGACCGGCTCGCGGCCTCGATCCGTCAGGGCGCCTGGACAGCCCTCGGCCTGTCGCTCGCGGCCGGCATGCACTGGATGATGGCGGGGGGCTCGGCCACCGCGCTGGCCGCGGTCAAGCGCCGGGACGCGGCGGCCCGGCAGGTGATCGCCCGGGCGGCGCTCGCGGACCTGCGGGTGGTGGGCGACGGCCGTGCCTATCACCTGTGGCTGGAACTGCCGGAAACCTGGCGGGCGGAGGCCTACGCGGCGGCGGCCCTGCGCCAGGGCATCGCGCTGATCCCGGCCCCGGCCTTCGCGGTCGCCCCCGGCCACGCCCCGAACGCGGTCCGCCTCGCCTTGGCGGTGCCGTCGCACGATGAACTGGCCGCGGCCCTGCGCCGGCTGCGCCGGCTGGCCTTCGCGGGGGACGATCAGGCGGTGGAGTGAGGGGCGTTCAACCGCGCTTTTCGGCCGGCAGCACGAAGATCTGGCCCGGATAGATCAGGTCGGGATTGCGGATCTGGGTCTGGTTGGCGTCGTAGATCACCGTGTAGCGCTCGCCGCGGCCGTAGGTGCGCTGGCTGATCCGCCAGAGGTTGTCGCCGCGGGTGATCTTGGCCGTGCTGATCTCCGGCACGTAGACCGCGCCGTCGGCGCTCGCCTCTGCCGGGGTGCTCCGGGCCTCGGCCGGACCCGGCGCCGCCGCGGCGGGGGTTTGCGGCTCAGGCCGCCCGGGCATCGCCTTCGTGCTGCCCGTCCCCCCATCCGTGGCGCTGCCGGGCCGCGCGCCGTCCGGCCCTGCACCCCGACCCAGGCCGGGGCCGACGCCCTGCCCGGTCGATCGGGCTCCGCGCGCGGAGGCGCCCGAGGCGCGGTTCGCGGCCGGGTTCGGAAGGGTGCCCTGGGCATGGCCCGGGATGGTCGATGGCTGCGAGCCGGCGACGTCGCGCGTGGCGATCCGAGTCGGCTCGGCTACGGACAGCGGCACCTCGGCGCGGGTCTCCACCTTGCCGGTGGCCGGGTCGATCTGGTCGATCCGCACCTGATACTGGCCGGGCTTCACGCCGCGCCCGATGGTGAAGCTCGCCCGCCCGTCCGGGCCGACGCGCCCGGGGGCGATCAGCGTGTCGTTGAGGTAGAGCCGGATCGCCGCGCCGGGGGTGCCGGTCGCCGTGACGAACAGCCGCCCGTTCTCCTGCACGTCCACGCTCGCGATCCGGGTCGGCTGTCCCGGCCCCGCGGCGCCGAACGGTGCAGCCGCAACGCCGGACGGTGCCGCCGCAACGGCCTTGGCGCCGGCCTTGGCATCGGGCGCGCCCGGCTGCGACAGAACCACGGTCGCTGCGTCCGGGGCGGTCAGGGCGACGAGCGGCTGACGGTCGCGCCCGGGGGCGACCTCCACCGCCACGCTCTGCTCCGACTCGGCCGCCCGCCCGTCCTTGTCGGTCATGCGCAGCCGGATCTGGCTCGATCCCGCGGGCAGGGCCGGCGGCACCACGGCGAATTGTCCCCCCTCGTCGGCGGTCGTCCGGGCCACCGGCTTGCCGTTGACCAGCATCTCGACGACGGCGTTCGGCGCACCCTGGCCGGCCACCACGGCATCGCCGTTCGGCTCGACCCGGACGATGTCGAAGCGCGGCACCGCGGCGGCCGGCTTGCCGGATCCGGCCGCGCGGGCGGGGTCCGACGGGGCGTCGGCCCGGGGCAGGCCACCGCCCTCGCCCGGCTTGCCGTCGCGGGACGGGGCCTGGCGCGACGCCAGCGCGCCGGGATCGGCCAACGACTGCGCGGCGTTCTCCGGCGTGCCGCGGCCGGTCAGCTGGCGCAGGGACTCCCCGCCGAACAGGGCCGCCACGAGCCCGAGGCCGCCGAGGAGGCCGACGAGCGCCAGGGCGAGACTGCGCCGCACCTGTCTCGACATCGCCAACCTGAGCCTCCCTCGATCCCGCCCGCCGTGCGGGAAAAACCGTCGACGGAACACGGCATAATACCGTACATGGTGCCGACACCAAGCCGTCCCGCCGCCCCGGCGGGTGAATCCCCCGCGACGTCAGCAGTTTGGCCCTTGGACCGATCGGCGCGGGGCATGTCTCGGACGGCTCGCAACAGACGCGCGAGGGAGGGCGCCGGATGGCCCCGGTGAGGACAGTCTGTGTCTATTGCGGCTCCGGCTTCGGGCGGGACCCCGCCTTCCGGGCGGCCGCCGAGGTGCTCGGGACGGCCATCGCGCAGGCCGGGATGCGCCTCGTCTACGGCGGCGGCGATGTCGGCCTGATGGGCACGGTGGCACGCGCCGCGCTCGACGCCGGCGGCCACGTCACCGGCATCATCCCGGACTTCCTCCAGGCGCGCGAGCACATGCTGGCGGACATTCAGGAGACCGTGGTGGTGCCCGACATGCACACCCGCAAGCGCCTGATGTTCGAGCGCTCGGACGCCTTCGTGACCCTGCCGGGCGGCATCGGCACCCTGGAGGAGCTGGTCGAGCAGCTCACCTGGGCGCAGCTCGGGCGCCATCGCAAGCCGGTGGTGCTGGTCTCGGTGGCGGCGTTCTGGGCGCCGCTGCTCGCCCTGTTCGAGCACATGCGCGGCCACGGCTTCATCCGCGAAGGGCTCGACCTGAGCTACCTCGTCACAGGCGCGGCGGCCGAGGTGGTGCCCCTGCTGCGCGAGGCCGGCCACGAGCCCGATCCCGAGGCCGAAACGGTGGTCAAAGAGCGGATGTGAGGCCGGCAGCTCCCGGTGCCGGCGCGCGCCCTTCCCTGCAGGGCGCGCGGATTCACCGTTCTGACCCCTGCTCCAGAGATGGCCCGGATCCGTGCGTTTCCCTCCCCGCTTTATGGGCTACCGGATTCACACATTCGGTCTGGCAACGTCGGTGCAGGGTCGAGCGCGGGCCTCCTCTCCCGTGCGGGAGAGGGACAGGGTGAGGGGTCAGGTTTATCCGAGAGGGAGCGACCCGTCGGCGCAGCAATCACGTGCTCGATCCTGAGCGTTCTCATCCCTCACCCCAACCCTCTCCCGCACGGGAGAGGGGGGCCGGTCGCGCTCCGCCGCCAGCGGCGATATCCGCTGGGCATGGGTGAATATCGTAGCTACTGCGGGAGCGGGAAAAGCGCGCGACGACCCGGAGGATCGTGCGGGAACGCCGGGGCCTGCGCGAACAAGATCGGATGAGGACTCCCCCGATGCGCGCTTCGATCCTTGCGGCCCTGCTGCTGGCCTGCCTCGTCGGCGTGGTGCGGGCGGGCGAGGCGCCGGTCCTCCAGACCCTCGACTACGCCAACACCCGCTATTCCGACCTCGCGCAGATCGACGCCGGCAATGTCGGCCGCCTCAAGGTCGCCTGGACCTTCTCCACCGGCGTGTTGCGCGGGCACGAGGGCGCGCCGATCGTGGTCGGGCATCGGATGTTCGTGCACACGCCCTTCCCCAACATCGTCTACGCCCTCGACCTCGACCACGACGGCAAGATCCTGTGGCGCTACGCCCCCCGGCAGGATGCGGGCGTCATCGCCGTGATGTGCTGCGACACGGTCTCGCGTGGGCTGGCCTACGCGGACGGGCGCCTGTTCCTCCAGCAAGCCGACACGACGGTCGTCGCCCTCGATCCCGAAACCGGCCGGGTGCTGTGGTCGGTCAGGAACGGCGATCCCGGCCGGGGCGAGACCAACACCGCCACGGTCCTGCCGGTCCACGGCAAGCTGATCGTCGGGCTGGCCGGCGGCGAGTACGGGGCACGCTGCCACGTCACGGCCTACGATCAGGCCAGCGGACAGCGCCTCTGGCGGGCCTACGCCACCGGGCCGGATGCCGACATGCTGGTCGATCCGGAGACGACGACCGAACTCGGCCGCCCGATCGGCCGGGATTCGTCCCTCAAGAGCTGGGAGGGCGACCAGTGGCGGACCGGCGGGGCCTGCAGCTGGGGCTGGTTCGCGTACGATCCCGCGCTGAACCTCGTCTATTACGGCACCGGCAATCCCTCGACCTGGAACCCGGCCCAGCGCCCCGGCGACAACCGCTGGGCGATGTCGATCCTCGCCCGTGACGCCGATACCGGCATGGCGCGCTGGGTCTACCAGATGACCCCCCACGACCAGTGGGACTATGACGGCGTCAACGAGATGATCCTCACCGCGCAGGTGATCGGCGGTCGCTCCCGGGAGGTGCTGACCCATTTCGACCGGAACGGGTTCGGCTACACGCTCGACCGGGCCACCGGCGAACTTCTCGTGGCGGAGAAATTCGATCCGAGCGTCAACTGGGCGAGCCGGATCGGCATGGACCCCGCCGCCCCGGATTACGGCCGGCCTCTGGTCGACAAGCGCTACGCGCCGGGCGAGGCCGACGAGGACGAAACCACGAAAAACATCTGCCCCGGGGCGCTCGGCGCCAAGAACCAGCAGCCGGCCGCCTACTCGCCGAAGACGCGGCTGTTCTACGTGCCGACCAACCACATGTGCATGGATTACGAGGCGTTCCGGGTGACCTACACACCGGGCCAGCCCTATGTCGGCGCGACGCTCACCCTGCACCCGCCGGAGGGCACCGACCGGACCGGCGCCTTCATCGCCTGGGACGGGGCGAAGGGGCGGATCGCGTGGTCGATCCCGGAGCCGTTCTCGGTCTGGTCGGGGGCGCTCGCCACCGCGGGCAACATCGTCTTCTACGGCACGCTGGAGGGCTATCTGAAGGCGGTCGATGCCCGGGACGGGCACGAACTGTACCGGTTCAAGACCCCGTCCGGCATCGTGGGCAACGTCACAACCTACCTGCACGAGGGGAAGCAGTACGTGGCGGTGCTCTCCGGGATCGGCGGCTGGGCCGGGATCGGGCTGGCGGCGGGGCTGACCGACCCGGCCGACGGCTCGGGGGCGGTGGGCGGCTACGCGGCCCTGTCGCAATATACCGCGCCGGGCGGGCAGCTCACGGTGTTCGCACTGCCGGAGTGATGTGATTATTCTTAACTCACTTTCGTTGTTTGCATTCCAAATCTTAGTTCAAATTGCGCTGATCTTATTAAGCTTGATCTTCAATGTGAGGCCATAAGCAACAACTTGATGAATTTTTTGGCCGGTCGAGAAATCTAACGGTAGTTCAAAGGATACTGGTATCGTGGTTTGATCTGAGCTTTCAGTATCAAAGATCGTTTTAACTCTAGGAGGGACTGTTAAAATCGCATTTATTGCAATCCACCCTCCTTGAATGGTGTAAGATCCTGAATATTTGACACCTAAAATGTCGACCCCGTTGATTGAACTGTCAATTAATTGAATAAGGGCGTTGCCAGCTGCGCCGTCTTGTCGTGTGAAATGCAAAAGGTACGCACCATCGATGGCAGGAATTTCGTCAGGTGAGAAATCTCCTTTGGTGGCTTGGTCTTTGCGTGGGGTAGAATATATCGTTGTCTGATCCTGCGACTCTGCTCGAATTCTAAGAAGTTTGATTCCACGCTCTCGAATAGAAATCTCTTGTTCTTCGTCCAAACATGTTGGCAAATAGACGCGTTCTATATCAAATTGATCAATGTTGTAGTTTAAGTTTCTCGCAATCGACGCTTGTAATTCAATAAGTTTTTGACTTCTTAATGTACGCCCAATCGGTGTATCATTAAACTCGCTCCTTGTTATCATCCCATGATATTCACGCCAAATTGTTCTAATTTCCTGGCTATCATGGAACACAACATCAATTAGATTGAGGGCCTTTACGCTCTCTCTTGAGTTCCATATGTTCCTATTTTCTATAAGGGCACTGAAAATGCTGAGTTTAGTCTGCCTTTTCTGATCATCTGCTTGACTTCTGCGAGCTAATTTCCAGCTAAAGTAAGGGGCTATCAGTGCAAGTGCGATTGCTATGCCTGATTGAACTAACGCGCCATACTCAGACCAATTCCAAGAGTTCATTGCCTGAATGCCAATTCGATTCGCTGAGCTTTTTATTCAAATAACATAAGCAGCCATCTGCGTTTTGAATGCCGGTACTTATCCCCGTAGGATTGTTTGCTGAGCAAAAGGCACTACGCCTGCAACGTCGATCCGGCAATGAAATCCACGAAGGCGCGCAACGGCGCCGGCAGGTGCCGCCGGCCCGGATAGTAAAGGAACGGGCCGGAGAATTCCTGCCACCAGGGCTCCAGCACCGGCTCCAGGGCGCCGCTGTCGAGATGCGGGCGCAGCCAGTCCTCGAACAGGTGGACGATCCCGGTGCCGGCGACCGCGGCCGCCACGGCAAGGTCGCTGGCGCCGACCCGCACGATCAGCGGCCCGGACGGGTCCACCCGGACGATGGCGCCGTCGCGCTCGAACTCCCAGGGCGCCGTCAGGGCGCCGCTGGGGAACCGGCCGAGCAGGCAGGCGTGGGCGAGGAGATCACGCGGATGGTCCGGGCGCCCGCGCCTTTCGAGATAGGCCGGGGCTGCCGCCGTGGCGAAACGCTGCCGCCGCGGGCCGATCGGCACCGCGATCATGTCCTGCTCCAGCCGCTCGTCGTAGCGGATGCCGGCATCGCAGCCCGCCGCCAGCACGTCCACGAACCCGTCCTCGACGACGATCTCCAGGCGGATCTCGGGGTACGCCGCCAGGAAGCGCGGCACGAGCGCCGGCAGCACCAGCCGGGCCGCGCTCAGCGGCACGTTCAGCCGGAGCGTCCCGGCCGGCCGATCGCGGAACCCGTTCACCACGTCGAGGGCGGACTCCACCTCGGCCAAGGCCGGACCGAGCCGCTCCAGCAGGCGGGCGCCGGCCTCGGTCGGCGCGACGCTGCGGGTCGTGCGGTTCAGGAGGCGCACGCCGAGCCCGGCTTCGAGGCGGCGCACGGCCTCGCTAAGGCGCGACGCGCTCCCGCCCCCGGCGCGGGCGCCCTCGCGAAAACCGCCGGCCCGCGCCACGGTCACGAAGGCGGTGAGATCGGCGAGATCCTGGGTCATTGTTCGAGAATGCGCACGGCCCGTGCCGATCGTCACGGCTTATCGGCGCAATCGGTGCCGTCTACATCCGGGGCGCCAACAGGAGATTCGCCATGACCGACATCACCGCGGATATTGCGCAGGCCGGGACGTTCCCGCTCGGAGACCGGACCGTGAAGCGGCTGGGCTACGGCGCCATGCAGCTCGCCGGGCCCGGCGTGTTCGGGCCGCCCAAGGACCGCGCCGCCGCGGTCGCGGTGCTGCGCGCAGCCGTGGCGGCGGGCGTCGACCACATCGACACCAGCGACTTCTACGGGCCGCACGTCACCAACCAGATCATCCGCGAGGCGCTCCACCCCTATCCGGACGGGCTCGTGATCGTCACCAAGGTCGGCGCCAAGCGCGGAGCCGACGCCTCGTGGAACCCGGCCTTCTCGGCCGAGGAACTCACCCAGGCGGTCCACGACAACCTGCGCAACCTGGGCGTCGATGCCCTCGACGTGGTCAACCTGCGCCTGATGTTCGATGTCCACGGGCCGGCGGAGGGGCCGATCGAGGCGCCGCTCACCGTGCTGGCGGATCTCCAGCGGCAGGGGCTGATCCGCCGGATCGGCCTGAGCAACGCCACGCCGCGTCAGGTCGCCGAGGGGCGGCGGATCACCGACATCGTCTGCGTGCAGAACCAGTACAATCTCGCGCACCGGGACGACGACGCCTTCATCGACGATCTTGCGGCGTCCGGCACCGCCTACGTGCCGTTCTTCCCGCTGGGCGGGTTCAGCCCGCTCCAGTCGGACAGCCTGTCGGCGGTGGCGGCCGGGCTCGGCGCGACGCCGATGCAGGTGGCGCTGGCATGGCTGCTGCGCCGGTCGCCCAACATCCTTCTGATCCCGGGGACCTCTTCCCTGGGCCACCTGCACGAAAACCTCGCGGCGGCCGAACTCCGGCTGCCGGATGAGGCGCTGGCGGCCCTGGATCGGATCGGGGTGGCGTGAGGATCAACCATCCTACCCACCAGCTCAGGATGCTACGACGTTCACAGATCTCAGCCTGAAGCGCAGGTTTCCCCTCTCCCTGCGTGCGGGGAGAGGCCCGCATGGACCCCGCCGTCCGTGCGGGAAGCGGAGGCGAAGCCGGAGCGGCGGTGAGGGGGCGATTCCGGAGGAGGCTCATCCTGAACCGCCCCCTCACCCTCGGCTGCCGCCTCGCCGCGCTCCCCGACGAGGGGGAGACGCGGCCCTCTCCCCGCACGCGGGGCGAGGGGATCCCTCGGCATAGCGTTGTGCTGATCCGGTAGCCTCGCGGGACGAGGGAGGTGGATGGGATAGCCGCAGGCGCCTACTTGCCCGTCATGCCGGCCACCAGCGGGCAGCCGCCCTCGCGCATCGGGCGGAACGCCTGCTCGGCCGGGATCGTCTCCAGCACCTTGTAGAGGTCCCATTCGCCCTTGGATTCCGAGGGCGCCTTGGCCTCGAACAGGTACATCGGGTGGATCTTGCGCCCGTCCGGTCGGATCGTGCCCTGGCCGAACAGGGGGTCGTCGGTCGGCAGTGCCTTCATCTTGGCCACCACCGCGGCGCCGTCCTTGGCCGAGTGCAGCGCCGCCACCGCCTTCAGGTAGTGCAGCGTGCTGGCATAGACGCCCGCTTGGTACGAGGTCGGCTTCTTGCCGGACATGCGCGTCTCGAACCGTTTCGCGAAGGCCCGGGTGCCGTCGTTGAGGTCCCAGTAGAACGAGGCGGTGAAATCGAGGCCCTGCGCCACCTCCAGGCCCAGGGAGTGGATGTCGGTGATGGCGATCAGCAGGGCGGCGAGGGTCTGGCCGCCCTGGCGGATGCCGAATTCGTGCGCCTGCTTGATGGCGTTGGCGGCATCCAGCCCGGCATCGGCGAGCCCGATCACCTGCGCGCCGGATCCTTGAGCCTGGAGCAGGAACGAGGAGAAGTCCGGATTCGGGAACGGCGTGCGCACCCCGCCGACGACCGTGCCGCCGTTCTTCTCCACCACGGCCTTGGTGTCGCGCTCCAGCGCGAGGCCGAAGGCGTAATCCGCGGTGATGAAGTACCAGGACTTGCCGCCGCGCTTGAGCATGGCCTTGCCGGTGCCGTTGGCCAGCGCCGCGGTGTCGTAGGTCCAGTGGACGGTGTTGGGCGTGCAGGCCGGGCCGGTCAGGTCGGCGGTGCCGCCGCCCGAATTGATGAAGGCCTTGTTCTTCTCCTTGGTGATCTGCGCGATGGCGAGCGCCACCGAGGAGGTCGGCACATCGAACACCGCATCGACGCCGTCGCGGTCGTACCATTGCCGGGTGATCGAGGCGCCGACATCGGGCTTGTTCTGGTGGTCGGCGGCGACGACTTCGACCTTCAGCCCGTGTTCCTCCGGCTTGAAATCCTCGACCGCCATCCGGGCGGCGACCACCGAACCCTCGCCGGTGGAATCGAAGTAGACGCCGGAGCGGTCGTTCAGCACGCCGATCTTCACCGGCACGAGGTCGGCGGCCAGCGCCGCGCCGGCACTGAACGCGCACAGAGTCCCGAGCAGCGCCGCGGTATAGTGGCGGAGCGTCATGTCTCTCTCCCTGTTTTTTGTTGGATGCGGCGCCGTTGATCGGCGCTCGCGGTCATCGCATGCAGCGTATCCGTGGGCTTTTGCGGCCGATACCGGCGCGGGTGAGGATGTGGGCGATCCGTTAGACGCTTCGGCTTCTCTCTCCCCCCATTGCGGGCTTGCGGATTCACACATCGGGTGCGGCAACTCGGCCGCAAGATGGTGCGCAGGTCCCCTCTCCCGTGCGAGCTACAATATTCACAGATCGCGGTTCGATGCGTTCGAAGGCTGCAGAACAATCCGGGTCGAAGGCCAACGCGCTCACCCTCCCCCGCAGAGGGGGAGGGTGGCCCCCGAAGGGGGCCGGGAGAGGGGAGCGCGGGTGCAGAATACGCTCCAACCCTCATGAAGGTCGCGCCTTTTCCTGAACCCGCGCTCCCCCCCCCCGCCCCCCGCTGACGCACCGGCCCCCCCCCCCCCCCCAGGGGGGGGGGAGAAACGCGGCAGGCGCGCGGGGGATTACGCCCGCCGCGCCAACCCAAAAATCGCCCCCGCCCGATCTGGCGTGGCCCGCCCGCGGGCGATGTGGGGCAGGAGACTCACCGCCCTCTCGCCCTAACCGGCGGTGCTGTGCGCCAGCCCGCCCCGGGGCAGGTGCAGGATGTCCTCCTGTCCGACCCGCGCCTCTCC
>NZ_JAKSYH010000047.1 GCF_022829295.1 Methylobacterium sp. J-088
GCGGCCGGCCAGGTGACCGGCAACGACAAGCTGGTGGCCGAGGGCAAGGTGCAGGAGCTGAAGGGCGAGGCGCAGAAGACCGCCGGCGACGTCAAGGACGGCGCCAAGTCCCTCGCCGACAAGATCACCGGCAAGCATTGATCAAGCCTATGCTACGGGTGATGCGCAGATCCGCCGCGCATCACCCCGATCGAGTGCCTCGCCACGCCGATTGGCACTGCGAGCGACGACGCAGCCTTCGAGAGCGGAAGGCCGAGACAGGTGCTCCCTCAGCGGACCTCGATCCGTGTGCCATTCGCTCCATTGAGGAGGCGCTTCAGGTGAAAGGCGGCCACGCCGTCGTCGGGACGCAGTCCGACCAGGGCGGCGAAGGCCGCCAGAGCACCCACGTCACCGGCTTCCAGCTTGGCGTAGGCGTCTCGGTACTGGTTCAAGGCCGTATCGTCATAACCGGCCTCCGTCAGGGGCTCGAAGGCGCGCAAAGCCTCCTGCTTGCCGCGCAGCAGCAGATCGCCCAGCGGCCGGCCGCGGAAGGCCCCGGAACGGGCCACCGCCGTCTCGCTGACGCAGATCCGCGTACCGAACGCCTTGTTGGCGTTCTCCAACCGCGCTGACGTGTTGATGGTGTCGCCATAAGCCGTGTAGTCGAAATAGCGGCCGCCCCCGAAATTGCCCACGATGGCCGGCCCGGCATGAACGCCGATCCGTGTCATCCCGAATGCGATGCCGCGCTCGTACCAGCGGGCGCGGAAACCTTCGGCCGCCTGATCGAGGTCAACGGCACAGGCCACCGCCCGGGCTGCGTGGTCCGGCTGATCGCCGGGCGCGTTGAACAGGACGTGGAGCGCGTCGCCGACGATCTTGGCCACTGTTCCCTCATGGGCGAACACGACGTCGGTCATCTCGGCCAGATAGCCGTTCAGGATCTCTGCCAGCAGCGTTGGGTCGAGGCTCTCGACGAGGCTGGTGAAGCCGGCGATGTCGGTGAATAGGGAAGCCACGTCGCGGCGATGGCCACCGAGTTCCAGGCCCGAGGGATCTCCGGCGAGCCGTTCCGCGAGGTTCGGCGAGAAGTAGCGCGCCAGCGAGGCATGCGCCCGTTCGGCCAGGGATTTCCGCCGTCGAACCTCGCGCAGCGCCGCGACATGCCGGAGGGTCCGCTCGATCGTCGTCTCCAAGTCGACGAAGTCGATCGGCTTCGTCAGGAAATCGAAGGCGCCGCGGTTCATCGCGGTGCGGATGTTGGCCATGTCCCCGTAGGCCGACACGATGATGGTCGATGGCCGCTCGGCGAAGTCCTGCAGCTTGGTGAGCAGCGTCAGCCCATCCATGCGTGGCATGTTGATGTCGGACACCACCATGTCGACGTCGTGATGCGCGGCGAGACTGTCCAGCGCCTCCTGTCCGTCATGCGCGAACAGGAACGTGACTGCGCCCTGCCGGATCTGGCGACGGAATTTCTGGGTGATCAGCGTTTCGAGGTCCGGTTCGTCGTCGACGACCAGGATCTTGGCGCTTGGCAAACCTTCGGTCATGCCGTCCCCGCGCGCAGGGCGAGCCGCCGTTCGATCTCCGCCTTGAGCAGGGTGAAATCGATCGGTTTAGTGATCAGCCCGACCGCCCCGGCGGCCTCTGCCCGTTCCCGCGTCTCGGCGTCGCCATAGGCGGTGATCATGATCACCGGCACATCGGGTTGCGCCGTACGCACCAGCGGCAGCAGTTCGAGCCCTGTCATCCCGGGCATGTTGATGTCCGAGAACATCAGGAGCAGGTTCGGCCCGTTCGTCGTCTGCACCCGCTCCAGGGCCTCGGCAGCCGAATGCGCGAAGGCCATCTCGAAGCGGCCGGCGCGCAACTCGCGGCGGAACTGCTGCCGGAACAGCTCGGTGACATCGGGTTCGTCGTCGACGACGAGGATCAGGACGTTCATGGGTGGCTCTCGGGCTCGCGCGCCGGCACGCCCGCACCGGCGGCCACGGTCGTTGCGCCGCCGCGCGGCAGCGTGATCGTGAATTGGGTGAACTGACCGGGCTCGGTGGCGACGTCGAGCGTCCCGCCATGCTGCTTCGCCACGATGTCGTGGCTGAGCGACAGGCCCAGCCCCGTACCCTCACCGGCCGGCTTCGTGGTGAAGAACGGGTCGAACATCTTGGCCTTGACGCCCTCGGGGATCCCCGTCCCGTTATCCCGGACGCGGATTTCGACCGTATCGCCGTGGACGCGCGTTGAGATCGCCAGGGTCGGCGCGTAGCCGGGCTCGGCCCCGTCGGTCCGCTTCTCGGTGGCATAGAACCCGTTCGACATCAGGTTCAGGAGCACACGCGTGATTTCCTGCGGGTAGATGTCGACCAGTCCGGCCGCCGGGTCGAAGTCGCGCACCAGGGTCACGTTGAAGCTCGGCTTGGCGGCGCGGGCGCCGTGATAGGCGAGGTTCAAGCTTTCCTCGACGAGGGCGTTGATGTCCACGGGGCGGTGCTCGCCGGATCCGGTGCGCGAGTGCAGCAGCATGTTCTTGACGATCGAGTCCGCCCGCTTCCCGTGCTGGACGACCTTGTCGAGGTTGTTCGTCAGAAGCTCGGCGATCTCGTCGGCCTCCGCGCGGATCTTCGGGTCGAGGTCGATCGCCTGAAGCATCGCGTTCAGCTCGTCCACAAGCTCCTGCGAGAGCGACGCGAAGTTGTTCACGAAGTTCAGGGGGTTCTTGATCTCGTGCGCGATGCCGGCCGTCAGCTGACCCAGCGAGGCGAGCTTCTCGGACTGGACCAGGCGGCTCTGGGCCTTCTGAAGGTCGTCGAGCGACGCGTTGAGATCGCGGGTCCGTTCCTCGACCTTGGCCTCCAGGGTCTCGTAGGATTCCTGGATCCGGCTCGCCATCGCGTTGAACCGGTGCGCCAGGGTCTCGATCTCGTCGCCGGTGCGGATCACGATGCGCTCCGACAGATCCCCGGCGCCGAACCGCTCCGCCCCGTCCTCGAGCTGGCGGATCGGCACCACCATGCGCCGGGCCAGGAAGGTGCCGGCCACCGTCGCCATCAGCACGCCGAGGCCCATCAGCGACAAGGTCTGGATCACCGACTCGACGAGCGGCTCCATCGCCTCGCGCAACGGCAGCTGTACGAACACGATCCAGCCGAGCCGGGCCACGGGGGCGTGCGCCGCCAGAACGAGGCTGCCGTCGAGCCACTTGGCGAGCCCGTCGTCGCGCGCGCCGCCCTTTCCGGACAGGGCGTCGGCGACGGCCGGCAGATCGGACAGGTTGGTGTCGCGCAGCACGAGGCTGAGATCCGGGTGGGCGATCAGCCGTCCGGTCGACGTCGTGACGAAGGCGTAGCCGCCCTCACCGTTGTGGACGGTGCCGACAACATCCCAGATCAGCTTCAGATTGACTTCCGCGACCGTCACCCCGGGTTCACGCCCGGCATGCGCGACCGCGACCGTCATGTAGGGTTCGGAGCCCCGGCGGAAGTAGACCGGTCCGAACCATGTCTTGTCCTTGAGCGCCTCCGTGAAGCGCGGTGAGGTCGAGAAATCCCTCCCGCTCGCGATCACGTCCGGTTCAAGGCGCGAGACCCGCAGCTGTTCTTTCCCGTTCTGGTCGAGATAGGCGGCCTCGGTGATGGCGGGTGCCTGACGCATCAGGCGGATGAAGTCATAGCGTTGCTGGTCCGGCGACAGGCGGCGCCATTCGGCCCGGGTCGTCCACCCGATCTGATTCTCGATCTCGGACACGAAGGCATCGACGCGCTCCGCGGCCGCGTGCGCCTTCTCGCGCTGCACCGCGATCGCGTTGTCCTTCGCGTCGTGGAAGTTCAGCGTCAGGTCGACCGCGCCGTTGATCAGCAGCACCAGCGTTACCAAGCCCACGAAGGCGACCGCGAATTTCGCCGACAACGGCAGACCGAACCGTCTCGGTCGGGCACCGTGAGGTGCGTCGGGACCCGTCATTCCACATCCTCGTCCGCCTGAGTGAGCAGCGCAGAGGGGATTTCGAAACCGTGGGCGCGCGCGGTGGTCAGATGCACGACGAGATCGAACTTGGTCGGCGTCTGGACGGGGAGGGATCCGGGATTGTCACCGTGGAGGATGCGATAGACGTACAGGGCCGCCCGACGGACCACCTCGGCCGGATCAGGCCCGTAGGACATCATACCCCCGCGATGGGCGAAGCGGCGGATGGCGAACACGGTCGGGATCCGGTGTCGGGTGGTCAGCGCGACGAGGTGATCCCCGTTGGCCTCGCTGAAAGCGCCCGGTGCCACGATGAGCCCCGCCTGTCCGTGTTGGGCGAGATCCGCGATCACCGGCTCGATATCCTCGGCCTTCTCGGCGACGACGATGCTGTGTTCGATCGCGAGGGCGGTTGCGGCGTTCTTGAATGCGTTCGCGTAGAGATAGCCGCTGCGCATCGTTGCGCTGGGGTTGAGCAGCAGGGTCGCCCGTCGGATCGTCGGCACCGCTTCCCGGAGGACGGCGAGCCATTTCCCGCCGAGCGAGGATTCGTACAGGGTGAAGCCCGTGATGTTTCCCCCCGGGCGCTTCAGGCTTGCGATCAAGCCAGAGCCGACCGGATCGGCCGCTCCGACGAAAACGATCGGGATCCTTCGGGTCAGCCCGGCGACCGAGCGCAACTGCCCGTTGAGATACGTGACGATCACACGCGGTTCGGACCGCACAACTTCGGCGGCGAGCGCACGTACATCTTCGCGATCGGCGCCTTTCCAGCGATGGTCGAGTTCGAGATCGTTCTGTCCATGATCGCGCAGAACCGCATCGAACGCCGCCGACAATGCCTGGCCCTCGGCGTCACCCTCGGGGAACGGCCAGAGTGCCACCACGCGCCTCGACACGTCGGCCCACGCAGCGAGGGGCGGGCTCGACAGGAGCCAAGGCAACCCAGCGATCACGGTTCGCCGCCTCATCCGATCCCCGAACTTCATCGACCGGCCGGATGGGCCGAGCGGCACGCACGCGACATGACCGATTGCCCAGCCCGTAGCGTAATCCAAGCTCAGCCGTAAGGCCACGCGGCAGCCCGAACACGGTTTCTAGAATGACAGCCGCATCCCGCCGACGATGTTGCGTGGCGCACCCGCGAACACCGATCCCGTCGTGCTCGCCAGAACGGCTGCATTGTTCTGAATACCGGTCGTTCCGCTGATCGAGTTGGAAAGATTTTGTGCTGATGCGACGTAAATCGTATCGAATAGATTGCGAACTTCGAAATAGAAGCTCAACCTTTTGGCGTATACGCCGCTCAACTCCGTCGCGTAGTGCAGATTGGCGTTGACGACGGCGTATCCCGGTGCCTTCAGCAGATTGGCGTTGTCGAGGTAGAAATCGCCCTGGACCACGGTCTCCACGAAGGCGCCCAGGCCCGCGAACGGACCAGCCGGCACGTCGTAGCCGATGCGCGCCAGGAGCTGGTAAGCCGGCACGCCGGGGATCTGGTTGCCCGCCCGGTCGAACCGCCGCGTCAGGCTGCCGGCACTGAGTTGCTCGGTGTAACGCGTGTAGATCTGGTCGTCGAAGCCGTAGGCCAGCGTCCCGCGCCAGCCGGGCGCGAAGGCCCAATCGGCGCCGACCTCGATCCCGCGATGCTCGGAGGCCGGAGCATTGAACGTGTAGGTCTGCAGGCCCGCCCCGGGCGATTGCGAGACCAGCTCGTTGCGGAAAAACTCGTAGAACCCGGTCACGCTGAGGCGCAGAGCCTCGACCGGGCTCCAATCCGCACCGAGATCGAAGCCCAGATTCTCCTGGGTCTGGAGCTGGGTGTTGTTGCCCGGCAACCCGGCCGCCGTGACGAACAGGTTGGAGGCGGCGGGTGTGGCGTATCCCGTGGCGACCCGGCCACGGAACGCCCAGGCCTCGTCCGGCCGGTAGACCACGGCGAGTTCGGGGGCGACATTGAGAAACGATCGGTCGGCAGCCGCAATGGTCCGGGTCGTGCCGCTCGCCGAGTAGCCGAAGGCGAGGTTGCGGCCTGTGATGGCGGTGCTCTCGGCGCTGAGTCCGAGCACGCCGGTCCAGCGGTCCGACAGGGCGAGTTGGAGCCGCGCGCGCCCGCCGAAATTCGACTGCACCGCCGCCTGATCGCCGATCAGTGCCCCGAGCCGCGGGCCGCCATAGGGCGCCCGGTTGTAGGTCGCGGTGTGGTTGTCGATCGTGTTGTAAGCGAGCGCCACGTAGCCGACCGCTGGTAGGCCGAACAGGTCGCCGCGCCGCGTGAGGTCGCTTATGACGTTCCACGATGGGAACGACCCCAGGAAGGCATTCACGTAGAACGGCTGGTTGAAGTTTCGCTCGTCGAAGCCGACTTGCGTCCGCCACGTGGTGAAGGCGTCGAGATCATGTTCCCAGCGCGCCGCCACGACGGTGCGGCGGTCGTTGCGCCCGAAGCCGCCCTCGTCGGCGGTGACCGGCACCGTGGCGCCGAAGGCACCGTTGCGGAACAGGGCGAACGTCGTGCAGCCGGGCGCCGCACGGGCCGCCGCAGCGCAGCCACGCTGATACGGGTTGATGCGGTACTGCGCCAACGAGGACCGGGCCGCGAGATTGGTGTCGAGCGTGTTGTTGATTACCTTGAGGGTGAAGCGGTTGTCCGGCGTCGGGGTGTAGCTCGCAAGCAGGTTGATGGTCTGCGTGTCGTAGGCGGAATGGTCCTGATAGCCGTTGGCCCGGACATCGCTGGCGAACAGGCTGATCTCGACCGGGCCGCTGACGCCGCCGACCGTGAAGGAATGGCTGAGATACCCGAAGCTGCCGGCATCGGTGCCGATCTCGTAGCCGTCGATCTCCCGGCCGGTCCGTGTGCGGAACGCGATCGCACCGCCAGTGGCGTAGTTGCCGAACAGTGGCGATTGCGGACCGCGGAACACGTCGATGCGGCTGTAGGCCCGGGGATCGGTCAGATCGAAGCGCGAGGCACCGTCCGGCTGGGTCAGGACGAACCCGTCCTCCAGCACGATGGTGTTCTTGATCACGCCGGTGGAGCGGGCGTTGTTGCCGCGGATCGAGATGACTACGTCGCGACCGCCATTGCCCTGGCGCACGGTAACGCCGGGGCTGTTGACCAGCACCGAACCGATGCTGGTCGCGGGCCGGTCCGCGATGGTGTTGGCGCGGCCGATGCCGGTGACGACTTCGCCGACCGGGTGCTCGATGACGACGGGTGCCGAGCCCGGCGGTGCGGCCACGCCGAAGGCGCCCGGGCTGACCCGGCCATTGGCAGGCTGCGCCTCGCCCTCCACGGAGAGTTCCTCCAGCGTCACGGAGGTCTCAGCGATCGCGGGGATCGGGCTGCCGGCAAGCAACAGGGCGAGGGTGCCGCGGCGCAAGGCGGCTGGGTTCAGGGACATCGCGTGGTCTCGTCTGATCGAAAGTGGCGGACGGCGGGCAGCCATCCGGTGCGGACAGGAGCGATCAGGCGGCGGCGGGTGGAGCGCGGGGACGGGCGGACGATCGGGATGGAGGCTGGCCATAGACGGGCGGCGGGATCGGCCAAGCCACGGCGCGCCAGCTCAGCCTGCGCGCGAGGGTCGATCCGTTCGGGACAGGAGGCGGGGCCAATCCGGCGCGACACAGCTGGCACAGGGCGCATGCCGGCGCCTGCGAATCCTCCTGATCGACCGAGGCTGTCGCACCGGCACCATCCGGCCCGTGCCCGCACAGGATCCCGATGGGCAGGTCCGCGCGGGCGCCGAGCATCATCCGCAGCGCCGCGACCGGCGCCAGCGCCTGGACCCAGAGCGCGAGCGCGATCAGCGCGACGCCAAGGAGGCCCGGCCTTCGGCCGCTGGATCTCGGAGGGAGCAGCACGGGCATCGAGCCCGTCCGCCTGGTCTTAGGCCCGGACCCTTCTTCGGAGGTGCTGGGCAGCGAGGTCGAGGCCGAGCATCCCCAGAATGGCGAGACCGGTCAGCGGGAACAGCGCGCCGAGGCCCGCAACCAGCATTGTCACCGTGGCGACGACGCGTCGGTCCCGCGGCCAGGGTGGTACGCCGAGGCCGCCCGCCGGCCGCCGCTTCCACCACATCGTCCCGGCGGTGACGGCCAGGAGGATCGTGGCGAGGCAGAAGGCCAGCATGGCGAACTGGTTCGCGCGGCCCCAATGCTCGCCCTTGTGGATGCCGATCCCATACTGGATCGCCCGGCCGACCGGACCGAGATCGGCGAAGCGGACATCGAGCAGCTTTGCGCCGGTATACTGATCGAGGGCGATGACCCGCTGGCGGATGACGTCGCGGGGGTAGACCGAGGCGGCGTAGACACCATCGTCCCCGACCGGCAGGGCGAGTTCATAGCCCCGCGGCATCCCGCGTTCGGCGAGGATCGCGGCTGCCCGATCGATCCCGAGGGTCTGAGTCGACGCGGCGGCCGGAGTGGAACGTGGGACCGGTGCGTCCTCCAGGGTCCAGCCCGGATCGGACAGCCGGTCGCGCAGCGGCACCGTCGAGACCGGGTGATGCGCCCAGAGGGCGGCGGGCTGGCCGAGGCCCGCGGCATTCGACCAGCCGCGCAACTGCTGGCCCCACCAGATCGACCAGGGCAGACCAGTGAGGGCCAGGACGAGCAGCCCACCCCCCGCCAGAAGACCGGTGACGGCGTGCAGATCGCGCCACCAGACCCGCTGCCGCGGCGTCCCCCGCACGCTGATCACCCCTCCGTCCCGGCCGCATGGCCACCAGAGATAGGCGCCCGTCAGCACGAGGATCACCGCGAAACCGGCCACCACCTCGATCACGGCGTTCGCGAATGCGCCGAGATAGGCAAGACTATGTAACCCCCGGAGGACGACCATGAACTCTTGGTCGCGGGCCACGCGATCCAGCACGGCGCCGGTATAGGGATCAAGGTAGACGAGGATCCTGTGATCCCGCACCGCGAGGGTGACGAGGGCGGACGTCTCCGGCGTGGCGGGATCGGTATACGATACCGGCCCGGCATCCGGCACGGCCTGCATCGCGTTGAAGATCAGGCGGTCCGGACCGAGGGGCGGCGTCTCGTGAACCGGTACGCGCGTCCGATAGGCGAACAGGCTGCCGTTGATCTCGTCCTTGAACAGGTAGAGCGATCCCGTCGCCGACAGGGTGATCAGGAACGGCAGGCACAACAGGCCCGCAAAGAAGTGCCAGCGCCAGACGGCTCGATAGATCGCCTCGCGCGAGGCACGCAGCGCGGTACGCGCCCCATAGGCGGGGGCGTTGCCGGAAACGACGGTCGACATGGGTATGGGTCCGGGCCTGAGCGATCGGGGCGGGATCGTCAGGCGGCGGGTGGACCTCGTGCCGTGCCGGAACGCGGCGGCGGACCGGTTCTCGGAAGCTCCGCTTCAGGACGCCAAACGACCTGTACGACCGGTCCGATGGCCGAAGCCGGCACTGCCGACACGGAGATCGGCAGGGTCAGGTTGCCCGCCTGCACCAGCGTGCAACAGGCGTGGATGTGGATGCTGATCGGCCCGTGGTCCGGATCGCCTGCCGGATGCTCGGCGCACAGGACGGCACCGGGCGCCGCGAAGGCGCGGGCTGGCGCGGCGAGACCCAGGAAGGCCTGGAACAGCAGCGCGTAGAGCGCGATCACTGAAAGGATCGCGCGGCCTTGGACCGTCCGGGGCGGGCGCCTGCGCATGCGGCGATCTAGGCGCCGGCGGCGGCACGCGTCAATGCGCGCCCCGCTACCGGGCCCTAAGTCCGGCGCCGTTACGGCATCACAGGCGGATGGTAGGTCAGCGTGAAGGCGAGCGCCCAGAGCAGGAACAGCACCAGTGGCAGGTGCACGATCAGCTGGAGGAAGCTGAAGCCCACGATGTCGCGTGCCTTCAGGCCGAGGATGCCGACCAGCGGCAGCATCCAGAACGGGTTGATCAGGTTCGGCAGCGCCTCGGCCGCGTTGTAGATCATCACCGCCCAGCCGAGATGGACCTTCAGCTCGTTGGCCGCCTGCAGCACGTAGGGCGCCTCCAGCAGCCATTTGCCGCCGCCCGACGGCACGAAGAAGCCGAGGATCGCCGAGTAGACGCCCATGGTCAGCGGGAAGGTACCGGCGGTGTTGAGGCTGACGAAGGCGTGGGTGATCGCATCTGACGCGGAGGTGCCGGCAGCGTTCTTCGGTCCGGTCAACATGCCGCTGATCGCGGCGTAGAGCGGGTACTGGATCAGGATGCCCGCGGTGGCCGGGACCGACTTCGCGACCGCCGCGAGGAAGCGCTTCGGCCGCCAGTGCAGCAGCAGGCCGAGGGTGAGGAAGAGCAGGTTGTAGGTATTGAGGTTCGAGATCGCCACGATCCAGGATTGGCGGGCGAATTCCTGCACGATCCACCCGCCCGCAATCACCACGAGGAGGATCGTCAGGATCGGCGAGTGCTCCAGCCATTCGCCGGGCTGGCGGGCGGGTGGGATGTCGCTCGTCTCACGTGCGACCGGGACACCGAGCGTCTCGGCGGTGACGGCCGTCTCGCGGCGGGGGGCGGAGGCGTACGCGATCGCCACCGAGACGACGAACAGGATCGCGGCAATCAGCATGGATTGCCACAGGAAAATCGTCTCGCTGAATGGGATCACCCCCGAGATGGCGAGCAAATTCTTGGTCAGGCTCGCCGGGTTCGCCTGCAGCTGCGCCGCCGAGGAGCTGAGCCCGAGCGCCCAGGTGGCGCCGAGCCCGAGATAAGCGGCCGCGCCCGCGGCCCGGTAGTCCATGCGCAGGTCCGTGCGGCGGGCCAGCGCCCGGACGAGCAGGCCACCGAAAATCAGGCTGAGCCCCCAGCTGATGAACGAGGAGATCATCGTGGCGCCGGCCACGAACCCGACGGCGCCCCGCCCGGTCTTCGGAACCTGCGCCAGCCGTTCGATCAGAGCCTGCATGGGCGGCGACGTGGCGACGACGTAACCACCGATGGTGACGAAGACCATTTGCATGGTGAAGGGGATCAAACTCCAGAACCCGTCGCCGAAGCTCTTGGCGATGGCGGCCGGCGGGGCGCCGTTCGTCAGGGCACCGAGGGCGACGATGACCACCGCGATGGACACGAAGATGAACGCGTCCGGGAACCAGCGCTCTGCCCAATTGGTGAAGCGGACTCCGAGCCGTTCCAGCGATCTTGCGCTGCCCGTACTCGGGTCAGACGCGGCGCCGCCAGCGTTCTGGACAGGATCGGCCGGGGTGGTCGCCATGGGGTTCCTTTACGACCGGCTCTTTCGGCTGATCGTCAGAGCAGGACTTCGCGGCCCGGCCTAATCTCAAATCACGTGCAGACAAAGTCAGGTCACCGCTTGATGACGCTGCGATGGGCCGCTGTCGAGCCCGACCGCGCCCCTTTGCATGACTGCGCGTTTCAAATCGCGAGGCCGCTTGAGGCCAACCGGATCGTTCAGCCGCCCAATGCGTGGAAGCCAACAAAAAACCCGCCAAGTGCAGGACTTGGCGGGTTGAACTCGATGGCTGGGGGACCTGGATTCGAACCAGGACTAGAGGAGTCAGAGTCCACCGTTCTACCGTTAAACTATCCCCCAATCGGCCGGAGGCCGTACCCATTCGTCTTGACGACGGTCGGAGCGGCCGCGCTGCGAACAGCGGCGTCTGGCGTGGGCGGTGGGATAGGCGGATTGGTCTCGCAGGTCAACCACCGTTCTCCGGTTGACGGGGGATCGGCCGCCGCCGTAACCGTTGAATTGCGGATGCTGCCAGGAAGGGTGGCCGAGTGGTTTAAGGCAGCGGTCTTGAAAACCGCCGTGGGGGCAACTCTACCGTGGGTTCGAATCCCACCCCTTCCGCCAGCATGCGTCGGCCTCGCTGAGGTCGCCACGGACATCAAACCCAGTCTGAAGCGCCGCGCCCATCCGCGGTCCCGATCGGTCACGGTACACGACACAGTGGCGGCGGGCGGCGCGCCGTGGTGGACTGAGGGATTCCTCGCCAAAGGGATCCCCCCATGTCCGCTTGTCTGCGCACCGCCCTGACCGAGAGCCTATCGGCGCATCTGGGCCTGGGCAAATCGCGTCCTGAGACGCTGAGCATGTTGCTGATCGGCTTGATCCACAGCCCGACGGTCAAACTCACCCATATCGCCAGGCAGTGCCACGGCCCGGCCCGCTACGCCCCGAAGTAACGCCGCCCGCAAAGCTTCTTTCCGCCCAGTGCGCTCCATAAGGTCCTGATCGC
>NZ_JAKSYH010000051.1 GCF_022829295.1 Methylobacterium sp. J-088
AAACGATGGAACTGGTCGGGCGTGTATTGCGCTCCTCGACGGTCGGCGATCATCACGTCGAGATAGCCGCGTCGCATCATCTCCGTGGCCTTAGCCAAGGCATGGATGACGGTATCACAACCGATCAGCGCCATGCCCCGAGTTCCCACGCCAGTGACGGTGAAGGCCATCTAACCTCTCTATGGATTTGGAAGAGTAATCCCACTAACTCTCTGTGGTTAAAATATCGGAGCTGTTGGGATTGGCCAAATATTTTTGGCAGTTACAACTTATGCCCATCCATCTTCTGTAAAAACTACATTCGACAGTTCCCACGCGCTTCGTCGTATTTTTACCGCTTGGACGCCGCCCTCGTGAAAGGCCGTTCGGTGCCTCGCGTTTAATGAATTCACCGTGGTGCAAGCCGGCTTTTAGTGCGGAAGCAGCCGAAACCGCGCCTCCATGCAGCGTCGGGTCAGCGTTTTCTGAGATTGACCCTCATCGAGGAGAGCATCCGATGCAGATGCCCCTGCTGATCGCATCGTTTCGCTGATCGCTGGGCGTGCGTCGCTGGATGCTGCCGGTTTCGTTGGGGCCAAGTGCGCTCGGGCTTGGACCCCTTTGTCCCGTCCGGGTTCTACTCGACGCTTTGGCACCCGAGACGTGGTCACGGCTGGCTCCCATCTGATCTGAAGCCTGAGCCAAACAAGGATGGGAGGCTACGGTGATGAGCGTCACCATCGCGATTGGAAGCCGAGCTCTCATGTAAATCCCTCAAAAATTAAGGATCCAAAATGCGTACTATAAAACATCTACCATCCCCATGTATCTTTGTTCCCGCTACGGACACGGGAAATGTCTCTCGATTTTAATCGCCTTTCTACAGAATTTCATTATTTCGTGCCGGTATCCACGTTGGAAAAGGCTCTTCTAGCTCGGACACATTGCTATGGACAGTTTTCACATGG
Source organism: Methylobacterium sp. J-088 (assembly GCF_022829295.1). Classification (GTDB taxonomy): domain Bacteria; phylum Pseudomonadota; class Alphaproteobacteria; order Rhizobiales; family Beijerinckiaceae; genus Methylobacterium. The sequence continues at coordinate 948 of NZ_JAKSYH010000051.1, forward strand.
TTCGTTGCCCTACCCTGTGACACTGGACCCGGGACACATCGCGGGTGCTCGAGTGTTCCCAGGCCTCACAGAGAAAGAATTTCATGAACAAGCTCATCCTCGCTGCGGCGTTCGCCGTAGCGCTGGCTAATCCTGTCTCCGCACAAGTTTTCGAAACCCCGACCACCACGACCGTGATCGTTCCGCCGGGTTCGCCCGGTGTCGTCACGCGCCAGCCGGGCTCGACCGGGGAGGAAGGCGCTGCAACCTATTCCCCGACAGGCCGTGCAGCAGAAGGCATCTCGGAGGACTCGGCTGCGGCCGGTAATGAGGGTCAGCCGTCCCGGATCGGTTAAACCGGCAGCGGCGGCTCCGGCGGTAACGGCGGCGGCTAACTGATCCGCATTCGCCAAACCGTCGAAGGAATAATCTGATCGCATTCTCAGCGTCCCGGTGGCTGATCTGCCGGGACGTGGGTCATCATGCTTGAGGCAGCCGATCCGAGCCTCCCGCGAGCGATATCGCATCGTACGACGCCGGATGCCGCTGCCCTGAAAGATACGCCTATGCTGTTCCGATCCGAAACCCTACCGCCTCCCGGCAACCTGCACGTGGCCGAGCCGCCTGCATCTGATCGCCCGACCACGGCCATGTTGAAGGCCGACATCGACAGCGGTGCCACAGGTGACAAGGTCGCCGCCTACGACCCTGGCCTGTCGCAGCTTGGGACGGACGATGAGGCTGCCGGCAACCCGCCTTCGCATGAGCGCATCGCACTCGCTCGCAAGACCGAGACAGCGTCCGCCAGAGTTCGAAAAGCAGCATCGCCACATGGTGGTCTGAACAGTTGGGTCATCCCAGGGTTCTGCACCACCATCGGTGGGATTGGCGCCATCCTGACGCTCTCGATATGGCTCTTCTGATAGCCTCGCGCACCAGGCCCCTGAAGGAGGGTTTACCGGGAATGGCTACCCTCGACCAAACCCTGCAGATCTTCCGGGCGCTCCTCGACGCTGAGCACCCTGTGGCCATCGGCGAGGCCGATGAGGCGATCTGGGCTTATCTGAGTTCGATACAGGGATTGAGGGCACAGGCCGATGCGCTAGTGTCACTCAGGGCAAAGACCATCGAACTGAATTCCACCTCAGATTTCTTGCCGCGCCTGCTGGATGACCTCGATCTTCACTGGACTCGCCTGAACGAGAAGTCCGGCTAACACGACGATCTGAAGCGCACGGATATTCAGCTCAGGCAACCTCATCGGCAGTGTGCTCAGATTGAGCGCCAACAACGCCGCCACCAACCTCGCGGCCTTCTGCCAGCGCTGCCACATGATCCATGACCGGCCGGAACATCAGCGGCGGCGTTGGCGCACGCTGTTCCGCAGGAAGGCTCTCGGGGACCTGTTCGGCGGGCCTTATGCCTAATCGAGCAAGCCGACCTGAGCCGTGGTGTATGTGGCCTAAGCGACGGCGCGGTCTGACACAGCCACCATACTCTGTCCGGCCGGGACCTCGGGGCCGCGAGGGGCGCTACGGATCTCCTGCGGATCCTCGTTGAGGACCGCAACCAGGGTTCGGGCACGGTGCATCCAGAGATCGCGCTCGGCCCGCAACCGGTCGCATGCGACGTGGATCTCAGCCATGGCGACGCGCAGCTCGTCCACCGTACCTCGAAGCTCCATTGTCCGGCCGCGCTCGTCCACTAAGGCAGCCTTCAAGATCGCCAGGGCAGCAACGGGAACGGCGCCTTCCTGGTCCGGGCTCGTGCTATCCCGTCCGGCTCTTGCCCCCGCCTCAGGCCTGAGGCGCGCCAACTCCTCGCGCACCTGCGACACATCGAGCGACCGCGGGGCGGGAGCGTCGAGGGCCGGAGCGTCGATAGGACCGCCAAGTGCCTCCTCCTCCAGTACGAGATCGTGCAGCATCGTGAACACCGCATCCGCGTCCAGACGCTTGAGATCGAACCCACTCTCCGCCGCCAGCTCATTCCACAGCGCCTGACCGCGTGCCGACTGCCCGACGAAGGCCATCGACCAGTTCACGAAGCCGCGCACCTTAATCGGGCCACCCTCCAACACCGTCACGTCGCCGTGGCGAGGATCGCGCTGGATGCGCTCGAACGTCTCCTCGACGCCCTTCTGCGGCCCTTCCAGCACCTGCGCGAAGGCGCCGCCGTTGAACATCAGCGCGCCGGTGACTCCCACGCGCTCGTTGTTCCGTCGCGATGCCGCCAGGATCTGTTCGACTGCAGCCTCGGCCTCAGCCCCTGTCAGAAGATTCTTGCTGGCGTAGACGAGGCGGTACAGATCGCTCATAGTCTGGATCCGAGTTTAGTCGATCGAATAGAAAAATTTTTGGTCCATAAAGCAGACAAAGCAGCAAATTCTCAGTTATTGCTCTAGCATCATGCAGACTGAAATTGCTGTTTCGTATATCATTATTTTGCGCGACTACGCAGCAGGATATGGTAGGCGTTTATGTTGTCGGCATAACTTGAAGCGCGCGGCGAATTCCGCCGGTGGCATTGGCCGGCCAAACAGATAACCTTGCGCCTCTTCGCAGCCCTTCGCGAGCAGACGCTGGCGCTGCTCCTCGGTCTCAACGCCTTCGGCGATCACCTCCAGCCCGAAGCTGCGGCTGAGGTCGATCACCGCCCGCACGATGGCCGCGTCGTGCCGGTCCTCACACAGGCCGTTCACGAAACCGCGGTCGATCTTCAACCGCGTCAGAGGAAAGCGCTTGAGCAGGCTGAGCGAGGCGTAGCCGGTGCCGTAGTCATCGAACGCGATGCCCACGTCCATGGCGCGCAGCGCCTGAAGGGCGGCGATAACCTCCGGATCGTGACGCAGGATGATCGTCTCGGTGATCTCCAGCTCTAGGGCGTGGGCCGGCAGCCCGGTCTCGGCGAGGGCGGTGGCCACTCCCTCGACCAAACCGCCACCTCGGAACTGGGCCGCGCAGAGATTTACCCCGATCCGGAACGGATGCACGCCACCTTGCCGCCAAGCCTGTGCTTGGGCACAGGCGGTGCGCAGCACCCAGTCGCCGACCCGGGCCGCGTCCGGACCGTTGTCGAGCACCTCAAGGAACGCGCCCGGCATGAGCAGGCCGAGTTCGGGATGTTGCCACCGGATCAGGGCCTCGGCGCCCATGAGTGCCCCGTCGGACAGGCTGACCTGCGGTTGATAGTGCAGCACGAACTCGCCCTGCTCGATGGCGCGGCGCAGCCCGTCGCGGCAGGCCCGCTCGCGCTGTGCGACCTCGCGCAGTTCCGGCGTGAACAGACAGGCGCGCCCGCGTCCATCCATCTTCGCGCGGTAAAGCGCGGCATCGGCGCAAGCCAGCAATTCGTCTTCTCGGACCCCATGGGCGGGGCTCAGAGCCACGCCGACGCTGGCGCCGAGTCGCAAGACGGTTTCCTCGACGTGGTACGGTTCGGACAGGGCGTCGATCATCGCCTGCCCCTTGGAGATTGCCGTCAATGGGTCACCGACGCCGGTGAGCACGACCGCGAACTCATCACCGCCAAATCGAGCCGCTACGCCCATGGTGTCGACGCAGGTGCGCAGGCGACTCGCCGCCAGCCGGAGTACAGCATCGCCTACGGCATGACCGTGCGCGTCGTTGACCTCCTTGAAGCCGTCGAGGTCAAGCATCAGCACCGCCGCCGGGCGGTCCTCCAGGATCGCAGCCTCGATCCGGCCGCGCAGGACAGCTCGGTTCGGCAGCTCGGTCAGGGCATCGAGATGCGCGAGACGGAACAGGCGTTCCTCGACTATGTGGCGCTGGCTGACGTCGCGCGCGATTGCCCCGAAGGCTGCGTGGCCGTTCTCGGCCCAGGTGCACAAGGACAGCTCGACCGGGAACTCGCGGCCGTCCTTGTGCCGGCCGATGAGTTCGACAGTGCGGCCGAGAAGCCGCGTCGCCGCCCCGCGCGCGATCCGGCACAGGTCACCCTCGTGGCCGCCGCGCATTCGCTCGGGCACCAGGATGGCGAGGGGCTGGCCCAGAGCCTCGGCGACCGTATGCCCGAACAAGCGCTCGGCGGCCGCGCTCCAGAAGCTCACCCGCCCGTGCGCGTCCGCGCAGATGATGGCGTCCGACGAGGTGTCGGCGATATGCTCGAAGCGCGATTGAGTCGCGCGCCGGGCCGCCTCGACGCGGCGCAGCTCCAGCCGGTCGAGTACGAGACGGGCGAGGTCGGCGAGGATACGCCTGTCCCGGCCCGTGAAAGCGCGTCGCGGCTTGGGACCGGCGAGGCAGAGCGTACCGATGGCATGGCCGTCTCCGGTACGTAGCGGCACGCCCGCGTAGAAGCGGATGAACGGGGCGCCAGTGACCAGGGGGTTGTCGCGGAACCGCGGATCCTGGGAGGCGTCGAGCACGACGAGGATGTCGGTCTGCGCGATGGTCCGGGCGCAGAAGGCGACGTCGCGGTCGGTCTCGCACAGGCTCAGGCCGATCTTGGCGTGGAAGACCTGCCGATCGCGATCGACGAAGGAAACGAAGGCAGCCGGTGCGCCAAGCAGGCGGGCGGCGAGTTCGACGATGTGGGCGAGCGACGGGTCTGGCTCGGCATCGAGGATCTCGTGCTCGGCCAGCGCCTGCAGTCGAGCTTCCTCGTCAGTCTGCGCATGTGAAGATGGCACAGGAGGGCTCCGGATCGAACGGGTTAGCGCGGCCAAGTCAGCGGATGGGGTCGCCTTCCATGTCGGGCGCTGCGCCGACATTCGGACCGGAGTAGGCGCGGGCGAGAGCAGCGAGCCGCTCAACCTTGGCGAGGCAATCGTTCAGATCATCGCTCGCGCCGATCCGCGTGAGTTCACGGCGCAGAGCCCCCACCAGTGTCTCCAGCGACAGGCCCAAGCCGCGGATCTGCGGCCCACGCGGGCCGGCGACGCCTTGCTCGACCATCTCAGCCAGAGAAGCGCTCAGCCGACGCGCGCCCTCGACGCTGATCTTAGGTGTCATGGTGCGGATCTCGGCCATGACCGGCTCAAGCTGCGCGCACGGTGGCGAGGAAGCGCCCGACCTCGGCGGTGAGGTGCTCGGACTGGCGCGACAACTCGGAGGCCGCGCCCAGCACCTGGCTCGCCGCCGCGCCCGTCTCCTCGGCCGCGCCCGCCACTCCGGCGATGTTGCTCGTGACCTCGCCCGTGCCCATCGCGGCTTGGCTGACGTTGCGTACGATCTCCTGCGTCGCCGCGCCCTGTTGCTCGACCGCCGCCGCGATCGAGCTGGCGACCCCGTTGATCTCCCGGATCCGCTCCGTGATCCCGGCGATCGACGCGACCGCCTGGCTCGTCGAAGTCTGGATCTGGCCGATCTGGCTGGCGATCTCGCCGGTTGCCTTGGCGGTCTGCTCGGCCAAGGCCTTCACCTCGGAGGCGACCACGGCGAAGCCCTTTCCAGCCGTTCCCGCGCGCGCCGCCTCGATCGTGGCGTTGAGCGCCAGCAGGTTGGTCTGCCCGGCGATGTTCGAGATCAGCCCGACCACGTCGCCGATCCGGCTGACGGCGTTATTCAGCTCCTGCACGAGGGCACCAGTCTGGTCGGCCTCACGCACGGTCCGTTGTGCCAAGTCGGCGGAGCCAGCGACCTGGCGGCCGATCTCCTGCACCGATGAGCCCAGCTCCTCCGCCGCGGCCGCGACGGTGTTGACGTTCGAGGCGGCCTCCTCGGCCGCGGCTGCGACCGTGGTCGACTGGCTGGCCGTCTCGGTCGCCGTGGCGGTCATGGTCTGGGCCGTGGCCTGTAACTCGGTCGCAGAAGACGACACCATGCCGATGATGCCACCGACCGCAGCCTCGAAGCCGTCGGCCATCTGGCGCATGCCGGCCTTGCGTTGCTCCTCGGCGGCCAGCCGCGCCTGCGCGGTCTCGGCTTCGAGTTGCCGGGTGCGGATCAGGTTGTCCTTGAACACCTGCACGGCAGCGGCCATCGCGCCGATCTCGTCCCGACGCGCACGGTACGGCACCTCGGCTGTGGCATCGCCTCCGGCTAGGAGACGCATGGCATCGGTCATGCGGGTGATCGGCTGGGAGATGCGCAGGAAGCCGAAGAGGGCGGCACCGACGGCCGTCAGGATCGCGACCGCGACCGCCACGTAGGCGGCGAGCGTGGCGGCGTCCGCGTTGCTCACGCTGGCGTCGGCGTCGCGCTGGGCCCCCCGCTCATTGAAGGCGACATCCTGCTCCAGCGTCTCACCGACGGCCGTGTAGATCTTCACCGCGGTCGGGTTGGCGAGTTCCGCGAACGCTTCTTGCTGTCGTCCGGCCTCAAGGAGGCCCAGGAGATGTTGGCTCACCTGCTGATACTGAGCCCACGACTCCGAGAAGCTGGCGTACAGTGCACGCTCCTCGGTCGAGGAGATCATCGGCTCGTAGCGTGCTCGTGCCTTGGCGACGTTTTCCAAAGCGCTCTCGTACTTCTGCCGGTTCGTCGCCAGCGACTGCGCATCGGTCGAGGTGGTTGCGAGGCGGTACTGCTTGATCCGGAGCTCAGCGACGCCCGCGCGGATCTGATTGATGGTCACGACGGACGGCAGCCAGTTGGTGGCGACCTCGGTAACGGAGTGTCGGATACCCCCGAGCTTGACGATCGAGAGTGCGCCCTGTCCAGCCGCGATGAGGGCGAGCAGGCCGAAGGCAGCCGTTAGGGCCGCTTTGAGAGAGAGGTGCAAGCGCATAGTCGAGCTTCCCGGCAGGAATATAAACAGTCTTCGTTCTCAAATCGGCAGGGTAATAGACATCAATGTTGAAATAATCTGTTAATTAAAAGTTAATTACCACTTGACTTGAGTAGTTCAGCCAACATTTTCGATTGAATGTCCGTTAAATCACGTCAAATGACTGCTTTTATATCCTAGCTACTGGGACACACACCCTAATTGTCCGGTCATTTGCGGGGCAAAGTCCGACATCTCGCCAACTACAATACCGTCATTTGATAGTTTTCCGCCGAATTTTTCTGGATGGAAGGGGCGATCTGATGGAACACTGTACCTTGCCGCATATGCGGGTGCCGCAATCCTTCGATCCGCCGCTTTGCCGCAGACGCACAGGCTGAACGGAGAATGATCATCAGCCTTCGTTCGTCATATCGTCCGCTCGCAGACCCTCACCGCATAGCTCGGCCCGTCCTACCGCCCGCGAGAATTCTCACGGGATCGCTTCGGCCAGGGTCGCCCGCTGCCCCTCGGCAGCCTCTCTTCGTTTCCGCGTCCACAATCTGCCTCTGTGAATCTCCCCTACCCGTGGGGTGAATCGTTTTGCACCCTATGCCACCCAACAGCGCTAGGGCCGCGGACCGCCCTCCTCGCCGGAGCCACTGCAGCCACTCGCGGCTGATGATCCGCACCACGTTCGGGTCGGACTTCCGTCCCTGGTGACGGCGTTCCTGGATCGTCAACAGCCCGTCGCCCTCGGCCAGCCGGATCGCGGCCTGAGCCAATCGGCGGCACACGCCTGCCCGCGCAGCAATGGCGTCGATGAACAGCCCGCATGCGCCGTTGCGGGCCATCTCGTCCCCGACGACGCGTAGGACCGCGAGCTGCCCGGTGGTGAAGCGGCTCGCCAGCGCGGGTGGCATTGGGCCGGAGCAGGCCAGCCGACGGCGGCGCTCGATCGCCACGGATCGCTCAGGAGCCCGCTGGAGGCGCCTTGGCGGGAACAGCGTCACACGGCCGAGCGGAATGCCGACGGGCGCCACAGTCTCGCGCAAGGCGCTCCTGCGGGTGTGCAGCGCCTCGGCCAGGCCCTGCGCCTCTGAGTCGGTGACCGTCTCGGCGGCCAGAGCCTGCCAGATGGTGCGCGACAGGTCGTCGAGCTGGGCGAGTGTCCCCGCGCCCTCGATCGCCGACCGCATGGTGGCGTGAAACATCGATCCCGGTCCCTCACGGGCCGCGGCTAGGGTCCAGGCAAAGCCTTCCCGGTGCGAGAATTGGCGTTCTCGCTTGACTCCACGGGGGAGGTCATGGCTTGTGAGGAGCTATCGACGCGGCCTCACAAGGCCCCAGGATTTTCAGCAGGCTCCCGTTTGGCGACGGGGGCCTGTTGGCTTTTCAGGGTCTATCTCGCGGCGATGGTCTCCTGAACGGCGGCCGCGACTCGCCTGAGCGAGCCTGGCCGTGACCGCCCATGTCGGCTGGCGGTGGTGCCCAAGTCAACGTCAGGGAATGATCAGCGCGACCATGCCGGCCGGACCTTCGACTCTCGCGGACCTGCGCAAGGCGGGCATCATCACGAGCCAGGAGGTCGTAGCAGCCATCGACCTCTACTTGCGGGACCTGGCGGCTGGGCCCTA
>NZ_JAKSYH010000053.1 GCF_022829295.1 Methylobacterium sp. J-088
AGGGACGGCTCCGCGTCCCCACCGCCCTCCAGGTCCGCGTCGCCGTCCAAGTGGTCCAGCACAGCGATGATGCGGTCCGCGGCGTCCAGCGCGATCTGAGCCGCCTCCTCCAGGCTGGCCCGGCGTGCAGGGCCAGTCAGCGGCTCACTGGCAATGTTACCAGTGATCGGCTCTGGCCGCGGGGTGAATGTCAGGACATCGCCCATGCGTCCGGCCTCGGGCTGTGATCGGCAGGCTCGGCGGGATCCGGCCGCGGCGGTACGCACGGCCCCGCAGGGAAGGCTCAGCGCTGGTGCGTGGAGTTCAGCTCGTCGAGCATGGCGGGACCGGCCGTTGGGCCGTTCG
>NZ_JAKSYH010000056.1 GCF_022829295.1 Methylobacterium sp. J-088
TGGGACGCGGCCGCGGTGCGGATCAACGTGCTCAACGTGACGGTCACTGTCACAGGTCACGGGTGCGGGGCGGGGTTCAACTTTTCGCCCCACGCGCCGACGGACCGGATTGCGAAGCTCGCACCCGTCACCTTCGAGCCGGCAGCCATCTGCGCGCTCTTTGATGTGGAAAGGGCGGACCAATTCCAGGCCGCTGTGGCGGAGTAAAGCCAGGCCAATGGCGGCCGCAGCTTGGACGATGAAGGGGCGCGATCGGGCCCCTTCATCGTTTATCGCCGACCATGAGGCTCAAGCCGGTAGGATCTCGCCCGTCTCGGGATCGTGGGGATCGGTGGTGGCCTGGTTTTG
>NZ_JAKSYH010000069.1 GCF_022829295.1 Methylobacterium sp. J-088
CGCTGTAGCACCTGCTGTCTTCGGGAGGATGTGCGCCGATCCAAAGGGCGCACTGTCACTGTGTAGGACGCGCCGGCTACACGTGAACGGGGAGGACACGGCAACCGGCGCGCTCGCCGGCAGGAGCGTGAGGGCGCTCAACTGCTGCGATAGTTGGAGAAGACGGGGCGGAGCCGAAAAGATCCGGACCCGTTTGCAGCTACGCGTTTCCAGCATCGCCTGCCTTCCGCGGCCGACCGATGCGGTTCGGCTTTTCAGACGGCGTCGCGGCGACGTTTGGCTCCGCGGCCTCTGCGCGGAAGGTTTCGGGCGCCACCGGCCAAGCTTTTATCGTCCGAGGGCGTCTCGCCTGAGCGTGTACCGAACGCTGGAATGTCCAGGTCGTCGACACGGGACCGAACCACCCGATCGCCGCGTGAGCAGGCCTCGAACAGCGGTACGGTTCTGTGCAGTGCCGCTGTCCTCTGAGCAGCCCAATGACGTGCTTTCGGCGCTCGGCGTGGGCCGCGAGAACCGTGCGGACCTGCCGCTGCACTACGCCGTTACCGCACGTGTGAAGAGCCTCGTGCCGATGCGCGACCCTGACAGGCTGCAGGCGCTCGTTGCGGACCCCGTGGCCGTCGAGGCCGCCTGCCGCCGGATCGGCTCGACCGGTCTGTACCCCTACGCTGTCGTGGCCGGCGCGGCGCGCCGTTTCGAGGCGCGGCAGTTCCCGCGCGCGTCCGGCTATCCAAGGGACGCGGCCACCGGCATCGCCGCCGCCGCGCTCGTCGTCGGCCCGCTTCGCGATCGCGCCATTGCCGCCGACGACCGTCCAATCCGCGTCTACCAGGGGCGGGCGATGGGTCGTCTCCCCGAGATCACGGTGCGCCTCGGCTTCGGGGGCGATCGGCTGCCTTCTGGGCGGAGCGGTCGCTCCAGCTGCGGGCCTGGCCCCAGCGGTCACGGAGGATGGACGCCAATGAGCGACGCCGTACTCTCCCGTCTGCGAGCGGGCGGCCTGACGCTGGCCAGCTGTCCCGATCCGCGGCCGACTTCGTGCCGTGCACGCCCGCCGACCTACGCCTCTTCATTGCCGGCCAAGCGCCCGTGCTGCGCGGCCAACCGCAATATCTTGGCGTCGTCGGCGGCGACGTTGAGGAGGCGCTGACTCGTAGTGTAGCACTTAGATGGATGCGTGCGCTGTCGGCAGCCCAAGGCACAAGCGGGTGCTGCGTGAGCGACCCATCCCCGCACGGGAAACGACCGCGCAGAGCGTTGCCCCGCGGCGCTGTCCCACAAGCCGGCTTCGGCTCGCAAGACAGCGCCGCGAGAGCCCTGGTCGGTTAGAAGTCCATGCCGCCCATACCACCCATGCCGCCGCCCGCAGGCATGGCCGGAGCATCCTTGCGCGGGGCCTCGGAGATCATCGCCTCGGTGGTCACGAGAAGGCCGGCGACCGAAGCTGCGCCCTGGAGCGCGGCGCGCACCACCTTGGCCGGATCGACGATGCCGGCCTGGAGCATGTCGACATACTCTTCGGTCTGGGCGTTGAAGCCGTAGGTCGGAGAGGAATTGGCCAGGATCTTGCCGACCACGATCGAGCCCTCGACGCCCGAGTTCGAGGCGATCTGACGGATCGGGGCCTCGAGAGCCTTGAGGACGATCTTGATGCCGGCCTGGACGTCCGGGTTGTCGCTCGAGAGGCCCTGGACGGCCGCCTTGGCACGCAGGAGCGCCGTGCCGCCGCCCGGGACGATGCCTTCCTCGACCGCCGCGCGGGTGGCGTGCAGCGCGTCGTCGACCCGGTCCTTCTTCTCCTTGACCTCGACCTCCGTCGAACCGCCGACGCGGATCACCGCGACGCCGCCCGCGAGCTTGGCCAGACGCTCCTGCAGCTTCTCACGGTCGTAGTCCGAGGTGGTCTCCTCGACCTGCGCCTTGATCTGGCTGATGCGGCCCTCGATGTCGGACTTCTCGCCGGCGCCGTCGATGATCGTGGTGTTCTCCTTCTCGATCCGCACGCGCTTGGCGCGGCCGAGCATATCGAGCGTCACGTTCTCGAGCTTGATGCCAAGATCCTCGGCGATCATCTGGCCCTTGGTCAGGATCGCGATGTCCTCGAGCATCGCCTTGCGGCGGTCACCGAAGCCCGGCGCCTTGACGGCCGCGACCTTCAGGCCGCCGCGCAGCTTGTTGACCACGAGGGTGGCCAGC
>NZ_JAKSYH010000114.1 GCF_022829295.1 Methylobacterium sp. J-088
TGGGCGGCGCGGGAAATCCTGGTTCCGCACCGGCCTCGATGCCCTACGCGGCGATCTCCTCAATGCCCCTCAAAGCGCAGCGACCCTCTGGGCCAATCGATGCCCAAAACGCCTCCCAGCCTTGTGAGTCGTGTACCGTGCCTCAGGCGGTTCGCGTTGGTGGCCGCCGTGTGGCGACAAGCCAAAAAACGGTTGGCTCACTCGGCAAGTTCCACCGACGCCCGTCCACAGATGTGTTGTGTCGCACCGCACTGGCTCCCGAGCCGATCCTGCGCCAGAGTAACCGCTCCACCAGGAGCTGCCGATGACCGCTCGCCTGTTCGAACCGCTGACGCTCGATGCGCTCACGCTCGAGAACCGCATTCTGATCGCGCCGATGTGCCAGTATTCGGCCCGGGATGGCGAAGCCACCGACTGGCACATGATGCATCTGGGGCAGCTCGCCATGTCGGGGGCCGGCCTGCTGACCCTGGAGGCCACCGCGGTCTCGCCGGAGGCGCGGATCACCGCCTGGGATCTCGGCCTTTACAGCGACGGTTGCGAGCGCGCGCTCGGGCGCGTGCTCGATGCGATCCGCGAATATGCGCCGATCCCGGTCTGCATCCAGATCGCCCATGCGGGCCGGAAGGCGTCGAGCGCGGCCCCCTGGAACGGCGGCCAGCAGATCCCGCCGGAACAGGCCTATGGCTGGCGCACCGAGGCGCCCTCGGCGGTGGCGCACGGGGAGGGCGAGGTGCCGCCCCATGCCCTGGACGCCACCGACATGAAGCGGGTCCGCGACCAGTTCGTGGCCACCGCCAAGCGCGCCGTACGGCTGGGCATCGAGGCCGTGGAGTTGCACGGCGCCCACGGCTACCTGCTGCACCAGTTCCTGTCGCCGATCGCCAACAAGCGCACCGACCAGTACGGCGGCAGCCTGGAAAACCGGATGCGCTTCCCGCTGGAGATCTACGACGCGGTGCGCGACGTCGTCCCCGCGGGGAGCCCTGTCTGGCTGCGCGTCTCGGCCACCGACTGGGTCGAGGATGGCTGGGACATCGACGAGACCGTGGAGCTGGCCAAGGCCCTTAAGCGTGCGGGCTCACCGGCGCTCCACGTCTCCACGGGGGGCGTCTCGCCCAAACAGGCGATCAAGCTCGGGCCGGGCTATCAGGTGCCCTATGCCGAGCGGATCAAGGCCGAGACCGGGCTGACCACCATCGCGGTCGGGCTGATCACCGAAGCCCAACAGGCCGAGACGATCGTGCAGGAGGGACGGGCGGACGCGATCTCGCTCGCCCGGGCGATGCTCTACGATCCGCGCTGGCCCTGGCACGCGGCGGCCGAGCTGGGCGCCCGGGTTCGGGCCCCCAAGCAGTACTGGCGCTCGCAGCCGCGGGAATACAAGGATCTGTTCACGGACACGGCGTTCGGCCAGCGGTGACGCGACGCCCGCGTGGTGAGTCGACGCGCGGGTCTCGCCGGATCGGCTCACCGTCCGGCGAGCGCATCCACAGTGAAACCCAGTGCGCTCGACCCTACGCGGGGGCTATGTCGACCCGGGACAGACGCGCTGACGATCGTCATTACCTCCGGACAGCGATCCGACGAGACGACGGCACCCCGTATGGGCGGCGACCCGTCCCGGGAATCCACGTATCAGGAGTTGCATCAGTAAAGTAGCATACATCTTTATGTATTTTTGATCGACGGAAGCTTTGTCACCGATTTTTGATGCCGCGGATTGAGCAGATTATTATGCATTCTGGCTGAGTGTCGAAGAAAGAGGGCCGAAACGAAAGACACGCCATGATCGGACTGCGCGACCAAACGGCGCATGCAACCCTGGATGCGATCGGACTGTCGCAAGCGATCATAGAGTTTCGGCCAGACGGAACGATCCTCACCGCAAACCGCAATTTCCTGTCCGCAGTGAGCTACACGCTGGCGGAAATCCAAGGTCAAAATCACAGCCTGTTCGTGGAACCGGCTCACCGAGACAGCACAGTATACCGCGCCTTCTGGGATGCCCTGCGATGCGGGACTTATCGCGCCGCCGAATTCAAGCGCATTGCCAAAGGCGGCCGGGAGATCTGGATCCAGGCGAGCTACAACCCCGTTCGAAACCGGTCTGGGCGCGTGTCGAAGATCGTCAAGATCGCAACCGACATCACCACGCAAAAGGCCCACAGCCTCGACCTGGACGGACAGATCTCGGCCCTGCACCGCTCGCAGGCGGTGATCTCGTTCACGCCGGAGGGCACCATCCTCGATGCCAACCCCAATTTCCTCGCGGCGATGGGTTATTCGTTCGATGAGGTGAAGGGGCGCCACCACAGCCTGTTCGTGGACGCGGCGGAACGGTCGAGCGAAGGCTACCAGCGTTTCTGGGCGTCCCTGGCACAGGGGAAATTCAAGTCGGCAGAGTTCCAGCGGCTCGCCAAGGGCGGACGCACGGTGTTCATCCAGGCGACCTACAACCCGATCACGGACGCGGGCGGGCGAGTCGTCAAGGTCGTGAAGTTCGCGACCGATATCACCGCGCAGGTGCGCGAGCGCCAGCGCCGCGTCGCGGTCCAGCAGACGATCAGCACCGATCTGGATGCGATCGGCACGGCGGTCGAGCGTGTGACGCGGCAGACGGCCGAGGCGGTCGGCACGGTCGGGCAGGTCTCCAACGATATCCAGAGCGTCGCCTCAGGCGCGGAGGAGTTGTCGGCCTCGGTCGGCGAGATCAGTCAGCAGGTCAGCCACGCGGCACGCATGGCCGGCGAGGCGGTCTTGCAGGCGCAGCACACAGGCGGCATCGTCGAGGGCTTGAGTGGGCAGGCGGCGCAGATCGGCGCGGTCGTGACGATGATCCAGGGGATCGCCTCGCAGACCAACCTCCTGGCCCTCAATGCCACGATCGAGGCCGCCCGTGCCGGCGCGGCGGGCAAGGGCTTCGCGGTCGTGGCCTCCGAGGTGAAGGCGCTGGCCGAGCAGACCGCGAAGGCCACCGACCAGATCCGGAGCCAGATCACGGCCACGCAGGCGGCCACGCGCGAGGCGGTGAGGGCGATTGATACGATCCAGAGCACGATCCGGGCCCTGGATGAGATCTCGGCCGCGATCGCCGCGGCGGTCGAGGAGCAGTCCGCCGTGACCCGGGAGATGTCGGGCAGCATGCACACGGCGGCGCACGGGGTGGCGACGATCGCGGACGGTATGGAAGCCATCGCGCGGGCGAGCGAGCAGGTCGATGCCGCGACGCGTCAGGTCCGTGAGGCGGCCCGCGCCGTCGGCTGAACACGCGCCGAGACGATCGGATCAGGTCCTCGAGCGCCCTCCGCCGACCTGGACATCGGTTCGGCGCAGGAGCGCGCGCCGAAACGAAGGCTCCGAGCCGCGTTCGATTGCAATGCGATCGGGCACGGCTCTACCGCGGCGCCGCCCCGATCAGCGGCCCGAGCGGCCGGCTGATGTCGGTGCGGCCGAGATTGGGCGCGTGGAGGCTCGACACCGAGCCGTCGAGGAACAGGGCGTTGCGGCAGCCGAGGTCGTCCTTGAACAGCCGCGCGAAGGCTCCGAAGGTCACCGGGCGCTCGGAGATCGCGAAGATCGCCACGTGCCCGTCCTCGGCCACGCCGACGCCGTTGCGGATCTTCTGGCTCGGCCCGTCGGCGGAGATTTTTGGGTGGATCTGGCCGTCGATCACCAGCATGGGCCCGGATTGCGTCGCATAGTCCGGGCGGATCTTCGCCCGGAGGTAATGGGGCGTATCGAGCACCCCCGCCCGCTCGCCCTTCACCCAGAACACGCCGTTCGGCTTGAGGTGGAAGTTGCCGGGCCCGTCCGCGGTGGAGACGTGCTTCATCTCGCGCCCGCCCTCGACGTAGAGGCCCACCGGCGCCTGATCCTTGTCGTACATGCCGGCATTCATCGCGAAGTCGAGGTGCCGCCCCTGCGCCTCGGCGAGGGTGCCGAGCGATCCGTAGGGCCGCCCGTCCGCCTGCATCCAGAACAGCCTCAGCCGCTGCCGCCGCAGGTCGATCGTGCAGACCGTGAAGGTCTCGCCCTGGGTCTCCACCGCCCGGCAGGGCTCGGAGGCCGCGGGCGCGGCCAGGGCGCGCGGCGGCAGGGTCAGCGCGACGAGCGCGATCAACAGGGCGTGAGCCGGGCGTAGCGTCATGACGCGTTCCATGCTGCTCGGAGAAGCGATGGCGGCGGCTGTCGCCCCTGAAAGCGGCGATTTTCGAGTCCGAAGCCGTCCCGGGGCTTGCCGACCCGGCGGCGCCGTGCCGACCGAACAGCGGCGGCACGTCGCGGTCCTCACCTGAACCGTTTCGTACAGTCCGACGTTTCTACGGCTAGAGGGCGGTTTTCGACGGAGATGACATGATGAAGGGTGCAGTGCTCTGCTCAACCCTGCTGGCGGCGGGCGCTCTGGCGTTCGCACCTGCCAGCGCAGATGCGCGCGGCTTCGGCGGCGGCGGGTTCCATGGCGGCGGGTTCGGCGGCGGCTTCCACGGGGGTGGCTTCGGCGGCTTCCGCGGCGGTGGGTTCGGCGGCGGCTTCCGGGGCGCCGGATTCCGTGGCGGCGGGTTCGGCTATCGCGGCGGCTACGGCGGCGGCTACGGCCGTGGCTTCTATGGTCGTGGCTATGGCTATCGCGGCGGCTACGGCTACGGCCTTGGCGGCCTGGGTCTCGGCGTCGGCCTCGGCCTGGCGGCCGGCGGCCTCTACGGCGGTTACGGTGGCTACGGCTACCCGGGTTACGGCTACGGCGGCGGCTACGCCCCGGTCGGCTACGGCTATGGCGGCGACTACGGCTACGGCGGCGGCTGCTACACGGTCCCGCGGGTGCGCTGGACCCCCTACGGCTACCGCCGGGTGCTGGTCGAGCGCTGCTACTGAGCCGCATGGCGACAGTGCGAATGTCAGGAGAGGCCGCCTTCGGGCGGCCTTTTCCTTGCCTGCCCCTCCGCGGCGTTGGACAGCGCCGCCTGGCACGCCGATACTGGTATCGGACGGCAGGGGAGGGTGCATGAGTACGGCCACCGGGCAGGGCGATGGACGCGTCGAGGCGGTCGAGATCCGCGACGCCAGCCTCACCGCTTTTTACCGCTCGATGACGCCGCCGGAGCGGCACACCTTCTGGGCGTGCGCCGCCGGCTGGTGTCTCGACGGCATGGATTTCATGATCTACCCGCTGGTGATCGGGACGATCATGAGCCTGTGGCACGTGGATTCCGGCACGGCCGGGCTGGCCGCCACGGTGACGCTGCTGGCTTCGGCGCTCGGCGGCTGGCTCGCGGGATTCGTCGCCGACCGGATCGGCCGGGTGCTCACCCTCCAGATCACGATCCTGTGGTTCTCGGTCTTCTCGCTGCTCTGCGCCTTCGTGCAGAGTTTCGAGCAGTTGCTCGTCGCCCGGGCGATCCTCGGCCTCGGCTTCGGCGGCGAGTGGGCGGCCGGCGCCGTGCTGATCGGCGAGACGATCCGGGCCGAGTATCGCGGCCGGGCGGTGGGCTCGGTGCAGTCGGGCTGGGCGATCGGCTGGGGGCTCGCGGTGCTGTCGCAGGCGGTGCTGTTCTCGCTCTTGCCGCCCGAGACCGCGTGGCGCTGGATGTTCGCGGTCGGCGCCCTGCCGGCTCTGCTGATCTTCTACCTGCGCCGCTATGTCGAGGAGCCGAAGGTCGCCGCCGAGACCCGGGCCAGGGCCGCAGCGGCCGGCGACCGGCCGCAGATCTGGGAGATCTTTTCCGGCCCGATCCTGAAGACGACGCTGCTTGCCTCGATGGCGGCGGCGGGCTGTCAGGGCGGCTATTACGCGATCACCACCTGGGTGCCGCGCTTCCTCACCACCGAGCGCCACCTGTCGATCGTCTCCTCCACCGGCTACCTCTCGGCGCTGATCATCGGCTCGTTCGCCGGCTATCTCGTCGGCGCGTGGCTCGCCGACCGCCTGGGCCGGCGGCCGCTGTTCCTGATCTTCTCGCTCGGCGCCATCGCGGTGGTGGTGGCCTACACACAGATCCCGCTCTCGAACGGCGTGCTCTGGGTGCTGGGCTTCCCGCTCGGCTTCTTCGCCTCGGGCTATTTCTCCGGCATGGGCGCCTTCCTGACGGAACTGTACCCAACCCGCCTGCGCGGCTCGGGGCAGGGGTTCTGCTACAATTTCGGCCGGGGCATCGGCGCCCTGTTCCCGGCGCTCGTGGGTTACATCTCCGAGCGCGTCGGCCTCGCCTCGGCGATCGCGATCTTCGCGGCGGTCGCCTACGGGGTGTTCTTCGTGGCGGCCTTCGCGCTGCCCGAGACGCGCGGCAAGGTCCTGCACGCGGATATCTGATCATGCCCGAGATCCGAGACTGCCCCGCCCCGGACCCGCATCCGGGCGGACCGACCCGCTACGCCGTGCCGGCGGGCGCGGTCGACACCCACGCCCACGTCATCGGCCTGCCACCCGCCTATCCGCTGGTGCCCGACCGCAGCTACACGCCTCCGGCGGCCCCGGCAGAGGCCTATCTCGCGATGCTCGATGGGACCGGCATGGCCAACGGCGTGCTGGTTCAGGTCAGCGTCCACGGCACCGACAACCGGCTGATGGTCGAGACGCTGCGCGCCAACCGGCGGCGGCTGCGCGGCATCGCGGTGATCCCGCTCGGACTGCCCGACGCGGACCTCGCCGCCCTGAAGGAAGCCGGCGTGGTCGGCCTGCGGCTGAACGTGCTGTTCGGCGGCGGGGTCGGGCTCGACGCGGTCGAGTCCTACGGGGCGCTTGCCCGGGAGATGGGCTGGCATCTCCAGTTCCTGCTCGATGCCCGGGATCTGCCGCCGATCGCCGGTCGCCTGTCGCGGCTACCGGTGCCGCTGGTCTTCGACCATATGGGGCACATGCCGACCTCGGCCGGCGTGGATCATCCGGGCTTCCAGGCGCTGCTTAGCCTCGTCGCCGACGGCAACTGGGTGAAGCTCTCGGGCGCCTTCCGCGATTCCGTCACCGGGCCGCCCTACGCCGACACGATCCCCTTCGCCCGCGCCCTCAATGAGGCCGCCCCGGAACGCTGCCTCTGGGGCTCGGACTGGCCGCACGTCGCGGCCTGGGATGGGCCGCCGCGGACCACGACGCTCCTCGACCTGATGGCCGATTGGGTGCCGGACGAGGGCCGGCGCAAACAGGTCTTCGTCGACAATCCGCGCCGGCTCTACGGCTTCGGATAGGGTCGGGGCCCGCATCCCGCGCCGGGCTCAAGTCCCGGTTCCGAAAGGTCGAGACCTTTCGCGGGTCCAGGGCAGAGCCCTGGTCAAGATCTCAGGGCTCTGCCCCAAGAACCCGCCAAAGGGCATGCCCTTTGGAAACCCGGGTTCCAGGTCGAACCGGCTCCAAGTCCCGGATTTGCAGCGCTCAGCGCCGCCGTGATTCGTCCTGCGGCAGGTGGCGGCCGTAGACCTCCTGCTTCTCCGCGCGCTCGCGGATCAGGTCGGCATAGGCCTGCCGCATTTCGGGGGAGACGCTGACGCTCTTGCCCTTGGCGGGCTTGCGCTTGGGCGCCTTCTTGAAGGTGTTGCTCGCATCGGTCATGCCGGGCTCCGCGTCGAACCGTGGCGGCATCGCGTGGCCGGAGGGCCGATCGGGCTGTCCGGATGCCGCCGCGGGCCGGACATCCGCCTGTAGCGCATCCCGGCGGCGGGCGCACCGCGGTCTGGTGCCGTAACCCAAGGATTCGATCTGGTCCGCCCCGGACGCCTCTGCCAGGATCCGGGTGATTCCGATCGGGGAGGGCGGTCATGGCCTCGGGTACGTCGTGGTGGGGTCGTTTGCCGGGGGCAGACCGCCGGCAAGCTGCGGCTCTGCTGGCACTTCTGCTCGCCGCCGGACCCGCCGCCGCGCAGGATCAGCCGCGACCGTCCCGCGCGGCGCCCGCGGCTGCGGCGCCGGCCGATCCCGCCTTCGAGGGCGCGAAGGCCGCGTTCGAGGCGCTGCCCGAGCCGGAACGGAAGGCGATCCAGGACGCCCTCGTCTGGACCGGCGACTTCAACGCCGTGGTGTCGGGCACGTTCGGGCGCCGGACCTTCGAGGCGCTCAACGCCTATCGCGCCCGCACCCATGGCGTTGATCCCCTGGATCCGCGCGGCCGGGCGGCCCTGCTGGGAGCGGGGGCGGCGGCCCGGACCGCGGCGCGCTTCCGGATCGCCCCGGATCCCGGCAGCTCTGCGGTGATGGGGGTGCCGGAGCGCCTGCTATCGAAGCGCACCGCCCTGGCCTCCGGCACCCGCTGGCAGAGCCCGGACGGGCGCGTCACTCTGGAGACCCGCGCCTACCCGCTGGAGACCGAGACCCTCGACACCCTGTTCGAGAAGGCGACCACGCCGCTGCCGAACCGCAAGGTGACCTACAGGCTGAAGCGGCCCGACGTCGTGGTGGTGACCGCCGAGACCGGGGCCGGCCTGTCCTACATCCGCTACGCCGCCGGGCCGGCGGGCGTGCGCGGCTTCCTGTTCGGCTACGACAAAGCCCTGGCGCCGGAGGTCGATCGTTTGGTGATCGCGGTGGCAAATGCGTTCGTGCCGTTCCCGAAAGCCGCCGCACCGGCCCCGGTCGCCGCGATCCCATCGGCCCCGGCCCGCCCCGAGACCAGCGCGGTCGTGGCGCAGGATCTTGCCGTCGCGGGCGCCGGTCTCACGGTGGCGCCGGGCCGGGTGCTCACGGCCTCCGCGGTGCTGGAGGGCTGCGCGGCGCCCCGCATCGGCGCGGCGCCGGCCCGCAAGCTCGCCGCCGATCCCTCCGGCCTCGCGCTTCTCGATGCGCCCGGGGCCCCCGCGCCAATCCGACCCGCAGGACGGACGGAGCCGGTCGGCGCGGAGGATAACCTGATCGCCCTCGCGCCGAGCTCGGACGGACTCGTGGCCGCCCCCGGAAGCGCCGTCGCGGGCGATGTCGTCGCGGCCCTTCAGCCGGGCTCGGCCGGTGCGCCTGTGCTCGACCGGTCCGGACGGCTCGTCGGGCTCATCGCCCGTTATCCGGCGGCGCCACGCCGGGTTGCCGGGATCGTGCCTCCCACGCGCCTGCCGCTGGTACCGGGCGGGGCGATCACCGCCTTCCTCGCGGGCCAGGGCATCGCCGACGCGAAGACGCCCCCGGACGGTGGGCCGGGGGCGTTCGCGCAGGCGGTGGTGGGGATCGCCTGCCGCTAAGCAGGTTTCGCAAAAGTGGCCACCGGTTTTGCGACAAAAACCTGTAACATAACAAAGAGCTAAGCGGATGAAGCGTTGGCTTGCCAACGTAAATCTGCTTAGGTGCCGCGGGTGCTCAGAGCAGGGCTCGAGAGAGCGACTTGGGCTCTGCCCAGGACCCGCAAAAGGTCTCGAGCTTTCGAAACCGGGATCTGAGGTCGTTCCCGGCCACGAGGCGGCCGGGAACGACGCCGTGGCTTAGAGCCGGCCGGTGACCAGCAGGACGATCAGCACGATCAGCAGGATGCCGCCGAGGCCGAAGCCCGGACCGCGATAGGCGCCGCCGCCGAGGAAGCCGCCGCCGCCGAAGGCCAGGATGATCAGGATGATAAGGAGGATGGTAACAAGGGACATCTGGCGAGAACTCCGAACGGTCGCGCTGGTGCGAGCGTGACCGTTCAAACGCTGCGACAATCCGTTCCGTTCAATCGCCGCCCCAGCTTTTGTGAGAAAAATACGGATGAGGCCTTAGGCCTCAGGCGTGCCAGTCCGGCAGCGGATCCTGCGGGGCGCCGAGCCAGCCCGGCACGGGCAGGTTGCGCGCGGTGAGGAAGGCCGGGTTGAACAGCTTCGAGGCGTAGCGCGCCGCCCCGTCGCACAGGATCGTCACGATGGTGTGGCCGGGCCCGAGTTCCCGGGCCAGCCGGATCGCCCCGGCGACGTTGATCCCCGACGAGCCGCCGAGCGACAGCCCCTCCTCCCGCATCAGCCCGAACACGATGTCGAGGGCCTCGCGGTCCGGGATGCGGAAGGCGTGATCCGGGGTGAAGCCGTCGAGGTTCCTGGTGATCCGCCCCTGGCCGATCCCCTCGGTGATCGAGGAGCCCTCGGCCTTCAGGGTGCCGGTCGTGTAGTGCGCGTAGAGCGCCGAGCCCTCCGGGTCCGAGAGCGCGATCTTGACCTGCGGATTGCGGGCGCGCAGGGCCTCGGCGGTGCCGGCCAGCGTGCCGCCGGTCCCGGCCGCGCAGACGAAGCCGTCGACCCGGCCGCCGGTCTGCGCCCAGATCTCGGGGCCGGTGCCGTCCACATGCGCCTGCCGGTTGGCGACGTTGTCGAACTGGTCGGCGAAGAAGGCGCCCGCCGGCTCCGTGGCGGCGAGTTTTTCGGCAAGCCGCCGGGCCACGTGGACGTAGTTGTTCGGGTTGGCGAACGGCACGGCCGGCACCTCGACGAGGCGCGCGCCCGCGAGCCGCAGGGTCTGCTTCTTCTCCTCGGACTGGGTGACCGGGATGACGATCAACGTCCGGTAACTGCGCACCGAGGCCACCAGGGCGAGGCCGATGCCGGTATTGCCGGCGGTGCCCTCCACGATGGTGCCGCCCGGCCGGATCAGGCCCTTCGCCTCGGCGTCCTGCACGATCGAGAGCGCCGCACGGTCCTTCACCGACAGGCCGGGATTCAGGAACTCGGCCTTGCCGTAGATGGCGCAGCCGGTCTCCTCCGAGGCCCGGCGCAGGCGGATCAGCGGTGTCTGGCCGATGGCGGCGAGGACATCGGGGGCAGGTACGCGACTCGGTGCGGTCATTGGGAAAGCCTAAGCAGATTTCGCGAAAATGGCCGCCAATTCCGCGAAAAAAATCTTTGACCCCTCGAAGATCCGAGCGGACGAAGCGTTCGCCTCGATGTACGAGTCCGCTTGAGAGGCTGCACGGAGGCTAGCAAGTCTCACCCGAACACGTGCCCGCCGTTGATCCGCAGGCCGACCGGGTGCCCGGCCGGGTGGCGGACGCCATCGAAATCCTCCACGGCGAACACGCGACCCTCCGTATCCACCACCTCGATCCGCTGGCGGCCTTGCGTCCGGTACGAGCTGCGCACCGTGCCGGACAGGTGCGCGGATTCGGGCTCGGCGAGTTGCAGCTGCCAGGGCCGGACATAGAGCTTCACCGGGCCGATAATGCCGGCCGGCGCGACGACGGGCGTCTCCCGGCCGCGCACCAGCACCCGGCCGCCCTCGGCGATCGCCTCGACCTCGACGGAATCGCCCAGGAACTTCATCACCGTGGCGCAGGCCGGGTTCTCCTGCACCTCGTCCGGCGTGCCGACCTGCTCCAGGCGGCCGCGATCGAGCACCGCCACCCGGTCGGACAGTTCCAGCGCCTCATCCTGGTCGTGGGTGACGAAGATCGTGGTCTGACCGGTGCGGTCATGGATCTCGCGCAGCCAGCGGCGCAGATCCTTTCGGACTTGGGCGTCCAGCGCGCCGAAGGGCTCGTCGAGCAGCAGCACCCGCGGCTCGACGGCGAGCGCCCGGGCGAGGGCGACGCGCTGGCGCTGGCCGCCCGAGAGCTGCGACGGGTAGCGATCGCCGAAGCCCGAGAGCCGGATCAGGTCGAGGAGGTCGCCGACCCGGCGCTTGATCTCGGCCTTGGCCGGCCGGTCGGCGCGCCGCCGCGCGTTCAGCCCGTAGGCGATGTTGTCGGCGACGCTCATGTGCTTGAACAGGGCGTAGTGCTGGAACACGAAGCCCACCGCCCGCTCCTGCACGGCGAGGCCGGTGGCGTCGTCGTCGCCGAACAGGATCCGGCCCCGGTCCGGCGCGTCGAGCCCGGCGATGATCCGCAACAGCGTCGTCTTGCCCGAGCCCGAGGGCCCCAGCAGACCGATCAGCTCCCCCGCCCGCACGTCGAGGGAGAGGTCGTGCAGCACCGCAGCCGTGTCGAAGGTCTTCGAGACGGCCTCGATCCGGATCGCCGTGGAGGGGCGATCCGAGGGGCTGTCAGTGTGCCCGGCCGTGCGCGAGCTCACCGGCGAAACGCCATTCGAGGACGGATTTGAGGACGAGGGTGATGAGGGCAAGGACGGCAAGGAGCGAAGCGACGGCGAATGCGGCGACGAAGTTGTACTCATTGTAGAGGATCTCCACGTGGAGTGGGATGGTGTTGGTCAGGCCGCGGATGTGGCCCGACACCACCGAAACCGCTCCGAATTCGCCCATCGCCCGGGCATTGCAGAGGAGCACGCTATAGAGCAGGCCCCAGCGGATATTGGGCAGCGTCACCGTGCGGAACACGTGGAGGCCCGAGGCGCCGAGCGTCAGCGCCGCCTCCTCCTCGGCGGTGCCCTGCTCCTGCATCAGCGGGATCAGCTCCCGGGCGACGAACGGGAAGGTCACGAACACCGTCGCCAGCACGATGCCGGGCAGCGCGAACAGGATCTGGATGCCGTGATCGATCAGCCAGGTGCCGAACAGGCCCTGGGAGCCGAACAGCAGCACGTAGATCAGACCGGAGACCACCGGCGAGACCGAGAACGGCAGGTCGATCAGGGTGATCAGCAGCGCCTTGCCAGGGAACTCGAACTTGGCGATCGCCCAGGAGGCCGCCAGCCCTAACACCACGTTGAACGGCACAGCGATCGCCGCCACGGTGAGTGTCAGGCGGATCGCGCTCCAGGCGTCGGGCTCCCGGAAGGCATCCAGGAAGGCGGCGATGCCCTTCGAGAGGGCCTGGGTGAACACCGCGAACAGCGGCAGCACCAGGAACAGCGCCAGGAAGGTGACCGCGATGCCAATCAGCACCCCGCGGGTGATGGCCCCCTCGGAGGCGGCCTGGGCCGGCTTGGCCATCGGCACGGAGATCGGGGAGAAAATCTCAGACATAGCCGAACCGCCGCCGTGACCAGGCCTGGATGAGGTTGATGGCGAGCAGCGTCAGGAACGAGATCCCGAGCATGATCGTCGCGATGGCCGCCGCGCCGCCGTAGTCGAACTCGGAGAGCTTGATCACGATCAGCAACGGCGCGATCTCCGACACGTAGGGCAGGTTGCCGGCGATGAAGATGATCGAGCCGTACTCGCCGACCCCCCGGGCGAAGGCCAGGGCGAAGCCGGTCAGCACCGCCGGGATCAGCGGCGGCAGCACCACCTTGGTGAGGGTGATGATCCGCGTGGCGCCCAGGGTCGCGGAGGCCTCCTCGATCTCCTTGTCGATCTCGGCGATCAGCGGCTGCACGGTCCGCACCGCGAAGGGCAGGCCGATGAACACCATGGCGATGAAGATGCCGACCGGCGTGTAGGCCGCCTGGATGCCGAGCCGGGCCAACGGTGCGCCGAGCAGCCCGTCCGGCGCGTAGAGCGAGGCCAGCGCGATGCCGGCCACCGCGGTCGGCAGCGCGAAGGGCAGATCGACGGCCGCATCGACGAGCTTACGCCCCGGGAACCGATAGCGGGTCAGCACCCAGGCCACCAGGAAGCCGAACGTGGAGGCCACCAGCGCCGCGACTGCCGAGACGCCGAAGCTGATCCGCAGGGCGCTCGCCACCCGCGGATCGGTGGCGACATTCCAGATGCCGGACAGACCGAGCCCCGAGGCCTTTACCACCAGACCGGCCAGCGGCAGCAGCACGATCAGGCCGAGACAGGTCAGCGTGTAGCCGAAGCTGATCCCGAAGCCCGGAATCACGCTCGGTCGACGGAAGGTCCATCGGGGGCGGGGCGTCTCGACCATGATCCTGGAGCCTCAGCGGCCGGCGCGGCTCAACCGGTCGAACAGGCCGCCGGCGTCGAAGTTCCGCTTCTGGATCTCGTCCCAGGAGCCCTGCAGATCCTCGATCTTGAACAGCTTGATCTCGGGCAGCTGCGCGAGGTCGGCCGGTGCCGCCGCCTCCCGCTTGATCGGCCGGTAATGGTGCTTGGCGAAGATCGCCTGGGCGCGGTCGGTGTAGAGGAAATCGAGATAGGCCTGCGCGGCCTTCGTCGTGCCCTTACGCTCGGCATTGGCGGCCACGAGGGCCACCGGCGGCTCGGCGTAGATCGAGGTCGGCGGCGAAACGATATCGAACTTGTCGGCGCCGAATTCCTGAAGGACCAGATAGGCCTCGTTCTCCCAGGTCGGCAGCACGTCGCCGAGACCGCGCTGCGCGAAGGTCACGGTCGAGCCGCGGGCGCCGGTGTCGAGCACCGGCACGTTCTTGTAGACCTGACCCACGAAGGCATCGGCCTTGGCGGCATCCTTGTCCTGATTGTAGGCGTAGCCCCAGGCCGCCAGGAAGTTCCAGCGCCCGCCCGCGGAGGTCTTCGGGTTCGGGGTGATCACCTTGACGTCGGGCTTCACGAGGTCGGCCCAGTCCTTGACCCCCTTCGGATTGCCCTTGCGAACCAGGAACACCACCGTCGAGGTGTAGGGCGTGGCCGTGTTGGGCAGCTTGCTGCGCCAATCGTCCGGGATCTTGTGGGTCAGCTTGGCGATGGCGTCGATGTCGGACGGGATGCCGAGGGTGACCACGTCGGCGTCGACCCCGTCGATCACCGTGCGCGCCTGCGCGCCCGAACCGCCGTGGGACGCCCGGACCGTGATCGCCTCGCCGGTCTTGGCCTTCCAGTCCTCGGCGAAGACGGCGTTGATCTCCCGGTAGAGTTCCCGGGTCGGATCGTAGGAAACGTTCAGGAGTGCCGTTTCGGCGGAGGCCTGCACCACGCCGGCCCAGAGGCCGGCGCCGGCCAGCAGGGATAGCCCGATCGCCCGGACGGCGTGCCCTCGACCCACCACGTTCTTCATCACGTCCGATCCCCGGCCAGTCGCATCGCGCCACAGGGGAACAACCCCCCGGGAACACACGAAATCGTTCTTTTTATCGAACGATGTCAAGCCACGAGCATTGTCTTGCTGGGCCCGTCGGCCAGCGCAAGATCGACGGAAATGGCGAGAAGGCAAGCATCCGCAGCACGCTACGGGGGCGGAACGCATGGATCTTCTCCCGCTCGCAGGATGCGGGGAAGAATCAAAGCGTCTCCGGCAGTTTCGCAGAAAGAACGATCTGATGTGCTTTGGCGCACATCGAATTGCGGGATCCTGTCGTGATGCGGGATGCTGCTGCGACGCCCAGCCGACAGGAAGCGGACCGCGATCGGTCGCGTCTCGGTCAGTCCTTCGGCTTCACGAGTTGCGCGATGAGCGCTTCCAGGCGCTCACTCACCGGCGCCGCCAGCGAATCCGCGTATTGCGAACGCAGAGTCCGGCCGAGATGGCGGCGGATTCCAGGGGCCAGGGGCGGCACGTCGGCCGTGGCCTCCACCGGAGCCGGACGCTCGGGATGCGGCTTCGACATGATCGGACATCCCCACGGTGGCTCTGCAACAGACTGGCAAAGCTTGGTTAAGGACCCGTCACTGCCTGTCGTCTTGGACAGGCCCGCCCTGGGTGGGCGCGGCGATTGTGCCGGCGCTGTCGCAGGCCGGAACTGGCGCCCCGGGGGATACGTTCCCCGCCGTTGAGACAACCAAGCTGCCCGGAGCCTCCTCGTGTCCCGTCCGATCTCCCTGACGACGTTGGTGTTCCTCGGCGCGGCCCTCGCCGGATCTCCCTGTCTTGCCCAAACGAAGCCCGGTGAGATCAAGGGCGTGGACGCCATGGGCGACAAGTCCCGGAGCGCTCAGGACGGCTGGAGCCAAGCCCCCGTTCCCCGGGAGGAATCCGCCGCCAAAGACGCGCCGAATCCCGGCGGCCAGTCGATCAAGGAAAACGCCGACCGCCCGGTCCCCAAGGCGGATCCCGGCGGCACCGCGGCCACGGAGCCGCAAGCGCCCCTCGAGCACCGGACGGCGAGCCCGTCGGGCACGAATCCCTCTGTTCCGAGCAAGTAAAAAAGCGCATTTCCTAAGAGGATGATAACGGCTCAGGCGGACGTACTGCGTCGCCCGCAACACAACTCGAGCCGTGTCACGTCTGTGTCACGCAACCGCACTTGCCTCGTGCACGCTTTTTTGGGACACCCTGGAATTATACCAAGTCGCTTTATGGAGCGGAGATGACGGTCCAGGTCTCAAGGCGTGGCCTGCTCAAGGGGGCCGGCGCCGGTCTCGCGGGCGGTTCGCTGGGCGCACTCGGATTCGGCGGACTCGAGCCCGCCATGGCCGCCGCAGTGCGGCCCTTCAAGCTCGCGCAGATGCGCGAGACCCGCAACACCTGCCCGTACTGCTCGGTGGCCTGCGGCGTCATCCTGTACAGCCTGGGCGACCGGTCGAAGAACGCACGCTCCTCGGTGATGCATATCGAGGGTGACCCGGATCATCCGGTCAACCGCGGCACGCTCTGCCCGAAGGGTTCGGCGCTGCTCGACTTCGTGCATGCCGAGACCCGCACCAAGTACCCGCTGCACCGTGCCCCGGGCACGTCGGAGTTCAAGCGGGTCTCGTGGGATTTCGCCCTCGACCGGATCGCGGCCCTCCTGAAGGAGGACCGGGACAAGAACTTCGTGGCCAAGAACGGGGACCTCACGGTCAACCGCTGGACCACGATGGGCTTCCTCGGGGCATCGGCCACCACGAACGAGACGGCGTGGCTCACCTACAAGACCGTCCGCAGCATGGGGGCCTTGGTCTTCGATAACCAGGCCAGGGTTTGACACGGTCCGTCGGTCGCCAGTTTGGCGCCCTCCTTCGGACGCGGTGCGATGACCAACCTCTGGATGGACATCAAGCACGCGGACGTGATCACCGTGATGGGCGGCAATGCCGCCGAGGCGCACCCCTGCGGCTTCAAATGGGTCGTCGAGGCGAAAGCCCATAACAATGCCAAGCTGATCGTCGTCGATCCGCGCTTCACCCGCACCGCGTCGGTGGCCGATCTCTACTGCCCGATCCGGCAGGGGACCGACATCGCCTTCCTGTCGGGCGTGGCCAAGTACTTGCTCGACAACGACAAGCTGCAGCACCGCTACGTTTCCGCCTACACCAACGCCGGGTACGTGGTCCGCGAGGGCTACGACTTCAGCGAAGGCCTGTTCACGGGCTACGACGCGGACAAGCGCGACTACGACAAGACCACCTGGGATTACGAGATCGGACCCGACGGCTACGCCGTGGTCGACGAGACGATGCAGCACCCGCGCTGCGTGATGCAGCTCCTGAAGAAGCACATCGCGATCTACACGCCCGAGATGGTCGAGCGGATCTGCGGCTCGCCCAAGGAGACCTTCCTGAAGGTCTGCGAGCTGATGGCGACCACGGCTTCTCCCGAGAAGTCGATGGCCTCGCTCTATGCGCTCGGCTGGACGCACCACTCGAAGGGCTCGCAGAACATCCGCTCGATGTGCATCGTGCAGACGCTGCTCGGCAATATCGGAGTGCTCGGCGGCGGCATGCAGGCGCTGCGCGGTCACTCCAACATCCAGGGGCTGACCGATATCGGGCTGATGTCGAACCTCATCCCGGGCTATCTGAACATCCCGGTGGAGAAGGAGCCGACCTACGCGAGCTACAGCGCGAAGCGGCAGTTCAAGCCGCTGCGTCCGGGGCAGACGAGCTATTGGCAGAACTACAACAAGTTCTTCGTCTCGTTCCAGAAAGCGATGTGGGGCGATTACGCCACCAAGGACAACGACTGGGCCTACGACTACCTGCCCAAGCTCGACGTGCCAACCTACGACGTGCTGCGTGGGTTCGAGCTCGCCAAGCAGGGCAAGATGACCGGCTACGTCATCCAGGGCTTCAACCCCCTGCTGTCGTTCCCGAACCGCGCCAAGATGACGGAAGCCTTCTCCAAAATGAAGTTCATCGTGGTGATGGATCCGCTCAAGACCGAGACGGCCCGGTTCTGGGAGAACCACGGCGAGTACAACGACGTCGATCCGACCCAGATCCAGACCGAGGTGTTCGAGCTACCGACCACCCTGTTCGTGGAGGAGGAAGGCTCCCTCTCGAACTCCAGCCGCTGGCTGCAATGGCACTGGCAGGCGCAGGAGCCGCCGGGCGAGTGCCGCTCGGATATCGAGATCATGTCGGAGATCTTCCTTCGCGTGAAGGCGGCCTACAAAAAGGACGGCGGTGCCTTCCCGGATGCGATCGTCAACCTGAAGTGGGACTACGCGATCGCCGAGTCGCCGACGCCATCGGAGCTCGCCCGCGAGCTCAACGGCTACACGGTGGCGCCGACCCCGGACCTCAACGGGACGATCATCCCGGCGGGCAAGCAGGTCGACGGCTTCGCCCAGCTCAAGGACGACGGGACGACCGCCTGTGGGTGCTGGATCTACTCGGGCTGCTACACCGAGAAGGGCAACACCATGGCCCGCCGGGACAACACCGATCCCGGCGACCGCGGCATCGCCCCGAACTGGGCCTTCGCGTGGCCGGCCAACCGGCGCGTGCTCTACAACCGCGCCTCGTGCGACCCCGAGGGGCGTCCGTGGTCGGAGAAGAAGAAGCTCATCGAGTGGAACGGCAAGCAGTGGATCGGCTTCGACGTGCCGGATTACGGCGTCACCGTCGCTCCCGATAAGGGCGTCGGGCCGTTCATCCTGAACCAGGAGGGCGTCGCCCGCCTGTGGACCCGGGGTCTCATGCGCGACGGACCGTTCCCGACGCATTACGAGCCCTTCGAGTCCCCGATGGCCAACATCCCGTTCCCAACGATCAAGGGCGCGCCCGCGTCCCGGATCTTCAAGGACGACCTGGCCGATCTCGGCACCGCGGAGGAGTTCCCCTACGCGGCGACGAGCTACCGGCTGACCGAGCATTTCCACGGCTGGACCAAGCACGCCCGGATCAACGCGATCCTCCAGCCGGAGGCCTTCGTGGAGATCTCGGAGGAGCTCGCCAAGGAGAAGGGCATCGCCCGGGGCGGCTGGGTCCGCGTCTGGTCGAAGCGTGGCTCGCTCAAGGCCAAGGCCATGGTGACCAAGCGGATCAAGCCGCTGATCTGCGACGGCAAGCCCGTCCACGTCGTCGGTATCCCGCAGCACTGGGGCTTCATGGGCCACACCAAGAAAGGATGGCATCCAAACTCGCTGACGCCGGTCGTGGGCGATGCCAACACCGAGACGCCGGAGTTCAAGGCCTGGCTCGTGAACATCGAGCCGACCACGCCCCCGTCGGATGCGGTCGCGTAAGGGGAGCTGAATCATGGCCGACTACAGCTCCCTCGACATCCGCCAGCGCTCCGCCTCCACGGAGACGCCGCCGGAGATCCGCCGCCAGGTGGAGGTCGCCAAGCTCATCGACGTGTCGAAGTGCATCGGCTGCAAAGCCTGCCAATCGGCCTGCGAGGAGTGGAATGACCTGCGCGACGACATCGGCGTGAACACCGGCAGCTATCAGAACCCCCACGACCTCACGCCGAAGTCGTGGACCCTGATGCGGTTCACCGAGTACGAGAACCCGGAGACCAACAACCTCGAGTGGCTGATCCGCAAGGATGGCTGCATGCACTGCACCGAGCCGGGCTGCCTGAAGGCGTGCCCGTCGCCGGGCGCGATCGTGCAGTATTCCAACGGCATCGTCGACTTCATCGAGGAAAACTGCATCGGCTGCGGCTACTGCGTGAAGGGCTGCCCGTTCAACATCCCGCGCATCAGCCAGACCGACCACAAGGCGTACAAGTGTACCCTGTGCTCGGACCGGGTGGCGGTGGGTCAGGCTCCGGCCTGCGCCAAGGCGTGCCCGACCGGTTCGATCATGTTCGGCACCAAGCAGGCGATGATCGAGCAGGCCGAGACCCGGGTCGTCGACCTGAAGTCGCGCGGCTTCGCGCAGGCCGGCCTCTACGATCCGGCCGGCGTCGGCGGCACGCACGTCATGTACGTGCTGCACCATGCCGATCAGCCGAGCCTCTACGCCGGCCTGCCGAACGACCCGAAGATCTCGCCGCTGGTGGCCTTCTGGAAGGGCGGCGCCAAGGTGTTCGGTCTTGCCGCGATGGGCTTTGCGGCGGTTGCGGGCTTCTTCCACTATGTGACGGCCGGCCCGAACGAGGTCGTGCCGGAGGAAGAGGAAGAGGCGGTCGAGTACGACGAGGCCAAGCGCCGGGAGACCGGCGGCGATGAGGCCCGGCCGCATTGATCGGCATCCCGGGCTGCCGATGCGGCCCGGGAGACGCAACGCGCCCCTCTCCCGTGCGGGAGAGGGTTGGGGTGAGGGTCGAGAAGGTTCAGGATCGAGCCCGTTATCGACGCGGGTTCGGGTTGCGCCTTCTCCGGATCGTTCTCATCCCTCACCCTGTCCCTCTCCCGCACGGGAGAGGGGACCCGCGATCCCTTCGAAAACGGAAGGGCTCGGGTGACTGAAGACGGCGGGGCTCAGAGGCCCTATCTTGAAGCACAGAGCCGCCTCCGCCGCCCCGTGGAGCCGGCCCCGTCAGGCGCGAGAAGGCCGATGACGATCCAGACCGACATCCGGGACGGCGAGTCCCGCCCCCTGCACCACGCCAAGTCCGCGGCGCCGGAGGTGCTGTACGTCCCGCGCTATACGGGGGTGCAGCGCGTGAACCACTGGATCACCGCGATCTTGTTCACCGTACTGACCCTCTCGGGGCTGGCGATGTTCACGCCCTACCTGTTCTCGCTGACCGGCCTGTTCGGCGGCGGGCAGGCGACCCGGGCGATCCACCCGTGGTTCGGCGTGGCGCTGGCGGTGAGCTTCTTCTTCCTGTTCGTGCGCTTCTGGAAGCTCAACATCCCAAACAAGGACGATGTCGCGTGGTCGATGAAGATCGGCGACGTGGTCACCAACCGCGAGGACCGGTTGCCCGAACTCGGCAAGTACAATGCCGGCCAGAAGGGCGTGTTCTGGGGCCAGACCGCGCTGATCGGCGTGATGTTCGTCACCGGGCTGGTGATCTGGAACACCTATTTCGGCGGATTGACCTCCATCGAGACCCAGCGCTGGGCGCTGCTCGCCCACTCGCTCGCCGCCGTGATCGCCATCGCGATCATCGTGGTCCACATCTACGCCGGCATCTGGGTGCGCGGCACTGGCCGGGCGATGGTCCGCGGCACGGTCACGGGCGGCTGGGCCTACCGGCATCACCGCAAGTGGTTCCGGCAGATCGCCGGCGGCAAGGCCCGCCACGGCTCGGTGGACAAGCGCGGATCCTGAGTGGTGGCCAATTTCTTCAAGCGGAAATCCGCGGACAAGACCCCGACACCCACGGAGGCGCCAAAACCCCGCCGCCGGGACTTCAACGAGCTGAAGCCCGATCCCGACAAGATCGGGATTTCCGGCTCGGTCCCGTTCGTCCGCCTGCCCGACCCCACGACCCTGTTCGCCGACCGTGCGGCGCGCCTGGACGAGGCCGCCCCCGGGCACCCGCTGGAGGCCTATCTCCGGTTCGTGGCAGAAGTCGCCCGCGCCCAGGCGGCGATCCAGGCCAAGGTGGCGCTCCCGCCGCCGCCGGACGGCGCCGATCTGGCGCTGCGCAGCGAGCACGGGATGCCGCCGCTGTCGCGGCACGGACTGGAGGCCGATCCGGGCCTCGACGCGTGCCTGCTGGCGCTGCTCGACGCCCTGGATCTCACGACCGCGCCCGAGGCTTCCGCCGCGGCCCGGGAGAGCCTGCGCGCCGCATCCCGGGAGGATCGCCTCGATCTGGTGCTGCAGGTCTTCGAGGGTGCGCTGCCGGTCGATCGGATCGCGGAATGCGTGTTGGTCTCCGCGGCGCTGCAGGTCCGCCTCGCCGAGCAGGCGGCCGCCCTCGATCCCAAGATCCTGAAGCCGGTTGCGGACGGCGTCTGCCCGTGCTGCGGCGGCGCGCCGGTGGCGAGCGTCGTCGTCGCCTGGACCCCGGCCGACAAGGCCCGGTATCTCAGCTGCTCGCTCTGCGGCACCTACTGGAACCACGTCCGGATCCGCTGCACCGCCTGCGGCGACGGCGAGAACATCAATTATTACGGGCTCGACGAGGTCTCGAAGGATGTCCAGGTCGAGACCTGCACGACTTGCCACAGCTACATCAAGCATCTGCATCAGCATCGAGCCCCGCGGCTCGACCCGGTGGCGGACGACATCGCGTCCTACGGGCTCGATCTGAAGATCGCCGAGGAAGGGTTCCGGCGGGCCGGGCTGAACCTGCTGTTCGTGATCTAAGACCGAGTCCGGCCGAACGGTTCGGTCCGCGTCGTCGTGAGCGAAGCGACGTGACCCGAGGCAGCGCGACCTCGGGCGTCGTGGCACCGACCGGTTTGCTTCCCTACGCTCATAGGGACCAGGGGCGGCCGGGGAACCTGCCGCTGCCTGCTCAGCGGTAGCCGTACCGGCTCTTGGCGGCGGCCAGGAGGTGCAGGGCTTCGCCCGACTTACCGGCCGAGCATTCGGCCGCGGCCTGCGAAAGGTCGGCGTTGAAGCGGTCGCCCACGGGCTTGTTGAGGTTGCCGGTGGCCACGTCGCTGTCGACGATCGCCTTGGTGCGCGCGATCTCGGGACCGCAGCCACTGCCGGTGGGCAGGGCCATTGGGGCCGGGATGACGGGCGAGGGTTCCATGACCGCCGGGGTGGTACGCTGCTGGCAAGCCGCCAGCGCCGCGACGGCAAGGGCGGCGAGGCTGAGGCGCATCGGGAGACGGGACGCGGGCACGGCGATCATCCTGTTGGGGCGCGGAGGCAGCGCCGCCAGGGTTTTGGGCCGACCTTGGCAGTGGGTCAATC
The DNA here is from genome assembly GCF_022829295.1 of Methylobacterium sp. J-088. Lineage (GTDB taxonomy): Bacteria > Pseudomonadota > Alphaproteobacteria > Rhizobiales > Beijerinckiaceae > Methylobacterium. Next base: position 22,553 of record NZ_JAKSYH010000114.1, read on the forward strand.
GCCACCACGACACGCCATGCTGGCGCGCGACGCGGGACGTTGGGCACCGGAACTGTGGGATTCCGCTGTCATTGAAATGGTTTGGCGCGCGCTGCGAGCGGCTCGGTTCAACAGCGCGCGCCGAATCGTGAGCGCCTACTTTGCCTTGTCGGCGAGCGCCTTCAGGCCGGAATCGTAGATGCCCTGGATCGCGTCGACTGCGACCGTGTCGGGGGCGCCCTTGGCGTTGAACGTCCCGGTCCACGTCACCTTCGAGCCGGAGCCCTCGGGGGCGACCGAGAGGGTCGACTTGTAGTCGGCGACCGGAAGCGGGCTCTCCAGGATCGTGTAGGTGTAGCTCATCACCTTGTCGTCCCGGGAGACCTGCTCCTCCTTGATGGTGCCGCCGCCTTTCAGGCTCAGCGTGCGGACCTTCATGCCATCCTGATCGGACAGGGCGCATTTCTCGATGGCCGGGTGCCAGTCACCGATGCCGCAGAACTCACCGATCGTCTGCCAGACCTTGGCCGGCGGCGCGGCGATGTCGGCCGTGCGCGTCACATCCAGGGCGTAGCCCGGCACGGTGGCCGCGGCGAGCGCCAGGGCGGCGAGGGGAAGGGACCGGCAGAAAGCGAAAGGCATCTCGGGGGTGTCTCCATCCGTCTCAGGTCGCGGCAGGCGCCGCGCGGGCTCTGGGGCCGCCGGGGAGCTAAGCCTGGATCGCCCCGGCGGCAATGGGGCAGGGCATCGGAACCCGGCCTTCGGGTTCAGACGACCCGATCGCTGATCGTCTGCGCATACGGCATGGAGCCTCGGACGGAGGGACATGCCTCCGTTCGGTCGCTCAACCGGCCGAGGTTCGGGTGGCGGGCCCACCCGTCGCGTTCGGGGAAGCGCCCCGCCAGATAGACCACGACCGTCCTGGCCGCGATGTCGCCCAGAATGACGCCGTCGCCCACGGTCCGGGCGCGGTCGCCGGGCCGTCGAATGATCTCGGCGCGGCCGCCGTCGATCTGGCGGCGCTGGCGGGCCTAGGGGCTCGGGGTCGCGCCGATCAGCCGGGCGATGCTCGGCCTACCAACTGTCGTCGTCGGCCTGGGCGGGGTAACCGTAGCCCGTGGCCGGAGCGTAGGCGGGCGGGGCGACGGGGCGGTAATAGGCCGGCAGCGAGCGGCGGCCCATCTGGTCGCCATCCGCCAGCGGGTCGTCCGTCCCATAGGGGTTCCGGGCGACGCGTGTGCCGCGCGACCGGCCCTCCGCCACCGGGGCATCCATCCCGTCGATCACCACCCGGGTCCGGCCCATACCCTCGGCCTTGACCAAAGTGAACAGGGTCGCGGCGTTGCGCACCGACAGGCGCACGCAGCCATGCGAGGCCGCCCGCCCGAGGTTGCGGACATGGTTGGTGCCGTGGATGGCGTGGCCCTGGTTGGTGAAGAACATCGCGAAGGGCATGGGCGCGTCGTCCCACTCCTTCGAGAAGTGCGTGCGCTCCATCCGGAAGGGACGATAGGATCCCGAGGGGGTGTCGTGGCTCTCGACGCCGGTGGAGACGGGCCAGGAATAGCGGGGCTGCCCGTCGACCGTGACCTCCATGCGCTGGGCGCTCTTGTCGACGTTGATCAGCACGTCCGCGGAGGCCGACGCCGGGACGGTGGCCCACAGGAGCAGGCCGGACAGGACCGAGACCAGACCGATACGCATGTGAGACTCCGACCGGAAAACCGCGACGGTTTGCCGACACGCTAAGCCTTTGGCAACGCCAAGGTTCCGGCGGGCCCCAACCCTGCGCAGTCACGCTGTGCTGAGTGCCGGCCCGGCGCCGCCTTGATCCGGGTTCGGGCGGTCCGGCACGAACCGTGCTGTTGCCGACCGGCCGGTTGACAGCGGCCCGGGCCCGGGCGCCTCCTCCGGCTGGGAGCCGATCGCGTTGCGATCCGCTCTCAGTGTTTGCTTGGCCGCGCTCTCCTGCGCCGAACCGGCGTCCATTTCGGCGGCGAGCGCTCTGAAACCGGTTCGGAGTTCCCATGGCCCTCGACCCCGCCCTCGCCGCCGAGATCGAAACCTCCGTGGCGGAGGGGTTTGCCGATCAGGTCGCCCACACGCAGGCGCTGGTCCGGTTCGCCTCCCTGCGGGGCGAAGAGCATGCCTGCCAGGATTACGTGTTCGATCAGTTCCGTGCCCGCGGCTACGCCACCGAGCGCTTCGCCATGGACCGGGACGCCATCGCGGCCCATCCGGGCGGCTCGAAGATCGACGCCGCGCTCCATTCGGACGCGCCGATCGTGGTCTGCCACCACCGGCCGAGCACCGAGACGGGTCGTTCCCTGATCCTCCAGGCGCATGTCGACGTGGTGCCGCCGGGTCCCCTCGACCTCTGGAGCCATCGGCCGTTCGATCCGGTGATCCAAGGCGACTGGCTGTACGGGCGCGGCGCCGGCGACATGAAGGCCGGCCACGCCGCCAACCTGTTCGCCCTCGATGCCCTGGCCCGGCTCGGCCTGCAGCCGGCAGCTTCCGTGACGGTCCAGTCGGTGGTCGAGGAGGAATCCACCGGCAACGGTGCCCTGATGACCCATCTGCGCGGCTACCGGGCCGACGCCGTGCTGATCCCCGAGCCGGAGGACGAGAAGCTGGTGCGCGCCAATACCGGCGTACTCTGGTTCACCGTGGAGGTCCGGGGCGTGCCGGTCCACGTCCGCGAGATGGGGGCGGGCGCCAACGCCATCGACGCGACCTACCGGGTGATCGGGGCGCTGCGCGCCGTCGAGGCCCGCTGGAACGCCGAGAAGGCGTCGCACCCGCATTTCGAGGCCGAGGAGCACCCGATCAACCTCAACATCGGCAAGATCGAGGGCGGCGACTGGGCCTCCTCGGTCCCGGCCTGGTGCCGGATCCATTGCCGGGTCGCGCTCTATCCGGGCGTGACCGCCGCGCAGGCCGCCGCCGAGATCGAGGCCGCCGTTGCGAGCTTCTCCCGCACCGACCCGTTCCTAGCCAACAGCCCGCCACGGGTGGTGTTCAACGGCTTCTTCGCGGAGGGCTACGTTCTGGAAGAGGGCTCCGCGGCCGAGGCGGCGCTCGGCCGCGCGCACGAGCGGGCGATCGGGTCACCGCTCCAGAGCTTCATGACGGCAGGCTACCTCGATACCCGGGTCCACGCCCTCTACGACCGGGTGCCGGCGCTGTGCTACGGCCCGACGTCCCAGAACATCCACGGCTTCGACGAGCGGGTGAGCCTCGCCTCGGTGAAACGAATCACGACCACCATGGCGCTGTTCGTGGCCGAGTGGTGCGGGACGGAGCGCAAGGCCGGGTAACGTCGACCGGCCGGGGCTCAGCGCGGGCCCCTTCTCCCGTGCGGGAGAGGGGCATGTCGCGCTCGAAGGGCACCGAGGCGCGGATATCCCGCTCGCGGTGCCTCAGGGGACCAACCGGTCCGCGCGGAGTTCGGCGAACAGGTCGTAGAACGCGTCGTCGGTCGGCTGGTAGGCCGTGAAGCCGAGGCGGCGGCTCTTGCTCATGTCGGTCACGACCTCGATCGGCCGGCCGAGATCGGCGTCCGTGTGCCAGGGGGAAGCGAGTTTTTCGAGGTTCGGCTCGGCCAGTCCGTAGCGCTGCGCGATCTCCGCCCAGGCCGGACCGTCCTGCGCCATCCGGGGCTCAAGCGGCCGGTGCGTGCCGTCGAACGCCACCGCCTCGATCCCGAACCAGGCGGCGATCCGCCCCCACATCCAGCTCCAGCGGAAGACGTCGCCATCGACGACGTTGAACGCCTCGTTGGCGGCCTTGGGCTCGGTGGAGGCCCAGAGCAGCTGACGGGCGAGCAGCCGCGCGTCGGTCATGTCGGTGAGGCCGTTCCACTGCGCGGCCGAGCCCGGGAAGATGAACGGGCGCCCCAGCTCCCGGCACAGGGTGGCGTAGCAGGCGAGCGTCGTGCCCATGTTCATGGCATTGCCGACCGCCTTGCCGATGATCGTGTGGGGGCGGTGGACGCTCCAGGCGAAGCCGTCGCGCGCGCTGGCCGCGAACACCGCATCCTCCTGCGCGTAGTAGAAATTCTCGATGTCGAGGCGACCCTGGTCCTCGCGGAACGGCGTCTGCGGCAGGGTGCCTTTGCCGTAGGTCTCGAACGGGCCGAGATAGTGCTTCAGCCCGGTCACCAGGGCGACGTGACGGATGCTCTTCTTCGGGCGCAGCGCATCGAGGACGTTCTCGATCATGGCCCGGTTGACGCGGATCATCTCCGCCTCGGTGGGCCGCCGCTGCCAGGTCGCCAGAAACACGTGGGTCGGTGCGAGTTCGGCGAGCGCTCGCTCCAGCGAGGCCGGATCCTGCAGGTCGCCGGCCACCGGCTCGACGCCCGCCTGGGCCACCGGGTTGCGCGCGAGGCCGGCAACCCGCCAGCCCTCTCGGGTGAGCAGCGCCGCGGTGGCGCTGCCGACGATCCCGCTGGCGCCGACGATCAGGGCGGTGTTCGACATGCAAAGCCTCGTGCCCGGCACAAATCCGGGTCTCGGGCAGATGGGCACGGGCGGTGTCGCAACAACCCCACGCTGTAGGGCGGCACCCATGCGCAGGGCTCGAGTGCGGGTTTCGAAAGGTCGAGACCTTTCGTGGGTCCAGGGCGGAGCCCTGGCGTCGGGCTTCGCCCGAGACGGTCAGGGCTCCGCCCTGACAACCCACCAAAGGGCGAGCCCTTTGGAAACCCAGATCAAAAGCCTTCAGGCGGCCCGGTCGATCGCCGCGCCGAGGATGTCGACGATTTCGCCGATCTGGCCGCGCTCGATGATCAGCGGCGGTGACAGGGCGAGGATATCGCCCGTGATCCGGGTCAGCAGGCCGCGCTCGAAGCAATCCACGAACACCTCGTAGGCGCGCTTGCCCGGCGCATCCGGTCGCGGCGCCAGTTCGACGCCGGCGACCAGCCCGATCGTGCGGATGTCGACGACGTTCTTGCGCCCGCGCAGGTCGTGGATCGCCGCGGCCCAATCGTCGGCGATGTCGGCGACGCGGGTGAGCAGACCCTCCTCCCGGTAGATGTCCAGCGTCGCGATCCCGGCCGCGCAGGCGATCGGGTGCCCGGAATAGGTGTAGCCGTGGAACAGCTCGATCCCGTCCGGACCGTTCATCAGCCCGTCATGCACCGCCCGGCTCGCGAACACCGCGCCCATCGGCACCGTGCCGTTGGTCAGACCCTTGGCACTGGTCACCAGGTCCGGGACGACGCCGAAGAAATCCGTCGCGAAGGGCGCGCCCAGGCGGCCAAACCCGGAAATGACCTCGTCGAAGATCAGCAGGATGCCGTGCTTGGTGCAGATCTCGCGCAGGCGCTCCAGATAGCCCTTCGGCGGCACCAGCACGCCGGTCGAGCCCGCCACCGGCTCGACGATGCAGGCCGCGATGGTCTCGGCCCCGTGGAGGGCCACCAGCCGCTCCAGATCCTCGGCGAGCTCCGCCCCGTGCTCGGGCTGGCCCTTCACGAAGGCGTTGCGGGCCGGGTCGTGGGTGTGGCGCAGGTGGTCGGTGCCGTTGAGCTGCGGGAAGACCCGCCGATTCGACACGATGCCGCCCACCGACAACCCGCCGAAGCCGACGCCGTGATAGCCGCGCTCGCGGCCGACAAGCCGGGTGCGGGTGCCCTGGCCGATCGCCCGCTGATAGGCGAGCGCGATCTTCAGGGCGGTGTCGACCGATTCCGAGCCGGAATTGGTGAAGAACACCCGGTCGAGGCGCTGATCGGGGCCGCCCGGGGCGATCTCGGCGAGGCGCTCGGCGAACTCGAAGGCGATGGGGTGGCCCATCTGGAAGGTCGGGGCGAAATCGAGCGTCGCGAGCTGGCGCTCCACGGCCGACGCGATGCCCCGCCGCCCGTGGCCGGCATTGACGCACCAGAGGCCTGCGGAACCGTCGAGGATCCTGCGGCCGTCATCGGCGGTGTAGTGCATGCCTTCCGCGGAGACGAGCAGGCGCGGCGCCGCCTTGAACTGGCGGTTGGCCGTGAACGGCATCCAGAAGGCGTCCATCGCGGGCGTGTTGCGGAGCGGATGGTCGGTCATGGGGCGGCTCTCCGGGGCAGGCGGCGCGGATCGGGCAACGAGACCAGGGGACACCTTCGCCGATCGGACAACAAGTCCTTTTCTGGTCGCCGCCAACCCCTTGCAGGAACGGGGCCGCGGGTGGCACCGTTGCGGAATCCGCAACACCTGAAACGGGCCTAAGCCGGATGAGCATCGATGTCGGCGCGCGCCTCCGCTTCGTGCGTGCCCGCCACGGCCTGTCGCAGCGGACGCTGGCCAAGCGGGCCGGGGTGACGAATTCCGCGATCTCGTTGATCGAGGCCAACCGGGTGAACCCCTCGGTGGGCGCCCTGAAGCGGATCCTCGACGGGGTGCCGATCGGCATGGCCGAATTCTTCGCCCTGGAGCCGGAGCTCGAGCGCAAGGCGTTCTTCGCCGCCGAGGAGCTCACTGAGATCGGCCGTCGGGCCGCCAAGGGGGCGATCTCGTACCGTCAGGTCGGCGACAGCCTGTTCGGGCGCAAGCTCCAGATCCTGAAGGAGCGCTACGAGCCCGGCGCCGATACCGGCCGGGTGCCGCTCTCCCACGAGGGCGAGGAGGGCGGCATCGTGCTCTCCGGCCGGCTGGAGGTCACGGTGGATGCCGAGCGCCGGATCCTCGGCCCCGGCGACGCCTACAGCTTCGACAGCCGGCGGCCGCACCGCTTCCGCTGCGTGGGCCCGATCCCCTGCGAGGTGGTGAGCGCCTGCACGCCGCCGAGTTTCTGAGGCGGCGTCCCACGGGTCCGGATGAAACACCCGTCCTGTCGCGTGCAGACGTTGCGGTCGCCCGGCAGACGGGCGCATGCAGGTGTCGTCTGAATTCATCATGCTGCGCGAGGATCGATGGCCGTCACCACCGCCGCCCCGGCCGCCGGATCCGGAACGAACCAGTCCGCCCGGGCGGCGCTGGCGGCGTTCGTGGGCACCACGATCGAGTGGTACGACTTCTTCATCTACGGCACGGCGGCGGCCCTGGTGTTCGGGCCGCTCTTCTTCACGGCGGAATCGCCCTACATCGCCACGCTCTCGGCCTTCGGCACTTTCGCGGTCGGGTTCCTGGCGCGGCCGCTGGGCGGCCTGATCTTCGGGCATCTGGGCGACCGGTTCGGGCGCAAGCGGGCGCTCGTGGCGACGCTGGTGATGATGGGCATCGCCACCTCGGGGATCGGCCTGCTGCCGACCTACGCATCGGTCGGCCTGTGGGCACCGGTGATGCTGGTCGTCCTGCGGCTGATCCAGGGGCTCGCGGTCGGCGGTGAGTGGGGCGGGGCGGTGCTGATGGCCGCCGAGCACGCGCCGGCCGGGCGCAACACCTTCTTCGCCTCCTTCGCGCAGCTCGGCAGCCCCGCCGGGCAGATCCTGTCGCTGCTGGCCTTCCGGCTCGCGGGCCTGCTCGACAAGGAGAGTTTCCTGGCCTGGGGCTGGCGGGTGCCGTTCCTCGTCAGCATCCTGCTGCTCGCGGTCGGGCTCGCGATTCGCCTCGGCGTCGCGGAATCGCCGGCCTTCGAGAAGGCCCGGGCCGCCGGTGGCCCGCCGCCGGCCCCCGTGCGCGAGGTGCTGACGACCTGCCTCAAGCCGGTGCTGCTGGCCGCCGGCGCCAACACCTTCGCGATCGCCTCGGTCTACCTGTTCAACACCTTCATGATCGCCTTCACCACGCAGTATCTCGGCATCGCCCGGGCGACGATCCTCGACGCCCTGCTGATCGCCGCCGTGGTGCAGTTGATCATGACCCCGGTGGGCGCCCGGATCGCCGAACTCATCCGCAACGAGCGCCTGTTCCTGCAGGGCACGCTGATCTGGGCGATGCTGGCGCCCTATCCGCTGTTCTGGCTGGTCGAGACCAAATCGGTGCCGCTGATCGTGGTGGGCCTCGCGCTGAACGTGATCGGCAGCGCGACCTTCTACGCGGTGATCGCGGGCTACCTCGCGGGCGCCTTCCCGACCCGGGTGCGCTATACGGCGATCTCCATGGCCTACCAGTTCTGCGGCGCGCTGGCCGGCGGCCTGACGCCGATCGTCGGCACCGTGCTGGCCGAGCGCTTCCAGGGCCATTGGTGGCCGATCGCCGTGTTCGGCACGGTGCTGGCGGGCGTGTCCTTCATCTGCGTGACGCTGATCGGCGGCTACCGGGCGCGCCAGCGCGGCTTTCTCGACGACTGAGGCGGATCGATCGAAAGCCGTCGATCCGCGTAACCTCGGATTCAGGCGAGCGGTCTAGCCTCCACCGCATGGATCCCGTCTCCGTCGCATCCGCCGTCCAGATGCTGGGCGCGGCCCAGAACCAGCAGATCGGCGTGGCACTCGCCCGGCAGCAGCTCGCGGCCGACAAGGCCGTGGCCGGCCTCGTGGCGGAGGGCGCCCAGAGCGCGGCGAGTGCCGCGCCGCCAGCGCCCCCCGGCCAGGGCCTGAGCGTCGACCTGCGGGTCTGAGAGCCTGCCCGACCCGGAGCACCGGATTTTCCGCCGCGCGGACCGATCGAGTCGTGGCTTCGAAAGGTCGAGACCTTTTGCGGGTCCAGAACGGAGACCGGGTCAACACCGCCCTGGCCAGCGCGTATGGCAGTTCGCCCAGCTGGGATCAGCGCTTGCGCACGAACTCCGTGCGCAGGACCAAGCCCTTGATGGTGTCGTGGCGGCAGTCGATCTCATCGGGATCGTCCGTGAGGCGGATCGACCGGATGACCGTGCCCTGCTTGAGAGTCTAGTTCGCGCCCTTGACCTTCAGGTCCTTGGTGAGCGTGACCGAATCGCCATCGGCGAGGACGTTGCCGGCCGCATCGCGGACCTCGGCCCGAGCCGGCGCCGCGGCTGCCTGACCGGGTGGGAGCCACTCGCCGGTGGCCTCGTCGTACACGTAAGTCTCGTCGTCGCCCGTCAAATCCCAAACCTCCGGTTCGGATCGGGCCGGGTCCGTCAGGATCTCTCAGGCCCGCATCCGCGCATCCCGCCACACCGAACCGATCACTGATTCGGCGGGGGACGGTCGAGCTTAACCGATCGGGCCGGCCCCGCGCGAGGGCGGCGGGGCCGGGGAGGGGGCTTCGGAGGGGGCCTTACCGCTTGAGCGGCCCGGCCTCGATCACGTCCTCGACGGTCCGCAGACCGGCGCGGGGCGCGTTGACCAGGCAGGCCATGTTGCCCGGCGGGTGCTGGTTCTTCCACATCTTGGTATGCGCCTGGGGGATCTTGTCCCAGGGGAACACCTCGCTCATGCAGGGGTCGATCCGCCGGTCCAGCACGAACTGGTTCGCCGAGGAGGCCTGCTTGAGGTGGGCGAAGTGCGAGCCCTGGATGCGCTTCTGGCGCATCCAGACGTAGCGGGCGTCGAAGGTGATGTTGAAGCCGGTCGTGCCGGCGCAGAACACCACCATGCCGCCGCGCTTCACCACCAGCGCCGAGACCGGGAAGGTCGCCTCGCCGGGATGCTCGAACACGATGTCGACATCCTGCTTGCCGGTGATGTCCCAGATCGCCTTGCCGAATTTCCGCGCCTCTTTCGTCCAGGCGTGGAACTCAGGCGAGTTCACCTTCGGCAGCTGGCCCCAGCAGTCGAAGTCCTTGCGGTTGATCACGCCCTTGGCGCCGAGGCTCATCACGTAGTCGCGCTTCGACTCGTCCGAGATCACCGCGATCGCGTTGGCGCCCGAGGCCGCGCAGAGCTGCACGCCGAACACGCCCAGGCCCCCGGAGGCGCCCCAGATCAGCACGTTCTGGCCCGGCTTCACCGTATGCGGCGCGTGGCCGAACAGCATGCGGTAGGCGGTGGCGAGCGTCAGCGTGTAGCAGGCCGCCTCCTCCCAGGTGAGGTGCTTCGGCCGGACCATGAGCTGGCGGGACTGCACCCGGCAGAACTGGGCGAAGGAGCCGTCCCCGGTCTCGTAGCCCCAGATGCGCTGCGAGGGCGAGAACATCGGGTCGCCGCCGTTGCACTCCTCGTCGTCGCCGTCGTCGCGGTTGCAGTGGACGATGACCTCGTCGCCGACCTTCCAGCGCTTCACCTTCGAGCCGACCTTCCAGACGATGCCGGAGGCGTCGGAGCCCGCGATGTGGTACTCGCCCTTGTGGACGTCGAACGGCGAGATCGGCTCGCCGAGGCCAGCCCAGACGCCGTTGTAGTTGACGCCCGCCGCCATGACGTAGACCAGCACCTCGTCGTCGCCGATCTCCCAGACCGGCAGCACTTCGAGTTGGTGGGACTGTTCCGGGGGTCCATGGCGCTCGCGCCGGATCGCCCAGGCATACATCTTGGCCGGCACGTGACCGAGCGGCGGGATCTCACCCATCTCGTAGAGATCTTTGACCTCACCGGTCGTCGGACTGACCGCAGCGCTCGCCGCCATCTCGCTCTCCTCTCGTCCCGCGTGTTGCTCACGGCCGCGGTTCTCCCTCGCGCTATAGCGGCGATGCGAAAGGCCTCCAAGTGGGTCGAAAGTCGAAACCCAGAGGTTTTCGACGTGAAGAAGCCGCCGACACAGGGACGGCGCCCACGTATTCAAATTCGGCTTTCGGGGAGACCAAGTATTATTCCGCGCGCCTGGGGCCGGCACCGGATCCGAGACCTTGCACGGCGCTGCCATGTCGCTCAGGTGGACTTTATACCAGGGAACGACCAGCGTGCGGCCAGTCGCGTAGACGCGTGCCCTCAAATCGCGCTGTTCCGGCGACCAAGTTTTTTAAAGCCCCGCGGCCGCGCGCAGGGGCCTCTTGCACGTCCGTCTCGGATGACGCGTGGCCAAGCCTTCGCTACGGTGGCGGCAACGCTGCGCCCCGAGCGCGGATACAAAGATCACATGGAGGCCAGGATGGGCGCGAGCGCCGCGGAAACCCGGAGCGACAAGTCCAGCCGCGACAAGCCGTGGATCATCCGCACCTATGCGGGACATTCCAACGCGGCGGAGTCCAACGCGCTCTACCGGGGCAACCTCGCCAAGGGACAGACCGGCCTGTCGGTGGCCTTCGACCTGCCGACCCAGACCGGCTACGACCCGGACCACGAGCTATCCCGCGGCGAGGTCGGCAAGGTCGGCGTCTCGATCGCGCATCTCGGCGACATGCGGACCCTGTTCCAGGACATCCCGCTCGCCCAGATGAACACCTCCATGACGATCAACGCCACGGCCCCCTGGCTGCTGGCGCTCTATCTGGCGGTGGCCGAGGAGCAGGGCGCACCGCTCGCCGCCCTCCAGGGCACGACCCAGAACGACATCATCAAGGAATACCTGTCGCGCGGCACCTACGTGTTCCCGCCCGCGCCCTCGCTCCGGCTCACCAAGGACGTGATCCTGTTCACGACCAAGAACGTGCCGAAGTGGAACCCGATGAACGTCTGCTCCTACCACCTGCAGGAGGCGGGGGCGACGCCGGTCCAGGAGCTGTCCTACGCGCTCGCCATCGCCATCGCGGTGCTCGACACGGTGCGCGATGATCCCGAGTTCGACGCCGCGAGTTTTTCCGACGTCTTCGGCCGGATCTCGTTCTTTGTGAATGCCGGGCTGCGGTTCGTCACCGAGATCTGCAAGATGCGGGCGTTCTCGGAACTCTGGGACGAGATCGCCCAGGAGCGCTACGGCATCGACGATCCGAAGAAGCGGATTTTTCGCTACGGCGTGCAGGTGAACTCCCTCGGGCTCACCGAGCAGCAGCCCGAGAACAATGTCCACCGCATCCTGATCGAGATGCTGGCCGTGACACTCTCGAAGCGCGCCCGCGCCCGCGCCGTGCAGCTGCCGGCCTGGAACGAGGCGCTCGGCCTGCCGCGGCCCTGGGACCAGCAATGGTCGATGCGCATGCAGCAGATCCTGGCCTTCGAGACCGACCTCCTCGAATACGACGACATCTTCGACGGCAGCCACGTGATCGAGGCCAAGGTCGAGGCGCTGAAGGTCGAGACTCGGGCCGAGCTGGAGCGGATCGGCGGCATCGGCGGTGCGGTCGCGGCCGTGGAGACCGGGGCGCTGAAGCGCGCGCTGGTGGAGTCGAACGCCCGGCGGATCTCGGCGATCGAGGCCGGCGACCAGATCGTCGTCGGCGTCAACAAGTGGCAGCAGGGCGAGCCCTCGCCGCTCACCGCCGGGGAGGGCGCCATCTTCTCGGTTTCCGAGACGGTGGAGATGGAAGCGCAAACCCGCATCCGCGAATGGCGCAGCCGCCGCGACGAGCAGGCCGTGGGCCAAGCCCTCGACGCCCTGGAGCAGGCGGCGCGCTCGGGCGCCAACATCATGCCGCCCTCCATCGAAGCCGCGAGGGCCGGCGTCACCACCGGCGAGTGGGGCGAGCGCCTGCGCACGGTGTTCGGCGAGTACCGCGCGCCCACCGGTGTGACCCTCGAGACGGTCTCGGCCGGGGCCGCCGAGGACGCCAAGCTGCTGATCGCCGATCTCGGCGAGCGGCTGGGCGAGACGCCCAAGATCGTGGTCGGCAAGCCGGGCCTCGACGGCCATTCCAACGGCGCCGAGCAGATCGCGCTGCGCGCCCGCGACGTCGGCTTCGACGTAACCTACGACGGCATCCGCCAGACCCCGACCGAGATCGTCGCCAAGGCGAAGGAGACGGGCGCCCATGTGGTCGGCCTGTCGATCCTGTCCGGCTCCCACGTGCCGCTGGTGCGCGAGGTCCGGGCCAAGATGCGGGAGGCGGGCCTCGACCATATCCCCGTCGTGGTCGGCGGCATCATCTCGCCGGAGGACGAGCTGGTCCTCAAGAACATGGGTGTGCGCGCCGTCTACACGCCGAAGGATTACGCCATCGACCAGATCATGGTCGGGCTCGCCAAGGTGGTGGAAAAGAGCCTGGATCGCCGGGACGGCCCGTCCGACAGGCCACGCGAGGAGGCCCAGGTCTACTGAGAGGCTGTACGCACAGGTTGAATCGACCAATCAGGAATCTCAAACAAGTTTAACTGTTTCACCGTCATACCGCCTTCGGTCCTGCCTCCCGGGACCGAAGGCGACATCACATGCGCACCGGTATTTCGATCGCGGCCAAGCTCGGGGCCTGCCTTGCCGCCCTGGTTCTCCTGATCGCCGCGACGAGCGGTCTCTCCCTGGCGGAGCTGCGCAGCGTCAACGCCACCGCGGCGGAACTCCGCGACGTGCGCGTGCCGACGACCGATGCGCTGGGCCGGATGGGTGTCCTCATCATGCGCCAACGGGTCAATGGCGGCCGGCTCATCACGGCCGACACGCCGGAGCTGCGGGCAGAGGTCTCCACCCTTATCGCCAAGCGCGGCGAGCAGCTCGCGGCCCAGTTCGCCCGCTACGAGGCCGAGCCGCTCACGCAGGCCGAACGCGAGAGCTACGCGGCACTGCGCCGGAACCTCGAAGCCTACAACAGCCTGCAGAAGCAGGCCCTGGACAAGGCCACTGCGGGCGACATCGCCGGCGGGCAGCGGATCTACAACACCACGATGTCGGCCGGCATCAACGCCGTGCTCTCGGAGTGGGACCGGCTGGTCGACCTGAACGCCGCCGGCTCGCAGGCGAGCGGCACGCGGATCGCGGAGACCTACGCGGCCGCCAACCGGGACATTCTGGCCCTCGCCGGCCTCGCGTTGATCGTCGCCCTGGGCGCCCTGGTGATGGTGCTGCGCGGCGTCAGCCGGCCGCTGCGGGCGATCTCCGCGGCGACGCAGCGCCTCGCCGCCGGTGACATCGAGGCCGAGATCCCGGGCCAGGGCCGCCGGGACGAGATCGGCGCGCTGGCCGGTTCCGTGGTGGTGTTCCGTGACAATCTGATCCGGAGCCGCGCCCTCGAGGCCGAGACCGCGCTGGCCCGCGCGGATGCCGAGACCCAGCGCCGGGCCGCGACCCGGGCCATGGCCGACGCCTTCGAGCAGGCGATCGGCGGCATCGTCGGCGGCGTCTCGGCGGCCGCCACCGAGCTGGAGGCGACCGCCCGGTCCCTGACCGGAAGCGCAGCGGATTCGGCCGGACAGTCCGGCACGGTCGCGTCGGCTGCCAACGAGGCCGCCGCCAACGTCAACACCGTGGCGGCGGCGGCCGAGGAGCTGGGCTCGTCGGTCCAGGAGATCGGCCGGCAGGTCAGCGGCTCGGCGGAACTGGCGCGGATCGCCGTCGCCGAGGCGGCCGACACGGTCGCCCTGGTGCAGGACCTGAGCGCCGCCGCCGCGAAGGTCGGCGACGTGGTCGGCCTGATCTCGACCATCGCGGCCCAGACCAACCTTCTGGCCCTCAACGCCACCATCGAGGCGGCCCGCGCGGGCGAGGCGGGGCGCGGCTTCGCGGTGGTCGCCACCGAGGTCAAGGAACTGGCCAGCCAGACGGCCCGGGCGACCGAGGAGATCACCGGCCAGATCACCCGGATCCAGGCCTCCACGGGGCAGGCCGCGAGCTCGATCGACGGGATCAGGCGGCGCATCCGCGAGATCGACGGCGTGGCGGCCTCGATCGCCGCCGCCGTGGAGCAGCAGGGCGCGGCGACCCAGGAGATCGTCCGCAACGTCGCCGAGGCGGCGGCGGGCACCGGCGCGGTCACCGGCACCATCGCGAGCCTCGCCCAGGCGGCCGAGGAGACCGGCGCGGCCGCCGCCCAGGTGCTGGGCGCGGCCTCCGACATGTCCCGCCAGTCCGAGCACCTCACCGCCGAGGTCGGTCGGTTCCTCGCCACGGTGCGGGCGGCGTGAGCCACCGGCCCCTCACGGTGGCGCTCCGGATCGCGTAGGACGGCGCCATGCCGTCCGCCATGCCGTCCGCCATGCCATCCGCCTTGCCCACGCTTCTCCTCCTCGCCGTCCCGCTGGCCGCAGCCCTCTCGGCAGGGCTGATCCTGCGCCTGTTCCCGCTCCTGCAGCGCTACGCCCTGGCGCGCCCGAACGCCCGCTCCAGCCATAGGGTGCCGACGCCGCAGGGGGGCGGGATCGCCGTGGTGACGGCGCTCGTGACCATCTCGGGCCTGCTCATCGCGGCGCCGGAGATCGGCGGCCGGCCGGACTGGATCTGGCTTGCCGGCTGCGCCCTCGCCCTGGCACTCCTCGGGGCCGTGGACGACGTGCGCCCGCTGCCGGCCGGCGTTCGGCTCGTCACGCAGGCCGTAGCGGTCGGCCTGCTGGTCTGGCACCTGGACGGACGGCTGCTGCCCGGCCTCCCCCTCGGCCTCGAACGCGGCCTCGCCCTCGTCGCTGGCCTCTGGTTCGTGAACCTGACGAACTTCATGGACGGGCTCGACTGGATGATCGTGGCGGAGATCGTCCCGGTCTCCGGCGCCCTGCTGCTGTTCGGCCTCGCCGGGCTCCTGCCGCCGCTGCCGACGCTGGTGGCAGCCTGCCTGCTCGGCGCGGTGCTGGGCTTCGCGCCGTTCAACCGGCCGGTCGCAAAGCTCTTCCTCGGGGATGTCGGCGCACTGCCGATCGGGCTCGTCACCGCGTGGCTGCTCTGGCATCTCGCCACGGCGGGCGGTCTCGCGGCGGCTCTGCTGCTGCCGCTCATCTATCTCGCCGATGCCAGCCTGACGCTCGCCGCCCGGGCCGGCCGGCGGGAGCGGATCTGGGAGGCGCATCGGGGCCACTTCTACCAGCGGGCGACCGTGAACGGGCTCACGGTTCCGGGCGTGGTGGGGCGGGTCTTCGCGGTCAATCTCGCGCTTGCGGCGCTGGCCGCCGCGACCTTGTTTTGGCCGTCCTGGCCGGTCACCCTCGCGGCGCTCGTGGCCGGGCTCGCCCTGGTCGCTGGCCTGCTCCGCCGCTTCGCCCGCGCCCCGGCGCCGGCCCCCGCCGAAGGTGCCGCCCACCCGTGACCGGACTGATCGCGCTCACCGGGGCGACCGGCTTCATCGGCCGCCACCTGCTCGCCGACCTCACCGCCCGCGGCTACCGAGTCCGGGTGCTGCTGCGCCGGCCGACCGCCCTGCCGGAGGGCGCCGCGAGCGCGGTGGTGGGCGACCTGACGCGCCCGATCAACATGGCCGCGGCGTTGGCCGGCGTCGACGCGGTGGTGCATTCGGCGGGCCTCGCCCATGCCATGTCGGGCGCGCCCGAGGACGATTACCGCACCCTCAACACCGAGGCGACGCGCAAGCTCGCCGAGGCGGCCGCGCGTGCAAAGGTGCGCCGGTTCGTGTTCCTGTCCTCGATCCGCGCGCAGGTGGGCCCGAGCGCGCCGGGTTCGGTCGGGGAGGGCGATCCCGCGGTGCCGACCGATGCCTATGGCCGCTCCAAGCTGGAGGCCGAGCGGGCCTTAGCCGAGACCGGGCTCGACTGGGTCGCCCTGCGCCCGGTCCTGGTCTACGGCGCCGGTGTGAAGGGCAACATGGCCGCGCTCCTGCGGCTCGCCCGCGGCCCGTACCCGCTGCCGCTCGGCGGCCTCGCGGCCCGGCGCTCGCTGATTTCCCTGGAGAGCCTGTCGGGGGCCGTCGATACGGTGCTGCGGGCGCCGGGCCCCGTGCGGGCGGCGCTGATCGCGGCCGATCCGGATCCGCTGAGGCTGCCCGAGATGATCGCGGCGCTCCGCGCGGGCCTCGGCCGCGGTCCGGGGCTGGTCCCGGTCCCAGCCAGCCTCCTGAGACTCGCCTGCCGGATGACCGGCCGAGACGAGCAGTTCGCCCGCATCGCCGAGGGGCTGGTGGCCCGCGCCGACGGCCTCGCAGCGCTCGGCTGGCGCCCAGCGGGATCGACCCGGGACGGGCTGGCGCGGCTGGCGCGGCTGGCGCGAGCGGGCGGTTAAGATACGAAGCCCCAAATCCGGGATGCCAAAGGGATGATCCCTTTCGAAACCCGGGTTTTACCCGCTGCGGTTTACGCCGCGCTTCGCTCCACCCGCTGGGCGTGGCGCTCGCGGAAATGCGGCACGGCCGTCTCGAACACCGCCTCCGCGGCCGCCCGGTCGCCGGCCGCCACGGCCGCGCGTAGCTCTGCCACCCAGGCATCGAGCCGCGCCCGGTCGGCGAAAACCGGGCGCGCCGCCATCACGCCGTCGATCCCCGCAAGCGCCACGCGCGGCTCATCCCGGGCGAACAGGATCTCGTTGAGCCGCTCGCCGGGCCGCGCACCGGTGAACGCGATCTCGATCTCTTCCCCGGGCTCGAAGCCGGCCAGCCGGATCATCCGGTCGGCGAGGTCGGCGATCCGCACCGGCTGGCCCATCTTGAGCACGTAGACCGCGGCGCGCTCCGAATCCGGCCCGGTGCGGGCCTCGCCGTCGGCGTGGGAGGCGGCCGTCAGGACGAGGTCGCAGGCCTCGCGTACGGTCATGAAGTAGCGGACCATGTCGGGATCGGTGACCGTCACCGGGCCGCCCCGGGCGATCTGCGCCTTGAACACCGGCACCACCGAGCCGGCCGAGCCCAGGACGTTGCCGAACCGCACGGCGATCAGCCGGGTCGGGTGACCGGGCTGACCCGACTGCGCCGCATCGAGGGCCTGGGCGACCATCTCGGCGAAGCGCTTGGTGACGCCGAGCTGCGAAACCGGCTCGATCGCCTTGTCGGTGGAGATCATCACCAGCGCCCGGGCGCGGGCCGCTACCGCGGCCTCGGCGACGTTGATCGAGCCGAACACGTTGGTCTTGATGCCCTCCTGCCAGTCCCGCTCCAGGTAGGGCACCTGCTTGAGCGCAGCGGCGTGGAGCACGTAATCCGGCCGGAACTCCGCGATGACCTGATGCGTCCGCTCCCGGTCGCGGATGTCGGCGAGAACCCCCGTGACCGTGGCTTTCGCGGCCAGGATCGCCGGATGCGTGAGGATGCTGTGGAGCGCCGGCTCGGAGGCATCGAGCACCAGCACGGCGGCGGCCCCGAACGCCACGGCGCGCAGGCAGATCTCTGAGCCGATCGAGCCGCCGCCCCCCGTCACCACAACCCGGCGGCCGGTGAGGAACGCCTCCAACCGCGCCCGGTCGATGGGCACGGTCGGGCGCAGGAGCAGATCCTCGATCTCCAGCGGCGCCAGTTCCGGTCCCTGTGCGCCCTCGCCGAGGCCGGCCACCCGGGCGAGGGGGAGGCCGAGCCGGCGGGCGCGGGCGATCAGGTCGTCGGGCGACGCCTCCGGCACGAGGGCGCTCGGCGTCGCCACGAGGCGCCGCACCGGCTCACCCCGTGCCGCAAGATCGGCCACCACCCGCTCCAGATCCGGGAAGCCGCCGAGCACGGCCACGCCGCGCATGAACTGACCGCGCTCGTCCGCGCGCGGCGACAGGATGCCCCGGGGCGCGAGCTTCTTCACCGAGCCCGATTCGATCGCCCGGATCAGCACGTCGATATCGGCGCCGCGCCCGAGGAGCAGGGTCGGCACGGTGGCGGCCCGGGCGCTCGACTGCCGGGAGCGGGTGTCCTTGAGATAACGGAAGGCGAGGCGCGCCCCGCCGAGGAAGAAGATCTGCAGGACCCAGTAGAGCAGGATCGCGATCTTGCCGAAGAAGTAGAACCCGTAGAGATCGGCCGAGACCAGGACCCAGTCGATCACCAGCAGGGTGAGCGCCAGCACGCTCGCCGCCCGGACGATTCCGGCGAGATCCTGCAGGGAGGCGAAGCGCCACTTGGTCCGGTAGAGCCGGAAGCGCGCGTAGACGAAGCCCGCGAAGGCCAGGAACGGCGGCAGCAGCAGGGGCAGGGCGTGCAGGCGCTCGTCCAGCATCCCGCCCTGGAATCGGAACAGGAAGGTGAGCACCACGGCGGCGGCGGTCGCCGCGAGGTCGTGGGCCACCATCACCGCGGTCTTGTAGTGGCGCTGCTGCATCGGGGGCCGGATGGGGTGCCGCGGGGTATCCGCCGCGGGACCAGTCCTGTCAACGCGACGGGCCGTCCGGACCCGTGTCAGGTCAGGGCCCGGGCCGCGGCGCCCGCCGCGTCGTCGACCCGGTCGATGTCCGGGGCCTCGATGTGCCGGTAGCGGGCCTGGATCAGCCCGAACGCCCCGAAGGCGGCGTGGCCCGCGGCCACCAGCCCGAGCAGGACCGAACCGTAGGGCTGGGCGCGCAGCAGCGCGAAAGCCTCGGCCAACCCCTTGGCGTCGGACGAGCGCTGGTGCCACGCCGCCGCGACAAGGAAGCCGCCGATGATCAGGAAGGCCAAGCCCCGCGCCGCATAGCCGAAGCGGCCGATCGGCCCGGCCCAGCGCGCGCGGGCCTGGGCGTCGAGGGCGAGCCGGTCGGTGACGTCCCCGCGCCACGCCTTGCCGAGGAAGCCGAAGCCGCCGCCGACCACCGCGAGGCCGGCGAGCGCCACGAGCCAGCGGCCGAAGGGCTTGGCAAGCAGCCACGCGGTGCCATCGTGCATGCCGTCGCCGCCGCTCAGACCGAGCCCGAGACTCAGCGATGCGGCACTGGCGGCGAGGCCAAAATAGAGCGCGGCGCTGATCAGATGCGCGCCGCGCACCCCCAGGCCCTTGAGCCCGGTTCCTCGCCGGTCGGCATCCGTAACGGCCTCGACGAGGCGCCAGAGCGCGAAACCGGCAAGCCCCAGGGCGATCAAGCCGACGAGAGCCGCGCCGAACGGTCCGGCCAGCACGGCGCGCAGGGCGTCCTTGCTGTCGCCGGCCCGTCCGCCCTGTCCGAGCGCCGCCAACAAGGCGAGGCCGCCGACCACGAGGTAGACCACGCCACGGGCACCGTAGCCGAAACGGGCGACGCGCTCGATCGTGTTGCGGCCGCCGGGGAGGGTGCTCATGCCGGGATCTGCGTTCGGTGAGTCGGGCGTCCGATGCTGGACCGGTCAACGTCCGGCGGCGCGGGCTCGATCCGTTGCCGGCGCAGAACCCGGCGCCGCGCTACATCGGCGTCCGCTCGGCCCGCCCGGACAGCGCCACGTAGAAGCCGAGCCCGTCCTGGGCCGGCAGGGTCTGCAGCCGCTCGATCAGGCCGCGGCGCTTCGCGTCGAGGAGCAGGCGACCCGCCGGCTGGAACAGGGTCTCGCCGCCGCCCTCCGGGGGCGGATCGAGCCGGATCGCCACGGTCTTGCCCTTGGCGAAGCGGCTGCGCTCCAGCATGTCCTTGAGCGAGGCCTCCGCGCGCGTGCGGTTGGCGCCACGCAGGTCGAGCACCGAATCCGCATCCGTCACACCGAGGGAGCCGCGCAGCTTGGCCGCGTAGAAGTCTTCGAAATGGGGCAAGTCGGTGCCTTGGTGCTCTGCGGGGCCGGGGGGCCGGCCCTTGAGTCGGGTGCGGCTCAGACGGTGAGGCCGCGATAGATGTCGCGCACCGGCACGCTGCCATCAAGCTCCGGCAGCGTCACGGTACCATCGGGCCCGAGCGCCGTGACGCCCCAATCCTCACCCGCCCGCCGCCAGACCTCGATCCGGATCTCGTCGGAATAGACGATCAGCAGGACCTTGAGGCTCGGCACCGTCCGGTAGAAGTCGATCTTGCGACCGCGGTCCAGGCTCATGGTCGAGGGCGAGAGCACCTCGGCGACGAGGAGCGGATCCGTGGCATAGCCGTCCGGCAGGGGCGGCCCGCAGCGCACCACCACGTCGGGGATCGGCGCGAAATCGTCCATCGCGGCGCTGAGGATCGCCAGATTCGGCACGGCGCGGCAGCCCCGTGGCTCAGCCAATGCATCGAGGCGTCCCGCGAGGTTCATGACGATGCGCTGATGCCGTTCCCGCGGCGGCGCCATCAGCACCGGTTCGCCGTCGAGCAGTTCCCAGCGCTCCGCGTCCGGGCGGGCCTCCGCCCAGAGCCGGAACGCCGCCACGTCCATCCCCACGTCACGCTTAACGGCCAGAGACATCGCCGACCTCCGATCCCGGGCGAGGTTAGCACCGGCGCGCCGACGCGCGCCAGCGCCGGTTCAAAAGGTCACGCGGTCGTAGATCTCGGTCACCGGCAGGGCACCACCCAGTTCCGGCAGGTCCACGACATCCTTCGATCCGGCCGCCCGCATGGACCAGTCGGCATCGCGGCGCCAGACCTCGATCCGGGGCTCGTTCTGGTAGACGATCAGCAGCGACTGGAGGCTCGGCACGGTGGCGTAGAAGGCGAGCTTGCGCCCCCGGTCGTTGGTCATGGTGCCGGGCGAGAGAACCTCGACGATCACCAGGGGATCGTCGACGAAGCCGGTGGGCGGCATCGGCCCGCAATGGACCACGACATCCGGGTAGGGCGCGTAATCGTCCATGGCCGCGCTGAGGATCGCCAGACCCGGATAGGCGCCGCAGCCGCGCGGTTCGGCCAATGAATCGAGACGCTTGACGAGGTTCGTGACGATGCGCTGGTGCCGCGCGCTCGGGGGCGCCATCAGCACCGGCTCGCCGTCGAGCAGCTCCCAGCGCTCCTCATCCGGGCGGGGCTCCACCCAGCGCCTGTATTCGGCGACGTTCATGCGCGTGTCGCGCTTCACAGCCAGTGCCATGATGGCCTCCGATCGCGACTCGGAGCTTAGCACGGGCCGGGTCCCGCGACGACGGACTCAGTCGGCGCCGCCTCGCGCGTGCGTCGCGCCGGCCGTGAGGAAGCGCTGGGGATCGACCGGCACGCCGTCGATGCGGGTCTCGTAGTGCAGGTGCGCCCCGGTGGAGCGCCCGGTCGAACCCACGGAGCCGACCGTATCGCCCGCGGCGACGCGCTGCCCGGGATAGACCGCAATGTGGGCGAGATGGCCGAACCGGGTGGTCAGGCCGTTCCCGTGGTCGATCTCCACCATGTTGCCGTAGCCGCCCGCGGCCTCGGCGGCGATCACCCGGCCGGCGGCGGTCGCACGGGCGGGCTCGCCGTATTCGGCCTTGAGGTCGAGTCCGGTGTGGAGCGCGAGGCCGCGGGTGAACGGGTCGAGCCGGGTTCCGAACGGGCTCGACACGAGGGCCTCGCCCCGGATCGGCCGGCCGAGCGGCAGTCCGGCAGCTTTCCGGCGCAGGCGCTCGCTTTCCGTCTGAGCCCGACGGGCCAGCGCGAGGCCGGCCTCGAAGCCGGCGCCGTCCAGGACGCGGCTGTCGAGGGGGACCAGCGGGCCGCCAACCCCGGCGGACGGCGCGTCAAAGCGTCCGGGATCGAGGCCGGTCCGGCGGATCAGGCCACGCAGCCGCCGGACTTCCTCGCCGGCCCGCGCGGCCAGGCCGGCAAGGCGCTCGCCCTGAGCCGCCTGCAGGCCCTCGAGGCGGGCCTCCAGCCGGATCAGCCCGGTCTCGACCTCGATGTCGCTCCGGCGCGGCAGGGCGCGGGCGGGCTCGGCCCCATCATCGGAGCGCAGGTTCGGCTCATCGTCGACCGGCGCGAGGCCCGCGCCGGGGCGTGGGGACAGCGTGCCGGTGGTGGTCGGGTCGGGGGGCGTCTGCCGCGCGAGGCCGGCCAGGGCGGCGGCACGCCGCTCCAACTCGGCCTGCCGCTCCAGCGCCGCCGTGACGCGGTCTGCCAGCCCGGCCTCGGTGCCGGCCCGGTCGCGCCCGTCGCGGTCGAGGCGGTCGCGCAGTTCGGCAAGCTGCACCTCGTAGGCGTCGCGCATCGCCGCCTGCCGGGCCACGAAACCGGCCAGCACCTCATCGTGGAAGACGATCAGATAGGTCGCGCCCAGCGCCCAGAGCAGCGCGAGCGCGAGCCCCCCGGCGAGCCACGGCGCGGCCCGGCGCGGAGTGGAGGGCGAAGAGATCTTCAAACGATGCATCGGGACGGCCCCGCGAGAGCCGTCATTCAAGACTGGGTAAGGTTAAGGATCCGTCGAGACCAATATCGGTCCGCCGAAACTTTCCTCAGGGAAGCGCCCGGGCGGCCTCCAGCACCGCCTCGGCGTGGCCCGGCACCTTCACCTTCGGCCAGACCTTGGCGATCCGGCCTTCGCGATCGACCAGCACGGTGGTGCGCTCGACGCCCATGTATGTGCGCCCGTACATGCTCTTCTCGACCCAGACCCCGTAGGCTTCGAGCGCGCCCTTGTCCTCGTCGGAGGCGAGCGGAAAGGCGAGCCCGTACTTGCCGCAGAACTTGTCGTGGCTCTTCACCGGGTCCGGCGACAGACCGACGATCTTCGCGTCGGCCGCCGCGAAATCCGGCAGCAGGCGGTTGAAGTCCTGCGCCTCCAGGGTGCAACCGCTCGTGTCGTCCTTCGGGTAGAAGTAGAGCACGACTTTGTGACCCTTGAGCGCAGCCAGCGCAATGCGGCCTCCCGCAGAGGCGGGCAGGTCGAAATCCGGGGCCGGATCGCCCTCTGACAGCGGCATCGTGCCTTCCTTTCGGCCGAATGATGATGTGCAACCGATCTCGTGCCCGGCAACACGCTAGCGCGCCGCGCACACCTGAGCCAAAACCGGAGTCGCGGCCGCTGTAAAGCGCAGGCGCGCTTCGATCCACCGGCCGCGAAGCCTGCGGGCTCCGCGGGCAGAGTCCCCGGAACAAGGGTCCCGATGGCGGACGAGACGACGTCGGCAGGCAACCCCCGGGGGAGGGCACGGCGCGTGGGAGGCGCCTGCCTCGTGACCGCGCTCGCCCTGGTGCTGGTCCTCGGCGCCGGGATCGGCCTCGTGGCCCTGCGCCTGTCGAACGGGCCGCTGCAGATCGACGGCCTGTCGCGTCGCGTCGCCGCCGCCGTGGCCGAGCGGATCGGCCCCGGCTGGAGCATCGGCATCCGCGGCAGCAGCCTCGAACTCGACCGCGAGAATGCCCTGAGCCTGCGCTTCTCCGGGCTCGACATCCGCAATCCGCAGGGCGACCTCGTGGTCCGTGCGCCCCTGGCGCTCGTCAGCCTCGACCTCTGGGGGCTGCTCCGGCTCAACCTGCAGCCACGCTCCATCGAGTTCCGCGAGACGCAGACCACCGCGCTGCTGCACCGCGACGGCTCCATCGCGTTCGCGGCCTCGGAGGCCAACCACCCGGTCGACATCCAGCCGCACACGCCGCCGAGCGTGGATGCGGTGCGCGGCAGTGTCTCGCCATTGTCGGCGGGCATCGCGTCGATCTTCGGCATCGTGCTCGATCCGAGCGGCGTGGTGGGCGCCCTCGACCGGGCCCGGATCACCGATGCGCGCCTGCGCTTGATCGACGAGGACGGCCGCGAGCGTGCGGTCTTCGCCCGGGTCAACGGGTTGTTCGGGCGCGATTCGGCGAACGGATCGCGCACCTTCGAATTGCGGCTCGACGGGCCACACGGCGAGTGGCGGTTCGGTGGCTCCCTGCGCGACGGCGGGGAGGGGCAGGACCGCTCGGGCATCATCACCCTCGACGATCTGCCGGTGACCGATCTGCTGCTGCTCTCGGGCCAGTCGGGCCTGCCGCTGACCACCGATCTCAAGGTCTCGGCCCGGGCCGACGTGAAACTGGCGGCCGGGCGCATCCAGGCGATGACCGCCCGGGTCCATACCGGCGACGGCACCGTCCTGATCGAGGAGAAGGACTTCAACCCCGTCACGGTCGAGAGCCTCGACGCGAATCTGGACTGGGACGAGGCCGGCCGCGTCATGGCGCTGACCGGCCTGGACTATCGCGGAGCCGGCAACGCCGTACACCTGACCGGCGCCTGGAAGGGCAGCCCGGCGGATGCGGCGACGGACTGGACGGCGACGCTTGCGGGCCGGGACGCCACTTTGCGCGGGGCGACGCCGCAGGACGCGCCGGTGAAGATCGACGCCCTGGACGTGAAGCTCTCCGGCCGGGACGGCGGCATCGCCATCGACGCGCTGAACCTGTCCGCCCCGGGGATGAGCGGGACGATTACCGGGACGATCGGCACCGCGGCCGACGATGGCGGCCTCAACCTCCACATCACCGCCCATGACGGCGACGTCCGCACGGGCCTGCGTCTCTGGCCGGAGCACATCGCGCCCCCGGCCCGGACCTATCTCGTGGACCAGCTGCGGCGCGGCCGCGTCGAGGCGGTGGACATCCGGGTGACGATGTCCGGCACCGTGCTGGCCGCCGCGACCCGGGGCGATCCGGCCCCGGACGACGCGGTCCATATCGACTTCCACGTTTCCGACGCGGCCCTCGACGTCACGGCAGACGCGCCCCCCGTCACCAAGGGCAACGCCTTCGGGACCATCACCGGGCGCTCCACCACGGTGCGCAACGTGACCGCCGAAATCCGCGGGCCAGACGGCCGTGGCCTCGCAATCTCGGATGGCAGCTTCGTCATCCCCCAGCTCACCCCGGACCGGGTGGTGGCGCAGATCGGCATGCGGCTCTCCGGTGGGGCGGACGGCATGGCCTCCGTGCTGCAGGCCAAGCTGTTCAAGAGCCTGATGAGCGTCGATCTCGACCCCGCCACGATCAAGGGCAGCGCCGACCTGCGGGTCGATTTCCCCCTCAATCTCAAGCACATCCCCGATCTGCCCGACCTGCCCGTGACCCTGACCGGCACGCTGGCCGATCTGTCGGTCGACAAGGTGATGGGCAAGGACCGGCTGGAGGCGGGCAAGTTCTCCCTGTCGTACGACCGCGGCGCCTTCGTGCTGAAGGGCGACGGCCGGGTCGCGGGCGCCCCGATCTCGGTGGACATGCGCCAGCCGAAGGTGGGACAGCCGGGCGAGGCGGTCATCAACCTCGCCCTCGACGACGCGGTGCGGGGCCGGAAGGGCCTGCCGACCGCGCCGCAGCTCACCGGCACGATCCCGGTCCGCGCGGTGGTGCCGATCGGCCGGCCCGGAACCGGCAAGCCGCCGATCAAGGTCGAGGCCGATCTCGCCAAAGCCGGGATCGACGGGCTGCTCCCGGGCTTCACGAAGCCCGTGGGCAAGCCGGGACGGCTGACCTTCACCCTCGTGGATGGCGGCCAGGGCCTCGAACTGCGCGACTTCGCCTTCGACGCCGCCCCGGCCTCCGCCCGCGGCACCGTCACGATCACCCCTGAGGGCGGCCTGGAGCGGGCGGAGCTGACGAACGTCAAGCTCTCGCCCGGCGACGATCTGCGGGTCGGGCTCGACCGGTCCGGCAACGGCTACAAGCTCGTGGTCCGGGGCGCAGTGGTGGATGCGCGACCGTTTCTGAAGTCGCTGGGCGGGCCGGACGGCAAGGGCGGCAAGGAAGCGAACCCGAAGGATATCGACGCCGACATCCAGGTGCCGATCGTCACGGGCTTCAACGACGAGGCGCTGACCGGCGCCAACCTGCGGCTGACGCTGCACGGCAAGACCCTGCGGGCCGCCACCATCTCCGGACGCTTCCGCGCAGCGCCCTTCGCGGCCTCCGTCACCCGGGGCGAGCGGGGCGTGCCGACGCTGGCGGTGGATACGGCCGATGCCGGCGCGACCCTGCGCTTCGTCGATGTCTACCGACGGATGCATGGCGGGCGGCTCAATGCCGGGATCGGCCTCAACGACGGCCCGCAGGCGGGGGTCGTGCAGATCCGCGACTTCGTCCTGCGCAACGAGCCCGCTTTGTCGAGCATCATCGCGCAGGGTCCGGAGGTGGCCGACACCGATTCCGCCCGCGGCCGCCGGGTCGCCCCGGGCCGGGCGGCGGGCGATGTCACCTTCGACCGGATGCGCGCCAACTTCGTCCGCACGGGCACCCGAGTCGATTTCAGCGATGCGGCGATCTCGAACGCCGCCATGGGCTTCACCCTGTCGGGCTGGCTCGATACCGGCCGCGAGCGCACCCTGATCGATGGCACCTTCGTGCCGCTCTACGGGCTGAACAACGTCGCTTCGCAATTGCCCCTGCTCGGGCCTCTGCTGGGCGGCGGCCACAACGAGGGTCTGTTCGCGGTCAATTTCCGCGTCTCGGGCAAGCTGGCCTCGCCGGACGTGAGCGTGAACCCGCTCTCGGCCATCGCGCCGGGCTTCCTGAGGAAGCTGTTCAGCGCCGGGGGCGGGCCGTTCGCGGACGGGATGCCGGTGCCGCAATAGGGCGAGTGCCAAGGGCCGACCCGCTGCGACCTGAGGCGCGGAGGAAAGCCGCGATCACGGCTGGGGCCAGGGCATCGAAGCCGATCACACCGGCCATGCCGGGGTCCTCCAGGTCGGCGACGCGGACCGCCCGGCCTTAGACCTGGATCGGCTCCTCTGCGAAACCATTCTCCCGAAAAACAAAGAGCCCGGCGCGGCGGCCGCACCGGGCTTAAAGCCAAGCCCCAAAAAACTACTTCTCGACGAAGGCCTTCTCGATCACGTAGTGGGCCGCCTCGCCGTGGTTGCCCTCCTCGTAGCCGCGGGAGGTCAGCAACTCGCGGGTGTCGCGGATCATGTCGGGGCTGCCGCAGAGCATGAAGCGGTCGTTCTCGATCGCCATCTCCGGCAGGCCGATGTCGGAGAAGAGCTTGCCCGAAACCATCAGATCGGTGATCCGGCCGCGGTTGCGGAACGGCTCGCGGGTCACGGTCGGATAGTAGACCAGCTGGTTCGAGATCATCTCGCCGAGGAATTCGTGCTTCGGCAGGGTCTCGGTGATGGTCTCGCCGTAGGCGAGCTCCTGCACCTGCCGGCAGCCATGGACCAGCACGACCTTCTCGAACCGGTCGTAGGTCTCCGGGTCCTTGACGATCGACAGGAACGGCGCCAACCCCGTGCCGGTGCCGAGCAGGTAGAGGTGCCGGCCGGGCAGCAGGTTGTCGAGCACCAGCGTGCCGGTGGGCTTCTTGCCGACGATGATCGGATCGCCGACCTTGAGATGCTGGAGCTTCGAGGTCAGCGGCCCGTCCTGGACCTTGATCGAGAAGAACTCCAGTTCCTCCTCGTAATTGGCCGAGACGACCGAATAGGCGCGCAGGAGCGGCCGCCCCTCGACCTCCAGGCCGATCATCGTGAACTCGCCGTTGCGGAAGCGGAACGCCGGATCGCGGGTCGTGCGGAACGAGAACAGGTTGTCAGTCCAGTGGTGGACCGACAGGACGCGCTCCTCGTAGAACTTGCTCATCGACGGATCAGTCCTCGAATCCTCTGATGCCCGGTTCGGCAGATCCCCGCCGTCCCACGGGACGGGGGCGGATCCATGCGGCGGTCCGCCGGGATCCGGATGTCAAACAGACGCGTGCTGCTTCTTTCGCAGTTGCAGCACGCCCGTCAAGGCGCCCTGGGATCACACCCGCCAAAGAAGTGAACGGCCTGGAATCGTTCGAATATTGAGCGTCTTCGCCGCACGGCCGCAGCCGCGCCCCGGACATGGGAGGGTTGCCGGCCGGCGGTGCCTCGGTGGGGCGCTCAAACGGTGCCGCTGGGCCGGAGCGGCTTGAGGCCCGCCTCGATCTCGGCCCGGCGCGGCTCCAGAAACGGCGGCAGGGCAAGACGCTCGCCCAGAGTCTCCAGCGGCTCGTCAGCGGTGAAGCCGGGCCCGTCGGTGGCGATCTCGAACAGGATGCCGTTGGGCTCGCGGAAGTAGAGGCTGCGGAAATAGTAGCGGTCGACCGGCCCGCTGGTCGGCACGCGGGCGGCCCGCAGCCGGTCGGCCCAGGCGTCGTAATCCGTGTCGGGAATGCGGAAGGCGACGTGATGCACCGCCCCCGCGCCCTGCCGCGCCGGCGCGGACGGATCGGCCAGGAGCTGAATCTCGGCGGCCGGGCCGCCGGGGCCCATGGCGTAGACCTCGACCGGTCCGTCCTCCGTCTGAAACGCCCGATCCCGGCGCATGCCCAGCACCTCGGTGAGCACGGCGGCGGTGCGCCCGAGGTCCGGCACGGAGAGCCGGATCGGTCCGAGGCCGCGGATCTGGTAGGCGGCCGGCACCGGCGAGCCGGTCCAGGGATGCTCCGGCCCGGTCCCGCCATCATCGACGAGGGCGAGGCGCTGGCCCTCCGGATCCTCGAAATCCAGGGTGAGCCGCCCGTCGCGCAAAACAGGCTCGGCCTCCACGATCCCGGCCTCGCGCAGGCGCGCGTGCCACCACGCCACCGCGCCCGCGCCGGGCACGCGCAGATGCGTCCGGGTGATGCTGTTCGAGCCCCGCCGCTCCCGGGGCGCCGGCCAGTCGAAAAAGGTAATGTCGGTCCCGGGGCTCGCCAGCCCATCCGCGTAGAACAGGTGGTAGGCCGAGACGTCGTCCTGATTCACGGTCTTCTTGACGAGGCGCAGCCCCAGCGTGCCGGTGTAGAACGCGACGTTCTCCGCCGCGCGGGCGGTCACCGCGGTGAGGTGGTGGATGCCGGTGAGCTGCATCTCTTCTCCTTCAGGCCCCCGCTCCGACGCGCACCACGTGGGGATCGGACGATGGCATTGCGAGCGTACGCTGGAGATGCGCGAAGCGTAGAGGCTCGTCCTGTGGCTTGATCAACGTACACCCCAAGACCGTATCACAGAACGATACATAGCCCTTGACGAAATGTATCACTTGACGATACATCAGACCTGCGGGTGGAGCGATGTCGTGGCGATTCAAACCTTTGCGGACGCCGCGACGGAGGCGGTTTTCCAAGGGCGCCATCCGAAAGGCATACCCTTCGCGATTATCAAGGTGGCACGGCGCAAATTACGCCAGATCCATGCTGCCGTTTCTCTGGATGATCTGAAAGTGCCGCCGGGCAACAAACTTCATCCCCTGACGCACGACCGTGCCGGGCAACATGCCATTTGGATCAACAACCAGTTCCGGATCTGCCTACGCTGGACCGAGAGAGGTCCGACCGAGGTCGAGATCGTCGACTATCATTGACCGGGGGCGTTGCCCCACTCTGATGTGAGATACCCAATGGCTGTCGCGTACGAAACCGAGACCGTGCTGCCGCCTCTGCATCCCGGCGAGGTGCTACGCGAAGACTTTCTTATCCCCCTTGGATTGTCGGCCGGCACGGTGGCACGTGCGTGCTTGGTGCCGCGAACACGGATCGAGCGGATTGCCGCCGAACAGATCGGTGTCTCGACCGATACAGCGCTGCGTCTTGGGCGCTATTTCGGAACGAGTGCGGATTTCTGGCTCAACCTTCAGCGCCAGTACGAGATGGAGACGCTCACGCGCACCCTCGGACCGGAGATCGAGCAGATCGCTCCGCTCGCCCCCGTGGCCGCCTGAGCCTCAGAGCCCGACCGGACGCCCCGCGGCGACCACCAGCATCTTGCCATCCGCGAAGGTCCGCGCGGCGGCCCGGCGGATGTCCGCCTGCGTCACCGCCGCCACCAGGGCGTTGCGCCGGGCGATGTAGTCCATGCCCAATTCCTCGAAGGCGATCTGCACCAGCTGGTGCGCGATCTTGGTCGAAGTGTCGAAGCCCAGCGCGTAGGAGCCCGTCAGGTAGTCCTTGGCCTTCTGCAACTCGTCGTCGTCCGGGCCCTCCGTGATCAGGCGGCCGATCTCGTCGCCGATCACCGAAAGCGCTTCGCCGACGCGCTCGTTCTTGGTGGCGGTGTAGCCCCAGGTCATCGCGGCCGAGCGATGGCTGACCAGAGAGGTGCCGACCGAATAGGCAAGCCCGCGCTTCTCGCGCACCTCTTGAAACAGGCGCGACGTGAAGGCGCCGCCGCCGAGAATATGGTTCAGCACATAGGCCGGGATGAAGTCCGGGTCGCGCCAGGGCACGCCGGCCATGCCGAAGCGGATCACCGATTGCGGCACGTCGAGATCGACCACGATACGCCTGCCGAGATCCTGCACCTCAATGCGCGGCACCGCCTTAAGCTCACCGGCCTCCGGCAGAGCCCCGAAGGACTGGTTCAGGCCGTCGGCGAGCTGCTGGGCGCCAATCGCGCCGACCGCTGCGACCTTCACCCGGCCACGCCCGATGATGCGGGCATGCATCGCCAGCAGATCGTCGCGGGTGATCGCCGTGACGCTCTCGACCGTCCCGGAGGAGGGGCGGGCGTAGGGATGGCCGGCAAACGCCTCCTTGAAGAAGCGGCGGGAGGCCAGCACCCCCGGATCGTTCTGCTGATAGCGCAGGCCGGCGATGATCTGGGCCCGCACGCGCTCGATCGCATCGGGGTCGAGGCGAGGCTTGGCCAGCGCCAGGGCGAGGAGGCCGATCGCCTCGTCGGCGTGCTTGACCAGCATCTTCAGCGAGCCGCCGACCGCGTCCGGCCCGGCATGGAACGACAGCTCGATCGCCCGGGCGGCCAGCCGCTCCTGGAACTGGTCGGAGGTCAGATCGCCGGCGCCCTCGTCGAGGAGCCGCGCCAGCATCTGCGCGCATCCGGACTTGCCGGCCGGGTCCTGGGCGGCACCGCCCTCGAAGGTGAAGGCCAGGGCGATCAGGGGCACGACGGGGGATTCGACGTGCCACGCCTCGATGCCGGGGGCGGTCATCACAGGCAGCGCCGTGGTCGGCGAGTTGGCCGGGGTTACGGTCTCGACCAGGGTCTCGGTCAAGCTCATGAGAACCTCTTTTTTATCGCTTCACGGGCGGCGGAGCAGCTCAGCGCATCCGGGCTGATGCGGTCCCAATGGGGCCTGGGAAACCACCCGCCGGGACGCGCCCCGGAAAAACCTACTCGGCGGCCATCGCCACGGGGGCGTCGGGATCCTGCGCCTTGGTCAAGTAGCCGGTGACCGAGCGGGCCGGCGTCAGCCAGCGCTCGGCGGCGCTCTTCAGGCGGTCCTGCGACACCGCCTCGATATCGGTCGGCCAGCGGCGGACCTCCTCGATGGTCTCGCCGATCGCCAGAGCCGAGCCGTAGATGCGGGCGAGCGAGGACTGGCTGTCGGAGGAGTAGACCGTTTCGGCCACGAGCCGGGTCTTGGCCCGTTCGATCGCCTCGGGATCCAGGGCCTCCGAAGGCGCGCGGCGCAGCACCTTGTCGACGGCCTCCTCCAGCTTCTCCAGGGGCACGCCCTCGGCGGGCACCGCGTAGACGGAGAAGCGGGTGTCGTCGATCGCCGAGCCCATGTACCAGGCACCGGCATTCACCGCGAGGCCGGTCTCCATGACCAACTTGCGGTAGAGGTAGGAGGTCGAGCCACCGCCCAGCACCTCGGCGAGCAGTTCCAGATCGTGGCAGCCGCCGTCGCGGGCGGTGATGCAGGAGGGGGTCAGGTAGAGCCGCTGCAGGGTCGGCTGCTCGACCTTCGGGTCGGCGACCGCGACGCGGCGCAGCGCCTTCGGCTCCGGCTCCCGGGCCCGAATACGCTCGGGCCGGGTGCCCTGGGGCGTCACGCGGCCATAGGTGGTCTCGGCCAGCCGGCGGACCTCGTCCGGGGTCACGTCGCCGGCGACCACCAGGATGGCGTTCTCGGGCGTGTAGAAGCGCTTGTAATAGGCCAGCGCGTGCTCGCGGTTCAGCCCCTCGATCTCGTGCATCCAGCCGATGATCGGGGTGCCGTAGGGATGGTGCACGAACAGGCCGGCCGCCATCGCCTCGGAGAGCTGGGCGGAGGGGTCGGTCTCGACCCGCATCCGGCGCTCCTCCAGCACCACGTCGCGCTCGGGGGCCACGACGGCGTCGTCGAGGACGAGGCCGCTCATGCGGTCCGCCTCGAACGCCATCATGGTGCCGAGATGGTCCCGGGCGACCCGCTGGAAATAGGCGGTGTAATCGTAGCTGGTGAAGGCGTTCTCCTGGCCGCCGAGGCCCGACACCGCCTTCGAGAAGGCGCCGACCGGGTGGTTCTCGGTGCCCTTGAACATCAGGTGCTCGAGGAAGTGGGCGATGCCCGACTGGCCGAGCGGATCATCCGCCGAGCCGTTGCGGTACCAGATCATGTGGGTCGCGACGGGGGCCCGGTGGTCGGGCACGACCACCACGTCGAGGCCGTTGTCGAGGGTGAAAGCCGTCACTTCGGGGCCACCCGCCTCGGACCGCCCGAACGGCGCGGCATCGCCCCGGCCGGCGCTGGCGCCGAAGGCCGGGCCCGGACGCTGCGGGAAGAGGGGGGGCGTCGCCGTCCTGAACAGGTGCATTCCGCTTTCCTTCTGCCGGCCCCGCGCCCAGTGCGCCGCATCTCCGGATGCGCGTGCGGATCGGAACCGTCCTAGTCTCCGGCGGGCAAGAACCGCACCGGGACGAACATCACATGTTGCCACGTCGAGTCGCCGTTGCAACGGCGACACAGCGACTCCGCTACTGCTGCGCCCGCTGACGGAGATAGACCTGGGGGTCGGCCTCTTCGCGCTCGCGGCTGGCGTTGTTGATTGGGTCGCTGGAGGGCGGGCGCGCCAGCTTCTTGGGCGATTGCCGGTATCCGGTGGGCGGATCGGTCAGCACGTCCCGGTTCGGCTCGACGTCCGAGGGCTCCGCGTTGGCACTCTTGCCCTTGAGCAGGTCGAACGGGCTGAGCAGGCTGTCGTCGCGGTTGTTGTCGCCGGGCTTGCGCTCGGCCTCGGTGGTCAGGCCCGCGCCGGCCCGGCGGCCGTTGCGCATCTCGTCCACCGAGAGGGTGGCGTTGTTGTCGTCGTAGCGACCCTGGGCTTGGACGCCCTTGGGGTTGCGGCGCTCCTTGGCGGCGCGCTCGCGCTCGGCGATCTCGGGATCCTTCGGCCAAGCGGCGCTGGTGGAGCGGGCCCGGGGCTGGGGCAGGGCCTTGCCGTCGAGCTTGGGCGGCATCACCAGCGGCGGGCGCTCGTGGTAGTCGATCGGATCCTGGCGCTTCTCCAGAAGGCCGATGCCCGATAGCGCGTCGCGCATGAACTCGCCGCGCTCCTGCGCCTGGGCGCCGACGGAGATCAGCGGCGTCAGGGCGAACGCGGCGGGGAGGAGGAGTCGAAGCCTGCGATACCCGGTCATGCTGCCTCACGGGTTCCGGCCGGGGAGTCCGGCTCGGGGATGGCCGATACGCGGCCTGATCCGACGGGACCCGGCCTGAGGCCGGTTTCCGGCGATCGTATGGCGCCTTGGCCACATCGCGCCAGGGCGGAGATGTGGCCGGACCGATGTGTTGCGCGCATCACAGGCGTGGGGCCGGATCGCCCGGGGCCGGATCGCGCTGATGCCGCCCGGCCGGGAACAGGCTGTCGAGGATCAACCCGATGACGCCGGCCACGATCGCCGCGTCGGCGACGTTGAACACGTACCAGGACCAGCCGCCGGCATGCAGGTGGACGAAATCGAACACCGCCCCGTAGGCGGCGCGATCGATGGCGTTGCCCAGCGCACCGCCGACGATGAGGCCCAGGGCAACGCCGAGCAGCCGCGACGTGGCCCGCCGCATCCAGAGCCCGAGGCCGAGGGCGGCAGCGAGCGACAGGGCCACGAGAAGCCAGCGGCCGAAGCCGCCCTCCTGCTGGAACAGGCCGTAGGAGACGCCCCGGTTCCAGACCACGACGAAGTCGGCGAAGGGCCCGAACCGCCAGGGCTGCGAGAGCACGAGGTCGGTGCCGAAATACAGACCGAGCTTGGAGGCTTGGTCGAGGAGGAGGGTGAGCAGGAGGGCCAGAAGGCCGGCGCGGAAGGGGGTCATGCGGCGACCGCACGGCCGAGGGCGGAAAGCCCCTCTCCCCGCGCGCGGGGAGAGAGCTTCGGCGACCTTGCCGTCGACGAAGCGAGGCGGCAGCCGGGGGTGAGGGGGCGGTCAAGGGAGAGACTCTTCCGGAGCCACCCCCTCACCACCGCTCCGGCTTCGCCTGCGCTTCCCGCACGGACGGCGAGGTCCGTGCGGGCCTCTCCCCGCCCGCGGGGAGAGGGGGACGCGAAGCACATTACCCTCACGCCGCGCTCGCCTCCGGATGCGCCGCATCCCACTCGCGCAGGGCCTTTGCGTCGCGGGGGGTCACGTCCGGGAAATCCGGATCGCCGCCCACCTCCGGGCTGACCCGCCAGGAGCGGGCGCATTTGCGGCCCTCGGCCGGGCTCGGCACCACCGCCACGCCGCGGACCTCGTCGAGTCGGAAGGCCTCGGCCGGGCCCTCGCCCGCCACCACGGTGATGGCGGAGGTGATGCAGGTATCGGCGAAGTCACAGCCCTCCAGCGCCGCCAGCAGGTCCGGATCCGCCACGTAGACCGTCGGGGCCGCCTCCAGGCTCGCGCCGATCCGCTTGGCCGCGCGCTCGATCTCCAGCGCCCCGGTGACCACCCGCCGGACCCGCCGGATCTTGTGCCAGCGCTCCGCGAGGGGCGCGTCGAGCCAGGCGGCCGGGGTCTCCGGCAGGGTCTCGAGATGCACCGAGCCGTCCTCGGACGGGTAGCGGTCGAGCCACGCCTCCTCGGCCGTGAAGGCCAGCACCGGGGCGAGCCAGACCGTCACCCGCCGGAAGGCCGCGTCGATCACCTGAAGCGCGGCCCGGCGGCGCACCGACGAGATCGGATCGCAGTACAGCGCGTCCTTGCGCACGTCGAAATAGAACGATGACAGGTCGCCGGTCATGAAACCGTTGAGCAGCGCCACCACCCGCTTGGTGTCGAAGGTCGCGTAGGCCTCGCGGATCTCGCCGTCGAGCTCCGCCAGCCGGTGCAGGATCAGCCGCTCCAGCTCCGGCATTTTTTCCGGATCCACATCGTCGCCTTCGACCCGATGCGCCAGGGAGCCGAGCATCCAGCGCAGGGAATTGCGCAGCTTCCGGTAAGTCTCGGCAAACGTCTTGATGATCTCCGGGCCGATGCGCAGGTCATCGGTGTAATCCGAAGCCGCGACCCACAGGCGCAGGATGTCGGCACCCGAATCCTTGATGATGCTCTGCGGCGCGACGACGTTGCCCTTCGACTTCGACATCTTCAGGCCCTTGCCGTCGAGCACGAAGCCGTGGGTCAGGACGATGTCGTAGGGCGCCCGGCCCCGCGTGCCCGAGGATTCGAGCAGCGAGGACTGGAACCAGCCGCGATGCTGGTCGGAGCCCTCCAGGTACATCACCCGGTCCTGCCCGCCGTCGCGGATGCGCGTCACGCCCGCGAGCCCTGGAAAAGCCTCCGGATCGTCCAGCACGAAGGCGTGGGTCGAGCCCGAATCGAACCAGACGTCGAGGACGTCGGTGACCTTCTCGTAAGACGCCGGGTCGTGGTCCGGCGCCAGGAAGCGCTCGGCGGCCTCGTCCCGGAACCACGCATCGGCCCCCTCGGCCGCGAAGGCATCGCGGATGCGGGCGTTGACCCGGTCGTCCTTCAGGATCTCGGCGGTCTCCCGGTGGACGAACACGGTGATCGGCACGCCCCAGGCGCGCTGGCGCGAGACCACCCAGTCGGGCCGGTTGCCGACCATGCCGGTGATGCGGTTCTTGCCTTGCGTCGGCACCCACTGGGTGTCGTCGATGCCCTGGAGCGCCACCTCACGCAGGGAGCGGTTGCCGAGCGAATCCACCGGCCGGTCCATGGCGATGAACCATTGCGGCGTATTGCGGAAGATCACCGGCTTCTTGGAGCGCCAGGAATGGGGGTACTGGTGGCGCAGCACGCCGCGGGCGACCAGCGCCCCGGCCTCGGTCAGCGCGGCGATGACCGCCTTGTTGGCATCGCCCTTCTCGCCCTTGGCGGTGAGAACGCGGGTGCCGGTGAAGCCCGGCGCGGCCTCGGTGAGCACGCCGTCCGCGTCCACGGTGTAGGGGATGGTGGTGTCGATGCCGCGCTCGAGCAGCAGCCGGCCGCTCGCCATCCAGAGCTCGAAATCCTCGCGGCCGTGGCTCGGCGCCGTATGGACGAAGCCCGTGCCGGATTCGTCGGTGACGTGGTCGCCGTCGAGCATCGGCACGGCGAAGCCGTAGCCGAGCTTCGCCAGGGGATGGTCCAGGGTCAGGCCGGCGAGCGTCGACGGGCTCACGTCGGCGACGCGCTCGAACGCCTCGACCCGGGCGGCCTTGAACACGGTCGCGGCCAGGCTGTCGGCCAGCACGTAGCTCTGGCCGGGCACCGCCCAATTGTCGGCCGGCGCCTGCGTGACCCGGTACAGGCCGTAGGCGATTTTCTTGGAGTAGGCGACCGCGCGGTTGCCGGGGATCGTCCAGGGGGTGGTCGTCCAGATCACGACGCGCGCGGCGGCGAGGTCCCCCTGTGCGCCGGAGCGGATCGGAAAAGCGCAAAAAATCGTGTCGCTGACGTGCTCCTCGTACTCGACCTCGGCCTCGGCCAAAGCGGTCTTCTCGACCACCGACCACATCACCGGCTTCGAGCCGCGATAGAGCTGGCCGCTCATCGAGAACTTCATCAGCTCGTCGGCGATCACGGCCTCGGCGGGGTAGGCCATGGTGGCGTAGGGATGGTCCCAGTCGCCGGTGACGCCGAGGCGCTTGAACTCCTCGCGCTGCACGTCGAGCCAGTGCGCCGCAAACGTCCGGCATTCCTGCCGGAACTCGATCACCGGCACGTCGTCCTTGTTGCGGCCCTTGGCGCGGTACTGCTCCTCGATCTTCCACTCGATCGGCAGGCCGTGGCAGTCCCAGCCGGGGACGTAATTGGCGTCGAAGCCGAGGGCGGCCTGCGAGCGGACCACCACGTCCTTCAGGATCTTGTTGAGCGCCGTGCCGATGTGGATGTTGCCGTTGGCGTAGGGTGGGCCGTCATGGAGCACGAATTTCGGCCGGCCCTGGCCGCGGGCACGCAGCGTCCCGTAGAGGTCGATCCGCTTCCAGCGCTCGATGAGGAGCGGCTCGCGCACCGGCAGACCGGCGCGCATCGGGAACTCGGTCTGCGGCAGGAACAGGGTCTTGGAATAGTCGCGGGCGGGCGCGGTCTCGGGGGTGGTCATCGGATCTCGCATCGGCGGTCGGGCCGGCGGCAGGCCGGCGGAATCGGATCAGGCGGCAGGAGGAA
The DNA here is from genome assembly GCF_022829295.1 of Methylobacterium sp. J-088. Taxonomy (GTDB): domain Bacteria; phylum Pseudomonadota; class Alphaproteobacteria; order Rhizobiales; family Beijerinckiaceae; genus Methylobacterium. The sequence continues at coordinate 59,989 of NZ_JAKSYH010000114.1, forward strand.
CCCGGACCTCCCCGCGGCCGCGCCGAAGCGGGCCCTCAGGCGGAGGCCGGGCCGGTAATTCGAATCGGGCGGCCGGGGCCGCGCAGGGCGCGCGAAGCGTGCATGCCGCGATCTCTATCAGCCGCTCCGGCGCGAGGCCAGCGGCAGGGTTCGGCTCCGCGGCCGCTCACGGAAACGCGAGCCCGGATGAGACCTTTCGGCGCCTGAACCGTTGATCGGGTACGCCCTCCGCGCTCCGAACGGGTGCGGAGACGACCCCGATCGATCTGCCAATCGATCTGCCAGGAGTAGGCCATGAAGAAGATTCTGATCACCACCCTCGCCCTCGCACCCCTCGCCTTCGCGGGGGCCGCGCAGGCCCAGGGCACGGCCCGCGGCGCTCAGCGCGGCGTCGAGGATGGTTCGGCTGCAGCCGGCCCGGTCGGCGGGATCGTCGGCGGTGCCGTCGGCGCGGCGACCGGCACGGTCGGCGGCGTGCTCGGCACGGATCCCGATCCGGCCCGCCGCGCCCGGGAAGAGCGCCGCGAGGAGCGGATGGAGCGTCAGGAGCACCGCGGCCGCTGATTCGATCCGGCCGGTCGCCTCAAGCGGCCGGCCGCGCGTCCCGGCGGATCGTCTCCTGCGCCAGGAGGTACAACCCTGAGCCGACCACGATCATGGCACCCGCCACGGTCCAGCGGCTCGGCACGTCGCCGAACAGCAGGAAGCCCAGCGTTACCGACCAGAGGAGCTGCGTGTAGATGAACGGCGCCAGCACGTTGGCCGGCGCGCGGGCATGGGCCATCACCAGCAGCCAGTGGCCGAGCGTTCCGAACAGCGCGACGCCGATCAGCAGCGCCCAGTGGGTCAGGCTCGCCGGGCTCGTCCAGATCCACGGCAGGAGCGGCGCCATCAGCGCGAGGCCCGCGAGCCCGGTGTAGAACATGGTCGTCGCGGTCGAATCATAGGCCGCGAGCTTGCGCGTGATGATCGCGTAGAAGGCGTAGACCACGACGTTGGCCACGCAGAGCAAAGCGGCCGGATGCATCCCGCCGACGCCGGGCCGCACGATCACCAGCACGCCCAGGAAGCCGACGCCGATCGCCGCCATCCGCGCCCGGGAGGACCACTCGCCGAGCAGCGGCCCGGCGAGCAGCGCCACGGTGAGCGGCGCGGCGAACTGAATCGAGATCGTCTCGGCCATCTGCAGGTAGCGCAGGGCCAGGAAGTTCAGGGCCGTCGAGGCGAACAGCAGCAGCGAGCGGACGATCTGGAGCGTCAGCCGCCGGCTCTTCACCACGCCCGGGGTGCGCACCGGGTTGACGAACAGCGAGATCATCGCGACGCTCGCGGCGTAGCGCATGAAGGTGGTGACCAGCGGGTCGACGCCGGCGCGCGCCAGGGTCTTGGCGCTGGCGTCGAGGCTCGCGAAGAACGCGACGGCCCCGCACATCAGGGCGATGCCGACGAGCCGTTGACGGCCGGCCAGGGCCGTCTCGGCAGCGGCCTGCGCGGGTGCGATGTCATCGGTGACGGACGTCGCGACCTGCGTGCTCATGCCTGCCAAATCCCGGTGGAGGCCGGTATTTGTGCCACCCTCGACCGCGTTGCGGTATCCGTCGCCGCGCAGGGGGACCATGCAGCCGGCACGGTCATGCGGGCCGGCGCCGCCTCACCGCTTGGCCGCGACCTTCTCGACCGCCGGGGCCTTCTCGGCGGAGGCGGTCCGGGTCGTCGCCTTCGCGACCTTCGGCTTCGCCGGCGCAGCCCCCGCGATCAGCGCCGCGAGATGCGACTGGTCGAGCCCAGATGCCACGGCCGGACGCGGCGCGGGCTGCGTCGCGGATACCGGCATGCTGGCCGCCGCGACCGAGCGCTCAACGGGACGCTCGATCGGGCGCGGCTCGATGGATCCCGTGGCGACCGGATCGGCAAGGCTGGCAACCGGCACCGGGGCCGCCGTCGATTCGCGCTGGACGCGCAGGGTCCAGTGCGCTGCCGTCGAGAGGGCGGCGACCGCCAGGATCGCCTTGATGCCGCTGGTGAGCAGGGCTCGCATGGTCGTCAGGCCCGAGAGAACGCGGTTACGCCGGACCGGATCCCGGCCCCACTTCATCATCGCCGCGGAGCGTGAACGAAGCTGCAATCGCCCAGCCGAAACCTGTCCCGGAACGGGGCAGCGCGCCGTCCTCAAAGGTCCGGGCGAGAGGAGAAATCTATGTGGGCCTTGCGCCGGATCCGCGGTTCCTGTTCCCCGCGCACCCGACACTCCTGCAGCGACTCGGCCCACTGAGCCTCACAGAAACGGCCCAGAGAACTGGTCCGGACCGCTCCGTCACTGCCGACCCCGCCGCCATGCAGGCCCGAGCGGGCTCGCGAAACCTTCAGGCGCATCGGCCGCTGGGGACCGCCCGTGTAGAGGGTGACAGCCGAGCCGGCAACAGAGGCGGGACGGTTTCGGCGGCCCCCGCGGCGATCAGCGCGCCGCAGCGTCCGCGGCGAAGCGTATCAGCGCGGCGATGTCGGACCCGCCCGCCTCCGCGGCGAGGTGCCGGTAGAGCGCGGCATAGCCGTCGAAGACCTGCCGGCCAGCCGCGTCCGGGCCGAGGAAATCGGCGATTTCCGCCATCTCGGGTGCCCAGCGATACGCCTTCGGCGCCATGTCGGGCAGGCCCTTGGCGAACCGGGCGAGGAGCGCCGGCTCGTTCTCGGCGAGTTCGGCCAGCAGCGCCTCGCCGGCCCCGGCGCGCTCGGCGGCCAGGATCATGATGGCGGCCAGCGCCGTCAGGCCCTTGTTCAGGCCGGCATAGCTCATCTTCAGGCTGGAGGCGGCACCGATCCAGCCGACGCAGACGCGCAGGTCGAGGCCGAGGTCGCGCAAGATCAGCGCCGGGGTCGTGTCGGGAGCCGAGACGTAGACGCGCGGCCCCGGCGTGCCAAGCTTCGGCGGCAGGCCGAGGATCGCCCCGTCGAGGAACGGCGCGCCGGTAGCCGCGACGATCTCCGCGATGCGGCCGACCGTCTCCGGGCTGACCGCGTTGGCGTCGATGTAGACCGGCTTGCGTGGGGCCGCCGCGAGGGCGGGCGCGAGCCGCCGGGCCAGCGCCTCCGCGTCGGCGGGCGGCACGATCGAGAGCAGGATGTCGGCGGCGGCGAGATCGGCGTCCGCGGCGTGGACCATGCCGGCGACCTCGGCCCGGGCGCGGCTCGCCGCCCCGCGCCCGTCGAGGGAGGTCAGGACGCGGGCGCCGTGCTCGGACAGCCGCGCCCCGATGGCGCTGCCCATGGCGCCGGGGGCGATCACTGCGATTGTGGACATGACAAGGCTCCCCCGGACTGCGACCCGGACATGGTAGTCAGCGGTCTTGGCAGAGCCTAGAGTGCGGCACCATTGGATCCGCGCCATGACTCAAATCAGGCCGAGGGCAGGCTCCCCGGATGCCCCCCGCTATCGCCGGGCGCCACGACGCGACGGCATGAAGCTCCTACGCCTCTGGGTTCCGGATCCATCGCGGTCGGGGTTCAAGGAGGAGGCCGCCCGGCAAGCCGCCTTTCTGAAGGGAGCCGCCGAGGAAGCCGAGGCCCTGACCTTCATCGAATCTGCGTTCGACTGGCCTGAACCGTGACCCGCGGTGACATCGTCACCGTCTCGCCGCCGGGCGCCTACGGCAAGCCGCGTCCCGCTATCGTCGTCCAATCCGATGGCGATTATACCGTTCGCACATACAGTTGACGCAAGTGGCCGCGCTCCCCACTTGGCGGTCCCTGAAGCCATCTGCGAGACGGAGCTACGATGAAAATGCCGAGCTTCCTTGAAGTCCCCGAAATGCACGAGGATCATGTCACGTTAGTGCCGTACTGCCCTCATCCCGGCGGGGAGATAACAGCCGTCTTTTTAGGGCCCTTTGAGAAAAACAAAGATCTATTCGAGTCTGAACGAATGCCGATCAAAGAAGCTATCGAGGCGGCACAACGTCGTGCAAAATCAAAAAAATGCGACGTTGTTGTTTTAGACCATCAGAAACTCTGGGACCCTGCTCACGGCGACCTTATCTAGCTTTCCTTAGGTCGTGATTTAGCTATTTTCTTTAATGCGGCATCAAAATCTGCTTCATCCTCGCTAGCACCCGCCTCGCGCGCAGCTTCAATGAACCGGCGGCGCTGTTCCTCGGGCGTCAGCTTCTCGGCGCCGAGCTTGGTCCCGCCTGATGACTGGCGACGTTGCGCGACGAAGGGCGCTTGCGTGAGTGGAGGCTTGCTCATAGCGGTAGCCTAGGAGTTGGATGCTCAGGCTTTGAGCGGATCAAATTGATGAGTCTTTTGGCTGTTGGATCGTTGGCAATAGCGCCACACCAAGTTTCGGCCGACAATATCGGTATCGACTTCCCTTCAGGCCCTTTTGATTTCCCGTCGTCAAACGTGTGCAAAGCAGCGAGCGGCACCTTAAATTCGTCTTTCAAATATATCGCGGACGCAAGGTGGATTGCATCCGGTGTTAAAAGTTTCCGTTTTCCGTTGTCCTTTGTGTATTGTAGGCTCCTAAGGGCGCCAGCTAGAGACATGATATTTGGGTCCGGGGTAATCTGAATGATCGCCGCCGAATAATCCTCAAGAAACTCCTCGAAGGTCCCGAAACTTGAGTTTCTCATGCTTCCACGGGTTATCTCTGCCAGTGTAATGGTCGAGCAATAAATCTTAAATTTGCCCGCTTTCGCTTCTTCTAGATACTGCTCTATATGAGATATGTAGTTACCATATGCGGCAATCTCATTGTTTAGGAAGGCCGTGAACACACACGTATCCCAATACACCTCGATCGGAGCCATCGGTTAATCTCGGCTCCATTCAAGCTCATCGTCCCTTGCTTCGATTGCAAAGGCGCCCCGCCACCGACTGAGATTTCTCTTTTCCGTGATAACTCTCGCCGCCCGAACGTCTATCCGAGACGGTAAGCCGCTATCACCCCTGTACAGTGCCAAACCACCAATAATCGCACGCTTGTCCAGCGCATCGCGCAATTGTTCAGAATCAAGGTTCGTAATTACGCAATCGATTTGCCGCCCCCCGGCTGTCAAAATAAGATATGCGGTTTTAATTTCGCCACGCAGATCGACGGCTTTTAGTACTCCGTCGAAATTCACGAAAGCCTGCCCCTTATAATAGGACCTTGTGCTTTTCTCAGCCCTCTCAATCTGGTTTAACAAAGTTACTGCTTGGTGCCTCATTAAATCATCTATACGCACAATGTCGGATTTGGAAAATTTGATTTCACCGAAATCGAAGTTCTTCCCGACCCCTCGATTGAGAAGGGCGACTTGTTTGACAAAGTTTTTTGGCAGGTCCTTCGCAGACGGATCGCCCCGCTGGATCTTACCAAGTCCATCTCGGTAATAATCTACAGAAGATAAGGGAGGTGGACCATTGGAAACCAAATGTTCTCTAAAGCTAGCGGTCGCCGTATTCTTGGCGAGTGCGCTAATCATATATCTATGACGACGCGCGCCGTTTGCGGACACGTCGGCAATAGCTAGCGCTGTCAGAAAAGCTTTTAGCTTCTCCGCAAATACCTCGCCGTCCACGGCCTCATTGTGTGCTTGGAGGCCGTGGATCGTGAGAGTGGCTTCATCCTCTCCGGACATGGCCGGTCGCTAACCCTTCGTCAGGTGACTTATAAGTCAGCCGCTTGCCAACGATACCATGTAGGGCGCGCTCTGTCCTCTCCGAGTCGTTAACGCCCAGCTTCACCCGGTTGTTGTAGCGGAAGTCAAATTCTGCCAAATAGCGATGAAGGTGCTGCTTTCCGCAGTGTTGATAGACACCTTTCATGCCCCTCTTGAACACAGAGAAGTAACCTTCAATCGTATTCGTGTGAACGATGCCGCGAACGTACTCCTTGGCGCCGTGAGCGGTCGTCTGGTGGTCAGCGAAGGACGCTCCAACCTTTGTGTAGATGCTGGACTCGTCGGTGTAGAGGCTCGCTTCTTTGACGATGTTGGCCTCGATGATGGGACGGATTGTCTCGGGCTTGATGTCGTCCACCACGACAGAGCGGACCTGACCGGCGCCGCGGTCGAGAAGGGACAGCACCTTCATCTTGTGATGATAGGCGCGCTTCTTCGGGGCGCCGGGCTCGCGGCCGATGAAGGTCTCGTCAGCCTCGACGGTGCCAGAGGCGCCGGGCATGCCGTCAATGCCGCCCATAGGAGCCAGAGAACCGTCACGCATGGCCTCGCGCAGACGGTGGGCCATGAACCACGCCGTCTTGTAGGTGACGCCGAGCATGCGATGCAGCTGGTGCGCGGAGAAGCCCTTCTTGGAGGAGCACATCAGGTGCGCCGCCTGAAGCCACAGGTGCAGCTTGACGTGGCTGGCCTCAAACACCGTGCCGACCGTGACGGTGAACTGTTTCTTGCAGTCGCCGCAACGGCGAAGGCCCATGCGACCGCCCTTAACGTTCGTGATCCGGCCCATGCCGCCGCAGTGAGGGCATACGGGACCATCGGCCCACAGGACGCTTTCCAGCTTGGCGAAGGCTGCGGCTTCGTCGTGAAAGAAGGCTGCGGACAGGGCGGACATCGGGCTAACTCCTTGATAGAGAAGCTAGACCGTCAGGCCGTATGTGTCAACGATATAATCGCCAATCCGATTGGTTGGCCGGAACCGACAGCATCCTCGTCTGCCTCGTCACGAGCACGTTGCGCGAGGCACCGCTCTTCCGGCTCACCGTCGAGCCGAGCCCGGCCAATGGATTGCGAAGCACCTCACAGATCATGGTCGACAAGATCATCGCCCTGCCGCGGGCGAAATGCGGTGCCGTCATCGGCCGGCTCGAACGCGACACGCTCGCAGCCTTGAACCGGATGCTCGCCCTCGTGCTTGGCCTCGCCGACTGAGGCAGCGAGACGGTCCCGAACACGTGATCCCGCGGGCTTGGTGACGCTCCGCGGGACGACCGACGCGGGCCCTCAATCCTATCGCAGCGAGCCGCAGAACCGCTGGATGCGCCGGCAAGCCTCCTCCAGCACGGCGTTGGAGGTGGCGTAGGAGATCCGCAGGTTCGGTCCGAGCCCGAAGGCCGAACCGTGCACCGCGGCCACGCCCTCGGCCTGGAGCAGCTCCGTGACGAAATCCTCGTCGGTCTCGATGGTCTTGCCGGACTCGGTCGTCTTGCCGATCAGCGCCGCGCAGGACGGATAGACGTAGAACGCGCCCTCCGGCGTCGGGCAGGTCAGGCCGTTGGTCTGGTTGAGCATCGACACGACGAGATCGCGCCGGCCCTGGAACGCCGCGCGGAACGTGGCCAGATGGTCCTGCGGGCCGTCGAGGGCGGCGACCGCGGCCCACTGCGCGATGGTGCTGGCGCCTGAGGTCTGCTGGCCCTGGACGAAGTCCATCGCCTTGATGAGTTTCTCGGGCCCGGCCGCGTAGCCGATCCGCCAGCCGGTCATGGCGTAGCCCTTCGAGACGCCGTTCATGGTCAGCGTCCGCTCGGTCAGCTGCGGCTCGACCTGGGCGGGGGTGACGAACGCGAAATCGCCGTAGGTCAGGTGCTCGTAGATGTCGTCGGTGAGGATGTGCACGTCCGGGTAGCGGAGCAGCACATCGGTGAGCGTCTTCATCTCGGCGCGGGAATAGGCGGCCCCGGACGGGTTCGACGGCGAGTTGAGGACGATCCACTTGGTCTTCGGGGTCAGCACCCGGTCGAGCTCCTCCAGCTGGAGCTTGAAGCCGTGCGCCATGTCGGTGTCGGCAAAGACCGGGGTGCCGCCGCACAGGCCGACCATCTCCGGGTAGGACACCCAGTAGGGGCGGGGGATCACCACCTCGTCGCCGGGGTTCAGGGTGGCGAGGAAGGCGTTGTACAGCACCTGCTTGCCGCCGGTACCCACGATGGTCTGCGAAACCTTGTAGTCGAGCCCGTTCTCGCGCTTGAACTTGCGCACGATCGCCTCGCGCAGGGGCGCGATACCGGAGACCGGCGGGTAGCGGGTCTCGTTGCGGTGGATCGCCTCGATCGCCGCCTGCTTGATGTGCTCGGGCGTGTCGAAATCCGGCTCGCCCACCGACAGGCTGATGACGTCGACGCCGGACGCCTTCAGGTCCCGGGCCTTCTGGGTCATCACGATGGTCGCGGACGGCTTCACCCGCGAGAGGACGTCGGCGAGGAGAGCCATGGCGTGCGATGCTCCGGATTGTCGAGGTCAGGCGCCGCCTCTTCGCGGCGCGGCGGACCCTAGGCCCGGGACGCTGAGCCGGCAAGCACGGTCGCCGCGACGGCACGCGAGACCGCGTTTTCTGCTATGGTCACGAGAGTCGGGACGGAACGAGAGGCCCTGCCGATGGGGGAAACCATCAGCATCACCCTAGCGCCGGATACGCTCCGGGCCGTGCGCGCGAGCGTCGAGGCCGGCGAGTACGCCTCGGTGGACGCGCTGCTCGACGAAGCCGTGCACGCGTTGCAGCGCCAGCGCCGGGAGACTGCCGAGCGGCTCGATGACATCCGCGCCCGCATCCGGCGATCGTTGGACGACCCGCGGCCGCCACGGAGCCTCGAAGAGGTTAGGGCGCACATCGACGCCCTGCATGCCGAGACCGTGAAGGCTCACCGGAATGCGGCGTCTTAAGGTCATCTTCGGAGCGGAAGCCGAGACCGGCCTGCTTCAGATCTATCGCTGGGTCTATGATGCGAGCCGCGATCCGAACGGAGCCGGCCGGTTTCTGGACAAGCTCATCGGCCGGTGTGAGCGCATCGGCGATGCGCCCCATGGCGAGCGCCTGCGCCATGATCTGGAGCCGGGCCTCCGAACCGTGCCGTTCGAGCGATCCGCCGTCATCGCCTATCGGGTCGAAGCCGACCGGGTGACGATCACCAACGCGTTCTACGGCGGCCGCGATTTCGAAGCGCTGTATCAGGCCGCCGGGCCGGACGACGAACCCGCACCGTGACGCGTCTGGAAGGGCGCGGATCGCCATGCCCTCGCGCCGGCCGGCCCAGGCCCCCATCTCTCCTGGTATGACCCCGCTCTCCGTCCTCGACCTCTCCTTCGTCAGCGCCGAGTCCACCCCGGCCCAGGCGCTGCACGACACCCTGGCGCTCGCCCGCCACGTCGATGGCCTCGGCTACCGGCGCTACTGGCTGGCGGAGCATCATGCGCTGCCCAACGTGGCGAGCCCGGCCCCCGAGATCATGATCGGCCAGATCGCCGCCGCGACCCGAAATCTCCGGGTCGGCTCGGGCGGGATCATGCTGCCGAACCACGCGCCGCTGATGGTGGCCGAGCGCTTCCGGGTGTTGGAGGCGCTGTTTCCGGGCCGGATCGACCTCGGTCTCGGGCGCGCGCCCGGTACGGACGGCGTCACCGCGCGGGCTTTGCGCCGCCGCGAGGCGCCGGGGGAGGGCGGCAGCCAAGGGGGCGGGGACGACTTCCTCGACCGGCTGCAGGAATTGCTGTTCTGGGACGGCGGCTTCCCGGAGGGGCACCCGTTCGCACGGATCACGGCAAGCCCGGCCGGGGTTCCGCTGCCGCCGATCTTCCTGCTGGGCTCGTCCGATTACAGCGCCCGGCTCGCCGGCGAGATCGGCTGCGGGTTCGGCTTCGCGCAGCATTTCTCCGGGATGCCGGCCGAGGCGCCGATGCTGGAGTACCGCCGTGGGTTCCGCCCGACGCGGCTCGGCGCGACGCCCCACGCGATCCTGGCCGTCGCGGCGATCTGCGCGCCCACGGACGCCGAGGCCGAGCGGCTGGCCGCCAGCGCCCGCTTGGCGACCCTGCGGCGGGAGCGGGGCGAATACCGGCCGCTGCCGAGCCTCGGCGAGGCGCTGGCCTATCCGTATTCCGATGCCGAGCGGAGGCAGATCGAGCGCGGCCGCGATCGGCTGCACGTGGGCGGCCCCGAGACCCTGCGGGCGCACCTCGCCGACATGGTGGCGCGCACGCAGGCCGACGAACTGATGATCGTCTCGGCGATCCCCGACCAGGCGGCGCGGCACGATTCATACGCGCTGCTGGCGCAGGCTTGGGGGCTCGGCGCCGCCTCACAGGCGGCCTGACGGCGAAGAGTCCGGGTTTCCAAAGGGCTTCCGCCCTTTGGCGGGGTATCGGGGCAGGGCCCCGATGTAGGGCTTAGCCCGAGCCGATCAGGGCCCTGCCCTGAACCCGCAAAAGGCCTCGGCTTTTTGAAACCGGGATCTCAGCGCCCGAACAGGCGGCCGAGCCGGGCGAGGAAGCCGCCCCCGTCCGCGGGTTTCGCATCGGGCGTCACCGCCTTCGCAGTCTCCGCCTTCGGCGCCAGCACCAGCCCGAGGGCCGCCGTGTCGGTGGTCTCGCGGTCGATCAGGATCAGGCTGCCGGTCTCGCGGTTCTCGGCATAGGCATCCACCGCCACCGCCCGGTCGAAGCGGAGCGCCACGTCCGCGATATCGTTGGCCGACAGGCGCTCGGCCGGGCCGGGCTTGCCGGTCTCGGGGTCGATGCGCGAGACGATCCGCTCCACCGTCGCGGTGACCGTGGCGGTGCCGATCTTGGCGAACAGGCTGGCACCTGGGCTGAGATCGGTCTCGGCCGCCCAGAACAGGCGGGCGTCCAGGGTCTCGGTGACCCGCATCGGCGCGTCGGTGGCCACGATCACCTGACCGCGCGAGACGTCGATCTGATCGGCCAGCACCAGGGTGACCGACTCGTCCTCGCCGGCCTCGGGCAGGTCGCCGTCGGCGGTGTAGATCCGCGCCACCGTGGAGGTCCGGCCGGAGGGCTGGATCGTCACCGAATCGCCCGGGCGGACCCGGCCGCTGGCGATCCGGCCGCTATAGCCGCGGAACTCGGAATTCGGCCGGTTGACCCACTGCACCGCCATCCGGAACGGCGCGTTGAGCGCCTCCGCGTGGACCAGCACGGTCTCCAGGTAGTTCAGCAGCGTGCCGCCCGTGTACCAGGGCGCCGCAATGCCCGGATCCACGACGTTGTCGCCGTTCTTGGCCGAGAGCGGGATCGCCTTGACCTCGGAGAAGTTCAGACCCCGGGCGAAGTCCGAGAAGCCGGCCACGAGGCCGTCGAAGGTGCCCTGCGCCCAGCCGGCGAGATCCATCTTGTTCACCGCCAGCACCACCCGGCGGATCCCGAGATTCGACACCAGCAGCGCGTGGCGCCGGGTCTGGCGAGTCAGGCCCTGGCGGGCGTCAACGAGGATCACCGCTACGTCGGCCGTCGAGGCGCCGGTGGCCATGTTGCGGGTGTACTGCTCGTGGCCGGGGGTGTCGGCGACGATGAACGAGCGCTTGTCGGTGGAGAAGAACCGGTAGGCGACATCGATGGTGATGCCCTGCTCGCGCTCGGCCTGGAGGCCGTCCACCAGCAGCGCCAGATCCACCTCCTGCCCCTGCGTCCCGTGCTTGCGCGAATCGCGCTGGAGCGCCGAGATCTGGTCGTCGAAGATCTGCTTGGTGTCGTGCAGCAGCCGCCCGATCAGGGTCGACTTGCCGTCATCCACCGAGCCGCAGGCGATGAAGCGCAGCACCGCCTTGTGGCGGTGGGCCGTGAGGAAGGCCGCGTAGCCGGCGACGCGGTCGGCAAACGCCGTGGGAGCCTGGTGCACGGTCATCAGAAGTACCCCTCCTGCTTCTTGCGCTCCATGGCGCCGGCCCCGTCTTTGTCGATCACCCGGCCCTGGCGCTCCGAGGTGCGGGCGGCCAGCGTCTCGCCGATGATCTCGGGGAGCGAGGCGGCGTCGCTCTCGACCGCACCGGTCAGCGGGTAGCAGCCGAGCGTCCGGAAGCGGACGAGGCGCTGCTGCGGGGTCTCACCCGGCTCCAGCGGCAGACGGTCGTCGTCCACCATGATGAGCTGGCCGTCGCGCTCCACCACCGGCCGCTCCTTCGCGAAGTAGAGCGGTACGATCGGAATATTTTCCTGCTCGATGTAGAGCCAGATGTCGAGCTCGGTCCAGTTCGACAGCGGGAACACCCGCAGGGACTCGCCGCGCTTCTTCTTGAGATTGTAGAGATGCCAGGGCTCGGCGCGCTGGCGCTTCGGGTCCCAGCGGTGCTGCGCGGTGCGCAACGAGATGATCCGCTCCTTGGCGCGGCTCGCCTCCTCGTCGCGGCGGGCGCCGCCGAAGGCCGCATCGAACTTGTACTTGTCGAGCGCCTGCCGCAGCGCCTGCGTCTTCATCACGTCGGTATGGACCTCGGAGCCGTGGCTCACCGGGCCGACACCGCGGGCGAGCCCGTCCGGATTGGTGTGGATCAGGAGATCGAGGCCGAGTTCCTTCGCGCGGGCGTCGCGGAAGGCGATCATCTCGCGAAACTTCCACGTGGTGTCGACGTGGAGCAGCGGGAAGGGCAGCCGCCCGGGCGCGAAGGCCTTGAGGGCGAGATGCAGCAGGACCGAGGAATCCTTGCCGATCGAGTAGAGCATCACCGGGTTCTCGGTCTCGGCGACCGTCTCCCGGAAGATGTGGATGGCCTCGGCCTCCAGCCGCTTGAGATGGCTGAGGCGGTCGGCGGTCTGTGCGGGCGTGGGGGCGCTCGGCTGCACGGCGGCGGCGAGGGCGGCGCTCATCGGGCGAACTCCGGCTGGCGATGGGTCTCGGTCTGGACGGTCTCGAAGGCGGCAGGTTCGAGAACTGCAGGCTCTTGGCCCGGCTGCACCGACGCCGCATGGTGTGCGGCTTGGCGTCCGACATGCAGGCCGCATTCCTTCTTGTCTTCCTGCTCCCACCACCAGCGGCCGGCCCGCTCGGGCTCGCCGAGCTTCACGGCCCGGGTGCAGGGGGCGCAGCCGATCGACGGGAAGCCGCGATCGTGCAGGACGTTGTAGGGCACGACGTTGTCGCGCACGAAGCTGTCGATCTGCGCCCGCGACCAATCGGCCAGGGGGTTCAGCTTGATCAGGTCGCGCGCGGCATCGAACTCCGCGAGCGGCGTCTCGGCGCGGTTGGCCGACTGGCCGGCCCGCAATCCGGTGAGCCAGCCGCTCGCGCCTTCGAGCGCCCGGCCCAGCGGCTCGACCTTCCGGAAGCCGCAGCAGGCCTGCCGGGCGGCGACCGAGCGCCGGAAGCCGTTGATCCCCTCGTCCCGCACGAAATCCTCCGCCGCCGCGCGCTCCGGGGCGTAGGCGGTGATGCGGATCCCGTAGGCCGACTCGGTGTCCGCCCAGGTGTCGTAGGTCTCGGCGAAAAGGCGGCCAGTATCGAGGGTGACGATCTCGACGCGCCCCTTGGTGAGCCCGGTGGCGAGCTTGGCCATGGCCAGCGCGTGGGTCAGCGCCTGATCCTCGACGCCGAGGCTCGTGGTGAAGACGAGGCGGCCAGGGATCTCGGCGGCGATCAGGTGAAGCCGGCCTGGGAGGTCGAGCCCGGACAGCCGCGCCGCAAGGGCTTCGGCCATCTGTCGGTCCGGACGGGTCATCGGGGCATGTCCCGGGGTTCGTGTGGAGGAAACGGCGGGCACGAAACCGCACCCTGTTGTCGAAGCGACGAGATGTTCGCTATACCGAACGAAGTCAAGGCGCCTCGGCGTGCTTGCGGGACCTCAGGGCCGGCTCTGGCGTGCGGTTGCACACAGCTCTCCCCGAGTCCCAAAGGCGCTCGGGTGAAAAAATCTTCTTAACGGCCCCTGAGAGACCTTGTACCCGACGCGGGCAGCGCCGCGTGGACGGATCCGACGGAGACAGTCTTGGACGCGATCGACCTCAAGATTCTTGCCCTGCTGCAGACGGACGCGACGCTGTCCATCGCGGCGATCGGCGAGCGCGTTGGCCTGTCCCAGACCCCGTGCTGGAAGCGCATCCAGAAGCTGGAGGCCGACGGGGTGATCGACCGGCGGGTGGCGGTGCTCGATCCGGTGAAGCTCGGCCTCGGGCTGACGGTCTTCGTCTCGATCGAGACCGCGGACCATTCGCAGGACTGGCTGCAGCGCTTCGCCGCAACCGTCTCGGCCATGCCGGAGGTGCTCGAGTTCTACCGGATGGCCGGTGACGTGGATTACATGTTGCGCGTCGTGGTCGCCGACATGCAGGCCTATGACAGCTTCTACAAGCACCTGATCGCGGTGCTGCCACTCAAGAACGTCACCTCCCGGTTCGCCATGGAGAAGGTGAAATCCACCACGGCCCTGCCCCTGCCGGCGCCGCCGAAGAACGGGCGGCACCTGCCCGGGACCGGTCCGGTGCTCGCGGTTGTAGGAGAATGATCTTCTCTTCTCTCGCACCGCAGCGAACGTGATCTCCTAAACTCCACGCGTTCTGTAAAAAGAACGTCTCTCGATTGACACGGGCCGCGTTGGCCCCGACATGGTCCGGTAATGTCCCGCCAGAATCTCCTTCCGCGCACCGCCCCGTTCGGGGATGGCGAGCGCGCCAGCCTTGATGCGGTGCTCGGCGCCGCGAGCCCCACGCAGCGCGCGTGGCTGGCCGGGTTCCTCGCCGGGCTCGACGCCGCGGGCGGCCAGCCCGCCGCCGTCCCGGCCGCGCCGCCCAAGGCCGCCGCGCCGCTGACGGTGATCTACGCCAGCGAATCGGGGAATTCCGAGACGCTGGCCGGCACTATCGCGAAGCTCGCGCGCAAGCAGGGCTTCAAGCCGAAGGTGGTGGATTTCGCCGACCTCGACCTCGCGACCCTGCCCAAGGCCGGCAAGCTGATCGCCATCGCCGCCACCTGGGGCGAGGGCGAGCCGCCGGCCCGGGCCGTGCGGGCCTATGGCGAGCTGATGGGGGAGGGCGCCCCGCGCCTCGACGGCGTCGAGTTCGCGGTGCTGGCGCTCGGCGACACGTCGTACGTGGAGTTCTGCGCCATCGGGAAGGCGCTCGACGCGCGCTTCGAGGCCCTGGGCGGCAAGCGCGTCGCCGAGCGCGCCGACCTCGACCTCGACTTCGAGAAGCCCGCCGCCGACTGGATCAAGAGCACGCTCAAGGCGCTGGCCCCGGCGGACACGTCCGACAACGTCGTGGCGGTGGATTTCGCCCGCGCCGCGACCGGCGAGGACGACGAGGCCGAGCCGAGCCGCGAGCCCCTGGTGGTCGAGGTCGTCGAGCACGTGAACCTCAACTCCTCGCGCTCTGACAAGGAGACGATCCACCTCGCGCTCGCCTTCGAGGATGGCGCCCCGGCCTACGAGCCAGGCGATTCGCTGGAGCTCTTCCCCGAGAACGACCCGCAACTCGTGGACGAGATCCTCGACGCCGCCGGTCTCTCGGGAGACGAGGCCCTGCGCAACGCGCTGCTCGCCGAGCGGGACATCACGACCCTGTCGGCCGCCACGATCGAGCGCTTCGTCAAGGCCACCGGCCACACGGAGGCGCAGAAGCTGATCGACAGTGGCGAGGCCAAGGCCTGGATCGAGGGCCGGCACCTGATCGATCTGCTGGCGGCCTATCCGGCCAAGCTCACGCCCGAGCACGTGAACACGATCACCCGGCCGCTGCCGCCGCGGGCCTACTCGATCGCCTCCTCGCGCAAGGAGGTGGGCGACGAGGTCCACCTCGCCATCGTGGCGGTGCGCTACGAGACCCACGGCCGCGCCCGATCCGGCGTCGCCTCGGTCCACGTGGCCGACCGGATCCGCGACGGGGCGAAGCTGCGGGTGCGGCTGAAGCCGAACCGGCATTTCCGCCTGCCGCAGGATCCGGCCACCGACATCATCATGGTCGGCCCCGGCACCGGCGTCGCGCCGTTCCGCGCCTTCGTGCAGGAGCGCCGGGCGATCGAGGCGCCGGGACGGTCCTGGCTGTTCTTCGGCGACCGGCACTTCCTCCACGATTTCCTGTATCAGCTCGAATGGCAGGACGCCCTGGAGGACCGGTCGCTCACCAAGATCGACGTGGCTTTCTCCCGGGACCAGCCGGAGAAGATCTACGTGCAGGATCGGATCGTCCAGAACGCCAAGGAGCTGGTCTCCTGGCTGGACGGGGGTGCCCATTTCTACGTCTGCGGCGATGCCAAGAACATGGCCAAGGACGTGCGTGCCGCGGTGGTGAAGGCCTACGAGACCGTCAAATCCTCGAGCGCCGCCGAGGCCGAGGCACAGGTCGCGGCTTTGGAGCGCAGCCACCGCTACCAGCAGGACGTTTACTAACGGACCGGCCTTCCAAGGCCGCAGGATCGAGATTGCAGCGGAGCAGGACGGGGCGCGGGTCCCGACCCTGCCGTAGACCGGCACGCGTTCCGCTCGGCACCCACCCCTGACGCGAGGGGTGGGAGACGCGTTCAGACAGACGGATTTATCCCATGGACGACCACAGCCCCCGCGACACCGCCGAGACCCCGGTCGCCAGCTCGGCCTCCGCCCCGGCCAAGCGCGTCTACGAGACCCCGCCCACCGAGCGGCCGATCACCGAGGCGGACGCCGCCCGCGCGGCCCAGCTCGCGGCGAACGAGCACATCAAGATCGCCAGCGGCTATCTCCGCGGGACTCTCGCGGACGGGCTCCTGAAGCACGCCACCGGGGCGATCTCGGAGGATGACGGACAGCTCGTGAAGTTCCACGGGATGTACATGCAGGACGACCGCGACCTGCGCCCCGAGCGGACCAAGAAGAAGCTCGACAAGGCCTACAGCTTCATGATCCGCCTGCGCATCGCCGGCGGCGTCATCACCCCGAAGCAGTGGCTGGCGCTGGACCACATCGCGGTCACCTATGCGGGCAGCGCCCTGCGGGCGACGACGCGCCAGACCTTCCAGTATCACGGCGTGATCAAGGCGAACCTGAAGCGCACGATGGCGGCCATCGACGCGGCGCTCCTCGACACGATCGCGGCCTGCGGCGACGTCAACCGCAACGTCATGGCGGCGACCAACCCGGCCCAAGTCGGCGCCCACAAGGCCGCCTACCAGCTCGCCAAGGACATCTCCGACTCGCTGCTGCCGAAGACCAGCGCGTGGCGCGAGATCTGGCTCGACGGCGAGCGCGTGGTCGGCGGTGAGGACGCGGCCGAGATCGAGCCGGTCTACGGCCGGACCTACCTGCCGCGGAAGTTCAAGACCGTCATCGCGGTGCCGCCCTCCAACGAGGTTGACATCTTCGCTCACGATCTCGGCTTCATCGCGATCCTCGATAAGAAGAATCAGGTGACCGGCTGGAACGTCACGGTGGGCGGCGGCATGGGCATGACCCATGGCGAGCCCGACACCTTCCCGCGCACCGCCGACGTGATGGGCTTCGTGGCCCCCGAGGATGCCATCAAGGTCGCCGAGGCGGTGATGACCGTCCAGCGCGACTGGGGCAACCGCAAGAACCGCAAGAACGCCCGGCTCAAGTACACGATCGAGCGCTACGGCCTCGACGCCTTCCGGGCCGAGGTCGAGAAGCGGATCGGCAAGAAACTCGGCGCGCCGATGCCCTACACGTTCGCCAACAACGGCGACCGCTACGGCTGGGTCGCGGGCGATGACGGGCGCTTCCATCTCACCCTGTACGTGCCCTCGGGCCGGATCAAGGACATCGAGGACGGGCCGCAATTCCTCACGGGGCTGCGGCGCATCGCCGAGGTGCATCAGGGCGATTTCCGCCTCACCGGCAACCAGAACGTCATCATCGCCAACGTCCCGGCCGAGAAGCGGGCCGAGATCGACGCCCTGGTCGACGAATACGGGCTGACGCGCGGAGCGAGCGCGCTCCGGCGCAACTCGATGGCCTGCGTGGCGCTGCCGACCTGCGGCCTCGCCCTCGCCGAGAGCGAGCGCTACCTGCCGGACCTGATGACCGAGCTGGAGCAGAGCCTCGCGTCCCACGGGCTGGCCGAGGAGGAGATCACGATCCGCTCCACCGGTTGCCCGAACGGCTGCGCCCGGCCGTTCATCTCCGAGATCGGCCTCGTGGGCCGTGGTCCCGAGCGCTACCATCTCTATCTCGGCGCCGCCCACGACGGTTCGCGGCTCAGCAAGCTCTACAAGGAGGACGTGGCGGCCTCCGAGATCCGCGGCACCCTCGACCCGCTGTTTGCCGACTACGCGAAGGGCCGGCAGCCGGGCGAGCATTTCGGCGACTACCTGATCCGGGCCGGGCACGTGGCGCGGACCACCAACGGTCCGGATTTCCACAAGCGCACCGGCGCCCTGAAGCCGGCCACGCAGGGTTGATTCGAGCTGCATGGGCGGCCGGCGAGGCCGCCCATGCAGACGACCGGTCGCCACTCGGAAGATCGTGACGGCTCACCATCGGCCGATACGTTGTAGATGTAGATCCTCTGCGCCAATCCATTTTTCAGGCGCACAGGTCCAAAAATTTAAATTATTCCAATGTGATAATGTGGCTACTTCGCCACGTTTGCGAAGTTACAGCCGAATCCGCGCATCGATCTCAGCGCACACATTGAAAAATCACAGCCCTTCCTCTCAAGGATCCCTGTGCCCTGGCGGTGCGAATCTTCTTGAGAGCGATTATAAACGATGTCCGGGCACGGCAGGCGCAGCCTTCGAAGCATTTCAAACACCCGCAACAACAGTCTATCACTCTACACAGCGCTGACGACATCCCTGCTTGTCATCTCGACGATTTCGGCTCGCGCGGAGGTTACCAGTACAGCCGATGAGGTTTCGCTCTCGGAGCTGAGCGTCACCGGTACCGGCCCTGCGGTGGAGCGGGCGGACGGCCCAGTGATCGGCTACCGCGCCACGCGCTCGGCCACCGCGACCAAGACCGACACGCCCGTGCGCGACTCGCCGCAATCGATCAACATCGTCCCCCGGCAGGTCATTACCGATCAGCAGGATCTGCGCCTGACGGATGCCGTCACCAATGTCAGCAACGTCACGCCCGGCAGCACCGTGCAGGGTCGCTCGCAGAACTACGTCATTCGCGGTTTCGCCACGCAGCTCTTCGCTGTCGACGGCATCCTGACCAATCCGGCGATCAACTTCTATCCGGTGGAACGCGACCTTGCGAACGCCGAACGGGTCGAGGTGATCAAGGGACCGGCTTCCGTGCTGTTCGGCCGGGGTGATCCGGGCGGTGTCGTCAACATCGTGACCCGCAGGCCAACCCTGGAGCCGACCGCGGATGCGAGCGTCCAAGGTGGCAGCTTCGGCTTCCGGCGGTTTCAGGGCTCGGTCTCGAGCGCGATCCCGTCTATCGATGGACTCGCCGCACGCCTCAGCTTCGCCGCGCAGGAGGATCCGACCTTCCGCAATATCGGCGACAACACCAATCGGCGCGTCTTCATTGCGCCGGCCTTAAGCTGGACGCCGAGCGCCGACACCCGAGTCTACATCAACGCAGAAGCCACCAGCCAGCGCACCCAGTACGACGAGGGGCTCATTGCCTTTCGCGGCCGCGTGCCGCTGGACAACATCCGCCGATATTACGGTGAGCCGTCCTCGCGCTATTATGGCGAGTTCAACGGGATCACGATGCGAGCTGAGCACGATGTCAATGAAAATTTGACATTGCGGCAAGTGATCAATGGGCAGTGGGGTGCGTTCAATCTGTTCGCGGCCCGCGCCACCGGCGTCAATAATGCCGGCACGCAGGTCACCAGGCGCGACACCTCGGTCGATTCGCATTTTGCTGCCCTGGATACGCAGACCGAAGCGATCCTGAAGTTCGACACGTTCGGCTTCTCCCACACCGCCCTGGCGGGGTTCGAGTACACCAACGGCTTCCGCCACCCCTATTCCCAGCAAGGCTCCTACACTCCGGTCAGCTTCTTCAACCCGGTCTTCGGCGGCACGCCAGGAGCGCTCTCGCTCCAGCAAGACCTGAAGCAGAGGCTCGAGCTGTTCGGGTTCTACCTGCAGGACCAGATCGCCCTTACGCCTGAGCTGCAGCTCGTGCTCGGCGCCCGGTTCGATCTCGGCAGCCAATATTATTTCGCCCGGGTGCCCGCTTCGCAGACCCAGCCCCCCGAGCAGAACCTGTTCGGCGCCTCGCCACGCGTCGGCCTGATCTATCGCCCGTTCGAGCCGCTGACCCTCTATGCCAGCTATGCCACATCCTTCGCGCCGCAGACCGCGAACGTGCTCAACGTCGTCAACCCAACACCCGAGACCGGCGAGCAAGTTGAGGTCGGAACCCGCATCGACATCAGCCCCGACCTGACTTTGAGCGCGGCCGCCTTCCGGATCACCCGGGATAACGTCGCCGGCAACGACCCCGTCAATACCGGCTTCTCGGTGATCACCGGCCAGCAACGTTCGGAGGGTGTCGAGGCGGACCTGGCCGGCGAGATCCTTCCAGGCTGGAGGGTTATCGGCGGCGTCGGCTATCTCGACGCGCGGATCACCAAGGACAGGGTCTTTGCGATCGGCAACCGCCTCGTGGGTGCGCCAGCCTTCAGCGGCAGCGTGTGGACCACCTACGACTTCCAGGCCGGCTTCCTGCGCGGTCTCGGACTCGGCATCGGCATCACCCATGTCGGCCAACGCTTCGGCGACCTCAACAACAGCTACAAAGTCGGGGCGTACAATCGCGTTGATGCGGCCGTGTACTACGACATCGACGCGCATTACCGTTTCTCAGTCAACATCCGGAATCTGACGAACACGCGCTACATCGAGCAGCCGTTCAACCAATTCAACAACGCCCCCGGCGCGCCCTTTACGTTGCTGGCGACGATCACGGCACGGCTGTGAGCCGGGCGCGGCGGGTCCGCGGCCTTCTCGCCGGGGCCGGCCTCGCGGCGCTGACGCTCACCGCGTCCGCGGCCGAGCAGTCCTGGTCGGTGCTGATCGTGGTCAAGCCGGACAACCCGCGGGTCGCGACCGACCGGCTGATCGCAGCCCATCTCGAGGGGCGCGGCTATCGGCTCACCCGATAACCTTCGATCTGAGGTTTCCGAAGGGCTGAAGCCCGACAGCGGGCTCTGCCCGCACCCGCAAAAGGTCGAAGACCTTTTGAAACCCTGATGTTCGAGCACCTGGCGGGTGCCTCAGCGGCTCGCCTCGCGGAGGGCAGGGGGCGCCGTCCGCGGTTTCGCCGGCCGCCGCTGCGCCGCCGCGCGGCGACGCAGGACGTAGAGGGTCAGGCCCGTCGCCGCGAAGCCCGGCAGGGCCAGCGCCGCGAGGCAGAACAGCAGGGCGAACAGGTCGCCGAAGAAGCGGCCGCGATGGACCTCCAGGATGTTGTCCATGAGGCGCCGGCCCAGCGGCAGGTCGGCGGCGCCCTCGGTCGCCAGAAGCAGACCGGTGGCGGCATCGTAGCGAGCCTCGTTGCGGGCGCTCAGGTCATCGACACCCTTCGGCAGCCAGCGGATCCGGATCGCCCTCGCGTCGGGGCTCGGCAGGGTCAGCAGAGTGGTGCCCGCCTCACGCCCCTCGCCGGCCCGGAAGGCCGCCCAGGCGCGGTCGACGGCCGCGGGCCCGGATGCGTCGGCCGGCGCCTCGGCGGCGGCCCTGCGGCCGGCGGCGCGCATCGGCTTTGCCGTCTCCCGCTCGCCCACCAGAAGCCCCGTGGCGGCATCCTTGAAGGATGGGTAGGACCACGTCAGCCCCGTCAACGCCATCACGAGGTAGACCGGTATCAGCCATGTCCCCGCCACGGCGTGCAGCGACCACCAGCGCGGCCGGCCGGGCCGGGACAGGCTCGGCTTCAGCCAGATCCGCCAGCGATGGACCTTGGGCCAGCGCAGGTAGAGGCCGGTCCCCAGAAAGACGAGGAGCGCCAGCACGCAGGCGCCCGTGATGGTCCGGCCCCAGCCCTTGGAGCCGCCGGGCAGGAGCAGCCAGCGGTGCAGGTCCCGCACCGTGGTGAACACCCCCTCCAGCCGCACCGGGCCGAGCACGGCGCCGTCGTAGGGGTCGGCATAGACCGCAGGTGGCCGCGCGCGGGTCGCGGGATCCCGGGCGAAGCGGACATGGACGCTCGCCGCCGGATCGTCCGCCAGGGTGAGGATGTTCACCTTCAGGCCGGCCTGGGCCTCGATTCGCGCCACGAGGGCCGAGGGGGCGAGCGCCGGCCGGTCACCGGCGGTCACCGTGAGCCGGTCGTGGTTGGCGAAGGCGGTGACCGCCTCCTCGTAGCTCATCAGCGCCCCGGTCAGGCCCATCAGCGCCAGCACGAGGCCAGCCGTGAGGCCAAGCGCCCAGTGCAGGCGGAACAGGACGGTCCGGAGGGAGGGAATCAGGCGCGGCATGGCAATGCCGGCTGCCTACCAGAAACCGGCCACGCTGACGACGGCGCGGGGCGCATGCCCGGCGGCCGAGGCGGCGCCCGTCAGGTGATCGGCGCGGGGTTGAACAGGGTCAGGTCGTTGAACAGGCCCCACTGGTCGGACCAGGGGCGCTTGCGCCCGCTCGCCACGTCGAGGATCAGGTGGAACAGCTCCCAGCCGACCTCCTCGATCGTCGCCTCGCCGGTGGCGATCCGGCCGGCATCGAGGTCGATCAGATCGGACCAGCGCTCGGCGAGTTCCGTGCGGGTGGCGACCTTGATCA
Organism: Methylobacterium sp. J-088; assembly: GCF_022829295.1. Classification (GTDB taxonomy): domain Bacteria; phylum Pseudomonadota; class Alphaproteobacteria; order Rhizobiales; family Beijerinckiaceae; genus Methylobacterium. The sequence continues at coordinate 82,330 of NZ_JAKSYH010000114.1, forward strand.
CCGGCGCCTGAGCGAGGCCGTAGGGCGTGCCGCGGCCGGTCGAGAAGACCTGCAGGGTGATCCCGGAGGCGAGCTGCAGCGTGCCGCAGACGAAGTCGCTCGCCGGGGTCGCGGCGAAGATCAGGCCTTTTTCGCGTACGCGCTCGCCCGGTGCGAGCACGCCGGAGATCGCGCTGGTGCCGGATTTGGCGACCGAGCCCAGGGCCTTCTCGACGATGTTGTTGAGGCCGCCCTTCTTGTTGCCGGGCGACGGGTTGGCGCGGCGGTCGGCCTCGCCCTTGGCCAGATAGGCGTCGTACCACGCCATCTCGCGGATCAGGGCCTCGGCGATCTCGGGGGTCTTGGCCCGCGGGGTGAGGAGGTGAATCGCGTCGCGCACCTCCGTCACCTCCGAGAACATCACGGTGGCGCCGCAGCGGACCAGCAGATCGGCCGCGAAGCCGAGCGCCGGGTTGGCGGTCACCCCCGAGAAGGCATCGCTGCCGCCGCATTGCAGGCCGACCACGAGGTCCGAGGCCGGGCAGGTCTCTCGGGCCCTGCGGTTCAGCACCTCCAGGCGGGCCTCGGCCATCGCCAGGATGCTGTCGATCATCGCCGAGAAGCCGCGGTGGCGCTCGTCCTGAAGGCGCACCACCCCGTCGCCGGCCGCGCCGCCATCCGGCAGCAGGCGCTCCGAGACGAGCTTCTCGCAGCCGAGGCCGACGACCATGACCTCGCCGCCGAAATTCGGGTTCTGCGCGAGGCTCTGCAGCGTCCGGATCGGCACCACCGCCTCGGGGGCGTTGATGGCGACGCCGCAGCCATAGGCGTGGGTCAGGCCGACCACTTCGTCGACATTGGGGTAGCGCGGCAGCAGCTCCTGCTTGATCCGGCGGATCGCCACGTCGAGGGTGCCGGCGACGCATTGCACGCTGATCGAGATCGCCAGGATGTTCTTGGTGCCGACCGACCCGTCCGGGTTGCGGTAGCCCGCGAAGGTGTAGCCCTCCAGCGGGGGCAGGGGGGCCGGCACCCGGGTGGCGAGTTCCAGAGCGTCGAGGGCGGGGGCGACCGGCGTCGCGACGCAGGATTCCTCGACCCAGCCGCCCCGGGGGATCGGTTGCGTCGCGATGCCCACCACCTCGCCGTAGCGGCGGACCTCGCCGCCCTCCGGGATGTCTGTGAGCGCCACCTTGTGGCCCTGCGGCACGAACGCGACGAGTTCCAGCCCGTCCGGAAACACCGTGCCGGCCGGCAGCCCGAAGGCGTTGACCACGATGGCGACGTTGTCGCGGTCGCTCAGGCGGATCGTGCGCGGCACGTCGCCGGCGCCGTGAGGACGGGTCGGAGCTTCGATCTCGGCCTGCATCGGAAATCCCCTCAGGTCGCGGAGCGGAAGCGCCCGGCCAGCGCCTCGGCGTTGCGGGCGAGCAGGCCCAGATCCGAGCCCACCGCGGTGAAGCGGGTGCCGGCCGCGATGTAGCGCTTGGCCAGCTCCTCCCTCGGGGTGAGGATGCCGGCGTGCTTGCCGGCTTTCACGATCCGGGCGACGGCTTCCTCGATGGTGCGGACCACCTCCGGGTGGCCCTGCTGGCCGAGATAGCCGAGGCTGGTGGAGAGGTCGCCGGGCCCGATGAACACGCCGTCCACGCCCTCTACGGCGGCGATCGCGTCCAGATTGTCCAGCGCGCGGCGCGACTCGACCTGAACGATCACGTAGATCTCGGACTCACAGCGTTTGTGGTAGTCCGGCACGCGGCCGAACCGGGCGGCCCGGGGCGCCTGCGAGAAGCCGCGGATACCCCGGGGGGCGTAGCGGGTCGCCGCGACCACCCGCTCGGCCTGCGCGGCATCGTCGATGTTGGGGATCATCAGCGACTGCGCGCCCGCATCCAGGATGCGCTTGATGGTGATGGGATCGTCGCTCGGCACCCGCACCACCGGGTGGGTGGCGTTCTCCATCATCGCCTGAAGCTGGACGTAGATATCCCGCAGGTCGTTGGCCGAGTGCTCCATATCGAGCAGCAGCCAGTCGAACCCGGCCCCGGCGACGATCTCGGTCGAGATCGGGCTCGCGAGGCTGCACCACAGGCCGATCTGCTGGCGGTCCTCCCGGAGGGCGGCCTTGAAGCGGTTGGTGAGGCTGTCCATCGCGAGTCCTTCCCTGCGGCTCCGGGCGTCTGCGCGCCGTCCGCGCCATCACGCGCAGCCTTTGACCGGGAGGTCAAAGCCAAAGACTGGATCGACCGATGCGCGTCCTGCATCGATCGGCTCGCCTCAGCGGGACGGCAGGTTCGACAGGATCGCGCGCAGTTGCGCGATCAGCGGATCGTCCGCCCCGCGCCGCCAAGCCAGGTGCAGCTCGACCGGCCACGGGGCGGGCAGCGCGAGCGGGCGGAACACCACGCCCTCGAACCGCAGGTGCTCGGCCGCGGCCGGGACCAGGGCGATCCCCAAAGCGGCTCGGACCAGGGCCAGGATCGCGTGGATCTGCGTGAGCTGCTGCACGATCCGGGGCTGGATTCCCGCCTCGGTGAGCAGCCCGAGGACGAGGTCGTGGAAGTAACGGGCCTCGTTCGGCGCATAGGCGATCAACGGCTCGCCGCCGAGGTCGCCGGGCACGAGGCGGTCGCGCCCGGCCAGGGGATTGCCCGCGGGCAGCGCGACCACGAGGGGTTCGGCGAGCGCCTGGACGGCCTGCAGGTCCGGATGCGTCACGGGCGGGCGCACCAGGGCCGCGTCGAGGCTGCCGGCGCGCAGGGCCTCGACCTGATCCTGACTCACCATCTCGCGCAGCGACAGCGTGACGTCCGGCAGCGCCCGCCGGAGCGCGATGACGAGGCGCGGCAGGAAATCGTACGCCGAGGCCGCCGTGAAGCCGAGCTTCAGGATGCCGCCGCGCCCCGCCGCGACCTGCCGGGTCACGTGAGTCGCGCTCTCGGCGAGCCGCAGGATCCGCTGGGCCTCGGGCAGGAAGCTGCGCCCGGCCGCGGTCAGCCGGACGGAGCGGCTGGTGCGCTCCAGGAGCTGCACGTCGAGGATGCGCTCCAGCACCTGGATCTGCCGCGACAGGGGCGGCTGCGTCATGTTCAGCCGGGCGGCCGCGCGCCCGAAGTGCAACTCCTCCGCGACCGCCGCGAAGCACCGGAGCTGGCTGAAGTCGAACATGGGGGCTCCCAGGCGTGCCGCGGGGGACCATAAGGGATCGCGCCGGAAACCCGAACGCTCCCTCAAAGACCTGAAGCCGATCATCTTTTCCGGATGCTGGCGGCGGCCGTCGAAGATGGGCCTCGGGTGCGTCCGCAGCCGACCCGCGCCAGCCTGTCACGCCGCCGCGGGGCCGGCCTCTACGGGGTCAGCTCGTTGCCGGCGTAGTCGATCTTGCCGTCCGGGCCCTTCTTCCACGCGTACACGACATAGTCGGGCCGGGTGATGTCGCCCTTCGTGTCGTAGGCGATCGGGCCGACAACGGTATCGATCGTCTTGCCCTGGTGCAGCCATTCGGCGAGCGTCTTGCCGTCGCTGGAGTTGGTCTCCGCCATGGCCCGCGCCAGGACCTGCACGGCCGCGTAGCCGTAGAGCGTATAGGCGTCGGGATCGATGCCCCGGGCGTTGAACGCCGCCACGGTGGCCTGGGCGCCCGGGTTCCTGCGCGGATCCGGCGCGAAGGTCATCAGCGTCCCGTCCGCGCCGGGGCCGGCGATCTGCACGAATTCCTTGGGGGCGAGGCCGTCGCCGCCCGCCAGCAATGCGTTGAGGCCCTGGCCGCGCATCTGCCGCACGATCAGGCCGGCTTCGATGTGGTAGCCGCCGTAATAGACGACATCGACACCTGCGGATTTCAGCCTGGAGACGAGCGCCGAATAGTCCTTCTCGCCCGGGTTGATACCCTCGTACAGCACGGGTTTGACGCCGTTGGCCTTCAGGGCGGTCTGCGTCTCCTCGGCCAAGCCCTTCCCGTAGGGCGACTTGTCGTGGACGAGGGCGATTTTCTTGTCCTTGAAGTGCTCCCCGAGGTAGGCGCCCGCCACCTTGCCCTGCTGGTCGTCGCGGCCGCAGGTGCGGAAGGTGTTCCAATGGCCGCGCTCGGTGAACTTCACGCTCGTGGAGGCCGGGGTGACCTGGATGATGCCGGCATCGAGGTAGACGTCCGAGGCCGGGATCGACACGCCGGAGCTGAACGATCCGACGACCATCGTCACGCCCGCGCTGGCGAGCTTGTTGGCCACCGAGACGCCCTGCTTCGGATCGGACGCGTCGTCGCCGATCACCGGTTCCAGCGGGCGCCCCTTGATCCCGCCGGCCTTGTTGATGTCCTCGATCGCCTGCGCGGCGCCGGTCCGGACCTGCGCACCGAAGGCCGCATAGGAACCCGTGAGTCCCAGGGCGATACCGATCTTCCCCGGCGCACCAGTCCCTTGAGCCAGGGATCCGGTCACGGCAGACAGGACGACGAGACCGGACAGCAGCAATCGCCTCATATCACCCCCGGCAGAGAAGACGACACGGGACGCGGAACCTGTCGGCGAAGGATATCCGGGCCCGACGCCATCATACAGCGTACGTCATCCTGAAGCGCAGGGCATTCAACGTCAAGAATTCTTGACTATACTTCCAGTTGTGTATTTCCATACTCGCACGCGCGGCGATAAGAGCTCGTCCTTGCCGGCTTGAGAGGATCGCCGCAGCCGATCCAATGTCAGGAGGAATGCCGCCCGCCAGCGAGGGCCCGCAGGGCCGGGCGCGGGGCGATGCCCGAGCGTTCATCCGGGGGAGCCGGGGCCTTATTCGATCCGCGCGCTCCGGATTCTATCCGCGCACTCCAAGGGCAGACAAACGGAAGCCGCCCCCGATCGTTGCGCGATCGGGGGCGGCTTCCCAGCCGGACCATCATGGATTCGTCCTGCGGTCCCGGGGGCGATCCGTCCGGAGCCGGCGCGATCGGCGCTCGATCAGCAGCTCAGCCGCCGGCCTTCCTTGCGCCCGAAGACGCGCCAATGCGCGGCGCCGGATTCCATCTGACCGTTCGCGATGGCGCGCCGGACATCCGGGTTGCAGCGGAGATACTCGCGCTCGTCGAACCCGTAGGCGGCCCGCCCGCCGCGATCATCGTCCCGGTCGCGGTAGCCGCGGTCCCGGTCATCGTAGTCGCGGTCCCGATAGCCACGGTCGCGGTAGCCGTAACCGTCATCATAGGGGCGGGGCTGCGCGGTGACCGGGCCAACCACGCCCAGAATGCCGATGCTCACCGCAGCCGCCGTCAGAAGCGCCTTCATCGTTTTAATCCTCCCCATCCTCAAATCGGTCGGCTGAAACGCACCGCGCCGGGAATGGTTCGAGCGTCTTGACCGTAGAGGCAGCGACGTCCCGCCCCCATCGTGGCCGCCGCGGACAGGCCGTCGACCCGGTCCGCGGCGGGTCGGACTTTACATCCGGTGCATCATGCGGTGGCGCATGTCGCGACGCATCATGCGGCGCTCCATCCGATGGCGCATCATCCGATGCTCCATGCGATGCTCCATACGACGGCGCATCATGTGGCGCTCCATCCGGTCCATCTGAACGGTGCTGACCATGTCGGCGGGCGCGGCAACGGCCCCGGGGGCGATCGGCGCGGCCGAGGCCGGCACCGCGACGGCGCTGCCCAGAACGGCGATCAGGGCGGCGGTAATGATCGAACGACGCACGGAAGCATCCTTTCTCGCCGCCCCGGAGGGGACGGACATCCTTTGTGGCGCCGTCGCGGGAGCAGAATATCCCGAGGCACCGCCCAGGAAGCCGCGGACCGACAGGATGGTTCCACGGCCGGATCCGGATCGCCGTTCGCGCGTCCGGGGCCGGTGATGCCGACTTGCATCAGGGATCGCCGACTTCGCCAAGCTCCGCATCCCAACCCGGAACACAGGAACGGCGAGGATTGGAATTTTCCTCGAAGAACCCAGCCTTAGATTACTACATCTATTCTAATTCCAATTATTTTACGGATATAATTTGGTACATATGACTTATACTTTCCAGAAACCGACGTCATATTTGATCGAAAAGATGACTTTTCAAATCAAGTTTTCCATCGTAGGTCGCGAGACACGCGCCAAGACCGACGCATGACCAATGGACCATGCGTTACTGGCAATATATTGCATTCGATAAACGAATCCACAACAATCGCCGCGCGATTAAGTCTGCGCACGATTGGAGGCTCTACAATGCATCGCACCGTCGGTTCGGGACTCCTCCTCATCCTGCTGTCGCAGACTGCGCTGGCCGCGGATCTCCCGCGTGCTTCGCAGCCGGATCTCGTCCTGGCGCCGCACTTCACGTGGTCGGGCGCTTATGGCGGCCTGTTCGCCGGGTACGGTGCGCTCGGCGGCGCCGCGCGCTTCATCTGCACGGATCAGGCCGGTCGAGCGGGTGGCGACTGCCCGATCCTCCCGTCGCGGTCAGCCACGGATGGGAGCTTCATCGGGGGCGGTGAGATCGGCTACAACTGGCAGGCGCCCGTCGGCCTCGTGGCCGGTGCCGCCGCGGATCACCAGTTCACCCGGCTGTGGGGCTACCGCCGACAGCAGGGCGACTTCTCGACCGCCGGGGGCTTCCCCATCCCGGACAGCGTCGCCAATTTCGGTCAGCGGCTGGACGACCTGACGACGGTCCGGGGTAAGCTCGGCTTCGCCATCGACCGGACCTTCGTCTACGCGACCGCCGGCTTGGCCGTCGGCAACGTCCGGATCGACAACAACCTGTCCCTGGTCTTGCGCGATGGCCTGAGGCTGCCGCCCGTGGCCACGTTCGACGGTCGCGGCGGTGCGGTGCGCCTCGGCTACGTGGTCGGCGCCGGCATCGAGCATGCCTTGGGTGCGCGCCTCTCCGCGAAGGTCGAGGGTCTGTATTACGATCTCGGCTCCCGGGCGGTCGTGCCCGGGCAGACGGCCGGAGACTTGCCCGGCTATCGCGCCGGCACCCGCGTCACGACGGACGGCTTCCTGGCCCGGGCCGGCCTGAACTACCGGTTCGGAGCCGCGCCCGATCTGCCGCCGACAGCAGCCGACGGACTCGCCGGCCCCGTAACCTGGACGCTCGAGGGCGGGCTGCGCTACTTCTTCAGCTCCGGCAGCCCCCGCGAGACGCTGAACGACAACTACCGACCGACGCAGGTGAATTCCCGGTTGATCTACGGCGGTTCGCAGGCCCATGCCGGCGAGAGCTTCGCCCGGCTCGACCACAATCCCACCGGCCTGTTCGTCAAGGGCTTCCTCGGGACGGGCGGCGTCACGGACGGCCGCCTCTCGGACGAGGATTTCCCGCCCGCTCTCAATCCGTATTCCAAGACGATCTCGACGATCAAGGACGGCGACATCAGCTATGGCGCGGTCGATTTCGGTTACGATCTGCTGCACCGGGACGGTTTCAAGCTCGGGGGCTTCTTCGGCTACCAGTCTTTCTCAGAGCTGTACAACGGGTACGGCTGCCGGCAGATCGCCGAGAGCCCGGGCTGCGTCCCCTCATACCCGGCCAACCTCAAAAGCCTCGGCGAGACCATGCAGTGGAACGCCCTGCGCGTCGGCGTGATCGGCGAGGCGCGGTTCGATCGCGTCCGGTTGAGCCTGGAGGGCGCCTACCTGCCGGTCGTGGCCGTGGACGGCGTCGATCGCCACTGGCTCCGGCCATCGATCAACCCGGGGCCCGAAGGGGGCCGGGGCGACGGCTATTTCCTGGAGGGCATCGTCTCCTACGACCTGACGCCCGCTGTCAGCGTCGGCGTCGGCGGGCGCTACTGGCGGATGCAGGCCGACAAGGCGCAGACGACGTTCCCGTTTTCGCCGCCGAGCCCGATCAGGTTCGAGACCAACCGCTACGGCGGCTTCGTGCAGCTCTCCTACAGGCTGGCTGATTTCGGTCTCGGCGAAGCGGGCGCCCAGCCGGCCCTGATCCGCAAGGATTGAGGCGCGCGACACAGGCTGTCTGCCGTACAGGATGGGCAGCCCCCGGCCCGAGGAGACGACGATGCCGTTCCGACACCCATCGCGGCGGCCCGCCCTGCGGCGCGCCGCGGGACGCGCCGTCCGACTCGCGGCCGGCCTCGGGCTCGGCCTGATCCCGGGCCTCGCCCCCGCCCGGGCGCAGGCCGTCCCCGAGACCATTGTGGCGTGGCACTGCTACCGCAACGGCGCGGCTACGGTGCTGGCGACCGAGAAGACCGACTCGGTCGGCAGCAAGCTCCTGGTGCGCAAGCCCACGGCCGATCTCAAGACCGACTGCGCCGTTGAGCAGCGGCCGAGCGACCGCGTGCTCGGCGTCGACGACACCACGGACGAAGGGTCGTACACCTACATCGCCCTCGCCAAGGCGTTCCTGATCCTCGACAACGGGACGGGGCCGGACCGGGGGCTCGTGATCTACGCGGTTCCAGCGGGCCGCAAGCGCCTCGCTGTCGGCTACTCGGTCGCGGGATCCTGCGAACCGACCTCCGGGTGCCAGAGCGACGATTTCCGGATCGACGACACCGGCCTCACCTTCTGGCGGCAGATCGACGAGAAGCCCACGCCCAAGAATTGCCGGGGCTATGCGGGCTTCATGAAGACCACCGGCTCGGCCGCGCTCGAGGAGCGGTCGGTGTTCCGTTTTGCGAGCGGCACGGTCGAGGGCAGCGGCACGAAGCGGTGCACGGCCCGGCAGTAGCGCGTGTCCGGGGCCGCGCCCGATCGCGGCGCGATCGTCCGGCGCGGATGCCGCAGGGAGCTGGCAAGGAATCCGCAACTATCGGGTGAGAAAGCTGCGGCCCAACAGCACCGTCGGTGCGTTGGGGCGCGGTTCGCGCCGGTCGAACGGATCCGCCGGCGCAGATGCACACAGACGCGCCGCCACCGGACTCTGACGGCCCACAGGCCACGCGCGGACCGGAGCCCTGGGACGCCGCCGCCGGATTCGGCCAGTGGCGCCTGGACCCGCGCACGCGCCGCGTCACCCGCTCGGCCGGGCTCGCGCGCCTTCTCGGGGTGCCAGAGAGCCGCGATCTCGCGTTCGAGGACCATTTCGCCAGCTATCATCCGGATGACCGCCCCGCCGTGATCGCGCGGGTCGAGGAAATCCTGTCCGGAGACCGGCCGGCGGTTCCCTATCAGGTGCGAACCCGCATCGTGCGTCCGGACGGGACCGTCCTCGACGCGATCATCCAGGGCGTGCCCGAATGCGGGCCCGACGGCGCGCTCGTCGCCCTGCACGGCATGCTCCTCGACGTGAGCGACCTCGTCCGGTCCGAGCGGCGCGCCCACGAGACCGACCGGCTCCTGCACGGGACGCTGGACAGCATGGACCAGGGCCTTGTGGTGCTCGACGCCGCGCAGCGGGTCCGCGTGTTCAACCGCAGCGCCGCGGACCTGCTCGACCTGCCGGGCGACGTGCTGCGCGTCGGCGTCGCCTTCCCGGATATCCACGCCTACCAGCGCGCCCGGGGCGACTTCGCGGCGGCGGAATCCGGTCTGCGGCTCGGGCTCGCCGGCCGCGATTTGGGGGCGCTCCCGCCGCTGTTCGACTGGCGCCTGCCCACCGGGATCACCCTGGAGGTGCGCCGCTCGGCCCTGGCCGATGGCGGCGCGGTCCTGACCTTCACCGACGTGACGCAGCACCGGATCGCCGAGCAGGCGATGGAGGAGAGCGAGCGCCGCTACCGGCTGCTCACCGAGAACAGCACCGACATCGTGATCTGGTCGGACCTCAGCACCTGCCGCCGCTACGTCTCGCCCGCCATGCGCGCCGTCCTGGGCTACGATCCGGAGGATCTGGTCGGCACGCAGCCCCTCGACTTCGTCCATCCCGACGACGTGGCGGCCTACCGCGCCGTCCTCGATGACCTCACCGGCGGCCGCACCGAACAGGCCCTGACCTGCCAGCGCTACCGGCACCGGGACGGAACGTGGGTCTGGCTCGAGATCTCCTTCAGCCTGACCCACGATCGGGCGACCGGGGCGGCCGATGGCTACGTCGCGACCCTGCGGGACGTGAGCGGCCGCAAGGCCGCCGAGGATGCGCTCCGCCTGAGCGAGGCGCGCTACCGGGCGCTCGCGGACGCGCTGCCGCAGCTCGTCTGGATCGCCAGCACCGAGACCGGGGAGGCGACCTACGTCAACCGGCGCTTCGAGGATTACTACGGCCCGATCGGGCCGTCCCGGGCCGCACGCCTGGCCTGCAACCATCCCGAGGATGCGGAGCGGATGGAGCAGCTGTGGCGCAATGCGCGCGCGCAGCGGACCGGCTACGAGGTCGAGGGGCGGATGCGGCGGCACGACGGCGCCTATCGCTGGCACAAGGTCGTGGTCCTGCCGATCTGGCAGGGCGAGGCGATGGTCGGGATGCTCGGCACCGCCCTGGACATCGACGAGATCGTGACGGCCCGGCGCGCCGTCGAGGAGGCGAGCGGCCTGCTGCGCCTCGCCCAGCAGGCCGCCAAGGCGGGCACGTGGCACCTCGACCTCGACAGCGGCCGGATCACGTGGTCCGTCGAGAGCGCGCGCCTGCACGGGATCGAGACCGATCGGGAGTACGAACTCGACGCGCAGACTTGGCTGACCCTGATCGACCGGCAGGACGGCGCCCGCGCCCTGGAGGCCGCCGCGGCGGCCGCCGAAACGGGCGAGACGTTCTCGATCGAGTTCCGGGTCCCGGATCCGAAGGGCGGCGTGCGCTGGATCAACGGCGTCGGGCGCGCCGCCCCCGGACCGGACGGGCGCGCGCGGCGGGTCATCGGCCTCAACCTCGACGTGACCGCCCGGAAGGTCGCCGAGGCGGACCTCCTCGCCGCGAAGGCCGTGGCGGACGCGGCGCGGCTGGAGGCCGAGCGCGCGAGCGCGGCCAAGAGCGAGTTCCTGGCCGCGATGAGCCACGAGATCCGCACACCGCTGAACGGTGTGATCGGCTATGCCGACCTGCTCCTCGACGAGACCGATCTCGGGCCGGCGGCGCGCCGGCATGCCGACCGCATCCGCACCGCCGGGGCGGCGCTCCTGACGGTGGTCAACGACGTGCTCGACTTCTCGAAGGTCGAGGCCGGGCAGATCGAGATCGTGCCCCGGCCGTTCGCCCTCGAAGCGCTCATCGACAACGCGGTCTCGATCGTGCGCCCCTCGGCCGAGCGCAAGGGCCTCACCCTCGCCGTCACCTGCGGGTCGGACCTGCCGGACTGGGTCGAGGGCGACGAGGACCGCCTGCGTCAGGTTCTGCTCAACCTGCTCACCAACGCGGTGAAGTTCACCGCGGCGGGACGCATCGGTCTGACGATCCTGACCGGCCTGCACAGCCTGCGCTTCGAGATCCACGATACCGGGATCGGCATCCCGGCGGACAAGTGCGACCGCCTGTTCCGGCGGTTCTCGCAGGTCGACGGCTCGATCAGCCGCGAATACGGCGGAACCGGGCTGGGCCTCGCCATCTCGAAGTCGCTCGTGGAGCTGATGGGCGGAACGATCGGCGTCGCGAGTGCGGTGGGGTGCGGCTCGATCTTCTGGTTCGAGGCGGTTTTGCCCGCGGCAATGCCGGCAGCCCCGGTCGCGGCGGCCTCTGCCGCGACCGTCCGCGCGACCGGCAAGCGCCTGCTGCTGGCCGAGGACGTGCCGCTGAACCAGGATCTCGCCCGGACGATCCTCGAACGGGCGGGGCACGCGGTGGACGTGGTGGGCGACGGGGTCGACGCGGTCGCCGCCGTCCAGGCCCGGACCTACGACCTCGTGCTCATGGACGTGCAGATGCCCGTGATGGACGGGATCGCGGCGACCCGGCGGATCCGCGCGCTGGGCGCCCCGCGGGGCCGGCTGCCGATCGTGGCGATGACCGCGAACGTCCTGCCGGAGCAGGTGGCCGAATTGCGCGCCGCCGGCCTCGACGACCATGTCGGCAAGCCGTTCCGGGTCCAGACCCTGCTCGCCGTGATCGACCGCTGGACCGGCGCGCCTGGGGAGCCGGAGCGCCCCGCCGGCACGATCGACCACGCCGTCCTCAACGAGATGACCGAAATGGTCGGCCGCGCGCGGATGAACGACCTGCTGGCGATGCTGGCGAAGGAACTCACCCAGCGATTCGGGGCGGCCGCGCCGGAGGCGAGCCGCGACCGGCTCATGCTCGACGCCCACGCGATGGTGTCGGCGGCCAGCATGGTGGGCTTCGCCGGTCTCGCCGAGACCTGCCGGGCGGTCGAGGCCGCCTGCCGGACGGGGGCGGATGTCGCGCCGATGCTCGGCACGCTCCGGGCCCGCACGGCGGTCACGCTCGCCGAGATCGAGGCCCTGCGGGCGGCCTGAAGGCCGGGGGCGGCCTGAAGCCGGCCGGACCGGCGCCTACGCGGGCGACAGCGGCACGTGCTGGACGGCGCGGATCCGGCGGCGGTGGTGGGGGTGCCGGCGCCACTTCAGCACGGCATAGCGCAGCCGGCTGTAATAGGCGTAGAGGCGCGACCGGTGCTGGCGCCGGTGAGCGAGATGGATGCGGGCGGACCGCGCCGGGGCGGCGACGCGGCTCGCCAGGGCTGTCGGCGCCACGGCGGCGGGCCTCGCGTTCAGGACGGCGACCGGATCCACGTAGTTCACCCGGCGCACGGCCGAGGCACTGCTATAGATCGCGCTCGGCGCCCCGCCGCAGCCCACGCAGAGGGACCCGTTGAGGCGGCTCCAGAGGCGCTGCTCCCGCTCCAGGACATGCCGGTCCTTCACGTCCGACAATTCGACCGGCGACCGCAGCAGCGTCGCGCGGCTTCCGAAATTCGGCTTCTTGAGGATGAGGCCGAGATCGTCGGGCACCTCCAGCATCGGCAGCCGAACCTGCTTCGGCTTCGCATGGACCGGGACCGGGAGGACGACCATCGACGCCAGCAGGGACAGCACTGCGGATTTGAGCGCGAAACGGCGCATCCTGGTCTCCGGTCTGCGTGGACCTCTTCACATAGCGTCAAATCTGCAGGTTCCCTACACCTAATTTTTCTGCGGAATATCCAAAATCACTCGCCAGTTCCGCCAACTCACGGCCAACACTAAGAATACGACTGCGTCTCAGTAGCGGTTGCGGAGATCAGTCAGGCACAGACCGCGCAGGGCGGCGGCCGGGATCCGTGCGAACCCGGGCCGGGCATTCATGTCCTGCGCGAAGGACAGAGCCTGTACCCAGGTTTGCCGTCTAACGGTCGCCCGGCGATTGCCGCGGCGCGGTCCGGGATCGGAACGCATCGCCGCCGCGTGCCGCCCGTCGAGCCCGGCGCCGCACGCGCAGGCTGAATGCAGGCGAGGCATACACCTGCTGTAGACAGGCTGCGCCCGATCATCGATTTCCAGTTGAAATGTCGCGGGGGCGCACGGGCGACGGGAAACGGGACGGCCTGGTCGGGCAAGGGACGGTTCAGATGGATCAAGCGGCGGACGACGTCGTATCCGAGGCCGCGCTCGCCGCAGCCCTCGAAGCCTCCGGCGGCGTCGGCTTCTGGAGGTGGGACATTCCCGAGGACACGGCGCGCGCCGATCCGGTGAGTGCCCTGCTGTTCAACATCAGCCCCGCCCGCTCGCGCGCCGGCGTCAGCCTCTCGGAGATCCTGAAGGCGGTCCATCCGGGCGATCAGGCGCATATCTCGCAGGTCATCCTGGACTGTGTTCAGTCCGGCGGCTCCTACACGGCCGAGTACCGCGTGTGCTCGCCGACGGGCCGGCTGCGCTGGCTCTTCACCCGCGGGCATTTCCACCTGGACGAGCAGGGCCGCCCGACCACGGGCTGCGGGGTGATCGTCGAGATTTCGGACAGCAAGTCCGCCGGCACGGCCTTCGCGCAACGCGATGGAACCCTGATCGACGCCCTCAACCGAGCCGCGGACCTGTGCCTGTCCCTGCACGACGCGCTCTCGAAGTTCGGTGAGGCGCCCATGCTGGCGCTGGCCGAGACCCTGCTGATCGAGATCGGCCGGCACTTGGCGGCGCGGCAGCGGATCGCGCGCGGCCATGCCCTGCATTGACCGGCCCCGAGCCCTTGTCGTGACACGCTCTGCGCCGAACCGGGGGCCACTTCGGCGGAGAGCGCCCTAATAAAGCTCCCGGATCGTCCGCGCGATGCGCGCGGCCTCGTCGACCTCCACCGGCCGCCCGGTGTCGTCGGGCAGGCCGGGCCCCGTCTGCGCGATGGTCGCGTCGCGCGGGCGCCCGCTCTGCCCGTCCGAGATCGGCGGCTCCTTCGACCTGTCGCGTTCCTGATCCATCGGCCCCTCCTGGCGCGGGACAGCGTCGCCTCGGCTCAACCCGCACTGCGCCGGTCGGCGGTCGCGCGGCCGTGCGGCGTGCGCTCCGGGAGGAGGGGTTGGCGGACTCCCCCGGCTCCGTCGATCAGAACGGGTAATAGCGCAGCGAGGTCAGGCCGGTGACGAGGTGGGTGGACGGGGCGATCCCGTAGGCGCCCCGGAAGGCGTCGCGCTCGGTGTAGGAGACCTGCGCGCCCGCCACGAGGCGGCCGAAATCGCCCTTGTAGAGATCGTGCCAGAAGCCGCCGGTGATCTGGCGGATGTCGCGGCTCTCCGCCTGGCAGGTCCCGCTCGCCGCGCCCTCGACGTCGCAGCCGGTCACCACCAGGGTCGGCGAACCGTAGCCGGTGGCGTTGAGCGCGCCGGCACGCGCGGCGTGCTCCCAGCCGGCATAGAGGTAGACGTCGGTGCCGGGCTGGATGTGGGCGACGCCGCCGGCGAGCAGCTGGAAGGCCGGGATCGGGGCGACCGACCCGTCGGCCTTCAGGGCGAAGTCCGGCAATTGCGCCGAGCCGTAGCGGCCGATGCCCTGGCCGACGAGGCCGCTGACCTGCAGGTCCAGGCGCTTGTCGATCACCGGCAGGGTCGCGGCGCCGCCGATGCCGTAGCCCAGCGCGGTGTCGGTGCGGCCGGGGAGGCGGGTCGCGGCGGTGAGGTTGGTGGGGCTCAGCCGGTCGTCGAAGAACCGCACCAGACCTTTGAGCTCGAAGTGGCCGAAGCCGGGCTCGAGGGCGAGCTTGCCGATGACGTCGGGGACGCTGTTGTTCGAGTAGGTGGTGGAGGTGTTGAGCTGGCCGACCGCGTCGCCGGCATTGCTGACGTTGACGATGCCGGGCGCCGCGAAGGGGCTCGGCGGCAGCACGCTCTGGGGCGATTCCACCGACAGGCCGGCCCAGAGGCCCGGCGCGATGTCCTTGACCACGCGCAGCTGCGGGTTCCGGGTCCAGTTGAAGCCCGGCACGTACTGCACGTCGATGGTGAGCGGGATCTGCTCCTTGAGCGGGGTGATGCCGGACAGGTCCGTGGTGAGCAGGCTCCAGGCTTGGCCGGCCAGGACGTGCCAACCGGAATCGAGGGTCTCGACCGTGGCGAAGAGCTGCCGGATGCGTGGGTTGTAGCTGTTGCTCTCGCGCGAGTTCGCGTTGGTGGCAGCCCCCAGGAAATCGATCTCGTAATAGCCCGAGACCTGGAGCGTGGGCTCGACCTTCGCGGTGAACAAACCGCTCAGGCGGCTTTGCCGGGCGGAGAAGCGGAACTCGTTCTCCCGCGAGCGGGGATCGTTGCGGAACGGGATGCCGCCGAAATCGGTGCCGACATCCGAGTCGAGGTTGGGATGGCGGACGATGCCCGCCAGTTCGAAGAAGCCGCCCGGGGTGAAGCAGACCGCCGGCCCGAGGGCGTAGCTGCCGACGTTGCAGGCGAGGTCGTTGGCGAGGATGACCGGCGTGTGCGCGCTCATGGCCGGGCGCGCCCCACCGGGGCCACCCACCTGGGCCACGCGCTGCTGATGCTCGGTGCGGGCGGCCAAGCGCGCCTGCTCCCGCGACAGCACCCGGCGCTCCCGGGCCTCCCCGGCGATCGCGGCCCGCTGCGTTCCGGATTGCCGGCGCAGGGCAGCGAGTTCCTGCTGCATGGCCAGCATCTGGCGCTGCATCGCGTCCATCCGGGCCGCCATCTCGGCGACGCTCTGAGCCTGGGCCGGCAGGCCCCCGAGGCCGAGGGCGAGCCCGGTCGCGGCCGCTGTGGCGCGGGTGCTCGGCAGGATCAGGCGCAGCATGGGCACTCAGCCGAGGAGGTGGGATCCCTGGGGTCGGATCCGGGGCGAACAGCCCAAAGTGGTGGGATGCCACATACGACGCTCGCACGACGACTCGCCGCAGGGTACCCCGGCGGCGGTGGGAAACCGTCCGCCGGCCGCTGGTTCCAAACCGCTGTGGCGCTGCCGCCACGGCGAATAACCCGTTGTCAAAACACATGTTAAAGTCGCAGGGATCGCGGCCCGCGGGCGGCGCCGCCACGGCGTCGGGTCGGCGCGCCATCGCCATGGCGGCGCCCGCGATCTCCTGCCCGGGGTGCGCAGCCAGGAACTTGGCCATGCGGCGCCCGCGTTCCCTGAGCGAATGGGACCCCAGAGCCCGCACCGCAACACAGGTAACGCCATGACCACGGACGTACGCGAAATCTACGTCACGGCCCTCAAGAACACCCATGCCGTCGAGATGCAGGCGCTGCAGATCATGGAGCGGCAGGTCGAGCGCCTGGAGCGCTATCCGGAGATGGAGCAGGCCCTGCGCCGCCACATCGCGGAAACGCACGGCCAGCGCGACCGCCTGGAGGAGGCGCTCCAAAGCCTGGGCGACAGCCCCTCGGCCCTCAAGGAAGGGTTTTTGGGCTTCGTCGGCAACATGATGGCTCTCGGTCATGCCCCGGCCCAGGACGAGATCCTGAAGAACACCTACGCCAACCATGCCTTCGAGAACTTCGAGATCGCGGCCTACGAGTCGCTGCTCGTCATCGCCGATGCCGCCGGCCAGCAGGGGCACCGGACGGCGTTTCAGCAGTCGCTCAAGGAAGAGCAGGGCATGGCGGAAGCGGTGCGGAAGCTGATCGGGCCGACCACCGAGCGCTACCTCCAGCTGACCACGTCCGGCGCGAAGGCCGACCGGTAGGGTTCGCTTCGTCGAGGCGGACACCGGCTCGGCACACGAGAGCACGTCGACGCAAGGCTTCAGGGCTGCGCCCGGTCGCGACGCGATCGGGCGCAGCCTTGCGCATGGTCGAGCCGCATCCAGCCGGAGGGCACGCCGCGCGCCTCCGGTGCGACGTGGCAGCGCGCTTCGTACGACACTCACCCGGCTACCGCATCGTGCTGGCCACCGACACCCTGCGCAGTTCCTGCGACGAGGCGCACGACGCGCTGCTGCTGATGTACCGCATGCGCTACGGCCATCAGGTCGAGACGCCGACCACCGCCGAGATCCTCGACCGCTGGCGGTGAGCGGCGCGGGCCGCGCACGGCTCCGAACCAGTTACGGTCAAGCTCAAACGAGATCAGCACCGGTCGGTTCCGTCGACCTTCGACCTCCGAATACGCGAGACCTCCGAAACCAGGCACGAAAAACAGTCGCACCGCGCGAACCTGTGGCCGATGTGACCGTTATGTCTCCAAACACCGTACCGGAGGACAGGTTATGGCCAAGCACGAGATCCTCGGCTACTTCGAGCACCGCCGCGACGGCGCCTGGATCTGCACCCGGCCCTTCACCCTGACGACGCGGGATGCCAGCATCGATATCCGCCAGGGCATGCGGTTCGACTATGGCAAGCGGATCGGCGGCGTCGATCTCGCCGAATACCTGGAGCGCCTGGGCTCGCAGTTCGGTTCGTAAGCGCGAACCGACTTCCGACACGTCGAACATGCGTGGCGCCGGACCGGGTCCGGCGCCTTTTCGCGTTCAGGCGCCGCCCCATTGCATGGTCAGCCCGCCATCGACCACCAGGGTGTGGCCCGTCACATAGGCGGAGGCGTCCGAGGCGAGATAGAGGATCGCCCGGGCGATCTCCTCGGGCTGGCCGGCCCGGTGGAACGGGATCCGCTCCAGGGACTGGTCGAGCGTCTCCGGATTTTCGAACCGGTCGGCGGTCATCGGGGTCTCGATCAGGCCCGGAGCGACGCTGTTGACGTTGATCCGGTCCTCGGCAAGCTCCCGCGATAGGGAGCGGCACAGGGAGCCGAGCCCGGCCTTGGACATGCCGTAGGGTGCGCTCTCGGGCGTCGGCAGGTGCTGGGCCACGGACGAGACGAACACGATCTTGCCGTTCCCCCCTTGCGCCTTGCGCATCTTGATGAAGGGGCGGGCGCAGAACAGCGGGCCCATCAGGTTCACCCGCAGGATCCGCTCCAGCAGCGCGTCGTCCATCTCGGCCACCGGCACGCCGCTCATGGCCTGGCCGGCATTCGCCACCAGGACGTCGAGGGTGCCGAACTCGCTGCCGATCCGGTCGAAGGCTGCGTTGACCGCCGCCGGATCGCCGACATCGAGCTGGAGCACCAAGGCCCGGCGCCCGGCGGCTTCGACCCGGGCGGCGGTCTCGCGGATGCCGGCCTCGTCGGTGTGGTAGGTGATCGCCACGTCAGCCCCCTCCCGGGCGAACAGCTCGGCGGTCGCCTGCCCGATGCCGGAATCGGCTCCGGTGATCAGGGCACGGGTGTCGGTGAAGCTCATCGTCGATCCATGGGGTGCACCGCGGTCGCGGCCGGATGCCGAAGCAATCGGCGCCGCCCGGCGCAGTTCCGCGCGGTGCGCACCGGCCGCAGGGGAACCTCAGCCGGGCCGGCGTCTTTGACGCTCCGCGCCCGCATGTCCTAGTGAGGAGCATGTCTCTGGCTGACACGATCCCCTGCCCGACCGAGGAGAGCGCCCCCGATACGCGCAGCCGCATCCTCGCGACGGCGGACGCGTATTTCCGCGAGATCGGCTACCAGAAGACGACGGTGGCCGACATTGCCCGTACGCTCAAGATGAGCCCGGCCAACGTCTATCGCTTCTTCGATTCGAAGAAGGCGATCAACGAGGCGGTGCTGGAGCGCCTGATCGGCGAGGTCGAGGCGTTGATCTCGGAGATCGCCGACCGGCCCGGCCTCGATCCGACCGCCCGGTTCGTGGCGGCGATCGAGACCTTGCACCGCGACTGCACCCGGCGGTGCGAGGCGTTTCCCCGGCTGCACGAGATGATCGAGGCGGCGATGGCGGAGAGCTGGGATGTCTGCCGCCACCACGTCGCCCGGATCACCGCCGGGATCGAGCGCATCATCGTCGAAGGCGTGGCCCGCGGCGTCTTCGAGGCCGCGGATCCCGCCGAGGCGGCGGCCTGCGTCCACGCCGCGATCGCCCGCTACACGCACCCGGTCCTGGTCGGGAAGTCGCCGCTCCAGCCGGCGCCGTCGGTGGAGGCCATGACGGCGTTCCTGCTGCGGAGCCTGGCGCCGGCCCGGCGCCGGCCATAGGGCTGTGGGCGCAGGGACCCGATACGGTCGATCGCAGCACGGCCTTACCCCCGTTTCGATACGTGAGGCCCTGCGGTATGGTGCTCGCATGATGCGCCGTCCCAGAATCGGCACGCCCCCCCGCGCTGTCCCGCCGGACAGGAGCGCTGGCGCGCCGTCGACCGCCGATACGGACGTCACGCTGCCGGAGACAATGACGGTCGAGGAGCGGGCTGCCGTCCGGCGCGGATTGTCCGACGTGCAGGCGGGCCACCTCGCCACCGAGGCGGAGATCGAGGCCGCGTTCCGACGCTTCAGGCCGTGATCGTCGTCTACACTCAGGCAGCGCTCACGGATCTGAACGGCATCGCGGACTACCTCATCCATCGCAATCCCGACGGTGCAGCCAAGGTCGAGAGGGACATCAGGGCCACCATCGACAGACTGACCGTGCACCCCTTCAGCGGACGGCAGCAGGACGAGGCGACCGTGCGCAAGGCCGTCTCGCCGAGCTACCGATACCGGATCTTCTACGCCGTCGACGCAGGCAACGGCGTCGTTCAGGTGCTCGCGATCCTGCATCCATCGCGGGATGGTTAGAGCATCGTCCCGAAAGGCGGCTTCCATCTTCCGGGACGATGCGACGGACGGATCCTCTCCGCGGAGAGACCTACTCGGACGCCGCCCCGGCCTCCGGCACGGGCTTGGAGGCTTTGGGCTGCGGGCCGTCATAACCCTCGATCACCAGGATCTCGGCCTCGACGCCGCCGCGCTGCTTGGCCTTGGCGGCCTGGTAGAGATCGGAGTTCCAGCAGGCGAGGGCGTCGGCGTAGCTCGGGAACTCGATCACCACGTTGCGGGAGCGGGCCGGCCCCATCACCGCCTCGTGGGCGCCGCCGCGCACGAGGAAGCGCCCGCCGAACTTGGCGAAAGCCGCGCCGTTGGCCGCTACGTAGTCCTTGTAGGCCTCCGCGTCGCGGACATCGACCCGCGCGATCCAGTAGCCCTTCGTCATGCTGCGTCTCCTGCCTTGCCGAGCCAATTGGATCTTGCCGGGCGAAGTGGCTCCGGGCCGCACGAAAGCAATCCCCGTTCTGATCAGGCCATCTCGGCCAAGATCGCCTGCGCCACCGCACGGGGGTCGGCGGCGCCGGTGATCGGGCGCCCGACCACGACATGGTCGATCCCGGCCTGCCTAGCCTCGCCGGGGGTCATCACCCGCTTCTGGTCGCCGGCCTCGGCGCCCGCCGGACGGATTCCCGGGGTGACGATCAGCCGGTCCGGCCCGACGATCCGCCGGACCGCGGCCGCCTCCGCCGCC
Organism: Methylobacterium sp. J-088; assembly: GCF_022829295.1. Lineage (GTDB taxonomy): Bacteria > Pseudomonadota > Alphaproteobacteria > Rhizobiales > Beijerinckiaceae > Methylobacterium. The sequence goes on from NZ_JAKSYH010000114.1 coordinate 102,877, forward strand.
GAGCAGACGAGGCCGTCGATGCCGATCTCGGCGGCCTGGGCGGCGCGCCGGGCGACCAGCTCCGCCACCGGCAGGCCGTAGCCGGCTTCCGCCGCGTCGGCATCGTCGTAGGAGGTCAGCACCGTCACGGCGAGGATCTTCAGGTCCGCACCCCGACCACGAAAAGCCGCCCGCATGGTCTGCGGGTAGGCGTGGACGGTGAGGAAGGTGGCCCCTGAATTCGAGACCGCACGCACCCCCGCCTCGACGGTGTTGCCGATGTCGTGCAGCTTCAGGTCGAGGAAGGTCTTGAGGCCCCGCGCCGCCAGACGCTCGGCGAGCGCAAGGCCGCCCGCGTAACCCAGCTGATAGCCGATCTTGTAGAAGGTCGCGGCATCGCCGATCCGGTCGATCAGCGCCTCGGCCTCGGGCACGCCCGGCAGGTCGAGGGCCACGATCAGGCGGTCGCGGGGGTCGGCGGTCTCGGGCATCGGGCGTCCTTCCGGGTCGCGGCACGGATCACGGCCGGGCGAGGCCTGTCAATGCGACAGGGTTCTGGCCGGCGATCCGGGTTGCTCCGGTGACGCGTGACACGGAGAGGCTTTCAGGCGGCGGGCCCCGGGAATATGGTGCAGGCGTCGCAGGATGCTGGGGTCAACACCAGGAACCGGTCATGATCCTCACGACACTGCTTCGCCAGAACTCGGAGGCCATCCGACGGGTCGGGACCGATGCCCGCGACGAGGCCCGGCGGGCGGGCGTACCGGCCTACTACATGGATCCAGCCCTCGGGGACGGTATCGTCCGTGACATGCCCGACGGCACATGTGAGCGCGTCGAACGTCGTGACGGCCGAAGAACCGTCGTCGAAACTTATGACCCGCGGACCTGAGGGACGCGAATCCAGCCCGGTTTGTACCATCCCCGGTGGTCCCAGCGAATCCGGAAAGTCGAGTCTCTACCGGGCGCTCGCTCCACCCGGAGAGTCCGCGAACACGGACCTGATCGCGCGCGCGTTGAGCCCCGAAAACCCGGACGGTGCGTCGCTTCAGGCGGGCCGAGCGGTGCTTCGCCGCCTCGAAGAGCTTATCGATCAACGGCGCGATTTCGTCTGGGAGACCACGCTCAGTTCGAACCAAGCGCTCGCGCTCATGCGCCGGGCTTTCGATGCCGGTTATGAAATCGGACCCGTCTTCGTTACGCTCGCCGGCGTGGATCTGAATGTGGATCGTGTCGCTCAGAGAGTCAGCCAAGGCGGCCCCCCTATCCCGGAGACCGTCATTCGGCGCCGTTACGACGCGGCTTTCGAGAAGCTTGCGCGTGCCATACGCTATTCCGACGCGACGGCGATCTTCGACAACACCGGGCGTGCGCCGAATTTGCCCCTGCGTATCGTCGGCGGCCTCATCGACGAGAACCGGCTCGACGCGTCTCAGCCCCTTCATCTGCGGGGCCGTAGCGGAAGCGACGGATATCAGTCCGGAGGCCGTGTTCGGGGCGGCGCGCGATCCGTGAGGCTTCCGCCTCACCCCGCCAGCACCCGCGCCACCTCCGCTTTCAGCACCGGCAGCAGCTCCGCCTCGAACCAGGGCTCGCGCTTGAGCCAGCCGTTGTTGCGCCAGGACGGGTGGGGCAGGGGGAGCACCCGCGGGCGCCGGGGCTCGGCGAGGATCTCCCGCCAGCGCCGCACCGTGCCGGTGAGGCCATCCTCCAGCTTCCCCAGGTGCCACCCTTGCGCGTACTGGCCGATCACCAGGGTCAGCGCGAGGTCCGGCAGCCCGGAGAACAGCTCCGCCCGCCAGCGCTCGGCGCATTCCCGGCGGGGCGGCCGGTCGCCGCCCTTGGCGTCCAACCCGGGGAAGCATGCGCCCATCGGCAGGATGGCGACCCGGGCGGCATCGTAGAACCGCGTCTCGTCGAGTCCGAGCCAGGACCGCAGCCGGACGCCCGAGGGATCTCGGAACGGCATCCCGGTCCGGTGGGCGCGGGTGCCGGGGGCTTGGCTCGCGATGCAGAGGCGCGCGCCGGTGCTGCCCTGGACGATCGGCCGGGGCTCCTGGGGCAGCGGCGGACCGTAGAGCGGGCTGTCCCGGCAGAGGCGGCAGGCGCGCAGGCGGGCGGCAGTGTCTTCGAACGGCATCCCCCGGAGATGGCGCCGGACGGCCCAAAAAAGAAACGGCGCGGTGTCGCGCCGCGCCGTTGTCAGTCGGTCTCTTGTCTTGGGGGAAGACCCAACCGTCCTACGCCGCCGCGCGGCGGCGGGCGGTGCGATTTCTCACGCGCCCTTCACGCCGGAGAGGTCGAGGGGCAGGGAGCGCAGGCGCCGGCCGGTGGCGGCGAAGACCGCGTTGGCGATCGACGGACCGAGAACGGGCACCCCCGGCTCGCCGATCCCGGTCGGCGCGACCTGGCTCGGCACGATGTGGACCTCGACCTTCGGCATCTCGCTCATGCGGGTCGGCGCGTAGGCGTCGAAATTGTGCTCCTGCACCTGTCCGTCCTTGAGGGTGATGCGGTTCCGCAGCACCGCCGACAGGGCGAAGCCGACCGCGCCCTCGACCTGCGCCCGGATCACGTCCGGGTTGACCGGCACGCCGACATCGACCGCGGCCACGATCCGGTTGACCCGGATCGCCGCGTCCTGCGCGGTCACATCCGCCACCATGGCGACGTAGGAGCCGAAGGATTCGTGGACCGCCACCCCGAGGCCGCGGCCCGGCTCCCGCGGCTTGGCGCTCCAGCCGGCCTTCTCGGCGGCGAGCTTCAGCACGCCGGACAGCCGCGGCGCCTGGGCCAGGAGCGAGAGCCGGTAGGCCACCGGATCGACGTTCGCGGCATGGGCCAGTTCGTCGATCATCACCTCCATCACGTGGGCCGTGTGGGTGTGGCCGACCGAGCGCCACCACAGGACCGGCACGCCCTCGCGGCCGTTATGGACGCCGAACCGGTAGGCCGGCAGCGCGTAGGGCGTGTCGGAGGCGCCCTCCACGGTGGTGGAATCGATCCCGTTCTTGACGATCATCGCCTCGAAGGGCGAGCCGATCATGATCGACTTGCCGACCATGACGTGGTCCCAGCCGACCACCGCGCCCTTGGCGTCGATGCCGGCCCGGACCTTGTGGAGCACGGTCGGGCGGTAATAGCCGCCGGCCATGTCGTCCTCACGGGTCCAGACGAGGTGGATCGGAGCCTTCTCGCCCGACGCCTTGAAGACGGCGGCCGCCTCCGCGAGGTAGTCGGCGGTGGGGGTCGCCCGGCGCCCGAACGAGCCGCCGGCCCAGTTGCTGTGCAGCCGCACCCGGTCGGCCGTCACGCCGAGGATCGCCGCCATGGTGGCCTGCTCGACGGTCTGGAACTGGAAGCCCGCGTAGACGTCGTAGCCGCCGTCGGCCGCCTTCTCGATCGTGGCGTTCAGGGGCTCCATCGCGGCGTGGGCGAGGTACGGGAAGGTGAACTCGGCCTCGATGACCTTCGCCGCGCCCTTGAGCGCCGCCTGCGGATCGCCGCGCTCGGACGCCGTGAGGCCCGGGCCCTTGGCCCGCTCCCGGTACTCGGCCAGGATCGCGTCGGACGAGCGGGTCTCGGCGGTGCTGTCGTCCCAGGCGACGGTCAGCGCCTCGCGGCCCTTCATGGCCGACCACGTGTCGCGGGCGATGACCGCCACGCCGGTCGGCACCCGCACCACGTCGAGGACGCCCGCGACCTTCCGGGCGGCGGCGGCATCAAAGCTTTTCACCGTGGCGCCGAAGCGCGGCGCCCGGGCCACCACGGCGGTGACTTGGTTCGGGCGGCGGATGTCCAGGGAGTAGACCGCCGTGCCGTCGGTCTTGGCGACGGAATCGAGGCGCGGCACCTTCTGGCCGATCAGCCGCCACTCGCTGGGGTCCTTGAGCCGCGGCTCGGAGGGCACCGGCAGCGAAGCCGCCGAGGCGGCGAGCTCCCCGAACCGGGCCTGCCGGCCGGACGGGCCGTGGCGCACGACGTTGTCGGCGACCGTGATCTCGGAGACCGGCACCTTCCAGCGGAAGGCGGCCTCGGCCATCAGCATCTCGCGGGCGGCGGCCCCTGCCTTGCGCAACTGGAACCAGGAATTGGCCACCGCGGTGGAGCCGCCGGTCCCCTGGATCGGGCCCATCAGGCTGTTGTTGTAGAGCGTCGCGTCCGCGGGGGCGAACTCGGTGCGGACCTTGGCCCAGTCGGCGCCGAGCTCGTCGGCCAGGATCGTGGCGAGCCCGGTCGTGTTCCCCTGGCCCATGTCGAGGTGCTTGATCACCACCGTCACGGTGTCGTCCGCGCCGATCCGCACGAAGGCGTTGGGCTGCGCCTTCACGTCGGCGAGGTTCGGGCCGGCGGCCGCGCGGGCGGATTTCGGGTCGAGCCGGAACGCCACCACGAGGGCACCGGCGCCGGCCAGAAGGCCGCGGCGGCTGGGACGGGCGGGGAGGGGGCTCGGTCGACGGGCGTTCAGCATGGCGAGGCTCCGGTCAGGACCGCGGAGGGAAGGTGGGCGCCGGGGCGGATCAGGCGAGGCTGCGCGCGGCTTCGTGAATCGCCGCGCGGATGCGCTGATAGGTGCCGCAGCGGCAGATGTTGCCGTCCATGGCGCCGTCGATGTCGGAATCGCTCGGCTTGGCATTGCCCGCGAGCAGGCCGATCGCCGACATGATCTGGCCGGACTGGCAGTAGCCGCACTGGACCACGTCGAGCTTGCGCCACGCGGCCTGGACGGCATCAGCGACCCGGCCGTTGACGCCCTCGATGGTGGTCACCTGCGCGGTGCCGACATCGCCGAGCTTGGTCTGGCAGGCGCGGACCGGCTGGCCGTCGAGATGGACCGTGCAGGCGCCGCATTGCGCGATGCCGCAGCCGTACTTGGTGCCGGTGGCATCGAGCCGGTCGCGCAGGACCCAGAGCAATGGCATGTCGGGATCGGCGTCGATCTCGTGCGCGACGCCGTTGACGGTGAGCTTCGGCATGATCGGCGCCCTCTGATCGTCACGTGAGCCCGGGCGCCCCGGATGGCGGCGCACCGCGTGATTGGCCGGACCGTCGAGCCCGCGACCGTAACGAGCGCTGCCGCCGGCGGGATGTGCGCGATCGCACACGGAGCCCGGAGGTCGGTCAGCCTCGCCACAGCCCGGGATGCTTAAGATCCGAGCGATACCGGCAGCGGCTTCTTAACATATCCGCCGCATCCTTGAGGAGCGAATCCCGGTCGACACCGCCACCTCCGAGTTTCAAGACGCGTATGCCCGATCTCACTGTCGAGATGGTCCAGCGCGGTCGCGGCCCCTCGACGGAGGAGGCCGCCCGCCGCCTCGGGGTCGCCCGCGAGATCCGCTCGGCGCGCGAGAAGCTGACCTCGCTGACCGGCCTGGAACGGGCCTTCGACTACGAGCTGCTGCGCCACTACGCGCAGTACCGGGCCGGGGCCGGCATCCCGCTGGCGGGCTTCGCGGCGGCGCTCGCCGCGGCGGCGACGTTCTGGATCGCGCCGCCGGTGGCCATGGGCTGGGCGTTCGGCGTTGTCCTGATGATCCTGCTCAACACGACCCTGAGCCGGCGCTTCCTGCACGCCGATCCCGAGACGATCCCCCTGAGGCACTGGCGCCGCCTCTTTCTGATCGGCGAGGTGCTGCAGAGCCTGTCGTGGGCGGCGATGATCGGGCTCGGCGCCACGGGCGGCTGGACCTTCGCGCTGCTCGGCCTTGTCATCGCCTCGGCGGTCACCACCATGCTGGCCGCGACCGTACCGCTCGCGGCCGTCGCCGCCCTGGTGCCGCTGGCGCTGGCCACCGCGTCGCTGGCCAGCTTCTCCCGTTCGGCGGACGGGCTCCTGCTCGTGACGATGGCGGGCGGCGCGCAGCTGTTCTTCCTCGGCCTGTCTCGCCGCCTCTACGCCGCCACGATGGGCGCCCTGCGCTCGCGCGCCGAGAAGGACGCGGTGTTCGGCGAACTGGAGCAGGCCAAGGCCAATTCCGACGAGGCCCGCCGCCGGGCCGAGGAGGCGAACCTCGCCAAGTCCCGGTTCCTGGCCACGATGAGCCACGAGCTGCGCACGCCGCTCAACGCCATCCTGGGCTTCTCGGAGGTGATGAAGAACGAGGTGTTCGGCACCCACACCGCGCCGTCCTACCGGGAATACTCCAACGACATCCACGACAGCGGGATGCACCTGCTCAACCTGATCAACGAGATCCTCGATCTCTCGCGGATCGAGGCGGGGCGGTACGAGCTGAACGAGGAGCCGGTGCAGCTCGCCCACGTGGTCGAGGAGTGCCGCCACATGATGGGCCTGCGCGCCAAGGCCAAGAACCAGACCTTCCACGACCTCGTGGACGACGCCCTGCCGCGGCTCTGGGCGGACGAGCGCGCCTTGCGCCAGATCGTGCTGAACCTCCTGTCGAACGCCGTGAAGTTCACGCCGCCCGGCGGCGAGATCTGGCTGAAAGTCGGCTGGACCGCCTCGGGCGGGCAATACGTCTCGGTCAAGGACAGCGGCCCCGGCATCCCCGAGGACGAGCTCGGCACCGTCCTGTCCTCGTTCGGGCGCGGCTCGCTGGCGATCAAGACCGCCGAGCAGGGCTCGGGGCTCGGCCTGCCGATCGTGAAGGGGCTGGTGGAGCTGCATGGCGGCCAGTTCCAGCTCAGTTCGAAGCCCCGGGAGGGCACCGAGGTGGTGGTGACCCTGCCGATCTCCCGGGTGATGGACACGCTGGCGCCGGTCGAGATCGACCCCGAGCCCTCGGCACCGGCTCGGGGTGCCCTCAACCGAGCAGCGTGAGTTCCGCTTCAAGCGCCTGACAGAATCGCTGATCTGGTTGACGGCGATCAGGCTTGCAGCGAGGTGCAGGCCTCGTGGATGTCGCTGCGCCGCCCGCATCGGATGGGCAGTGCGTAGGCCCATCAGGCCTGCGGTGCGGATCTGATCTTGGTGGCGATCCACTCGAAGGCGTCGATGAGCTTCTTCGTGCCATCGGGGTCGAGCGCAACCGTGCCGTAAGGCAACGTACCGAAACGATCCAGCAGCTTGTCGGTTATTTTTGAATTATCGATGGAGGCAAATTTATAGATCAATTCACGCCTAGTCTCCAGATTATCAAATAACGGCTTGTTGGATAGTGAATTAATCTGAAACCATATCTTACCATCGGTGGATAAGTAGGCCGGATTGATCGTTACGTTCCGCACCTTCATCAAGGGATAGACAGACCCGAATTCACGGCCGACCCCGTAAACCAGCGGAAAACCGCTGGCCTTCATCCAGGCGATCAAGGCGCGCGCGACATCAACTTCGGCAGGCGAGCATTTCGATGCCAGAGCCTCGATGAACCTCTCCTCCGTCCAGCGTGGCCCTGAGGACGAAACTTGCTTCTTTGTGGCTTCTTGCGTCTGTCCGAACACCATCGGAACGAGTGTTCTCAGATTGCCGGCCGCGTATTGCCTAAGTTCCACAGCAAGGAATTCCGCCGGATCCATTTGCTTGTTCAGAAATTCGACAATGCGCCGGACCTCCGTCGGAATATGGTCGGCCACGATCAGCATACGGATTTTGCCGGCCTGCAGATTCGTTTTCACGTTGGCCCAAAATTGGTCGGGCGTTACGTCCTTGTCGAGGAATTCAGCCAATACGACGTCATGTTGCGCCCCGTTGTCCGCGCAGGTGCTCTCGAACGCCGACCTGATGGTCTCCCAGGTCCAGGAGACTTGATAGTTCGCGGCGTAATCGAGTATTTGCCCTATGACTTCCCGGCGTAATCTTGTGTCATTTTGACGCTTGACCTCAACCAATGTGGGCGTGCCACTTTGGTCCAGGAAAAGATGATCGATTGACCATCGCGCCTCATTGTCTTCGTGGCCGATCGCCTGTTCTTGTTTTACCAAGACAAAGCGTCGAGGCTGCTCAGGATTGATTTGATCACCAACCAGCAAGGCCGGAAATTTCGATAGAAGGGTCTGGAAATCGACTTCTTTGGAAAATTCTGCGGGCTGCATAGCCACAAGTGTTTCATCGTTTTGTATAAGAAATACACCGGATTGATTAGCCATACTCATCCCGAATCAGCCGGAAGAATTTATCCTCATGTGGCCTATAATAGCTCTATGAGCGCCCAGGAAGGTTTATGACGCTTCCCTGCCCAAGGAGGGGACATTCCCAGGATGAGAGAGCGGGTTGGACAATTGCGCCGTGGCGCGTGACCGCTTTCAGGCCACGCTGCCGTACAGGTCGTACGCCTCGGCCCGCTCGATCTTCACGGTGACGATGTCGCCGACCCGCACCGGCCGCCGGAAGGCGGCGTGGACGGTGCCGTCGATCTCCGGCGCGTCGGCCTTCGACCGGCCGTGGGCGACCCCGCCCTCGACGGCGTCGACGATGATCGGCATCCGCTTGCCGACCTTGGCCCGCTGGAGCCGGAGCGCGATGCCGTTCTGGGCTTCCATGAACCGGCGCTTGCGCTCGGCCTTCACGTCCGGCGGCACGAGGTCGCCCAGCGCGTTGGCGGTGGCGCCCGCCACCGGCTCGTATTCGAAGCAGCCGACGCGATCGAGCTTGGCCTCCTGCAGCCAGCCCAGCAGCTCCTCGAACTCGGCCTCGGTCTCGCCGGGGAAGCCGACGATGAAGGTCGAGCGGATCGCGAGGTCCGGGCAGATCTGCCGCCAGCTGCGGATCCGGTCGAGCTGGCGCTCTTGGTTGCCGGGCCGGCGCATGCGCTTGAGCACCGCGGGGCTGGCGTGCTGGAGCGGCATGTCGAGATAGGGGAGCACCTTGCCCTCGGCCATCAGCGGGATGACCTCGTCCACATGCGGGTAGGGGTAGACGTAGTGCAGCCGCACCCAGGCGCCGAGTTCGCCGAGTTCCTTGGTGAGGTCGTAGAACTTCGCGCGGACCTGACGGTCCTGCCACGGGCTTTCACTGTAGCGGATATCGACGCCGTAGGCGCTGGTATCCTGCGAGACCACCAGCAGCTCCTTCACGCCGGCCTTGACCAGCTTTTCCGCCTCGCGCAGCACGTCGGCGGCGGGGCGGCTGACGAGATTGCCGCGTAAGCTCGGGATGATGCAGAAGCTGCAGCGGTTGCTGCACCCCTCCGAGATCTTCAGGTAGGCGTAGTGGCGCGGGGTGAGCTTGATCCCCTGCGGCGGCACGAGATCGAGGAACGGGTCGTGGGCCGGCGGCACCGCCTCGTGGACCGCCGCCACCACCGACTCGTAGGCCTGCGGTCCGGTCACCGCGAGGAGATCGGGATACTTTTCGCGGATCTCCTCGGGCTGCGCGCCCATGCAGCCGGTGACGATCACCCGGCCGTTCTCCGCCATGGCCTCGCCGATCGCCGAGAGCGACTCGGCCTTGGCGGAATCGAGGAAGCCGCAGGTGTTGACGATCACCACGTCGGCGCCATCGTGCCGCCGGGCCAGCTCGTAGCCCTCGGCGCGCAGGTGGGTGAGGATCCGCTCGGAATCGACCAGGGCCTTCGGGCAGCCCAGCGACACGAACGAGATCTTTGGGGCCGAAGCCTTGAGATCTGAAGCCTTGAGGTCCGAAGCCTTCGGAGCGGGCGTGGGGGCTGGCGTGGCGGTCATGGGCGCATTCGACAGATCGGACGCCGCCCGCGCGTGTGGCCGATGAGACAGCCACACGGAGCGCGAGGACGAGAATTCGGGGTCGTGATCCTATAGCGGTTCTCGACCGCCCGCGCGAGACCGGCCGCCGCAGGGGTGTCCGGCTCCCGGCACGAGGCTACCGGATCACGAAAGATTTCTATTTTTTTAGCAATACCTTGCCGGCAGATCCTTGGACCGCGCATCAGGCGTTGGGACCGTCGCCCTGCAGCCTGGACAGATCCCGTCCGCACCGCGCGGCGGTGCCTGCGTGGAACTGCCGCTTCCCCCGCGGCATCGCCTGTGCGACGGCAACGGATAACGCACAGCCAGAGATAGCGGCCCCGAACCCGGTCATGTGGACCCGAGAGATCCCCTCCATCGATCCCGTCGCGGCCGCCGCCCGGCTGCGGTGCCTGCCGGGGCTCGCCTTCCTCGACAGCGCCATGCGGCACGACCCGCTCGGGCGCCATTCGATCGTGGCGGCCGATCCGTTCGCGCGCTTCCGCTTCCGCGACGGGGTCGCGACCCTGGACGGCGAACCGGTGCCGGGCGGCCCGTTCGCGGCCCTGCGCGCCTGCCTCGCGCCCTATCGGATCGAGCCGAGCCCCGAAAACCCCTTCCCGGGCGGCGCGATCGGCTACCTCGCCTACGACCTCGGCGCGGCTTTGGAGCGGGTCGCGGCGCCGGCCCGGCGGGCGGGGCTCACCGACGACATCGCCCTGAACCTCTACGACACGGCCCTGGTGATCGACCACGCCGCCAGCACGGCCCGGCTCGTCGCCACCGGCTTTCCGGAAACGGAACCGGCTGCCCGTCAGGCCCGCGCCGAGGCACGGCTCGCCGCCTTCGCCGACCGGCTCGGCACCGAACCGGCAGAGGCACCGGGCCAATCCGGGAAGGACCTCACGTGGCGCTCGAACTTCGACCGGCAAAGCTATGAGAACGCTGTCGAAAAGGTCCGCGCATACATCCGGGCCGGCGACATCTACCAAGCCAACATCGCCCAGCGCTTCAGCGCCGATCTGCCGGCGGACTTCGACCCGTTCGCCCTCTACCGGCGCCTGCGCGCCACAAACCCGGCGACCTTCGGGGCCTATCTGGAGCTGGAAGGGCTGAGCATCGCCTCGTCCTCGCCCGAGCGCTTCATCCGGCTCGACGGCCGGCACGTCGAGACACGTCCGATCAAGGGCACCGCCCGCCGGCTCGACGATCCGGAGGCCGACCGACTCGTCGCGGACGCGCTCCAGGCCAACGTCAAGGAGCGGGCCGAGAACGTCATGATCGTCGATCTGCTGCGCAACGACCTGTCGCGGGTGTGCCGGCCGGGCAGCGTCGCCGTGCCCACGCTCTGCGGGCTGGAGACCTACGCCAACGTCCACCATCTGGTGTCGGTGGTGACCGGACAACTCCGCGACGGGCTCGACGCCCTCGACCTCCTGGAGGGGACCTTTCCGGGCGGCTCGATCACGGGCGCGCCAAAGATCCGCGCCATGGACATCATCACGGAGATCGAGGGCGACGCGCGGGAACTCTATTGCGGCGCCATCGGCCGGATCGGCTTCGACGGGACGATGGACAGCTCGATCGCGATCCGCACCGTGTTCATGGACGCCCACCAGGCGGTGCTGCAGGCGGGGGGCGGGGTGACCCTGCTGTCGGAGCCGGGCCCGGAATACGACGAGACCTTGGCCAAGGCCGCCCGGGTGTTCGAGGCCTTCGCATGATCCTCGTCCTCGACAATTACGATTCCTTCGTCTTCAACGTGGTCCGCTACTTCGAGGAGTTGGGCGAAGAAGTCCGGGTCGTGCGCAGCGACGCGCTGGACGTGCCCGGCATCCGGGCGCTGGAGCCGGAGGCCCTGGTGGTCTCGCCCGGACCCTGCACCCCGGCGGAAGCCGGGATCTCCCTGCCGGCGATCCGGGATCTCTCCGGCACGGTGCCGATCCTTGGGGTCTGCCTGGGCCATCAGGCGATCGGCGCGGCCTTCGGCGGCACGGTCGCGCGGGCGCAGCGCCCCCTGCACGGGCAGATGACGCCGATTGCCCACACCGGCGAGCGCCTCTTTTCCGGCCTGCCCGCGCCGATGCCGGTGGGGCGCTACCACTCGCTGGTGGTCAATCCCGGCCCCGACATGGAACGGCACCTCTCCGTCGATGCCGTCTCGCAGGAGGGGGAGGTGATGGCGCTGTCGCACCGGACCCACCCGACCTACGGCATCCAGTTCCACCCGGAATCGGTGCTGACCGAGGGCGGCCACGCCCTGTTCGCTAATTTTTTGGGACTGGCCCGCGCGTGGCGGGAGAGGCCGGAGGGACGCCGCGATGCTGTGGCGTGACGGGGCGATCACCCCCGGGACCGTGGCCCCCCTCGACCACACCGACCGCGGCCTGACGCTCGGCGACGGCCTGTTTGACACGGCGCTGGCGCTCGGGGGCCGCGTCGCCTTCGAGGACGCCCACATCGCCCGGCTCGTGGCCTCCGCGGGGATTCTTGGGATCCCCGCCGAGCCGGAGCGGATCCGCGCGGCCATGCGGGCGCTGGCAGGCCATAGGGAACATCTCGGGGAGCATTTCGGGGTGCGGCGCGCGATCCGCACCACGCTGACGCGCGGCTCCGGCCCGCGCGGGCTGAAGCCGCCGGAGGATCCGCACCCCACGCTGTTCGCCACCGCGGCGCCGAGTGCCCGGAGCGCGGCCTTCGCGCCCCTGCGCCTGTGGCCGACCGCCATCGCCCGCAACGACACGTCGCCCGCCAGCCGGCTCAAGACGCTGGGCTATGGCGATGCGGTGCTGGCCACCGGCGAGGCCGCCGCGGCCGGGTTCGACGAGGCGCTGTTCTGCAACACGAAGGCGCGCGTGGCCTGCGCGGGCACCGGCAATCTGTTCGCCCTGTTCGGCACGACCCTGGTCACGCCGCCGCTCGAAGACGGCGTGCTCGCTGGCATCATCCGGGCGGAGGTTCTGGGTCTCGCCGCCGGATGCGGGCTGCGGGCGGAGGAACGCTCGCTCGGCCTGCCCGAATTCCTGGGCGCGGACGCCGTGGTCCTGACCAACTCCCTGCGGCTCCTGTCCCCCGTGACGGCCATCGGCGACAACGCCTTCCCGGGCGCCGGGCACGAGGCGGTGGCAAGCCTGATGGCGGCCCTGCGGGCCCGCGTGGCCCAGACCTGCGGCGTGGCGGAGGAGACGGTCGCGTGACCGAGCAGACCATCGAGGCCGGGCGGCGCTGGCTGCGCTACGGGCTCGCGGCGATCTACCTGTTCATCGGCGTGGTCCACCTCGTGGCGACCGACGCGATGCTGCCGCTGATGCCCGATTGGGTGCCCGAACCACGCCTCGTCATCCAGGCCACCGGCCTGTGCGAGATCGCCGGTGCGCTCGGCCTCCTGACGGGCCGGTTCCGCCGGGCCGCCGCAATCGGCCTCGCCCTCTACGCGGTCTGCGTCTACCCGGCGAACCTGAAGCACGCCTTCGACCACATCCACGTCGACGGCATCCCGGATTCCTGGTGGTATCACGGACCGCGGCTCGCCTTTCAGCCGGTCTTCGTCTGGGCCGCCCTCTGGGCCGGCGGGCTGATCGACTGGCCGATCCGCCGTTCCGGACGATCGGCCGTGAGCCCGCCCGGCTCCACACGCTGACCGGATCCCGTGATCCAGGGATCACGGCGGCCCAGGATCCGGCAAACCTGGGATCCCGCAGACCCTGGACCACAGGATCACAGGACGGCGGCTGCACACGCCGCAGCGCAAAAAAGTTCCTCCCCAGGGCCGAGAGATCGAAAAAGATCGGGCGGATACGCCCGGCCGGACCGGCGTTTGCCGTCCGGAAGCTGCGCACCCCGGCAGCCTACCCAAAGGAGACAGACCGCCATGGCCAAGCAGAAGACGCTGCACGACGCCTTCTACGAGACCCTGAAGGACGTCTACTACGCCGAGAAGCAATCCGTGAAAGCGCTCAAGAAGTCCGCCAAGGCGGCGGAGCACGACGCGCTGCGCCAAGCCTTCGAGACCCATGCCGAGGAGAGCGCCCAGCAGGTCGAGCGCCTGACCCAGGTGTTCGAGATCATCGGCAAGCCGGCCCGGGCCAAGACCTGCGAGGCGATGCAGGGCATCGTCTCCGAGATGGAGGAGGATCTGGAGGATTTCGAGGATAGCCCGGCCGCCGACGCGGTGCTGGCCGCCTGCGCCCAGGCGGTGGAGCATTACGAGATCGCCCGCTACGGCACCCTGAAGACCTGGGCTGCCCAGCTCGGCTACGCGGACGCCGCCAAGCTCCTCGACGAGACCCTGCAGGAGGAGAAGAAGACCGACGCGCTGCTGTCGAAGATCGCCGAATCGATCAACACCGACGGCACCCCTGAGGATGCCGAGCCGTCCAAGAAGGGCAAGAAGGCCGCCTGAGCGGAGGTCGCCGCCCCACCGGCGGCGGCGGCCCGGCCGCCGCCGCCGCTCCAGAAGCCGAGGCGGGCTCGGCGCCGCAAACCGTATCCAGACACAATCCTGTCGTTGTCTCCGATCGCGTCCGCACGCAGCCAGAACAATCTTCGCCTCTAGAGCAGTATCATCTCTTATCTCGCGCTAGAACAGATCCGAAAATCGATAAAGCCGCGCGTCAATACCTGAAATATCTGAACTTGGATTTTTGCATTCGCATCGAGATATACATTGAGCACAAATCTTAGGCATGCTACGGATGCGGCACGCCAAAGATCGATCATCTGTACAATCAGTCCTGTTTCATCGAGCGTATTGCGCATACTCTGCTGGATGCATCCGAGATGAAAATCCTCAATAATGTAAAAATTCTAACCAAGATTGCGATGCCATTGCTCATCACGATGCTGGTGAGCGCGATTACGGTCGTTTACGCACTCAATACCATGCACGTTATCCGGGAGCGCAGCGGCTACGTCGCGGAGTATCTCACCGTCCGGCTGGCCGGCCTGCAGAGCGCGCGGATCCACCTCGGTGACGCCGCGCTCATGAACCGCAACCTGATGATCGGCGAACCGAAATCCGACCTCGCCAAGTTCGAGGATAACTACAACGCGGCCGCCAAGGCGACGCTCGACGATCTCGACCGCATCATCGCGGCGTCGCGGTCGGCCGACGATGCGGAAAAGGCCCAGAAGATCCGCCGGATCACCGCCCCGCTGTTCGAGATGGTCGCGAACAGCAACACCGCAGCCCTCGATGGCGACCGCGCTGCGGCCCTCCAGATCTCGTTCAAGGACGCATCCGGGTTGCGCACGGCCTTCCACGCGGCGATGCAGGCCCAGATCGCCGACCTGGAACGCCGGATTGACGACGGCAAGCACGCCACGCAGGCCGATGTCGAGCGGGGGACCACCATCTTGATCACCACGGCCGTGGCGGGGCTGCTCGCGTCCCTGGCGGTGGCCGGCGCGATCGCGGTGTCTGGGATCACCCGCCCCCTCGACAGCCTGGTCGCCGCCCTGCAGCGCATGGCGAATGGCGAGACCGACGCCACGCTCGCGGAGGCGGCCCGTCGGGACGAGATCGGCGCGGTCGGCCGCGCCGTCGAAGGTATCAAGGCCATGGTCGCCCGCAGCGCCGTCGAGGAGGCGGAGCGCCGGCACGCGGTCGAGGCCGCCTCCGCCGTCGAGCGCAAGCGCGCCATGGTGGCGTTGGCCGACGCCTTCGAGCGGGCCATAGCCGGCATCGTCGGGATGGTCTCGAGCGCGGCCGCCGAGCTGCAGGCCACGGCCGGACGGATGTCGGCCAGCGCCCAGGAGGCCGCCAGCCAGTCCACCACCGTGGCGGCCGCCGCCGAGCAGGCCGCCGCCAACGTCAACACGGTGGCGGCGGCCACCGAGGAACTCGGCAGCTCCATCCAGGAGATCAGCCGGCAGGTGACCGGCTCGACCGACCTCGCCCGGCGGGCCGTCGGCGAGGCCGACCAGACCGCCGCCCAGGTCTCCGCCCTGAGCGACGCGGCGAGCCGGGTCGGCGACGTGGTGCAGCTGATCTCGAACATCGCGGCCCAGACCAACCTGCTGGCGCTCAACGCGACGATCGAGGCGGCCCGGGCCGGCGAGGCGGGCCGGGGCTTCGCGGTGGTCGCCGCCGAGGTCAAGGCGCTGGCCGGCCAGACCGCCAAGGCCACCGAAGAGATCGCCGGCCAGATGGCCCGGATCCAGGGCGCGACCGGCGAAACGGTGGGGGCCATCGGGACGATCACCGGGCGCATCCGCGAGATCAACGCCGTCGCGGCGACGATCGCGGCGGCCGTCGAGCAGCAGGGGGCGGCCACGCAGGAGATCGTGCGCAACGTCGGTCAGGCCACGGCCGGCACCCAGCAGGTGACCGACAACATCGCCGGCGTGGCCCAGGCCTCGGAGCAGACCGGCCGGGCGGCCGACCGGGTGTTCACGGCGGCGACCGACCTGTCGCGCCAGTCCGAGCAGCTCGCGTCCGAGGTCGAACGGTTCCTCAACACCGTGCGGGCGGCGTGAGGGCCGCCGTCAGTTCGGCTTCTCGACCGCGCTGAGCGGCGTCCAGTAGCAGCGCTCCTGCCCCGCCGCCGGCGCGATGCAGCCATAGGTCGTCGTCCGGCTCTCGAGCCGGACCGCCTCGCCGGGCGTCCAGTTCCGGCACTCGCCGCTCGCGAGGCTGCCCCGCAGGAGCTGCCCGAACCCCGACTCGTCGCCGGCCATGACCAGCTTGAACAGGCGGTCCGTGACCTCCTGGGTGTGACAGCCGAACCGGCCCTGAACGATCGTCTCGGCCCGGGCGGGCCGGGGCAGGGCGGTCGCGGCGAACAGGGCCAGGACGGGGAGGGTGAGGATGGGGAGAGCGAAGCGCATGGGCGGCACCATATCCGGCGGTTGAGGTCTGTCGAGCCCCCGGACGCGCAGCACCCCGCGCAGGATCGTCGCGCCGGTTATACGGCCCGCTCCGCCTCGTCGCGCTTCACCGCCTGCCACGCGGCCTCCATGGCGGCCAGCTCCGCGCGGCCGAGTTCGCCCCCGGCCGCCGCCAGATGCGCCGCCATCGCGGCGAAGCGACGCTCGAACTTGGCGGTGCCGTCGCGCAGCGCCGCCTCCGGGTCGATCCCGGCATGCCGGGCGAGGTTGGCCACCGAGAACAGCAGGTCGCCGATCTCGTCCGCCACGGCCCGCCGGTCGCCCGCCGCCAGGGCCTCGGCGACCTCGTCGGTCTCCTCGCGGACCTTGCCGATCACCTGGGCGGCGTTGTCCCAGTCGAAGCCGTAGCCGGCCGCCCGCCGGGAGATTTTTTCAGCGCGGGCCAGCGCCGGCAGCGCCAGGGCGACCCCGCCCAGCGGGTCCGGCGCGGTTTGCGCTTCGCCGCGCGCGGCGCGTTCCTGCGCCTTGATTGCCGCCCATTGCGCCTCGACCTGCGCCGGGTCGCGCAAGGCAGAGCCCTCCGGCAGCAGCGACCCGTCCGGCGCGAAGACGTGCGGGTGGCGGCGGATCAGCTTGTCGGCGATGGCGCGGGCCACGTCGTCGAACGCGAAGGCGCCCTGCTCCTCGGCCATGCGGGCCTGGAATACCACCTGGAGGAGCAGGTCGCCGAGTTCGTCGCGCAGGTCGTCGCGGTCGCCCCGCGCCACCGCGTCGGCGACCTCGTAGGCCTCCTCGATCGTGTAGGGCACGATGGTGGCGGGGGTCTGCGCCACGTCCCAGGCGCAGCCGCGGACGGGGTCGCGCAAGGCCGCCATGATGCGCAGGAGCCGGCCCAATTCCGTCTCCGCCGACCCGTCGCCCGACTCGTGTGTCTCGCTCATGCCGATGGGGTTAGAGCCGTTCCCGACCGCGTGGCAACAGGGTCCCCGGGTTTCCAAAGGGCGTGCCCTTTGGCGGGTGCTCAGGGTGGAACCCTGAGATCGGGCGAAGCCCGACACCGGACGAGGTCCGGCACCAGGGCTCCGCCCTGGACCCGCGAAAGGTCTCGACCTTTCGAAACCAGGACTCGAGGAGCGTTCACCTCACCACTTGTAGCTGACCTTCGCCAGCACCCGCCGGGCGTCGCCGTAGAAGCAGGACACGCTCGACTGGCAGGAGGCGACGAAGCGCCGGTCGCCGATGTTCGAGGCGTTCACCTGGAAGCGCCAGTTCTCGTAATCGTAGTGCACCTGCGCGTCGAACAGCACGTAGTCGGGCACCCGCAGGGTGTTGGCCACGTCTGCGAACGAGCTGCCGACGTAGCGCACGCCGCCGCCGAAGCCGAAGCCGCGCCACGGCCCGAGCGGGATGGTGTAGTCGGCAAACAGCGAGGCGAGCGTCTGCGGGATGTTGACCGGTGTCTTGCCGACCCGCACCGGATCGGGATCCCGCAGGGTTGAGAAGTCGAACTTGGTGAAGGAGGCCACGAGGTTGAGCCCGTCGGCGACGTTGGCCACGAGCTGCGCCTCGAAGCCGGTGGAGCGCACTTCGCCGACCTGCGTCTGGAAGATCGTGTTCACCGGGTTGGGGGTGAGCACGTTGTTGCGGTGGATGTCGAAGCCCGCCAGCGTCAGGAAGTAGCCCTGGCCGGGCGGCTCGAACTTGACGCCGCCCTCGACCTGATCGCCGGTATCGGGCTTGAAGGTCCGGTTGTTGATGTCCACGCCGATCTCGGGCTGGAACGAGGTCGCGTACATGATGTAGGGCGCGAGGCCGAAGTCGAAATTGTAGATCGCCGCCGCCCGGTAGGTGAAGGCACTGTCGTTGCGGCCATTGGTGTTGGCGGGCGTCAGGCGATCGTAGACGGTGTTCTGGACGAAATCCTGGCGGCCGCCGAGGATCAGGGTCAGCTCCGGCGTGAGCTTGATCTGATCCTGGAAGTACAGGCCGACCTGCTGGAACGAGTTGGCGTTGATCAGGTAGGGCGCGGCCGAGACCGTCTGCGGGCCGTAAGCGGGCGCGAGGATGTTCAGGTCGGGGCCGGGGAAGCCCGAGGCCTGGTTGTCGTGGATCTGGAAGTTCCGGTACTCCACGCCCATCAGGAAATCGTGGCGGAAGAACCCGTCGGAGAACTTGGCCTCGGCCTGGGTGTCGACATCGAGCTGCGCGACCTTGGCGGAATCCCGGAACAGGTAGCGGCCGAGCTGCGTCTGGAGCGGATCGGTGTAGCCGAGCTGGCCGATGTAGGAATTCTGGTAGCTCTGCGTGTAGGCGTAGCGGGCGTTCTGGCGCACCGCCCAGGTGTCGTCGAAGACGTGCTCGAACTCGTAGCCGATGAAGGCCTGATCGCGCTGGTAGGTGTTGAAGCCGGCATCGCCCACGTTGAGCGAGCGCGGGATGCGCAGGCCCAACACGGTCGGCCGCACCGTGCCGGAATAGGGCAGGAAGTTCGCGGTCACTGCCGTGTTGTCGTGCTGGAAGCTCGACAGCACCGTGAACTTGGTCGATCCGTCCGGCTTATAGGTGAAGGCCGGGGCGATGGAGTAGCTGTCGTCCGGCGCACCCTGGACCTGCGTGCCGCCGTTGCGGGCATAGCCGGTGAGCCGGGTGAACCAGTGCCCCTCCCGGTCGGCCGGGCCGCCGACGTCGAAGGCGGCGTAGCGCTGGTCGAACGAGCCGCCGCCCACTTCGATGTAGCCGAACGGATTTTCGGTCGGGCGCTTGCTGATCTGATTGATCAGGCCGCCGGGATTGCCGGCGCCGAACAGTACCGCCGAGGGGCCGCGCAGCACCTCGATCCGCTCCAGCCCGAACGTGTTCACCCGGCTGTAGGCGAAGCCGTAGTTCAGGAGCTGCAGGCCGTTGAGGTAGAGGCCGTAATCGCTGACCACGAAGCCGCGGAGCTGGAAGAAGTCGAGGCGGGTGTCGGCGCCGAAGGTGCCCGCATAGGTTCCGGCGACGTACTGGGTCGCCTGGGTGAGGGTCTGGGCGTTCTGGGTGTCGAGCTGCTGGCGGCCGACCACGGTGATCGATTGCGGCGTCTCGATCAGCGGCGTGTTGGTCTTGGTGGCGGTGGCCGAGCGCTTCGCCACGAAGCCGTCGATCGGGCCGGTCGGGCTCTCCACCGCCCGCGCGCCCGCCCCGGCCCGGGCCGCGACCGGGGCACCGCCGCCCTGGCTCTCGACGCTCAGCTCCTCGAGCTGCACGCTGCCCCCGGCCGGGGGATTGCTCAGCGCCCCGCGGCGCGGCGGCGTCGCGTCCTGCGCAAGGCTCGGCGCGGCCTGGGCCAGGACGGCAAGGGAGGCGCCGGCCAGGAGGGCCCGCAGGGTGGCGCCGCTCGTGTTGAAGGGGGGATAAGCAACGCGCATGGGACCTGGCCGTGTCGGGCGGAACGGGCAGCCGACCGCGTTCGCCGGGAAGGGCTCCGGCGTTGCTATCGCGCTGTTTAGAATTGTGCTAAACTACTGTTGGGATTGTGTTTTCTTATGTCCGGAGTACGCGCGGTCATGCTTGGCCGCAAGCCGCCCTCGCGCGTCTGGCGACGGCTGTTGCCGCGGCGACACGCTCTGGTAGTGGGCCTGCGAGCACGCGGATCGTCTTCGGATCGGTCTGACGGGCGGCACGCGTCTCCTTCCCCCGCAAGGGCTACGACGTTCACACCTGAGCCGACGCGCTCTCCTCCCCTGGCGACCCCGGGTTTGCCCGGGATCGCTCAAGCTTGTGGGGAGGAGTTTGGGGATCGCAGATCCCGCGTGGGGTGGTGCAGACGGCACCGCTGCGGTGCCGCCTGCACCACCCCCACCCCTGGCCCCTCCCCGCAAGGGGGAGGGAAAAGCGCTTTTTTCTGAGAGGGGTGAGTGTCCGGCAGAGACGTGTGAATCCGCTGGCCCGCAGAGGGGGGAGGGCGCGTGGCCGCCTACTTCACGCGCCCCGCGAGCCACGCGGCCAGAACGTCAGCCACGGCATCGCTGTTCGTCTCCAGCATCATCATGTGGCCGTTGCCGTGCAGGCCCCGGTCGGCGAGCGCGATCACGTCGGGCTTGGCCCCGGCCTGGGTCAGGAAGGCGGCCGTGCAGGCATCGTAGGTGGCGTGGAACGAGGCCTCGGCGGTCACCAGCACGGTCGGCACCTTGGCGAGGTTCGGCAGGGTCCGGGCGGGCTCGCCCTGGAGCCAGCAGCGGATCCGCCCGTCCCCCGCCTTGGGTTCGGAACCCTTGGCGTCCGACCCCTTGGATTCCACCCCCTTGGATTCCACCCCCTTGGCGTCCTGTGCCACCACCAGATCCTCGGGCGCCTTGACGGGCGGGTCGAAGGTCAGCGGCATGCGGGTCAGCCCGTAGGCCCGGGCGCGGCCGTCGCCGCTCTTCTCCCAGAACTCCTTGCCGCCGCGGAACTGCACGTCGAAGAACGGCGGCCCGCTCGGCTCGACCGCCACATGCGCCTTCACGAGGTCGGGCCGCGCATCCGAGGCCGCCCAGCCGAACAGGGAGGCCTGGCCGTGGGTCAGCAGGATCGCCGGTCCGATCTTCTCCAGCAGCGCCAGCAGCGCCGGATCGACCAGCTCCTCGGTCTGCTGGGTGTTGGCGAGGAACGGCACTTGGCTGGCAAAGAACTGGTCGAAGCCGACATTGCCCTGCACCCCGGGTCCCCCGGGCCAGCGGGTGTGGAGCTTGGCCTGCGGGTACAGGTCGTAGACCTCCGGGGCCGTGTGGGTCCGCTCCAGGCTGCGGGTCCCGAGGCGGTCGTAGGGACCGTAGACCTCCGGGTTGGTGCCCGAGCGCCCGCGCCCGACCTGATCGACCACGTAGACCTGATAGCCCTTCTCGACGAAGTGCTGGACCCAGCCCGGACGCCCATCCGCGGTGGCAAGGTAATTCACGCCGGTCTGAGCGAGCCCGTGCACCATCACCACGGGGTAGGGCTGCGTGATCCGGGCCGGGGTCCGCGACTGCACGAACATCTGGCCGACCATCACGGTCTTGTCGCCGAGCTTCTGGTAGCGGCCGCCGATGTAGAAGTAGCCCGCCCGGGTCACCGGCTCGGCCGGGCCCGGCCCGGGGGGCGACGCCGTGGGCGGGGCGGCGGACTCGGATGCCGGCCCCGGGGCTGGCCCTTGAGCCGAGCGCTGCACCGGCACCGCGGCCGGCACCGTCCCCTGTGCCCGGGCAGCCCCCCCGGCCAGGGCCGATACCTGAACGGCGAGCAGCGCCACGAGGGCGCCGTTCGCGATGCCGTTGCCGGCCATGCCGTCTCTCCCGGGCGCACCGTGCTCCGTGCGGGCGCTTATTGCGGGAAACGCAACGCGCCGCCACCTCAGAAAGCTGCACGCAAGCCGGTTGCGCGGCCTGGGATCCCGGGTGCGACGCGCGCTCCGGTAAGGAACCGGTCACCACGACCGCAGAACGCGCTATGCCGAGCCCGAACCCAGGCGCATGCCAGGCGCGACCTTGGCGGTGCTGGCGCCGCGCGGCCCGCGCGCCCACCTTCTGACGGTACCGGCGCCGTGCTCGCCGGCCCCTCGCCCGGATCGCCTCGGGCGAGACCTGAGTTAAGGACCTCCACCGTGGACCCCGCAACAGCCAAGACCCTGGTCTCCGCCGCCCTGGTCGCCTCCATCACCCTGTTCAGCCTCGTGTCGTTCCAGGCGTTCTTCGCCCAGATCGCCGCCGATCTGCGGGCCGTGCGGGTCCCGGCGCGCACCGACCGCCGGGATCCGCCGCAGGACTGAGGGGTTCACAAAGGGCTGAAGCCCTTCGGTGGGTTGTCAGGGCAACGCCCTGACGGATTCCGGGGCTCCGCCCTGGACCCGCGAAAGGTCTCGACCTTTCGAAACCGGACCTTGGCCGCGCATCGGACAGAGGCTCAGGGCTCGTCCTGACGGGCCCGCTCGCGCAGGATGTACTTCTGCACCTTGCCGGTGGAGGTCTTCGGCAAATCGCCGAACACCACGTGGCGCGGCAGCTTGTAGGACGCGAGCCGGCCCCGGCACCATTGGATCAGCTCGTCGGCACTGGGTGAGGCCCCCGGTTTCAGCTCCACGAAGGCGCAGGGCGTCTCGCCCCACTTGGCGTCGGGCTTGGCCACCACCGCGGCGCTGGCCACCGCCGGGTGCTTGAACAGCGCATCCTCGACCTCGATCGACGAGATGTTCTCGCCGCCCGAGATGATGATGTCCTTCGAGCGGTCCTTGAGCTGGACGTAGCCGTCCGGGTGCTTCACCCCGAGGTCGCCGGTGCGGAACCAGCCGCCCTTGAAGGCGGCCTGCGTGGCGGATGGATTCTTGAGATAGCCGCGCATCACCACGTTGCCGCGCATCATCACCTCGCCGATCGTGGCCCCGTCGGCGGGCACCGGCTCCAGCGTCTCGGAATCGCGCACGTCGAGGGCTTCCAGCACCGGATAGCGCACGCCCTGGCGGGCCTTTTTGGCCGCCCGCTGGTCGGCCGCGAGCGCGTCCCAATCGGCGTGCCACGCATTGACCACCGCCGGCCCATAGCTCTCGGTCAGCCCGTAGAGGTGGGTCACGTCGAACCCGGCCTCCGACATGCCGGCGAGCACCGCCTCGGGGGGCGGCGCGGCCGCGGTGAAGAACGCGACGCGTTTCCCCAGCTCCCGGCGCTCGGCATCGGAGGCGTTGATCAGCATCTGCATCACGATCGGCGCGCCGCAGAGATGCGTGACCCCGTGCTCGGCCATCAGCCGGTACATCGCATCGGCCCGCACCTGCCGCAGGCAGACATGGGTGCCGGCCACGATCGAGAGGGTCCAGGGGAAGCACCAGCCGTTGCAGTGGAACATCGGCAGGGTCCAGAGATAGACCGGGTGCTGCCCGAGGCCGCCCGTGACCACGTTGCCGAGCGCCAGCAGCGCCGCGCCGCGATGGTGGTAGACCACGCCCTTCGGGTCGCCCGTGGTGCCCGAGGTGTAGTTCAGCGCGATCGCGTCCCACTCGTCGTCGGGCAGCTGCCAGTCGTGCTCCGGATCGCCGCCGGCCAGGAACGTCTCGTAATCGGTCGCGCCGAGCCGGTCGCCGGGGCCGTCATGGACCGGGTCGTCGACGTCGATGACGAAGGGCTTCGTCGCCAGGCCCTCCAGGGCCGCGGCGGCCGTGCGGAAAAACTCCCGGTCGGTGATCAGAACCTTGGCCTCGCCGTGCTCCAGGCAAAAGCGGATCGCGGCGGCGTCGAGGCGGGTGTTGAGGGTGTTGAGCACGGCGCCGGTCATCGGCACGCCGTAGTGGCACTCGATCATCTCGGGGGTGTTGGCGAGGAGTGCCGCCACCGTGTCGCCGCGGCCGATCCCCCGGGCCGCGAGCGCCGAGGCGAGGCGACGGGCCCGGGCGTAGAGCTCCCGGTAGGGCCGCCGCAGGGCGCCGTGGATCACCGCGATCTGGTCGGGGAACACCCGCGCGGCGCGATCCAGGTAGAGCAGGGGGGTCAGCGGCTGGTAATTGGCCGGCACGCGGTCGAGGTCGCGGTCGTAGATCGTGTCGCGGGCCATCCCGTCCTCCCCGGCAAGTCTTTGCCGGGACAGTAGCTTGCCGGCCGCGATGGCTCCAGTCGTGGTTTCGAAAGGTCGGGACCTTTCGCGGGTCCAGGGCAGGGCCCTGGTCTTTCGTCAGGGCTTTGCCCTGACAACCCACCAAAGGGCGTCAGCCCTTTCGAAACCCCACGCTAGAGCCGCGCCCGATCGCGTTGCACACGGTACACGACACAGTGGCGGCGGGCGGCGCGCCGTGGTGGACTGAGGGATTCCTCGCCACCCCCGCCGTCCAAATAGGCGGGCCGCCCCTCCCCAAATCCCATGCCCCCACCGAACAGAAACCTTAAGGCCGCCCAGTTGACGTAGGACTTTCCCAAAAACGACCAATGCCTATCCTCCCCGAAACTCAAACACGAGCCCGTTACTCCTCCCTTTCCGTGCCGGTAGGAGTCCCCGTCCGGCTCACATCCGGGCCCCCCTTCCCCTCGCATTCGGCGACCCGTCCATCCTCGAGCCCAGCCTATG